>CASDWE010000001.1 GCA_949284685.1 uncultured bacterium
AAGTAATGAAATAGGATATTGTTTAGATAATTCATCTAAGACTTCGTATTCAAGTCTTTGATAGTAACGTATTCCTTTTTTGAACCAACTCCTTTCACTTGGTACCCTTTTTTTAATCGGGCAACCTCCACTTTGAGTTTAAGATTCTCTAGTTCGAGCTCTTCTTCTCTAGTTTTATTTTTCTTTAGATGTAATCCAGATAAATGATTTCCTTTTCCTGGGTGTTTTGCCTTTCCTGTTTGACTTTTCAATCCTTCAATCCCAAATTCCAAATATGCTTTTTCCATTTTTTGAACGTCGAACCAGCAATTCCATATTTATCCGCTGTTTTGCGATAAGATGGTCGCTTGTCGTTTAAATATTCTAGCACTATAGCTTCTTTTTCTTCTGGAGTTCGCATTACATTTTTCTTTTTTGTTCGCATTATAAAACCTCCTTTTACTAGAATAACAAAGAAAAAAGTGGATGGGTGTTTTTTACCCTTGTCCACTTTTATCCTAGCACTCCATTTGGGCTTTTTTTAATAAAAAAACTAACATAGAATGTTAGTTGTTTTTAAAAAATGGTGGCCCAGGCCAGAATCGAACTGGCCACACATAGATTTTCAGTCTATTGCTCTAACCAACTGAGCTACCGGGCCATGGCCACATTTTTTAAATTTTTATTAAAAAAAGCTGGCGGACCATATGGGAATCGAACCCACGATCTTCTCCGTGACAGGGAGACATGTTAACCGCTACACCAATGGTCCAATTTTGACAGCGTATTTATTATCTAGGAAACATAAATAAAAATCAAGAAAAATTTATTATTTATTTTATAAAAATGCACTCTTACATGTTCGATGCATATCAGAGTGCATTTAAATTCAATTATCAACTAATAATTTGTTGCTAAACGTTCAAAATAACTTTGTGGGTGCGAACATGTTGGACAAACTTTTGGAGCTTCTTTACCAACGTGAATATGTCCACAATTTCTGCATTTCCAAACTACTACATCATCAGAAATAAACACTTTGTTATTTTTAACAGATTCTAATAATTTAAGATATCTTTTTTCATGTTCTGCTTCTACGGCCGCAACATTTCTAAATAGTCTAGCAATATCTTTAAAACCTTCTGCTTCGGCTTCTTCTGCCATTCTTTTGTACATATCGGTGTGCTCAAAATTTTCGCCTTCCGCTGCTGCTTTTAAATTTGATGCAGTATCCATAATTTCACCATTTGGTTGAAGTAATTTAAACCACATTTTTGCATGTTCTTTTTCATTATCAGCGGTTTCTAAAAAAAGTGCAGCAATTTGTTCATAGCCTTCTTTTTTAGCTTTGCTAGCAAAATATGTATATTTGTTGCGAGCTTGTGATTCACCAGCAAAAGCTTCCATTAAATTTTTTTCCGTTTTAGTTCCTTTTAAATTCATTTATTTTTTCCTCCTGAATTAATTATAAACTTTAAACTTATTTTTAAAAAGATAAATGCACTTAATAATATAATTATAATTTTTCATAGTGGTAATATTCATATTTTACTGAATTTTCAGAAACAGTCTTCATAATTTTATATGTTTTATTTCTCAAATCATTGATTTGTTCTTTAAATGTTAAATCTTTATTTGGAAAAATAGGATTTGACAAAGTAATTATTAATTTCGGTGTATGAAAAATTTTTCTTCGTTTAAACGTAGTTGTTGAAACCACTATAGGTGCGTCTAATTCAACTGGATAACGAAACGAAACACTTTTAAATGGTCTAATATCGGTATAATAAGGCCATATGTGTGCTTCTGGATAAACAACAATTTTATGTTTTTTTTCAATATTATATTTTAAGCATTGTGAGAAATTTTTATACATTTTTAAATTATTAGGAACAGGAATAGCACCAAGAAGATGAACTAACCATCCAATTCCTTTGATTGATAAGGCATCAACAGAAGCAATAATTAGACTATATTTGGTTGGATTTACCAAACAAGCATGATTGATTGGATCAAAAGCAGTTGTATGATTGGAATATATAAAATATCCCCTATTTTTAAGTTTTTTTAAAACTTTTTTATTTTTAATAGTCGTGCCATAACAAATTTTACTTACTACGTATAATATCGGTATAATAAAAAATCTAATTAAAATAGCAAAAAACCAATATATTTTTCCATGCAAATACTTAAATTTTTCATCAATATATTTAGGATGAATTTGAATTTTTGCAAAGTCGTCATTTAATTCGTCGCGATAAAAAAACGTTTTTTTATATTTTCTTTTTGCCATATTTAGTTGCAACTTCAACAAGCATTTTTTCCATCTCGTCCATGCATCTATTAAAGTCAAATTGTTTGCCAAATTCTATGTACTTATCTCTTGCTAGTTGTTTTTCTTGTGGATGTTCAATCCAATATTCAATTTTATTTTTCAAATCTTTTACACTATTATACTTAAATTTTGATTTATCCAATAAAGCAAAATGAGAAGTTGCACTACGAGGCGAATCGCTAATAAGAGGAACAAGACCACACGAGATTGCTTCTAAACACGAAATTGCTTCTATTTCAATTTTGGAAGTATGAACATAAAGATCGGAATAATTGATTACTTCTGATAATTTTTCTCTTGAACACAAAGTAAATAATGGACGATTGACTAAAACGCGCTCGGATAGAACAAATAAATTTTTCTTTTGTGGACCATCGCCAGCAAAAATCAATTGAATTTGAGCATTATATTTGCTTCTACCAACAGCCTTTATAAGCATCTGTTGGTTTTTTTCTTTTGAATATCTACCACTCATTAATATAACAAAGCGATCTTCATATGCTTTTGGTTTTTTAACATAATGAGGGTAAAAAATATTTTGGTTCACACCATTTGATATAACATATTCACTATCAGCTTTTATGTTATATTTTTTAACATATTCTTGGATAAATTTGGTAGGAAAGTGAATGTTATCGCAATATTGATAGACAGATTTATTTAACCTTTTATATGCATAAGCATTTATACCTTCGCTATTCATTGCAAATATGTGCGAAGTTATATTTTCGGCTTGGACATGAAAACCTGCCGATAATGGAATATGATGCTCATGAGCATAAACAGCCGCCATATGGCCTGCACTAAATGGCATCATCACATGTATAACATCAGCATTTTTACATGCTTTATCCACTGTTTCCAAATCAAATTTAGCTAACGAAACACCATTTTTTGCAACATAAGAATTAAAAACGCCAAAAGAAAGGTGCGGCAAAACAAAATATCCTGGTTCTCCTTTTTTTAATTCATCAGGACATAAAACATTAACATTATGGCCTTTGTTTTTTAATGTGTTAATAAGATTATAAGCTGCGATAGAGGTACCATTATTTGGTTCACCTAAAACATCGCAAACAACCGTAATATTCATAGCGTAATAATTTTAAAATAGATAGCACTTTATTTCAAGGATAATAAGAAGCAAAAAAAAATTAGAATTTTTCAATTATTTCCCCTAATAGTAATTACAACATACTTTAATTTAGCAAAAGGAGGTTTCAAATGAAAGATAATGTTGGATTATTAAAAGAAAAAGAACTAGTTTTGGCATTAAATGACAAACAAATTTGCGATTTAAATCAAAATTTAAAATTTATGGTTAAGGAAATTTTTGGATTTGTTGACGAAAAACAAAAACTTAAATGTGAACTTATCGATGGTTATATAAAACCAGATTTTTCCATAACATACAATGGAATAACAAAATATGTATCGATGAAAAGCGGAAGATCAAAAGATGTTCATCAAGAAAATATTAAAAAATTTATTTTATTCATGCGAGGATTAAACATTTCAAAGAAAACTCAGCAAACTATTCTTTTGTATCAATATGGTGATTTGACTATGGACGGAAGCGGAAAAGAAAGGTTGCCTTATGAAGAGTTAAGATATCGTCTGCGTGAAAGAATTAGTGAAGCAAATGAGGAATTAAATTCGAATAAAGAATTTATAAAAACAATTGTTAATCGTGTAATATTTAAGGGAACATTCGAAGAGAATACACCAGCGGATTTTGTGTACTTTGGCGATGTTAATTATGGCGTTGTCGTTTCAAAAAAACAAATTTATCGTTTCATAGAAGTTAAAAATCAAAAATTTATATCTAATTTACATATCGGGCCGATAATGTTCAGACCGCACGCTAGATACATAGGAAAAGAAATTAAAAACGAAAATAGCAGACACTTAATAGATTTTTATTGGCCAAATTATGAAGCGGATTTACGCTATATAGCTAGTAGATTTTATAGTTGATACTGGCAAACTGTGGTTCTAGGTGGTCGGTGGTTAAAAAAAAGACCGCACATTGCGATCATAATTTCGTTTGGTTGCGGAGGGCGGATTTGAACCACCGACCTCCGGGTTATGGGCCCGACGAGCTACCAGACTGCTCTACTCCGCGATATCAGAAGTCGGGCCCTAACCAGCCTAACTTCCACAATAAATGTTTAATTATTTGCGATTTTTGCGTCTTGCATTTTCTGATTTAAGTTTTCTTTTTAAACCAGGTTTTAGATAATATTCTCTTTTACGTGTTTCTTGGAGGGTACCAGCCTTATTGACCTGTCTTTTAAAACGACGTAATGCTTCATCTAAACTTTCACCTTCGCGAACAATTGTTTTAGGCATGACTTTCCACCTCCTTTACTTCACAGCGTTTTAATTATAATTTTATAATCTTATGATTACAAGTTTTATTTATAAAAATTATCTTGTTATTCGTTTTTACTAGTGCCACTTACGATAGCAACACCACTAGAAGCGCCAATACGAGTTGCACCAGCATTTATCATATTAATCGCGTCTTGATAAGAATGAATACCACCAGAGGCTTTTACACCCATTTTATCTTTAACAGTATCTCTCATTAATTTTACTGCGTGAATAGTCGCACCGCCTTTAGAAAAACCAGTCGATGTTTTTACAAAATCAGCTTTTGCATTTAATGATAAGTGGCAAGCATCAACTATTTCTTTGTCCGTTAATAAGCATGTTTCTAAAATAACTTTTAAAATTTTGCCATGACAAACATTTCTTATTTGTGAAATTTCATTCTCAACATAATCAAAATCATGGTCTTTGAGCTTTCCAACATTAATTACCATATCTATTTCATCCGCTCCATGATTAATACAATCGATTGTTTCTTGAACTTTTGTACTTGTTAAATTTTGTCCAAGAGGAAAACCAATAACTGTGCAGACTTTAACATTAGAATCTTTTAATAATTCGTGTGCGTATGGAACATAGCAAGGGTTTACACACACAGACATAAAATCAAATTGTTTAGCTTCGTCGCATAATTTTTTAATTTCTTTCATGGTTGCATCTTGCTTTAACAAAGTATGATCAATGTAATGATTCAAATTTTTCATAATTCCTCCAAACTATTCTTTATCTCGCAATACTTATTATATTTAAAAAAATAGCCCGTTTAAAGGCTATTTATTTTCTGTTGAACTACTATCTTCTTTTTTTGATTTTCTGCGTGTGGATTTTTTACCTTCGTTTTCCATCTTTTTAACTTCTGTTTTTGTCATATAATGACCGTCTTTTAACACTTGTTTGCCATTATAATAACCGCATTGAGGACACACATGATGAGATTTAATCATCGCACCACAATGTGGACAGGTAACTAATCCGGTGACATTTAATTTAAAATGAGTTCTTCTTAAACGTTTAGTATGTTTACTAGTTCTTCTAAATGGTACAGCCATAATTTCCCTCCTTAAATGCGAGTTTTATTATATGTAAATTACATAAATATGTCAATTTTTTTTAGACAAATTATAAATTTTTTCAGATTATATGCAATAGATGCTGCTTTTTTAGTATATAATTTCAACAATTTTATTAGTCAAATCGACGTTTGAATTAATTTCAACTTTTATATAGTTTTCACTATGACCAACACAAATTTCTTTAGATTTATCAAAAGATTCAATCAAAATATGCAATTTTTTGCCTTTCTGCGAATCACAAAAATTAGTATATAACTCATCAGATAATTCACGCAAAACTTTTGCACGTTCTTTTTTGAGAAAATCATCGACTTGATCTTGCATTAAAGACGCCACTGTTCCTTTTCTTTTTGAATATGGAAAAACGTGAAGCATTGCAAATTTTGCTTCTTTTATAAAATTTATTGTCTCATTAAAATTTTCATCAGTTTCACCAGGAAATCCAACGATTACATCGGTGGTTATCGCAATATCTGGACACATTAATTTAATTTTTCTTATTTTGTTTAAAAACTCTTCCTTTGTGTATTTACGATTCATACTTTCTAAAACAGATTCACTTCCACTCTGTAATGGTATGTGTATGTGTTTTGCAAGATTATTATATTTTCCAAATAGTTCAATAAGATTATCATCTATTTCACTAGCTTCGATTGATGAAATTGTTAGTCTTTTTAAACCGTCGATATTTAAAATTTCTTCAATTAGTTTAGAAAAATTGACATTATCTAAATCGTACCCATATTTTCCAATATGAATTCCACTTATAACGATTTCTTTTATACCTAGACTGACAATATAACGTGCTTCATTAATTACGTTTTCTAATGGACGTGATCTTGGTTTACCTCGTAAATATGGAATGATACAATAACTACAAAAATTATCACAACCGTCCTGTATTTTTAAATAAGCACGACAATTTTCAACATAAGCAGTTTTGCAAATTTCCTCATATTTAAAATTTTTAATATTTTTATTTATATCAACAATTTTTTGATGACCATTTTCTATGAATTTTTTAATCAAATCATAAATTAAATATTTGTTTGTGGTCCCCACTAAAATGTCAAAAGGAAGATTATTTTGAATAAAATCGTATTCTTTTTGACTATAACATCCCATTACACAAATAATAGAATCAGGAAACATTTTTCTATAATGTCTAATATGTTGTCGTGATTTTTGATCGGCAACACTTGTTACAGAACAAGTATTTATGATAACTATATCAGGATTTAAATCATCATATCTTAAACCTTTTTCCAAAAGAAGATTTTTCACTGCAAAAGATTCATAACTATTAACTTTGCATCCTAATGAAAAAATAAAAAAAGAAAAATCAGAAATATTATTTTTCATTTCTATAATTGCCTTTTTTAAGAATTAAATAAATTTTTTCAGAAATAAATTGTTGTTCAAATAAACTTTCAACAAAATTACTGCGAGAATTTTGAAAATATGCATCTATAACAACTTTTAATCGTTCTACCATATGATTATCATAAATTTTTTTGATGTATCGATCAAAAAGAACTATTTTATTATCCAAACGACCTTGATTGTTTACGATATAAACAGTATTAGTATCATAATGAAAATAAGCGATTTCTTGTCCGTTTGTGGAAATTTTTATCAATTTAGTAAAAAGCGAATCATATAAATCAGCCCTATAAGTATCAAAACAATCTATAGTAGTTTCTTTATATTCTTCTGTTAATAAATTATATGGATAATAAAGTAGCTTTTGAGGTTCTTTTGCATAAATTATATTAAGAGGTAAGGAAAATATCGGTATATATACTCTAGTTTTATCATGCTGTAGATATGGTAAATCAATTATTTTTTCTTTTAAAGAATTTAAAAATGATGTCAATCCTGTCTTGGAGTTTATATCATGCTTTTTCGACAAAAAGAAAATTTCTTTTTCAATCGCTTGCTTATTTAAAATGCTATATATCACGATATTAGATCTCATAATATCGAATTCATTGTTTTCCATATTATAAAGAAAACTATATCGTGGAATTTTTAAAAGCAATTCTTTATTTCGAATATAAAAGTCATATTCTTCACTATTTTCAAAAGGTTTTCGACGCTTTTTTTTCTTTTCTAAAAGTTCATAAATTGTCATCATTACACTCCAACAAAAAAGATAGCACGCTTAAAAGATATATAACAGCAGTATCGCTTTTTAAAATTCTTTTCCCTAATGAAATACTTACGAATCCTAATTTTTCCAGAAAATTAATTTCATTAAGAGAAAATCCTCCTTCTGGACCAACAAAAATCGATATACTTGAATTTGGTTGTATATTAGAAAACAAATCAATAGGTGGTTTTGAAGATTGATTAACATATTCATTCGCTAAAAAGTTATACTTACAAAGAATGCCTTTATCAATTTCATTAATGTTAATAATACCTTTAATAATTGGCTTTTTTAATCGCATACATTGACTCGCAGAAGAATCAATAATTTTTTGGAATCGATGGATTTTTTTGCTAATAATATTTTTATCAAACCGAACAACTGTTCTTTCAGAGATGACCAAATATATATTACTGACCCCTATTTCACACGCCTTTTGTAAAACAAGATCGAATTTGTCGCCCTTTATTGGACAATAAAATAGTGTCACCTCATTTTTTAATTCTGTATTCAAATTATTTTCTTTTAAAATTTGTACTTTTAATGGCTTTTCATTAACAATCTTTCCAACATAACCAACTCCTTGAAAAGCAATGTTAATCTCATCATTTTTTTTCATACGCAAAACATCAACGATGTGATGCTCATCATCCAAAGTAAAAGTGGCGATATTATCAACAATCGAATTAGCAAAATAGTGAGGCATTATCTTAAAAATTCTCCCCTACCATCCTTAAAATTTTTATTAAAACCTATAAAAATACTTAAAATAATATTGCTTGCGTATAAGACAATAACAGGAATAATAATATCTAAAAGCAAACCAACATCGCTTAAAAAGAATAAGATAACAAAAAGAATTCCGGCACAAATTAAACAAGCAATCGAATATAAAATCCCTGTCATAATATATTTCAAATAGAAAAACGAAACTCCGAAAAACCCTGCAAGTAAAGTTAAAAACACTGCAACGCCACGTTTTTTTGGTCGATACATTACATTTTCATCTTTTAATGAATCGATTTCTTGTGTTATTTCATTTGTTTCCATACTTACGCCCAAAAATGGATCCTTACAACCGCATACTGGACATACATCTTTATCAAATCTTGTTAATCTTGAATGGCAATTTCTACAAGAAGGCATATTCACTCCTCATAAAAATGCTATCACAAAAAGCATATTATAGTTATTAAAAAATGAAATTTTTACCAACGATTTTTAACCTTCTCAGCAAATCCTAAAATATTTGTAATTTCTATTGTTTTCCCGCCCACATTAAATTGTCCTTTAAAATAGCCAAAAACTTGATGAGAATTTTGGCCCAAAATTAAAGCGTTTATTTTAGCATGACGATCTAAAATAGGATAAAAAATCAAATCTATCATTCCATCATTATCATAAATTTTCCATGGTTTTAAAAAATCTAATTTACTTTTTGAGTTTTCTTTTATTGGAATATCAAAAATAACATCATTTAATTTAAAAACTTCTTTATCATAAAAAAGCATATTTTCACTAGCGTTTTTAGTATCTCCGAAACCATAACCTAAATTAAATCCGATAAGATGATTGTTTTCTTCGCCATTTAAACTTGCCCAAAACCAAGTGTTTGAATATTCCCAAACGCCCCTACCCCAATCTAAAACACCGTATGCATTTTTAAAATTGTGTATTAGATTTCCATATGAAAAATAACCATTAACTTTTAATAAATTGATTTTTTGATTGTAATAAAAATGTTTTTTTCTTTTAAAAGGTGTAGCGATTACCATTGAATTAGGAGTAGTTAAAGACAACTCGACATCACACATAAAATAATTACCATCAAAATTGGTGATTTCAACTAATATATGTCGCTTGCCTTTTTCATTTAAAAATTTAAAACTATAACCTTTTTTATTTACTTCTATCGATCCATCAACACTCGTTTCTGGCATTTTAGTTTTGCCAAGCGGGAACCAAAACATTTTTGTTGTCTCGCTGCGTTTTTTCTCTTCAAAATTTAAAATAGTAGCACTTACAAGCCCCATATAACTATTGTCATCAATAGTTAAAGCTATACCGTATTTTTCATCACCAAAATAATAATAATCCCATTCTTTAATTTTTAACTTGCAAGCTTTTATATCGCTACGATGATATTGCCTCACTAAACTAAAAGCATATCCAGCTTGAAATAAATTTCCATTTTCATCTAAAAGTTTACCTTTTTCTAATAAAATATTTTTTCTCATATTTTTATTTTAGCATTTATTATTTTTTTTAATAGTCTTACTCATTGAAAGAAATGTTTTCAAGTTGTAAAAGATATTTTTTTCTATCTAATCCGCCTGCATATCCATTCAATTTGTTGTTTTTACCTAAAACACGATGGCATGGCACTATTATGGAAATCGGATTTTTTCCTACCGCACTGCCAATAGCACGCGGAGATATTTTCTTAGCTTGATTTTTATATGAAATATTTTTTGCAATGTCACCATAACTAACAGAGTATCCATAACTTATATTTAATAATTCTGTCCAAACTTTTTTTTGAAATTCACTTCCTATAAACTTAATAGGAACATTAAAATTTGGTTTTTGATTTGAAAAATATAAATCCAACCATTTTTTCGCTTGTTTAATAATCCAATTCTCTTCATTAGAAAATGGATACGACAATGTAGAAGCAAAATGTTTTTGATTTTCAAACCAAAGTCCAATCAAAAAATTATCATTAGAAAATAAAACAATTTTACCAATTGGAGAACAATAATTTGATAAGTAATACATGCTGATATTATATCACAATTGACTAATTGAAATCATCCGCAAAGTCTGTCTCTAAATCAAATTATCAAAGATGCCGTGGTTACTTGCCATATTTGTTTGCCGATTTCGGGATTGCCGTAGGTCTTTTTCATTTTGAAGTTGTTTAACGCAATTCCTTTTCTATATTCCCCAGGAACGATGATTGCTACCTTACTTGCATCACCAATAACATCTTTGACTTTTGCTTCTGGTGATACTTTCTTATAGGTAACTACCCTGCTCTTAGGAGACTTGTTAGAAACGCCAATGGTTAATTTGTGTTTCATAACTTTTTCCTCCTTATAGTTTCTAGAGAAGAGCGAACACTCCCCTTCTCACCATATGGAGATTTGGAAGGCGTTTTGCGAGGGTGGTTTTTGAAAAAAAGTTAAAATTTTTTGAGGCAATAAAAATATGTCTTATAATCGCCTTCTGTTTCGACAAAAAGTTCTTTACAGTGAATAATTTTAGATAAAGCATTTTCATAGCTAATACTTTTTTTGGCGTTAATAAGGCCAATAGATGTAAATTTTACATACTTACTTACCTGGATTTTGTTGATTTCAATTAAACGTCTTGCTCTCACTGCACACAAAACAACGAGACTAATTACTTGCTCATAAAAATCTGAAAAGTAGTCAGTATTAATATATTTGTCTTCGGCATCTTTATAATAAACTATGTTATTTAATTCCTTTTCAAAATTAATCATCAATCTATTAAATTGTTTAAAAGAATATATGAGTTGCAAGATTTTTACTGAGTTTTCTACCAATTCTTTATCCATATCTTATTGCTCAATTTCTTTATTTTTTAACACTCTTAGAACATAATCTTTATCTAACCAAAAACAATGTTTAGTATAGCGAATTAATCCAGTAAGTTTATCAGGAACGGGTAATTCTAATCCTCTTTGTGTTTTATTGATTCCTTTTTGATCATGAGGTCTAACGTGGCAGACGCCATTGAAAGTTGAACCTAAAAAGTTCGTATAGTATTTTCCGTTTTTAACTTCCTTTACGATTGAACCTTTAGCTATAGTTACCTTTGTATGTTCAAATACTGGTTTAACATATTTTTCTATGTCCTGATAAGGCATATTCCAAAGTTTTACATCACTTAGTCTATATTCCCCATTTGTCTTTTTAAAAATAACAAAAAGAAACTTGGTAGAATAAAACTTATTAAATATGTCACTATCTTCCCAGTCCTGATTAACTATGTCTTTGTAAACGAAATGCGGAAAGGACATGTGTTCTCTAATTGTTCCATTTTCCTCTACCCTAATTGTTTTTAATTCGATGTTTGCTTTTTTAAACTCATCAGAATCATTAATACTACCATTTATTCCAAGCATCTTAGCGCAAAGTAAATTAAATCTTGATTTGGCAGTTTTACTTATCCCAAATTGATTTAATAAGTCTGTCTCTGTTTTGTCAAAATAATTACATAATCTAAGCCGGATTAAATATTCGAAGGAATGACCTTTAATTTCGTCATAGCTCACTATTTCATCATAAGTTTTATTTTGAAAAACCTTATCAACAAAACTATTCATATAAGAAGCTTTTAGACAATAGGCTCTTTGCCTTGCTTTAATAGGTGAATTAGGTTGTTCTCTATAACTTGAAGCAGCATCTGCCCCCTTTGTACAAGCGCCTAAATACATAGTGTCGGCTTCTGATATATTTTGCGCTTCGCCATGTACTATTTTGTCATGAATTATCTTCCAATCAGATTTAATGATTTCTAGATCCTTTGGTAAAAATTTATGTAACACAGATTCTAAAATCATGTAATTAGAATCATTGCGTTCATATTCATAAAGATAAAACATTATTAAAAGTAATTTATTCTTAACCCAAAATGAACTATGTTCGAAATCAACATTGGCTTCTTCAAAATAATTGATGATGTTAAGCACCAATCGTTCCTTCATGGCAAGGTGATTATTTTTGAGTTTTTTAAGACCAGTAACCTTAAGTTCAACCCCTAAATTATTAAAGTCAGCCTCAGCTCTTGAATTTACTGGATAATGAAAAATGCCTTCTTCTACAATTTGACCTATAGAGCCTTTAGCTTTCTTATCCAAACTGCGATTATTCACATTAAATTCACCAATACGATGATGATTGGCTTTTCTTGCTGTTTCTAGGATTTGCTCTACACTTCTATAAAGATTGAGCATTGTTTCATGATTTATGCTCATATTTTCAACACCCTTTTTTAAATTTTATCAAATAGTGAAATCATTTACTAGAATTTGAAACGTTTTCATTTAGAAAAACATTCGATATTTTCTTGATCGAGAGACCTTTTTATGGTAAAATTTCAGTTGTATAAATTAGAAATGAGTGATTTAAGTGATGAAAAAAACTGCTATTGAGTTATTTGCAGGTGTCGGTGGTTTCCGTGTAGGACTTAACGACATAAAAAATATAGATAGTAATGGCCTCGCAATAGAAAACGGGCCATGGTCTTTTGTATGGGCCAATCAATGGGAACCTGCCACAAAGTCTCAAGAAGCATTCGATTGCTACAATACCCATTTTAAAGATAACAGTAATTCTAATGTTGATATAGCAAGAGTTAACAAAAAAGAAATTCCTAATCATGCACTTCTTTGCGGAGGATTCCCTTGCCAAGACTATTCAGTGGCAAGAAGTCTTTCTCAAGAACAAGGTATAGAGGGCAAAAAAGGCGTTCTTTGGTGGCAAATTAGAGATATTCTTAGAGCTAAGCACACTCCTTTTGTTTTGTTGGAAAACGTCGATAGATTATTGAAATCTCCATCTAAGCAAAGAGGCAGAGACTTTGGCATTATGCTTAAATGTTTAAACGACCTTGGCTATGCTGTTGAATGGAGAGTAATCAATGCCGCCGATTATGGGCATCCTCAAAGAAGACGACGTACTTACATCTTTGCTTATAGCAAAAAAACAAATTATTACAAGAAAACAAAAAGCCTATCACCTTGCTCTGTCATTTTCGAAGATGGCGTATTTGCTAAAGCATTCCCCATAGTGAAACACGAAAAAAACATCAAAGAAATTAAATTAGATAAATATGATGATTTGGTTGATTTTTCAGATAACTTTGCTGCATCCTTTGAAACATCAGGTTATATGATTGGTGGAAAAGTTTTTACTCATAAAGCTGAGCCTATTACAGAAAAACCAATAACATTAGGTGACATAGTCATAAAAGATGGAGTAGAGGAAAAATATTATCTTTCAAAAGAACAAATCCAGAAATTTGCCTATTTAAGAGGCAGTAAAAAGATTCAAAGAGTAGATAAAAATGGTTACGAATATACTTACTCTGAAGGTGCTATGTCCGAAAATGATTCCTTAAAACTTCCAGGTAGAACAATGCTCACATCAGAAGGAACGGTCAATCGTTCGACACATATTATTGTCGACCCTAAGACTAGAAAATTAAGACTACTTACGCCAGTTGAATGTGAAAGACTAAATCAATTCCCTGATAATTGGACAAACACAGGCATGACTGATAAAAGAAGATATTTTATGATGGGCAACGCTCTTGTGTGCGGGGTAATCAAAAAAATAGGAAAATTACTTGAAGTTATTGTTGATGACGAGGATTAATTCTTCGTCTTTTTTATCTTAGTTTTAATGTTTTTATTAATTCAACTAGTGCCTCTACCACTATCCCATTTCCCGCCATTTTATAAAGTTGAGTATTACTAAATTCAGTGATTACTTTATCTATTTCATCATCATACCAACCCATAAGTCGCCAACATTCTCTAGGAGTTAGTCTTCGAATGGATATAAGTTCATCTTTATCATTAGCAACTACTCCTATATCAGTTACTGATGTTTTGATGGTTGGAATTATCGATCTTTGAACCACTCCCCTTTTTGATGGGCATCTATTCGTATAAACCCCATCACCCACTTCAGCTAATGCATAACCTTCCTTAGTTGCTTGTGGGACAATGATGTAATTGTCGGTCGGTCTATAACCAGCATGAGTTGTAATAGCAAATGCGTAGTCAGTTTCATTCATGTATTTTGGTCTAAATCTCAATCCACGAATGAGTCCATGTCTGTCGTTCATATCAGTAAAGCAAGTGATGAGCTTTTCACTGAGAAAATATTTCTCATCTACTTCATTTTTCAATAGATCTGCAAGCTTTTTAGTTAAACGGATAGGCTTTGGAAATTCATAGTGCGCATTCTTATCTCTAATCGAAATCATAAAACAACGCTCTCGATTTTGAGGAACACCATAGTCTTTGGCGTTAAGAACCTTATAAAAATTTTTGTAGCCTAATGAATCAAGATAATTTAGCCACACTTGAAACAATGGCATGAATTTCTTCGATATTATGTTTTTCACGTTCTCCATCAATAAGTATTTAGGAAGTTCATCATTTTCTTTTGCTACTTCAAGCAATCTTTGAACTTCCCATAAAAGCGATGAATGTGTATTACTGCATTTATCAAAACCTTTCATTTTTCCTGCTAGAGAAATATCAGTACAAGGAAATGAATAGGTCCATAAATCAGCTTTTGGCAACTTATCTATTTTTCTTATATCACCTAAATTATTAGTTAATCCATGAAGTAGTTCATAAGCTCTACTTGCGTATTTATCGTTTTCACTAATTGCCACTATTTCATGTTCTATATTAGCCCTTTTCAATGCTTCTCTTTGACTACCTATACCTGCAAAAAGTTCTATAACCTTGATCATTTATAAACACCTCTCAAAGTCTTTAGAACTTAAAAAAGCATTTATTTCGCAAAAACTAAGATTTTGTGTGGGGTATCATTTCTCTAGTAGGGTATCGTTTTTCTAGTAGAGAAACGTTTATCTAGTAGGCTTTCGTTTTTCTAGTAGAACCAAATTTTTAAAAACCGTCAGTTCGAACCGAATTTTATCTACTAGCAAAACGCTAAAAATTAAAAAATGCCCGATTTCTCGAGCAAATATCGTTCATTTCAATACCCTTACTTTGTATCAAAATGTTAGTTATAAGATGGCGGAGATGCAGAGATTCGAACTCTGGCGGGTTATTCGCCCCTAACGGTTTTCAAGACCATCCCCTTCAACCACTTGGGTACATCTCCTTTTATAAAAAAAATGGTGGACCGTCTAGGACTTGAACCCAGAACCAATCCGTTATGAGCGGATAGCTCTAACCAATTGAGCTAACGGTCCAACATATTATAACTGGTGGCTGCGGGGAGATTTGAACTCTCGACCAATCGGGTATGAACCGAACGCTCTACCGCTGAGCTACACAGCCATTATTGGTGGAGCTAAAGAGATTCGAACTCTCGACCCCTTGAATGCAAATCAAGTGCTCTCCCAGCTGAGCTATAGCCCCATAAATGGTCGGGATGGCAGGATTCGAACCTGTGACCCTCTGCTCCCAAAGCAGATGCACTACCAAGCTGTGCTACATCCCGTTATCTGGCGCGCCTAACAAGACTCGAACTTGTAACCCCCAGATTCGTAGTCTAGTACTCTATCCAATTGAGCTATAGGCGCAAACCCTGCTTGTTATTATATATAACAAAGTTATATAAAATCAAGCATAATTTTAGCTTGGAGGTTCCTAACGGATTTGAACCGATGATCATTGAGTTGCAGTCAATTGCCTTACCAGCTTGGCTAAGGAACCATTCAAGCCAATAAATTATATCAATAGAGATGATTTAAATCAAGATATTATTTTTGCTCTTTTCTTCTATTTTTTCTCAAATGATATGTGATTCTTTTTTTAACTAATAAAAATGTAATTAGGCCAGCAATAGCAACTATTTCAACAACAAATAATACGATAACCCATATTTGAATATCATTTGCCTTAAAATCTTCCCACATTATTCTAATTGCATCATTTTGTGCACCAAAGTCCTGCATTATTACGCATCTATTGATTGTTTGTTCATCAGGAAATTGACAAAAGAATTGTCGACCAACACATTCATTTTTTGTTCCATCATCGTAAGAAAAAGGAAGATAACAATCGCTATAAAAAATAGTATCAACATTATTTTCATATTCGTCTAATGTGTCATTAAAAAAATATGATAAATCGACAACTTCCCATTCAGGATTGATAGTTAGAAAAGAATTATATTTTGCCTGATTACCTTCTTCATTTAATAAAGCAAATTCTTCACCATCCAAATTTGAATAATAAAGATTTGGATCGTTATTTAATTCACTTTCACCTTCAAAGTGAAAATCATCATACCAGACAAATACTTGATTATCATTTTCATCATAATAATAAACATCGTAATATTCATCATTTTCTTCATCATAATAATAAATAAAATCAGTTCTAATATCATACCAATCACGCATCAAATCAAGCATGTCATCTCCACCAATAAATGATGTATAGCCTATGTAATCGGTGTTTTGTGAGGCATTAGCAGGATCACTAATAAAATCTAAAAACAATAAACTTAAATACACTTGGGCTTCGCTTCTTGTCTCATCTTTTGGCATGCACCAACCATCAAACCATATATTAGCACCTGTTTTAGGAACAGAATAGCAAAGTCCAACCTCTGGTTCAATACCATGTTCATCATTATATTCGTCCGCTAAATCCATAGAGTAGACCGAATCTCCAGACCACGCCAAATTAACTCCAATAGTGCCGGTTACAATATCTTGTTTTCCTGAATCTACTTCTAAACCAAAAATATTATTTTTTAATTCGATTAATTTCTCCTTAACTTTATCAATAGTGGTTTGATCACATCTATTTAAAACTTCAGTTATTTGTTTATTATATTCTTCGGCACTAATTAGATTTTTGTTGTAATCATCCAAAAGAGCTAATAATTCTTGTTTATAAGTTTCCGCTAATCCAACAAAATATGTATCACGCATAGAGTCTTTAATTGAAATACCACCATGATATTTTTCTGACCACAAGCTTGAATAATCAGCCATATCATTTATCATTTCATAAGGGTTAATATGCGAATACAAATCATATTCTGGATTAAAAATAACCCCTAGAGTTCCCCACATATATCCAATAGCATATTCACCAAGATATTCTGTTTCGCCTGTTACATCATTAATAGCAGAAATGTTAGCTAGGGCTTCCACCATATAATTAGAACCATAATGCGTATAATTATTATTAAAATTATATTCAGGGACGCTTTCTAAAGCATCCATCAACGGTTTAATTTTCACTAAAGAATTTTCACGCATTAATCTTTGAATACCATAATCACTAGGACAAATTAAATCATATGAGGCTTTGCCAGTTGCTAATTCATTTAGCATTGTTTCGTTTGTATCTGTAGTTGAATAAACTACATTGACATTTGCAAATTGTGGGTAATTTTCTTTAACATAATTTTCAAATTGAGTAATTAAATCTGGTTCTTCATAGCCATTTTCAGGATCATATTGGTAAATATAATCTTCCCAATTTAATAAACGAAGAGTTTGACTACCCTCTGGATTTTTAAAACCATCTATAAAATCTTTTAAATCTGCGTCGACATCATTTTCAGCATTTGCCTTAACAAATTGAGTGCTTCCAAAAATAACTGGATTTATAATAAAACCAAGCGAAATTGCAAGAAATGATGGTAAAACAAATATTTTTTTCATAATTTAGACATCCTTTCTTGAGCGTGGGTCTTTTTATGCTTTCCTTGATAATAACGATATAAAGAAACACAAACAACAGCTACCACTACCGCTAAAAATATAATTGTAGTTAATGCTCTCATTTCAGCAGGGACTGGACGTTTTTTAATAGTTGCTTGAATTAATGTGGAAAGAGTTTCAATATTAGCTTCCCCATTTAACAAACCAGTACCACGAGTAAAAGCAGTAATAATAAAATCGTCTAAAGATAAAGTTATAGCTAATAAGAATCCACTTAAAATTCCAGGTAAAATTTCTGGAATTAAAACTTTTCTAATAGCTGTTTTTGGCGTTGCTCCTAAATCAAGAGCAGCCTCGTATAAACTTGGATCCATTTGTTGAAGTTTTGGCTTTACTGAAATATAAACAAAAGGCAAAGATAAAACAACGTGTCCAATTAATAATGTCCAAAAACTAAATAGTTGAGTATGGAAAATATATTGCCCTAAAAATACAAATAAAATTGTTAAAGAAAGCGCCATAACAATTTCAGCATTAACAATTGGTATTTGTGTTACTAAATCAACACTTTTTCTAAACCCTTTTTTAAGATAAAAAGCTCCAATTGCACCGCTTGTACCAAGCAAAGTTGAAACAAGAGCACTAGTAATTGCTATAATTATCGTATTTCCTAAAGCAATCATGATTTCTTTATTTTGAAATAATGCAGGATACAAATCAAAAGTAAATCCATTCCATTGACCAACGTAAACAGCATCAGTGAATGAAAAAGCCATCAAAATTAAAATAGGTAAATACATAATAATTAAGATTAGCCAAATATAAATTTGTCCAAATATCTTTTTTACCATGTTGCACCTCCTTTTGAGTCTTGATTTTCTTTATTACGCGTAAACAACATTGAGATTCCTACTATCACGAGCATAATTAACGCCATAAACGAACCGTCATTCCAAGCAGTATTAGAAAAATCTAGATAAATATAATTGCCTAATAAAGTGATTTTTCCCTCACTTAAAGTGTCGCTGATTACATAACTTGACATAGTTGGCATAAATGTCATTGTAATAGCAGAAACAATTCCTGGCACAGATTGTGGCAAAATATTTTTTATAAAAACTTGGAAAGGATTTGCACCCAAATCAGATGCAGCTTCAATTTGACTACGATCCAATTTAAGCATGGTCGTATATAGCGGTAATATAACAAATGGTAAATAGTTATAAGTCATGCCGATAAGAGTAGCTAAATAAGGATAATTACCTCCATTGATATTCATCCATGTTAATAAGTCTCTAGTTGCACCAGTTCTTAAGACGAAATTTATCCACATCGGTGCAATAAATAAAGTTACCAAAACAGCGTTTTTATTGACCTTTTTATCAGCTAAAAAATACGCTAGTGGATAGCCAATAAGCAAACAAATCAGTGTAGTTTGCAACGCAATAAAAATCGATATGAATAAAACATTGATTTTAGTCCAAGTGGTAAAAAAACCGACTAATGCATCAAAAGAAAAAGCACCAGTAGCGTCGCTAAAAGCATAATAAACTATTAAAAGGATTGGTATAATGATAAAAAGAATAAGAAAAATGGAATATGGAATACATAAATATTTTCTTTGAAATAAAACAATGTGAGGTTTTTTATTTGCTACCCTTTGTATAGCAACACTATTCGACTTCATATTTTGTAATGCTTCCTTTAAGAGTTAATTTAATGTTCTTTGGCAAAACATTTATTGAAACGATATCATTTTCGTTAAAGGCATACTCGCTATCGCAAACGAAATCTTCTTCTTCCTTTGTTCTGATTAGATATTGATAATGGTCACCTTTATAAACAATAGAAATAATTTCGCCAATATTTTCATCTTCATTTGGGTTATGATCTAAAATTTCAATATCAGATAATCCAATCTCTACAAAAACATCAGCGTCTTTTAAATCATATTTTTTATTATCTGGTCCTATTAGATATCCATTTTCATCAAGATGTGAATCGCTTAATAATTGAGTCAATTCGCAATCAAATGTGCAATCTGAGATAATAAGTTTATTGTTTTTATCAATATAGGCATCCGTAAATACGTTTGTCGTTAATTCTTTTTTCATAATATGAATCTCATTTGGTCCAATATTGATTAAAACAACATCACCGACATTGAATTCTTTTGTATCTTGAACAACAATTTCATTTTTGCCTTTTAAAACAACGTATTCAAAGTGGATTCCCTTAAAAACTTTAGAATCAACAATACCAATAAGTTTTTCTTTGTATTTTTCTTTAATTTCAGCAGTAATATTGCCATCTTTTCCAATTCTTTTAAGTTCAACATCTTCAGGACGAATAACGACATCAACTTTTTCATTAACTGGAAAATCATCTAGACAATTAAAATTGGCACCTAGAAATCTAACGACTTTCTTTTTCATCATTGTAGCGTTATAAATATTGCTTTCGCCAATAAAATTAGCAACATAAGCATTATTTGGTTCGTTATAAATATCTTTAGGAGTGCCAACTTGTTGAATTTGTCCAGCTTTCATAACTACAATAGTATCTGACATTGTAAGAGCTTCTTCTTGGTCGTGAGTAACATAGATGAAAGTTATACCAAGTTTATCATGCATAGCTTTCAATTCTAACTGCATTTCTTTTCTCATTTTTAAATCAAGAGCACCAAGAGGTTCATCTAACAACAAAATCTCAGGTTCATTAACAATAGCTCGAGCAATAGCGACACGTTGTTGTTGGCCACCACTTAAAGTTGAAATATCACGATCCTCTAATTCTTCTAGGTCAACAATCTTTAAAGCACGAGCAACTTTTTCATCAATAACTTTGCTTGATAAATGTTTAAGTTTAGTTTTTGTAACACCTTTTTTTGTTGTATATGTAACAGGAACTTTCTTAAGTTTTAATCCAAAAGCAACATTATCATAAACATCCAAATGAGGAAATAACGCATAACGTTGGAAAACAGTATTAACCGGTCTTTTATAAGGTGGTAACTTCGTTATATCATTTCCATTTAGAAGTATACTGCCTTCGCTTGGAGTTTCAAATCCAGCAATCATACGGAGAGTAGTCGTTTTTCCACATCCAGAAGGACCTAGAAAAGTAACAAATTCACCTTTTGTAATATCGAGATTAAAATCATCGACAACAGTCACACCATCATAAACTTTGCTAACGTGTGATAGACTAATAATTTTATTATTCTCTTCCATAAAAAATCTCCTTTACAAAGATAAAAAACCAGTTAGATTTTTTTATTAACTAACGAAAGAAATAATATAAATAATTTTCAAAAAAAACAAACATTTTTTTTAAAAAAGAAAATATAAATAGAAAAAAATAGATTTGAAAATGAAATTTATTAGTTTCAATCTAGCTTTTTTCCATAATTAAATTTTTCAAAAAAATTGTAAAAATAGTAACAAATTTTAATGGTTTTTATTGTATGTGTTTTTAAAAAAAATTATAATGAGAAACATGAGAAAAAAATGTTTGTTTTTATTGCCAATACTTTGTGCAAGTTTGCTTGCTACATCATGCAACAAAAGTGATGACAAAATTTCATTAACTTTTGGAACTTATATCGAAAATGCAATCAAGATAACATACGATCAGTTATCACCAAAAATGGCGGATAATGAAAATATGATTGTTGTTGTTTATCCAGGTGATAATTCCACATGCGGTTGTTGGACAACATTTGAAGATGTTATCGATAATGTTGTTAACACTTATCATTATCAAATATATAAAATATCTTATTCTCAGTTCATGTCTTATGGAAATCCGTGGAACTTCCCTATTTTTAATGACCGACCAAGTTTATGCTTTGTCGAAGAAGGTAAAATTAAAGAACGTATTGATTATGACACTAGCAATGTGCATCCGCTTTTTAAAAGCCGCGATGAATTATTAAAAGTAATTGAAGAATATTGCAATAAACCAAACTATTATTACATCGATGAACAATATTTAGATACAATTAAAAATGATGAAACCTTTCTTATAGGATATACATGGTCGAGCTGTCCTGATTGTTCATATTCTTTTCCAAATGTCTTATATCCATTCTCAAATGAAAATAATTTTAAAACCAAGATGTATATAATAGATTTAGAAGTTGAAGGCTTGCTTTTAGAAAACGGAATTAAAAATTCTGATAATGAAAGTTACAGAAAGTTTGTTAATGAACATTTTTTAAGCAATGTTGAAAACACAATTTTTGGTTACGATCGTGGTTTTGTTCCAACTTACCAATATTGGGAAAATGGGCAAATAAAAGATATGTGCGTATATTTTAATGATGAAGTAAGTAAAGTCAATGATAAATATCAAATAACTAGAACATATTACACAAATGAAAGAATAAATAATTTACCATTTTTTGCTAATTTAGAAAACAAAAACGAATATGTTCTTGAAAATAAGGTTTTAAATGAAAACGAACTAAATATTTATGAAAATTCATATTCTTGGAAACAAGAATACGCAAGTAAATATCACAATAAAATTTTAGAAACTTTTTTACAAACCTACGCACTTTAATTAACTGATTTTAAATAATTTGTTATTTCTTGACATTTTTTATAAAGTTTTTCGATGTCATCGTCAACAAAATATTTACCATCCATATATAAAATTTTGCCATTAATCATTGTCATTTTAATATTTGATTTTGATCCGCTGTAGACAAGATTTTTTGCAATATTGTTAATAGGTTGCATATTTGGTTGTTTTAAATCTATCATGATTATATCAGCATATTTTCCTTCTTTTAAAACATCACAGTTGTCTAAACCCATGATTTTAGCACTTCCAATAGTAGCCATTTTTAAAATATCAAAAGCATCACCTTTAGTCGGATCTTTATACAAAAGTTTTTGCAAGACGCTTGCCAAATGCATTTCATAAAACATATCAAGACAATTATTAGACCCGGCACCATCAGTTCCTAATCCAAGCAACATATTTTCATCTTTATATTTGCTTAATGGTGCAATTCCTGATGCTAATTTAGAATTACTGCCAGGACAACTAACAACACCAATATTGTGTTTTTTTAAAATTTCAATATCGTTATCGGATAAAACAACGCCGTGGAATATTCCTCCACCATTATCTAATAACCCTAAAGATTCCATATATTCAACAGGCGTTAGACCATTATGTCGCTTTTTACATTCTTCGACTTCTTTATAAGTTTCCGAAGAGTGCGTAAAAATTTTTGCATGTAGTTTTTTACAAGCACACGCTAATTCTTTTAACATTTCATCACTTGCAGTGTATTCAGCGTGAAACCCCATCTCATATTTAACAAGATCATTGTTTTGGCTATTAATATAGTTATATGCCTCCACCATTTCTTTCACTGATTCTCTAAAATCTGATATGGTCCCTAACAAAACCGTTCTAAAGCCATATTCAAGAGAAGCCTTCATCATTTCAAGCGGATTATAATACATATCAAAACATGCCGTAATCCCGCTTGATAAATATTCTAAAATTGATATTTTACTCAAATAATATTGGTCCTCAGCGGAAAGTTTATCTTCCATAGGAAATATGCAATCATTGAGCCACTTATCCAAAGGCAAATCATCGCTACAAGAACGTGCAAATGACATCGCACTATGCGTATGAGCATTTTTAAATCCCGGCATTAATAAATTGCCATCACAATCAATAACTTGATTAACATTTTTAACAATAATTTCTTTTCCTATTTTTTCTATAATATTGTCGTTTATGAGTATATCACCATCAAAAATATTATCGTCATCATTCATTGTCAAAATTCGAGCATTTTTTAACAAAATTTTCATAGCTAATTCTCCTTTAGATTGTCACAATCTAGAATAAGTATTTTGGATTTATTTGGTTCTACATACTGTTGAATATCAATCATTCTGTCTTTAATAAATGTTATTTCATTTTTAGCAATGTTAATAAATTTAAAGATTTGGTTATTGTCAAAATAACCTGTATTATTGTAATAATAATGCATTGGTATTAATATACGGGGATTAATTTTCTTAAAAATATCATAGGCTTGTTTATAATTGATAGTAAAAAATCCATTAATTGGTATTAAAACTAAATCGGCATCTTTTAATTGTTCTACCATTTCGTTAGTCAATTCACATCCAATATCCCCAAAATGAACTATTTTATAATTAGACATATAAACAATATGTATTTTGTTCATGCCACGTAATTTTCCACCAGCATTATCATGTGGAATGTTAATTATTTGAACATCTAAATCTTCGACTTTATTTAATAATTGAATAACACCTTCACGATTGTTATGATCATCATGCTCGTGGCTTATAAATAAGTAATTAGTGTTTACTCCGTTTGGAAAAGTTAAATTGTCAACACTTCCATTTTTATATGGATCAAAACAAACTTTACAATGATCATCATCTAATAAAAAACAAGCATGTCCAATCCATTTTAAAAAGAGATGATTATTCATCGATTCTGCCCCCATTATCAAAATTATTTTTTAAAAATAGTTTTTTGAAAAATTGAAAAACTTTGTATATAAAAAAGGAAAAAATAGGTGATATAAAAGATATAGTAAAAACAACTAACGAATAAATATAATCAGCAAACTCAAATTGCTTAAAATCAATAAAGATATCAAAAGAATGCAAAATAAAATCAATCAAATAGCCAATACTAAAACCGACTAAAAAACAACAAATATCAATTAAAACAATGTAAATTTCGTGTTTTTTTAAAAAATCATGTTTTTTTAAAAAAGCAAAATTTGAATATAAAATATAGAAATTTAAAAATAAAAACAATAAGGAAATGATTAATAAAAAAGAGCCAATTAAAGCGTTATCATTTCGAATAAAATGAATACATGGAAAACTACACACACCAAGAAAAATCGAAAATAATACATAAAAAATAAAGTTAGAATATATATTTTTGATTATAAATTTAAAAGTCATTCCATTTTTTAAATTAGTATTTTTGATATTTTTTTCATCGACAATTTCAGATTCTTTTTTTGCAAATGTTTTATCTAAAACAACAACATTCAAACTCGAATTGCAATGACTAATTATTTGCTCAAAAAAATCAAAATTATTTCCATAATTTAAATCTATTGTTATATAAAGAACGTTGTTTTGCACTAATAAATTAATAATATCATGGAATTTTTCATTTAAAACTTTATCGATTTTTTTTATTTTTAACAAATTTTTTTTAAGTTTAGTTATTTTGTTGTTATTTAATTTTAATTCCAAATCAAAAAAAGCATCTAAACTAACACCATTAAAATTGATTTTTAAATCGTAAAGACAATTTTCCTTATCTGCATAAATATTCAATGACTTATCGTCAATTAAAATTTGTCCATCGACTATCCCATTATTTTTAAAATTTAAAATATTAAAGAAAATTTTGTCTTCCTTTTTAATATTAATGACATTAGATTCAAATTTTTTATTGAATACATTATCAATGCCTGCTAGTTTTAAATTTTTGATTTCAATCATACTTTGATTATATCAAATTATGAACAATAAATTTACTTTTTAAAATAATTTTTAATACCTGTTAAATATTTTCCATTCAATATATCCACTATTAAATGGCCTAAACGCATATCAAATGTTTTACTATTAGCGTAGTTTATCACGCCTCTTAATGGTGTATTCATCATTTGATTAAACATCATTTCCTTATTTGGATCATCATCTTTAAATCTTTTATTGAACTCCTTGGCGAATATTTTATTTATAAACCTTCCCATTCGGGTTGATTTGAAATCATTTAATGATGAATTCATATCAAAATTTGGTTTCTTGGAATTATCAAAAGAAATTTCTGAATCAATTTGTAAATCAATATTGTATTTGTACTTTGTAGAACCTTCTTTAATCTCGTAATCAAAATAATAATAAATATTGTTAATTGATTCACCAAGATAAATTTTATATTTCCCTTTCTTTACACTATAAAATTTAATTTCATCATCATAAGAAGAAAACATCTCGTCGTTTAACATGATTTTTACATCTATGCTTTTGTTTGCACCAACAAAAATTTTCTTAAAATATTTTAATTGTTTAAAACTGTTTACATCATCTTTTATGTATAGTTGCACTAACGTTTTTCCGTTAATCTTAGACAAATTTTTAATTTTAAAAGACACCTGATTTCCATCGCATTTAAAATTTGAATAATTAAATTTACTATATGTCAATCCATGGCCAAAACAAAATCTAACATCTTTATTAAAACCATCATAATAGCGGTATCCAACATACAAGCCTTCTTTGTAAGGAATATTTTTATTTTTAGATGGAAAATCATTTCCTAAATATGTTGATGCTGTATCAAGTGGCCAAGTTTCTGAAAGGTGTCCACTTGGGTTGACATCACCATAAAGAATATCCACTAACGCACTAGAACCTTTACATCCGCATAAGTATGGTAAGACAATAGCGTTGACTTTATCATAAAATGGTAATTCAACAGGAGAACCTGCTAATATGACACAAACAATATTTTTATTAAATTCATATAATTTATCAATTAAATCTGGCATGAAGGAAGGAAGGCTCATAGAAATTTTATCTTCTCCTTCTGTTTCTAAATCATCAAACAAACCAAGAAAAACCACAATCTTGTTAGTGTTTTTAGCAACTTCAATAGCTTGTCTAATTAAATTTTCGTTCGTGGATTGAGAACTAATATCATATCCATCCGCATATTCATATGGGTATTTATTATTATCCATAACATTTAAAATTTGCTCTAAATAAATAGGATTAATTTTGCTTGAACCGCCACCTTGAACATGAATATTTTTTGCAAATTGCCCTATTATTCCAATTTTTTCATTTTTATTTAAAGGTAAAATTTCTTTTTCATTTTTTGCTAAAACAATAGACTCACTAGCAATTTTATAAGCATTATTGATGTTTTCTTGCAAATTGTATTGGAACTTGCTTTTATCAATACTTTGATGTTTAATTATAAAATCAAAAGTTGGCTGTATAGCTTTATCAATTTCATAATCGGTTATGTTTTTATTTCGATATGCTTTATTTATGGCATCTAAAACATATTTGTTGTTTCCTGGCATAACTAAATTTAAACCATTTTTAAATGAATCGACAGGATCATTTAAGGCACCCCAATCTGTGACCACCATCCCTTTAAAATCGAATTTATTTCTTAAAACATCCTCTAATAAAAATTTATTTTCACCACAATAAATGCCATTAACACGATTATACGCTGACATAACCGCAGCGACGTCGCTATTTTTAATTGTTAAATAAAATGGGAATAAATATAAATCATAAAGAGTATGTAAATCCGCATCACTACTATAAACAAAGCGATTTGTTTCTTGAGAATTTAAGGCATAATGTTTTAAACAACAATCAACATTTTCACTTTTTGCTCCATTTACGTAACTATATCCTAAAACACCATTTAAGTATGGATCTTCACTAAAATATTCAAAATTTCGTCCGCCCAAAGGATGGCGTTTGATATTTAATCCAGGACCCAATATCAAATCAACATCATTATTAAAAGCATCATTAGCGATACTTTTACCAAATAAATAAGCGATATTTTCATCAAAACTGCAACTAACTAATGCAGCAGTCGGATATACTATGCTTTTAATTACGCTGACATTGCCATTTTCAATAATTTCTTTTCTAATTCCATGTGGCCCATCGCTCATCCAAACACTTTTAATTTTTAAACGATCAATAGGACGTGTTTGCCAAACATTTAGACCATCAAAAAGCAAAATCTTTTCTTCTGATGATAATTTTTCAAAAATATCTTTATTTTTCATCTTTTTTTACATCTTTAAAATTTATTACTGCTTGAAATACTACTTTTTCATCCACCGTACCTGTTACAGAAGAAATATTATTTGAAAAAGTTTCATATAATTTCAAATTTTGTTTTTCTTTCACTTCTAACATATAGTCGATTCTAAAATTTGTAATTTCATGTGTTAAATAAAAATCAGAATCATGCAAATCCATAATATAATCGATATATCGGGTGTTATTTAAATGTCTATTTAAATCGCAATCAGTATATGAAATTGTAACTTCTTTTTTAAGGTCTCCTAAAGGAATATCAATTTTTTTTGGCAATGGAAGTTCGCCATCATGACTTTCAAATTCTAAATTAAATTCGCCTTCTTTTAATGTTGCTATTTTTCTTGTTTTATCATCTAAAAGGGCCCATGTAGTAACCATACGAATTATAGGCTGATTATTTTTATCTACAACTAAAAAATGTCTAGGATAAATAAAACGTAACGTAGGAGAAGGATAAGTATAAAAAGTAATGGGTTCTAAATAATCGGGCATGCGATAAATTTTTACGTCGGCTCGTGTTACAACCCAAATTAATCCTTTTGATTCGTTAAAAGAGTTTCCTTTCCCAATTTCTTCAACAGCGGCAACAGATACATCTTGAAACATTCTAAAAAACGAAGAGATTCTTAATTTCTTTAATTCATCTACTTCAGTTGATTTAACAAATAGTTCCTCCTTGTGCATATAAATAAATATCTCCTTTTTATTTTTTAATACTCAATTTTAGAATATCACCATATAAATCCACGCGTCTATCTCTAAATATTCCCCAAGAATAACGATGTTTATTAACTTCATCTAAATCAAATTCCTCTATAATGTAACCTTCATCTACACTATTTAATTGTTTTTTAACATTTCCAAATTCGTCACAAATAAAAGATGAGCCAAAAAATGTCATTGATGAATTTCCGATTTTTTCTTCACCAATTCTATTTGATGCAACAACTGGTATTATATTGGCGGCAGCATGGCCTATCATGACATTTTGCCAATGATTTTTGCTATCTTTATCTAAAACTGGTTCACTTCCAATCGCGGTTGGATAAAACAATATTTCAGCACCTTGAAGTGTCATGATTCTTGCACATTCGCTAAACCATTGGTCCCAGCATATTGCAACACCAATTTTTCCATATTTAGTATTAAAAATCTTAAAACCAGTATCCCCCGGGGTAAAATAAAACTTTTCCTCATAACATTGGCCAGTAGGGATATGCGATTTGCGATATAACCCAAGAATCTTTCCATCAGCATCAATTACCACTAAAGAATTAAAGTAGCAGTTATTATCTTTTTCAAAAAAAGAAATCGGTAAAACAACACGATATTTTTTTGCAATTTGTTGATAATGTTTAATTAATTTACTATTCTTAACATCTTCTGCTAAAGAAAAGAAATCATAATTTTCAATTTGACAAAAATATATGTTAGAAAATAGTTCTTGTAATAAAACTATGTTAGCACCATCTTGACACGCTACATGAATCATTTCATCAGCTTTTTCAATATTTTGCTTTATATTACTACTACAAGCAAATTGAACTGCACAAACTTTTATTTTTCGCATACATTAATTTCCTTTCTTTGGAATTTGCATGGTAATACAATGAATATTACCACCACCTATTAATATATTAACAGTTTTTATAGGAATTATTGTTTTATTAGGAAAAATATTTTTAAATTGTTTTACAACTAATTCATCCTGTTTAACATCAAATTGTGGAAGAACAACAAAATCCTTACCTTGATAAAAATTAATGTAACTTCCTTGCAAAATTTCATTAAATAAGCGAGGTTTTGCATTGTATTTATCTTTTTTTATGGCATTTGCTTGCTTTTTAGAAATGCGAATTTTGCTTGGCAATTTGACCTTAATTATGTTGTATGGATTACCATCAATATCCCTAGCGTTACTTAAAATCTTATATGCTTTTTGACAAACTAAATATTGTTTTTTGTCGTTAGCGTTAGCCCACGCTAATAAGATAGTATGTTGATCTTTAAAAGCTATAAAATTATCAATATGCTCATCTGTTTCATCATTTAATATACCATGTGGTAACCAAATTATTTGTGAAACATTTAAATTTATTTTTAAAATTTCTTCGATTTCGTTTTTGTTGAATTGAGGATTTCTACCTTTTGATAACAAGCATGTTTCTGTCACAAACAAAGTTTTATTCCCATCATATGCGATAGAACCACCTTCTAAAACAAAATTATTAATGTAATAAGAATCGATGTTTAATTTTTTTGACAAAACCTTGCCGAGATTATCATCATCTTGATAGTTGGAATATAGACCATTATATTCTCCGCCCCAAGCATTAAAACGGAAATCAACACTTCTAATTTGCCCTTGAGAATTTTTTAAGAAAATTAACGTATTATCTCTAGCCCAAGCATCATTATATTTTATTTTTAAAACACTAACACTAGTAAAATTCTTCACTAACGGCAAATATTTATTATAAACACTAGGGTCGATGCCAACGTAAACATGTTCATATTTAGAAATGCTTTTTATTACATTTAAAAATTCTTTTAAAGCATCTTTCCCTTTATTTGTCCAAACATCTTTACGATAAGGTAATAAAATAATACACCCATCATGTTCATCGCCTTCAAACGGTAAATAAAACTCATCACCGCGAGGGGTCGTTTTTCTTTTAACAACATAATCCTGTAATTTTTTTTGATAATATGGAAATCTCTTCCATTTATTTTCATCTATAATATCAACTTGATACCCATCATTATGATTTGATAATAATCGACATCCTTTTTTTGAACCATCTTTAATTTGATTAATGATATCCTTTGTAAAAACTTCACCAGGCAAAATTATAGGTATTCCTGGAGGGTAAATCATAATTGATTCCTTGCATATATGATTAAGTGCATTATCAAGTGAAACAGTTTGTGTTGGCGCAAAATAAGCTGTACGTGGCCTAGTTATCATATAACCATATTCAAAATTAAAATTATGAACCGGATAACTTAAATTTTTATGGAAATGGCGTTTTGATATATCTTTTAATGCTTTAACCAAATTATCGATATGAGTTTTAGTGTTTCCTAATGCTAAAATACATAAAATAACATATGTCTCAGCAAGTTCTATTTGAATATGATAATCATTTTTTAATAATCGATATACTTCATAACCATTTAAGTCTAAACGATCTAATTCAATTAAAAGTTTTGTCTTATCATAATTGAAACATCCGCGTGATTTAAAATAATCTTTACCACGCACTATAAAACCATCAATTTGATTAATTTTCTCAAAAGCATATTCGCTTAATTTAATTATGTTTTCAACAGATTCAGGACCATTTTCTTCCATCCACGCTCGTGCAGCGTCTAAACTAGCAAGCAATAATGATGATGGGGACGTGGTGTTTAGTAAATTGAGTGTTTCTCTTATTTTGATATTATTAACCTTGTTTCCTTTGGTAAGCAATACGCTAGATTGCGTTAAACTGCCTCCGGTTTTATGAAATGAAACAGCGCTTATATCAGCGTTTGCTTCCATCGCATTAATAGGATTAGAATCACTAAAATAATAATGTGCACCATGAGCTTCATCAACAATGACTAACATGTTATGTTCATGAGCCATTTCAACAAGTTTTTTTAAATCCAAAATTACTCCAAAATAAGTTGGATTTATAACCACTACCGCTTTTGCACTTGGATAACGTATCATCGCCTTTTTATAATCTTGCAATGTTGGTTGATTTGCTATTTCAATGTTTGCATCAATATCAGGATTAATATAAATTGGTATAGCACCACTTAAAACAAGAGAATTTGTAATAGATTTATGGACATTTCTTGGCAATATGATTTTATCATTTGGACGGCAAATACTCAAAATAGCAGCTTGCAAACCACTAGTAGTTCCATTAATAAGAAAAAAAGAATTATCTGCGTGGCAAGCTTTTGCCATTAACTCTTCGCTTTGTAAAATAACGCCATCAGGATGTGCTAAATTATCTAAACCAACTGGTGCATTTACATCACATTTATATACTATTTGACCCACTAAATCGGTCATTTTATTTTTAATATTTCCCATATGATGACCAGGTACATCAAAAGGAGAAATACCTTCGTTTACATAATTTTTAAGTGCGTCTACAAATGGCGTCTCCGCCTTAACTTTTCCCATGCTTTAAATTATAATAATAATTTATGCATATACAAGAAAATTTTAAAAGCGTGGTCGCCCACGCTTTTAGAAAAGAGAAACAATAATGTTAATTTTAACTTTATTATCCAACATATGCTGTCCAGTTACCAGGAACAACATTATCAGGATTATTATCATACCAAGATGCAGTGCTATTAACAATTGAATACATATTCATGCCAGAAGGAATATCTGCCAAACTTAAATCAGCCGTTCTAGCATTCCAATCTGCTAAAATACCATTATTATATCCAGCACGCACGAACTGAATATTAGTGTATAAACTAACATCTAATCTAATACCCCAGAAATTATGACTTGTATCTGAATCATAGCGCAAATGAGTCATAACAACACCTGGCCAAGCACCATTTATAACATCATTTGGTCCATAAGCATAAATTGAGGTTGATACATTATAGCCTTGCCACCAAGAAGCATCTTCAAAATATAAAACAAGATATTCTGGAGCAACATTGCCAGATCTAACTGCTAAAGCATTAATTAATTCACCTAATGTCGTTTGAAGAGGTTTTTCTCCAACAGTTTCGCCTGCATCAACAACGGTATCCATATCAATATCACCAAGATTTTGGCTGATAAAGATTTTTTCTAATTGTTTCCAAGCACCATAACCATTATGGACATTTGGTGAACAAGAATCGATAAATTCATGTGATAAAACATGAGCAAGTTGTTCGCTAGTTAATGCTGGAACATAACCAAAATTAATATTACGAACAGCTGTTTCATCTTCGCCTTTTTCAATCCAAAGTGCGTTATATTCGCTGTCCGTTCCTAAAAATGTTTTTGCGGTTTGTTTTGCGTTATAGCCATCCTGCCATTCACCAGCAAAATTTTTGATTTGAATATAATTATATTCATTTTTCAAATCGAAATAGTAAAGACCATAGCCATATCCATCATCACGGCTTCCATCGCTACTGCGACCAATTAAATGCATTTTTGGAGCATCATTATAGCCACCTTCAATTGTGCTAATTGGTTCATCGTCAAGATTATCATTTTCCTCGGCATAAATCCAAAGGTTTCCATCCACTGAATCATGAGACCATGTTTCGTCATTTAAGACGACATAAATTCTCTTTAAACCAGTTTCTTCAACTACCCCACGATGATTATCGTCTGGTAAAAGAGAGGTTTTGGGCGTAAACGAGCATGCTGCTGCAACTATACCGACGATAGCAACACCGCATACCGCACCAAAAATCGCTAATTTCTTTTTCATATGCAATTTTCCTAAACGTTTGATTAAAATCAAACAACTCCTTTCCTAAAAATTATTAAGTACATTAGGATTTATACTATTTATTATTTAACCATTAACAATATTTTATTTCAAACATTTTTTACATTGTGATGATAAATGGTATAATATGTAGAGATGAAAAAAAGTAAAAAAAGTTTAATTTATAAAATTCCATTAATAATCATTGCTAGCATACTTGGTCTAGTGAGTGTGGTTTCTGGTGGTCTTAATATTTTAAAATATGGCATTTATTCAGAATTTTATGCGGTTAAGGAAGATATTGCAACACTCCCGGGATTAAATGACAATTTTGTTCCACAAGGAATATGTGTAAATGAAGAAAAAGGCATATATATGATATCTGGTTATATGTCGGATCACACAAATAGTAGAATTTATATCACAAACAAGGAAAACGAATCACGCTATGTTTCTCTTATTAAAAATGGTGAAGATTTTTTAGGACACGTTGGTGGAATAGCTACAACTGGAAATGATGTATTTATTGCAAACAATGAAAGAATTTATATAGTACAATTAAAAGATTTATTAAACGCTGATACTACGATAGATATTGGAGATGGCATTGAAGTAAACAATGCTGCAAGTTTTGTCTTTACCAACGATGATTATTTATATGTTGGAGAATTTCATGATGGCGGAGCTTATGTAATTGAAAATCACGAATTTGAAACAGGCGATGGAACATATTATGCGATTTGTTCAAAATATAATATTAGCGATTTTACCACGTCTACTTCATCTACTCCAAAGCCAGAAATAATATACTCTATAAGAAACAAAGTACAAGGGTTTGCTGTTAAAAATAATGGTGATATCATTCTTTCAACTTCTTATGGCTTAACTGATTCCATTTTTTATTATTACAATAGTAATCATATAGAACAATCAGATGAAACATATGATGGTGTGCCTGTATATTTTCTTGATGAATATGATAAGACTTTAAAAGGTTCTGCTATGAGTGAAGACTTGGATTATGATGAAATAAATAATCAAATAATTACATTGACAGAAAGTGCATGCAATAAATATGTATTTGGCAAATTCTTTTTTGCAACAACATTTTTTGCACTCAATTGGTAAATAATATGAATCACAAATTTGAATCAAGCGAAGATTACTTAGAAAGAATTCTTATGTTACAAGAAAAACGTAAGAAAAATGATATACGTGCCATCGATATTGCAAAAGACATGTCTTTTAGCAAGGCGAGTGTTTCGGTTGCACTAAAAAAATTAAAAGAACAAGAACTAATTAATGTCGAACCTCATACCAGCGTAATAACTCTTACTGATAAAGGATATGAAATCGCAAATAAAATTTATGAACGTCACAAACTTATTTCAAAGTGGCTTTTAGATTTAGGCGTCAGCGAGGAAACCGCAGCACGCGATGCTTGTTTAATTGAACACGATTTAAGCGATGAAACATTTGCAATTTTGAAGAAAAAATATTTTAAGAATCGCTTCTAGATATAACTTTTGAATAAGGATCTTTAAAATCGATAGCTTTTGTAAAATCATCATTATAATGTGAATATATTGCAATAAAGATGAAATAAATATACGGCATACCTAAATTTGTTTCAATAATACTATTTACGAGCATAGTAGTTAAAGAATGTTCGTTTATTGGTCTAATTGAATTAACAAGTAACGCAAATTCCCAAGCAAATTGAACGCTTATGCCTATTAAATTTAAATGTAAAATGTTAATCATCTTCTTTTTATTTACAATATTATAAATGATTAAAATCATATAACCGACAATAAGTATCAAAGCCATATAACCATGATATTGACCAGTTGTTCTAAAAGTTTGTATATTATTTTCACCACCTAACGAGGCAATAGAAGGTGCAACTAACCACCAAATAATAATCATAAATAAATATTCTTTTAGATTTTTATCTTTTTTTAGGCATAACCAAATATAAGCAAAATTTGTAATACCATAACTAAGAGACATCCACAATAAAACAAGGGCGGTATTAGCTTCACTAGAAACGCCATTGACTGTTACAATTCTAGAACCGCTGATCCAATAAAAATATCCATAGTCGACTAAAAAATATAATATTCCACCAAACAAGGCCCAAATGACAGTGATATACTTCTTTTGATATATCAATAAGCTTAATAAAACGCAAAGAAAAACACTATCAATAATGATATATGTCAAATTAAAATTTCTTGTTGGGGTTATATTTTCTAAACTTGATAAAAAATTAATATTCATAATCATCATCCAACCAATATGATACACCATCTTCATAATATTTTGACCATGAAGATTCATGATGTTTTAAAGAAGAATCAAAAACTAATTTAATTTGATTGTGGTTAAAACCTTTACGAAATAAATATCGATAAGTATAAAATGTTAAATCAACAAATCTGTGTTCGAATTCTTGCCCACCTACATAAAAATAAAATCGACCATATTCTTCATTATTAAAATGATATTTGCTCAATTTATGCTTAAAAAATTTATTTTGATAAACCATAAAAGCTGGAGAAAAACAAAGCGAAAAGCCAATATTTTCTTTAAATTTCATTCCTAAATAAAAGGAAAACAAGCCTCCCATAGATGAACCTCCAATCGCGGTATTGTTTTTATCAGCTAAAGTATAAAATATTGAATCGATTCGTGGTTTTAAATTAAAAATAATAAAGTTTGCTAATGTCTCAGCATAACCTAATTCAACATCTTTTTTATGATAGAGCAGATGTGTAGATTTTGGTGTCATTTCTTGCATTCGATCCATATCTTTTTTTGCTGAATCAATTCCCACTATAATAAAAGATTTCTTATTATTTTTAATACGTCTTTCAATGGTTTCATCACAATGCCATTCTCCAACATAGGAAGTATAATCATCAAATAAATTTTTCCCATCCATCATATACATAACCGGAAATCTCTTTTTAGGATTATCAAATTCGTAATCACTAGGTAAATAAACTCTAATTAATCTTTTTTTATCAGGATTATCAATATCAATAAAAATGGTAGTTATATATAAAAAGCCTTTGCTTATCGTGTTTGGTTTTTTATGATAATATGTAAAATCTTCAATTTGTTTAGGACATCTCATATAAAGATTATACATCTATTAGAAAAAATATTTCATATTTTTATAAAAAAAGCCTATTTTTCAATAGACTTTTTCTTATTTTATTTAGCGTGTTTTTTATATTTTTTATGATATTGCTTTAAAATATCATTTTTAGCGCAGTTACATCCGCAATCATTAAAAGGATTTTTCTTTTTTGCTTTGATTTGATAAACAAAATATATTATCAATCCTATAAATAAGCATATCCCTAAGATAATGATAATAATATCAATCATAACTAAGCACCTGAATATTCGCCTTTTTTAATTGGATGTTTTTTATTGTAGAAATAAACAGCGACAATAAATATTGCAATAACGGCAAGATAAATAAATAGTGTCCACCACCAAGTACCAACTAAATAGAAGGCACTACTAATTATAAATGAAGTTACAAGCCAGAATATAATTGTATATCTTAATGTTCCTTTTTTAAGTTCTGCCTTTGCAGTTGCTACCGCCGCAAAACATGGAATAGTTGTCATATTAAAGACAATAAATGCTAATATTCCAGGAATATTAATATTTGTTGCCAAAACCATCATAGCAACATCGCTTGCTCCTTCGATAGTTTCTAATGTTCCTGGTAGTGTTGATGGATCAATACTAATAGAAACAACTGCACCTAGCATTGCAAATGTAGCAATAACGTTTTCTTTTGCAATTAAACCAGTAATTGCACCAACTGCAAATACCCAGCCAAAATTACCTAATTGCGAACCAAATCCTAATGGTGTAAATAGCGGCTGAATAATTTTTCCAATTTGAGCTAATATTGAATCATCTGTTGTTAAGTTAGTTAGAAAGCCTTCCCCTTCAACATATTCAATGTATTGCCATGATGGAGTAAATGATTGCAAAAACCAAATTATTAAGTTGGAAATTAAAATAATTGTGAAGGCTTTTTTAATAAAGTGTTTCGCTTTGTCCCATAAATGCATCATTAAAGATTTAAATTGAGGCCAGTGATAAGCAGGTAATTCCATAATAAAAGGCGGAGTTTCACCTCTAAGGGTTGTATTTCTCATGACTAACAAAGCAATAATTGCCACTATTATGCCGGTAAAATACATGCCAAGTGTAATTAAATCAGCATTACTAACACCAAACATGCTGACAATAGCACCAGCACACGCTGTTAAAATTGGTAATTTAGCACTACAGGAGAAAAATGGAATGACCCTAATAGTGGCAATTCTTTCTTTTTCATTTGCTAACGTACGTGTATTAGTCATTGCAGGAATCGAACAACCAAATCCCATAATCATTGGCATAAACGCACGTCCAGAAACACCAAATCTTCTAAAAATACGATCTAAAATAAAGGCAACACGTGCCATATATCCTGAATCTTCTAGGAAAGAGAAGAACAAGAATAGTAATAAAATTTGTGGTAAGAAACTTAAAACGGAGAAAATGCCTGCAAGTATTCCATCACATATAAATGCAGTAGCCCAGTTAGAAGCACCCGCTAAAGTAAGACCATCACCAATTAATCCAGTAATCCAATCAGTAAATCCCACTAAAACAGTTTGTAAAAATACACCAGGCGATTGAATACCGCCACTAGAAAACAATATTCCTTCAAAAGTTGTTCCGCTTGCTAAAGCAAAATCCTCAGGGACGCCATTAAAAGCACCCATTGCTGACAAATAAAATAAGTCTTCACCAAAAGTTAAATGGAAAACAAAAAACAAAATAACAACGAAAATTAATATACCAAATACACGGTTTGTTAAAACCTTATCGATTTTATCAGAAATAGATACTTTTTCTTTTTCAACAAGATTACCTTTTTTATCTTTTACTTTGATTAATCTTGATGATTTGGTTAATTTTGATGAAAAATGTTTTTGAATATATTTATAACGATAATCAGCAACTATTGCCTCTAAATCATTACTAAAAAGCGGATCATTTACCTTTTCTTTTTCTTTTAAGACATATTCATATTCTTTCGGATGCATGTTTTTTTCTATTTCATCATTTTCCACTAATTTGACCGCATGGAACAAACTTGAAAATAAACCATTTTCATCTAATTGTTTTTTAACATTATCTATAATGCTATAAATTTTGCATCCTTTTAATATTGATGTTCCTAATCTTTTTTCTTTGCTAGTGGTAATAACTTCATTCATTAAAGAATTTAGATTTTCTTCCTTTAATGCAGAAATAGCTACAACAGGTACGCCTATTTCTTTTCTTAAACCATCAATATCGATTTTATCTTCGTTTTTAGATAAGACGTCAATCATATTTAGGGCCACAACTACAGGAACATCCATCTCTAATAATTGACTTGTTAAATATAAGTTTCTTTCTAAGTTTGTGGCATCAACAATATTAATAATACAATCAGGTTTTTCATCTATTATAAAATTTCTTGCAATAACTTCTTCGGGAGTATAAGGAGATAAAGAATAAATACCAGGCAAGTCAATAATATTAACTTCTTCTTTTCCTTTTTTATATACGCCTTCTTTTTTATCAACTGTAACACCAGGCCAGTTACCAACACGTGCTGTTGAACCAGTTAAAGAATTAAATAAAGTAGTTTTACCAGAGTTTGGGTTACCCGCTAACGCGACACGAATCATAATTCATCCTCCGTTTCTAAAATGATATTTTGTGCCTCACTTTTTCTTAAAGATAATTCATAATTCCTAATCGTAATCTCAAGTGGGTCACCTAATGGTGCTTTTTTTACTAATACGACACTTGCACCAGGAGTAACGCCCATATCAAAAAGACGTTTTCTTACTATACCTTCTCCTTTAACTGCAACTATCATACCTTTTTGCTTGATTTTAAATTTGTCTAAACTAATTTGCATATGTCCTCCTAACTAGCAAACAAATATACTGCTTGCAATATTTCTATCTAAAGCAAGTCGCCCATCTTTTAAGGCAATGATGACATTCCCATTATCAGAACTTAATACTGTAATTATGGAATTTATTAAGATGCCCAAACTTTCCAAATGTTTTTTTACTTTTGGATCGCTTGATACCCTAATAACACGTAATTCTTTATTTAAAGGTGCGATTGAAATTGGCATATATCCCCCTTAGTTAGTTATATCTAACTATTGATATATTACACCATAAAAAGCAAATGTAAAGAAAAAAGTTAGTTTTAACTAACTAATTTACTATAAACCCAAAAAATTATAAAAATATTCAAGTTTTGCACATAATTTTAAAATAAAATGCATAAAAAAAGAGTGAATTCACTCTTATAATAGAATCTCGAAGAGCGAAAACAATATTTAAAGATGCATAAAACAAGGAGGTTTTGCTCTTCTTTTAATTTTTAAATTTTATTACGGCAATATAAATCTAAATATTTTTTAAATTTTAATTCATATTTTGTGTGGCGCTCTTTATTAGGATAAAATACTTCTTTATCTTTGATTAAGGATGAACCAGCTTCTTCAACATTTTTATAAAGACCATCACCCACCATTGCACATATAATGGCACCCAAAGCACCACCATCGCTAGAATTGATAGTTTTAATTTCAATTCCAAATATATCAGCGAGAATTTGAAGTGTTTTTTTAGATTTTGTTCCACCACCTATTACGCGTGCACAATTCGCTGTTATACCATCTTCAATCATAACTTGATAATTATGATATAAACTAAAACATATACCTTCGATAATTGCTTTTAATACATCAAGACGAGTGTGTGATAATTTGATATTAGATAAGTAACCTGATGCACTCGGATCATTAATAGGAGATCTTTCCCCCATTAAATAAGGAAGAAATAAAATATCACTAATATTATCATCTAATTGATCGATTAAAGAATAATCATTAGTTTTTAATATATCTTCCATGTACCATTTTAACGAACCCATCGCACATAAAGTACAACCCATCAGATGGAATTTGCCAGTTGTATGTCTAAAACAATGAACTCGACCAAGTTTATCATAACGATATTCATTGACGGGAGCAAAAACAACTCCAGAAGTACCTAAAGATAAAGAAATTTCGCCTTCTTTTAAAGTATTTGTTCCAGTTGCACCAATGGCTTGATCTCCACCACCAATTACAATCTTACAATTTTTAGAAAGATGAGTTATTTCTTCTAAATCATTTTTTAATGTTCCAATAACATCATAAGAATTAAAGATTTTTGGTAACATATTACGATTAATATGTAATATATCAAGCATGAAATCGCTATAATCATTTTTCTTGACGTCAAAATATAAAGTGCCACTTAAATCAGATACATCGCTTGCAAATACACCACTTAACTTATAAGCTAAATAGTCTTTTGGTAACATTATTTTAGCAATTTTATCAAAATTAGATCTTTCATTTTCATAAAGCCATAAAACTTTTGGGGCAGTAAAACCACAAAGTGCAATATTTGAAGTATGTTGAATCAATTTATCTTTTCCGATGACATTATTTAAATAATCAACTTGTGTGGTAGTTCTTGAATCGTTCCATAAAATTGCATTTCTTATCACATTATCATCTTTATCTAATGTGACCATTCCATGCATTTGACCGCTGAAAGAAAGACTTCTTACTAATTTTAAATCATGCTTTTCATTTAATTTATCAAAGCAAGATAACATTGCCTTATACCATAGATTAGGATCTTGTTCCGACCAATTTTCTTTTGGAAGATATAATGGATAATCTTTTGATGCGCTATCTAAAATATTTCCTTTATCATCCGCTAAAGATAATTTGATGGAAGAAGTTCCTAAATCTATGCCAAGGTAATAACTCATAATTTTTTCCTAAAAATATTATTTTTCAAACATCACGTTATTAATAATGGATTCAAGATATTCTTGTCTTCCACTATCAACTGTAACTTTATTTGGATTATTTAATGCATAATCTGCTAATTCTTCAAGATTAGTTTTGTTTTCTTTAATCTTTAAGCCGATACCATGATTATAGGAATCGTAACGGTCTTTAACAAATTCATCAATACGACCATCATCAATTAGTTTATATGCTAATCTTAATCCTAAAGCAAATGTATCCATACCAGCAATATATGCTAATAAAATATCTTCAAATGTATTGGATTGTCTTCTTGTCTTTGCATCAAAATTAAGACCGCCATTAACAAATCCGCCAGCTTTAATGACTTCATACATACAATAAACTGTATCATAAATATTAGTTGGGAATTGATCGGTATCCCAGCCTAACATTGGATCACCTTGGTTAGCATCGATGCTTGAAAAAACACCGTTAACACGTGCAGTTCTTAGTTCGTGTTCAAAAGTATGTCCAGCCAAAGTAGCGTGGTTTGCTTCAATGTTAACTTTAAAATCACCTAATAAATTATATGTTCTTAAGAAATTACAACATGTTGCAACGTCAAAATCATATTGATGTTTGGTAGGTTCTTTTGGTTTTGGTTCAAGTAAGAAATCGCCTTTAAAACCTTTGCTTCTCGCGTAATCGCGTGCCATAGTAAAGAATTTTGCGATATTATCTAATTCTAAACCCATATCGGTATTTAATAAGGTGTCATAACCTTCTCTACCACCCCAGAAAACGTAAGCGGTTCCACCTAATCTAATGTTTGCATCCATCGTAGCTTTAACTTTTAAAGCACTAAGAGCAAATACATCAGCGTTTGGTGAGGTTGCCGCACCTGCCATAAAGGCTTTGTCACCAAAATTATTTGAAGTAGCCCATAATAATTTTTTATTATGTTTCTTTTGAAGCGCTTCTAAATAATCAACAATTTCGTTAAAGCTTTTTAATGATTTTTTCAAATCGTTTGGATCATAAGGATAAACATCAACATCGTGGAAACAATAATAATCGATTGATAATTTGTCCATTAAATCGAAAGCAAAATCCGCTTTTGCCTTATAACGTTTCATCAAATCAGCTTCATTAAAATTCTTATCCTCGGTATCACCGCCAAACATATCAGTACCGCTGTAGTTGATAGTGTGCCAATAAGAAAGTGCAAATTTAAGATGCTCTCTCATCTTTTTTCCATGAATCACTTCATCAGGATTATAATATTTAAACGCAAATGGCTCCTTACTATTTGGTCCTAAATATTCTACCTTTTTAATTTCTTCATAACGTTTCATAATTTCAGTCTCTCCTTTTCTTTTTTAAGAATATTAAAACGTCAAATTTAATAATAATTTTAAACAAGTATGATATGAACAAGTCTGATAAATTCAACAAATTTATCTAAATGAAGAATTTTAAAATTATTTTCTGTTCTTAATAATTTTTTCAAGACGAGCAGATAATTCTTTTTCTAGTTCTTGATATTTGGCATCCTTTTCAGCTAAAAGAGCTTCTTTTTCTGCTTTGCGTGCAGCTTTATCGTTTTCTTTTTGTTGTTTTAAAGCTTGTTTAGCATTTTCTTTTTCTTGTAGTGCCTGTTGTAAAGATTCATATTTATCATGATTTGTTTTATCATCTGCAAGTGCGTTTTCAAGTTTTGCAGTATATTTTTGTTCAAGTGAAGATAATTTTGCTTCAAAAGAAGTATTTTCTTTTTCAATTTGAGAATTAATTTTTGCTTGATAAGCATTGTATTTACTTAATAATTGATCATGCTCGGTATTAATTTTTTCCTTTTCAGCATCACTAGCATATCCTAAAGTAAATTCGCGTAAATGTTCAATCTGTTTAGGATCCATACCGATTCTTGCTTTTGCATGTAAAATTTCATTATTAGTTTGATTTATAAATTTAACTTGCTCTAAAACTAATTTTTTCTCTAATTTAGTATATTCACCTTTCCAAGGTGCAGTTTCTTGTTTTTTATTTTTTAAAACATAAATATCGTATTGTTTTTGATTTAAAATTTCATGTTTTTTCTTAGCAATAGTAGAATTAATTCTTTCTTTTTCATCATGAACAATAGCGGTTATTCTAGCTTTTTCAATTAAAACATCATATTTATCTTTTAATGCTTTTAATTTAGTTTCTTTTTCATCAAGCAAAGAATTAATCGAGGAAACGATTTCTTCTTCACTTAATTTTGTTGAATGATTAATTTTGTTAATCTTACCTGTATAAAGTTTTTCAAGATTTTCAACTTTTGTTTTATATTCAGATTCTAATAACAAATCTTTATTAGGAACATAAATAAGATTTAATTTTTGTAAGTAACGAACGAAATCTTCTTTGGAAAATTTAACGACTTGTAAAGCGATTGCAATAATTAAAATTGCACCTTTAATTGTATCGTTTAAGTTTGGATTTAAGTGTAAGGCAGCAATAATTCTATCGATAGTTTGGAATGCAGCCGTACCAAAAATAACACCAAGGATGCTACCACGACCACCGCTCATAGCAATACCACCTAAAACAACTGAGGCAATGGCATATAATTCATAAGAAGTACCAGTTGCGGCAGCGTCAATATTACCTCTCATTGCTATTTGTAATAAACTTGATATTCCAACTAATCCACCAGCAATTGAGAAAACAGCAACTTTAATCCAGCTAGATTTAATGCCAACTAAGCCAGCCGCTTTTGCATTACTACCAACAGCGTAAATTTTACGACCAAATTTTGTATATTTAGTCATTAACCAAACCAATATACCAATAATTATAAAGATAATGGTAACCATGGAAATTTGTAAAACTTGTGTAAAATATAAGTTATACAACCAGTTTCCGGTTGTTGATGTATATCCGGTTAAACGGAAAGTAGAAATATTTTGACCAGTAACAGGATCAACTTGGATTGACAAAATATATTGAATAATACTTCTAAATATTAACATTGTGGCCAAAGTCACAATAAATGATGGCATTTTTAATAAACCAATGAAAAAACCGTTTATAAAACCACAAACAACACCAACACCCAAACATGCAATTAAACAGACAAGGAATGCAAGCCCATTATCGCCTGTCGATGAATAAACTGCGTTGTGGGCCAAAATACCAATACCGCCAGCAAAGGCAAACATGCTTCCAACAGATAAATCAATATCTCCGAGCAATATAATAAGACCCATGCCGATAGCAATAACACCAATTGTAACTGATGAAAGCCAAATATTAGTAAACAAGTTCCAATTGAAAGTGTTAATTGCTGAAAAAAAGTAAATTAACAAAACTGCAAGGAAAATGTAAATAAAGTTTGCCTTAGACCAACTGCGTTTAAAAAAGTTTCCAAGGCCCCTTCCAAACTCCTTACCAGTGATTTTTCTTTTAAAACTGTCGCCATTTTTAAAATAAGTGTCTTGACGAATAAATGGATTAGACATTTGCTTCTACCTCCGTTTTATTTGCATTTGTCGCATATAACATGACTTTTTCTTCAGTAATTTCGTCATGTTTTAAAATCTTTTCAATCGTGCCATGATAGAAAACACAACATCTATCAGCACATTTCATAATTTCAGGAACTTCCAAGGTATTAAAAATAATTGTTTTACCTTGATTAGCAAGTTCCAATAATAATTTATAAATTTCTGCTTTTGCACCAACGTCGATACCTTGAGTGGGATTATCTAATAATAAAATATCAGCGTTTGTTTTAAGCCATCTTCCAATAATAACTTTTTGTTGATTTCCACCTGAAAGAGAAACGAGTAAATCATTGCATGATAAAGCTTTAATATTTAGTTGTTTTTTATATATTTGATATAATTTAGTTTCTTTTCCTGGTGAAAAGAATGGATTTTTTTCCACATTATTTGAAGCCACAGAAGTATTATCTAAAATACTTAGCGACTCAAAAACAGAATTTTCTTTTCTATTTGATGGAACCATACCGACTTTGTGACGCATAACATTTTTGATAGAATCATTTGTTATAGTTTTGCCTAAAGCAATAACATCACCACCATTAGAATGGTTAACACCAAACATTGTCTGCATTAGTTCAGATGATCCAGCACCTTGCAAACCAGTGAAACCAACAATTTCACCACGGCGAATTTTTAAGTTAATATCATGAAACCCGGGACCATTATAATGAGCAAATTCTAACACAACATCACCAAGTTTTCTAGGTTTATAAAAATCAACATTTTCATATCCGGGACCAACAATGTCCTTAGTGACTTGTTCTGGGGTGGTGTCAGATATTTTTCCACTTGAAATATAATATCCATTTCTTAAAACAGTATATTCATCACATAATTTAAAAATTTCCGGCATTTTATGTGAAATAAAAATAAATGTTTTACCTTGTTTTTTTAAGTTATTAATAATATTAAAGAAGTGATTGATTTCTTCATTTGATAATGCGGTTGTTGGTTCATCAAGAATAAAAAGATCAGCATTAGCAAATAAGGCTTTAGAAATTTCAAGTAATTGTTTTTTACCTGTTGATAAGTTTGCCACCAATTCATTAGCGTCAATATCAACGCCCAATTGTTTAAACAAATTATTTGACATTTCTATCATTTTTTTGGCATTAATACAGCCAAATTTTGTTATTTCCTTATTGATAAAGATATTTTCATAAACCTTCAAATCGTTAAAAAGGTTTATCTCTTGGTGGACAAATGCAACGCCTAATTTTTCAGAAGCGTTAACATTTAATGTTCCAGTTTCTTTTCCATCAATTTTAATAACACCAGAATCAGGTTGATGGACACCACCTAATACATTCATCAATGTTGATTTACCAGCACCATTTTCACCAATTAAAGCGTGAACCGTGCCTTTTTTTACTTTTAAGGAAACATTATGTAAAACTTGAACACCGAAGAAAGATTTATTAATTTTAATCATTTCAAGTTTAATCATATTTTTTCTCCTTTCTTACATGTTAATTGGAGGTCACATTGTAGCGAGATATGACCTCCAATAATATTGTTAGTTAACTAAATTTTAATAAGTGAACAAATTACTTAATTAGAAACCTACTAATGTGGAATCAGCTTTAAGAGCAGCTTCATCAACAACTTTGACTTCGACGACGTGATCACCATTACCTGGAACTGGTGTGCCATCGGTTAAGTAATTCATCATATCTTCAATACCAGTAACGATCATTTCTGGTGGATATGTGACATCAAATAAATCCATTTCGCCAACCCAAGCATCATATTCGGTTTGTCTTTCGTGGTTACCACGGATTACTTGATACATTTCTTCTAAACCAGAAGAAGATGCGATAACATCAACTGAGGCTTTGAAAGCTTCTTTTTTAGCAGTTTCGATTTCATTTGATGCTAAAGCTTCAAGGATACCTAATGAAATTTCAGAGTCGTGTGTAAAAACAAATCTGAAAGCAGAAATATCTGCGGTTGTATTAATCCAATCAACAAATAATTGGTGAGCTGTATCTCTTGACCAACCAGTGTAATCAGTACTTACGATAGCAGCATCGATTTCTGCATCAGTCCAACCATTGTCTCTTAAGACGGATCTAAATCCATTGTTACGTGCGATAGGAACAGTTGAATTGTCACCTGGCATAACTAAGATTTTATCTTCTTTTGTTAAGCTTAATGGTGCAGCTAAGAATCTTTTTGCTGTTAATTCACCAATCATTTCGTTGTTACCACGAACATCACCGATATGACCTTCAGAATTGGTAATTGTGTCATTGCTAATAACACGGTCAACTTGTAAGAATGGGATTCCGCTTTGTGCTAAAACGTTAAGACCATTTTCAACAGTGTTGTCCCATGGAAGTGTAACAACAGCGGCGATTTGATCTTTGCCACGTCCAGCTAAATCTTCGTATTGGGAAATTTGATCTTCGCCATCATCAGAAGTATAGACTTCATACTTATATGGAGCATCTTCTGTGTTGTGTTCGTCTGCCCAAGTTTGTGCATTACGTAAGATAGCACCTGTCCAACCATGGTCTGCAGATGGAACCAAAATTGCAAATTCTGGTTTTGATGGATTACATGCTGCAAGAGTGCCAACTAGCATCGCTACTGCTGCTAAGCCAGCTAATTTTGTTGTTTTCATAGAAATTTTTCCTCCTTTTGTATATAGAAATTTCTATTTACAGGGTGAAACACCCCTAAAACCTTATTTGTATTCGACCCACTTGCCTTCTTTTGAAGATTCAATGGCCTTGTGGATAAATTTAACACCATCGACACCATTACTGACATTTTGGAAATCTAGATCAGCTTCAGTAACAGTTTCGTGGTTTTTCTTTTTAAGAATTGTGGTGATAACATTTTTATAAATGTTTGCAAAGGCAATAACTAGACCTTCAGGATGACCAACTGGAATTCTTGAATAATGTCCAGCATCATATTTCATCGTATAAGATCCGCCTCTTGCCCATGTTTGAGTTGGTTCACCTTTTGGTGTGACATAAAGATAATCAGGATGTTCTTGTGCCCATTCAATTGAGCCTTTTTCACCATAGATTCTAAATACTAAACCATTAAGATGACCACATGCAACTTGAGAACACCATAAAGCTGCTCTAACACCATTTTCATATTCTAATATCATGTTAGCGTTTAAATCTAATGCCATACCATAGTTATCTGTGGTACAAACTAGACGTTTGATATCAAGACCTGTTAAATAATGTACGATATTTTCAGCGTGAGTGCCAATATCTCCTATACAATTTGAAATACCAGAATATTTTGGATCACTTCTCCAGACGCTTAGTGTCGTTGCTTTTTGATTTTTTGGATCTAAAGAATCGATAAGCCAATCTTGTGCATATTCAACATTGATATTAACAATCTTACCAATCTCGCCTTTTTTAATCATTTCACGAGCAACTTTAACCATTGTATAGCCAGTATAAGTATAGGTAATTGCAAATACTAAGTCTCTTTCTTTAGCTAATTTTTCTAATTCTTCAGCTTCTTTGATAGTAAAGCATAAAGGTTTCTCACAAACGACATTGATATTATGAAGCAAGAATTCTTTAGCAACTTGATAATGTAAGAAGTTTGGAGTACAAATGCTTACCCAATCAATACCATCTTCACGTTGAGATTCTTTTTCTGCCATTTCTTTATAATCAAGATAATTTCTTGACATATCGACACCATAAGCAATCGCGGTTTCTTTCCCTAAGACTGGATCAATTGAGAAACAACCCGCTACTAATTTAGCTCTTGTATCAAAATTAATAGCTTTACGATGGACTTCACCAATAAAGGCTTTTAAGTCACCACCGACCATTCCATAACGAAGACATTTTTCCATATTTTGAATTATCTCCTTTTATTTCCTTATTAGAATTATTATAAATTATTTGTTTGAAATTGCATCATCAAACTTGATGGAAGAAGGTTCAAAATCAACTTTTCGGACAAACGCACAGGCTTCTGTCGCACCGCTTACACGTTCCATACCGGAATCTTCCCATTCAACTGCTAATGCACAATTCATATGATGTTCATTTAAAACGCGAATGATTTCTTCAAAATTAACTTGACCATGTCCTAATGAACGGAAATTCCAACCTCTTTTTAAACTTCCAAAATCAATATGGCTGCCTAACAATCCGGTTCTACCATCTAATGTAACAGCAGCATCTTTCATATGAACGTTATAAACGCGATCAATGAAATCTTCCAAGAAGACATGAGGAGTAACGCCTTGCCATAATAAATGGGATGGATCAAAATTTAAACCAAATTCTGGGCGATCTTTAAATTCTTCTAAAAGACGTTTTGTGCTGTAATAGTCAAAAGCAATTTCGCCTGGATGAACTTCTAAAGCAAATTTAATACCATTTTCTTTAAATACATCAAGAATTGGTAGCCAAACTTCACGAACTTTTCTAAATCCAGCTTCAACCATTTCTTCAGGTGTTTGTGGGAAACTATATAAGTAACGCCAAATTGGTGATCCAGTAAAGCCACTGACAACACTAACACCTAGTTTTTTAGCAACTACAGCAACTTTTTTCATGGATTCAACAGCCCATTTTCTAATTTCATCTGGTTTATCAGCTAAACGGGAAGGTGCAAAATTATTCAATCTTGGGTCGTCTAAATCACAAGTACATTGACCGATGATATGTGCGGCTAATGCAGAAAGAACTAAACCATTTTTCTTTAAAGTGTTTTTGATAAATTCGATGTACTTATCATCTTCATAAGCACGATCTAAGTCAAAAGCATTTCCCCATACTGCTAATTCAAGGCCATCATAACCCATTTTTTTAGCAGTTGCACATAGAGTTTCAAAATCCATGTCAGACCACTGACAAGTGACGAGTGTAACTAATCTTTTTCCCATAAAATTCATCTCCTTTTCTTAATCTTCGTATTTATCTAATTTATGTGGAATATATGATTCTTTTAAAATTACAGAGTTGTCTATAATTTTAAGAGGCTCAATCTTGGTTTCTCTAATGAAATAATCATAAAATATATCAACAGATTTAACACCTTGTGTATATGGATGTTGCGTGATGGTTGCAGATACAATTCCTTCTTGCAATCCTTTTTCTATCTCATTAGATTGGTCAACTGTAATAGCCTTAATATTATAGTGGTTTTCCATATTAGCGTCTCTTATTGCTCTAATTCCACCGCTACTACCAGAACCAAAGAAAATTATATAATCAATTTTGTCATTAAATTCTTTAATTAAATCATTAACAACAATATGACATTTGCCAGAACTATCATAATTTTGTCTAATGTCTAAAATATTAACATCTTTTCTTATTACAGATTTAAATCCTTCTATTCTCTGTCTTTGACCATTATGAGTTAATGAACCAACTACTATTGCCACATTAGCGTCTTTTCTTAAAACTAAATTTGCAAAATTAGCAACAAGTGAACCACAATTTTTATAATCGACACCGACATATGCTAAATTTTTGCATGGTAAATTAACATTTGTGCAAACAACAGGAACTTTGATTTTATTAATTCGATCGATGACTTCTTTATCATCTAAAGCAGTAATAATTAATCCAGAAAGTTCAGCGTTATCTAATTCATCCAAAGCTTTAATCACAGATTTAGGATCAAACAAATTAACTCTTTTTAAAACAAGAGAAAATCCATAATTTTTATATTTTTCAATTTCTCTTGCGATTCCATCTATAATTAAAGAGAAAAAAGAATTATTTATTGAGCCAATAATTGCACCAATAACAAATTTTCTAGTATTAGATAAACTACGGCCTAATTCATTTTTTACATAATTAGTCTCTTGAATAACTTTTAAAATTCTAGCTTCAACTTCTTTTCTAACTTTACCTCTATTGTTAACAACACGATCAACGGTTCCTCTAGAAGTATTAGCAAGTACAGCAATCTCTTTAATAGTCATATTTCACCTTAATTTAATTATTTGTGTGCACGTTCACATTATTAATTTATCATAAAACAAAATTGTGTCAACATTTTTTTGTGCACGTGAACATATTATTTTAAAATTTATAAAAAATAGCACTGGAACCAGCACTATTTCATATTTAAATTATATTATAGATAGTAAAATTTAGGCTTTTTCAACTTTAATAGTATTTGTGTTTCCACTTAAACCATTAATTTCTCCGCCAGTTAAAACAACATTATCACCATCATTAAGTTTTAAAATTTTTTTCGCGGCATTTAAAGCATCCTCATACATCTCATCTGTTGTTTTGCATTGTTTGCCTAATGTTGGCGTTACACCCCATGACAATGCTAATTTACGATAAACTTTTTCACGTGTAGTAATACCTACAATATCAATTGGACAACGAAAACGCGATACCATTCTAACAGTCATTCCACTTAAAGAAGAAACTACAATAGCTTTTGCATTGACATCAATAGCCATAGCACATGTCGCATGTGATAATGCATCAGTATTATTTCGAATAATAAAATTAGTAGTTTTAAACCAATGACGATAATCGATTCCTTTTTCGGTATATTCAGCAATTTGTGCCATATTTTTAACCGCTAAAACAGGATATTTTCCACTGGCAGTCTCACCCGAAAGCATTACCGAACTAGAACCATCATAAACAGCATTAGCGACATCATTAATTTCAGCACGTGTTGGACGAGGATTACGAATCATCGATTCTAACATTTCGGTCGCAGTAATTACTCTTTTACCTAACAAACGGCACTTTTTGATTAGAAATTTTTGAACGGTTGGTACTTCAATAAAAGGAATTTCTACTCCTAAATCACCACGCGCAATCATAATTCCGTCACACACTTGACAAATTTCATCAATTTTATCAACACCACTTCTATTTTCTATCTTAGCGATTATATCGATGTCTTCACCGCCATTATCATTTAAAAATTTTCTCATGCTAGCGACATCTTCTTTATTAGATACAAAACTTGCAGCGACAAAATCAACATCATTTTTAATACCAAATAATAAATCATCTTTATCAGCTTGGCTTAAAAATTCATGATTTAAAACTTTATTAGGAAAATTCATTGATTTGCGATCGCTAATTTCTCCACCTGCAACTACTTTACAAATCGCATCATGACCTTGTAATTTTTCAACTGTAAAAATAACAAGACCATTATTAACCATAATCGTATCGCCGACTTCTAAATCATCCACTAAATGATCATAATTAACACTAACACGATTTTGATCGCCAACAATGTCATCAGTCGTAAAAGTAAATGTATCACCATCTTTTAAAACGATCGATTTGTTTTTAAAAGTTTTAATACGATATTCAGGACCCTTAGTGTCAAGCATAATAGCGATTGGCAAGTGCAATTTTTCTCTAACTTTTTTAATCATATCAATTTTTTGTTGATGTTCTTCGTGAGTGCCGTGGGAAAAATTTAATCGTGCGACATTCATTCCTGCTAAACACATTTGTGTCAAAGTTTCTTCATCTTGACATGATGGACCAATAGTACAAATAATTTTTGTTTTTCTCATTTTTCTTACTTCCTATTCTTTTCTTTATTTCTTTTATCGTTAATTGTTTTCATGACTTCAGCATCGATATAAGTAATATTATTCTCTTTAGCGTATTTAACGCATCCTTGTAAAACGAGTTTTAAAAATACACGGGGTACTTTAACTAACATTTGACAAGCTTCATCACTAAATTTAATATCAGGGTCTATTCTTCCAGCCGCATATTTAACGCTTTGAATATCCGCTTCTTTTCCAGCAGGAATAGGCATAGCTATAGGACGTTTAAATTTGCTATACCAAAAATTAGTGCTGTCACGATAACCATAATCTACTGGAACACGTGGAAAATTGTTAGATTTAACACCATTAATAATTGAATTATAATATTTTTCTTTCATTAAAATTTTGTCAATTTTTAAAATGAAATGACAACCAAATTTACTAGTTACACCATTAAAATTACGATATGGTCCTTCAATACCTTCTAGTTGACCAACTTTGTCTTTATCTAAATAAGCATCCTCTAATTTATCATCCCAAGTACACTCGAAAACTTGAAAAGCATCTTTTAAAACTTTTGGTCTAGTTCCTTTTGCTAACCCATCTTCGAATTCTAATGGACAATCCTTCATTTTTTCTTTGCTTGTTTCGCCCGGAAAACCAAGACGGACAGTTTCTTTAAAAAGTTTTTTATCATCTAATAAAAAGTTAAGAGCACATTTTCCTCTTTTTAAAATATTTTGTGCGGTATTAGATGAATTTCGACATTCTAAAATCATCGCATAGTAATCTTTGCCAGCTATATAATAAGGAAAACATAAAGAATATGCTCCTAAGGTAGTATTTCCATCGTCATCAATAGTGGAAATTAGTATTGTTGGCATTGGAAAGAAAGCTGATGTCTGGTAAAAATTATCTACAATTCTTAAATCTTTAAAAGAACTCATAAATATTTTGACCCTCCAAAAAAATATTATATGCAAGTATTATATGAAATTCTAGTAGACACTTTGTCTTATTTATAATTTTGTTCTTGACTTATTTCTTTTAAAAAAAGAAAATACATAATGCACTGCGCAAAAAGGAGGAAGTATAAAAGTATGAAAAATAAAACAAAAAATAAAACATCATACTGGACAATTGTTAAAAAAATATCTCAATCTGTCCGTGAATTCAAATTACCGATGATATTGACTCCTATTTTTGTTGGATTAGAAGTTATTATGGAGTGTATTATTCCAATTGTCATCGCGATGTTAATTGATGAATTAAACGGATTATCACAAGAACCTGCTATTACAGATGAAATAGCTAATCAAGCCATGCAAAACATATTGATATATTGTGGAATTTTATTACCACTAGCGGTTCTTAGTTTGGTATTTGGTTTATTATCAGGAAGATTTGCTGCAACTGCTTCTTTAGGTTTGTCAAGAAACTTGCGCCATGACATGTTTGAAAAAATCCAAACATTTTCTTTTGAAAACATTGATAAATATGCGACAAGTGGATTAGTAACAAGAATAACTACTGACGTCTATTATGTCCAAATGGCGGTGATGAATATTATTCGTATCGCGGTTAGAGGACCGATGATGATTATATTTTCGCTAGTTATGTGCTTTGTTTTGGCACCACAACTATGGTGGACATTCTTAATCATTATTCCAATCGTTGCCGCAGCCCTTTTATTCATTATATTAAAAGCTTCACCAATTTTTGTTCGCGTGTTTGATGAATACGATGATTTAAACGATAGAATTGAAGAAAATATTAAAGGAATACGTGTCGTTAAGTCATATGTTAGAAGCGAATATGAGAAAAAATTATTTTATCAAAGAGCGAAAGCGGTTCGTGATGATTTTATCAAGGCCGATAAAATATTTGTCTTATCAAATCCAGTGATGCAATTTGCGATTTATTTATTAATTACGCTTTGTACTTATTTTGGCGGAACCTATATCCTAAATGAAGCAATGTCAATTGGCAATTTTAACTCTTTAATGTTATATGGCGTGCAATGTTTATTTTCCTTAATGATGTTAGGACAAGTTTTGATTTCTATTACGATGGCAACAACTTCTGTCAAACGTATTTATGAAATATTAACCGAAGTTCCAACGATTAAAGATAATGATAATCCAATCTTTGAAATCAAAGATGGTTCAATTGATTTTGATAATGTTTCTTTTAAATACAAAAAAGAAGCACAAAGATATGCATTAAGTGATGTTAATTTACATATCAATTCAGGCGAAACAATTGGCATTATAGGTGGAACTGGAAGTGCTAAATCAACGTTAGTTAATCTTATTTCTAGACTATACGATACGACCGAGGGTGAAGTTAAAGTAGGCGGAATAAATGTTAAAGAATACGATTTAACAACATTAAGAAATAATGTCAGTGTTGTTTTACAAAAAAATATTTTATTTTCTGGATCAATTAAAGACAATTTGCGTTGGGGAAACGAAAACGCGACTGACGAAGAAATAATTCATGCATGCAAACTTGCCTGCGCCGATGAATTCATCATGCAGTTTAAAGATGGCTATAATCATATGATTGAACAAGGTGGCACAAACGTATCTGGCGGGCAAAAACAAAGACTTTGTATCGCGCGTGCCCTATTAAAAAATCCTAAAATATTGATTTTAGATGATTCAACAAGTGCGGTTGATACAAAAACCGATGCCAAAATTAGAGCCAGTTTTAAAGAATATATTCCAGAAGTTACAAAATTTATTATCGCACAAAGAATTTCTTCTGTTGAAGATGCAGATCGCATCATTGTTATGAACGATGGAAAAATTGATGCGGTCGGAACTCACGAACAATTATTAAAAACAAATCAAATTTATCAAGAATGTTATTATTCACAAACAAAACAAGGAGGTAGTTTAAATGACTAATAAAAATGTCGATTTACGAAATGTCGAAAAACCAACTCCAAAAGTATTATTAAGATTAATTAAAGATATGATTAAAACATATCCTTGGACTTATAGTGCTATTTTAATTTTATTATTAATATCGACAGTTTGCAGTATTTCTAATACTGTTATGACTAATTATCTTGTTTCAAACGTCATTGAAGTTTTTCAAAATGAAATAATTGATTTTAACGAAGCTCATCAAAGATTAATTTACTTAGTATTAGTGATGGTTGGCATATTTGTCGTTGGCACTCTTGCAATATTCTTTTATCAAAGATTGATTGCTATTACCGGACAAAAATTCATCATGGATATTCGTATTAGAATGTTTAATAATATGGAAGATTTACCAATTAAATATTTTGATACTCATAAACATGGCGCGATTATGTCAACATACACAAATGATGAAGATGCTTTATATCAATTAGCATCGATGACACTTCCACAATTATTGATGAATATTTTAACTATATTGATTTTATTCACAATTATGTTAATTTTTTCTATCTATCTAGGATTGGTTGTCATTGGATTTTCTATATTGATGTTGTTTATTACTAGATGGTGTGGAAATATTTCTAGTAAATGTTTTCTTCAACAACAAAAAAATCTTGCTGCTGTGGAAGGATATGTTGAAGAAATGCTCGGTGGTTTAAAAGTTGTTAAAGTATTTTGCCACGAGAAACAATCTTTAGATGGCTTTAACAAAGTTAATAATGTCTTTTTTAATTATGGTGAAAAAGGAAATAAATACACCAATATTTTAATGCCAATATTAAATAACACTGGACATTTAATGTATATTTGCACCGCTATTTTAGGTGGATTATTAATTGTTTTTAGAATAGATAATTTAACAGTAACTGGTTTTGAACCAATTTCTATTGCCACTATTATTTCTTTTCTTTTAATTGCTAGACAATTTTCAGGAGCGGTAAGCCAAGCTTCTAGCCAATTTAACGCTGTTATTTTAGGGATGGCAGGTGCAACAAGAATTTATAATTTAATTGATGAACCAAAAGAAGTTGATAATGGTTATGTTAAATTAGTTAATGCTGAAATCGATCAAGATGGAAATATTAAAGAAGTTGATTACCGTACAGGCCAATGGGCTTGGAAACATCCTCATGGTGATGGAACTCTTACTTATACTCCACTTCGCGGAGATATTGTCTTAAAAGATGTTGATTTTGGATATACAGAAAATCATATAGTTTTACATGATATTAATGTTTACGCTCATGCTGGACAAAAAATTGCATTTGTCGGCTCGACTGGCGCAGGTAAAACAACGATAACAAATTTGATTAATCGTTTTTATGACATTGCCGATGGAAAAATTAGATACGATGAAATAAACATTAACAAAATCAAAAAAGGTGATTTAAGAGCGTCTCTTGGGATGGTTTTACAAGATACAAATCTTTTTTCCACGACAATTATGGAAAATATACGTTACGGAAAATTAGATGCGACAGACGAAGAATGTATAGCAGCGGCGAAATTAGCTAACGCTGATGATTTTATTAGAAGATTGCCTAATGGTTATCAAACTATGTTAACAAGCGATGGTACTAATTTAAGTCAAGGACAAAGACAACTACTATCTATTGCACGTGCGGCCGTAGCTAATCCACCAGTTTTAATTTTAGATGAAGCAACATCTAGTATTGATACAAGAACCGAAGCTCTTATTCAAAAAGGTATGGATGCCTTAATGAAAGGAAGAACAGTATTTGTCATTGCTCATAGATTATCTACGATTAGAAATTCAGATGCCATCATGGTTTTAGACCATGGGCGAATCATTGAACGCGGAACACACGAAGATTTATTAAAGAAAAAAGGCACTTATTATCAGTTATATACAGGTAATCTAGAATTAGAATAATAAAAATAAACTGTTTGAAACCTACAAAGTTAAAAACAGTTTTTTTGTGTTAAAAAACATATAAAAAAGAATAATAAGTTGTAAAAATGTGTAAATCTATTCAAAAATAAGTTGTAAAAATGTGTAATTAACAATGATTATATACAAAATAAAAGTAATATTTTTTCCATTTTAAGTAATTCTGTTAATTTAAAAAATAGTAGGATTCCATTATTTTTTAATTTATTAATTTCTCGCGTTTACTATTTATTTATTCGTGATATGAATTTAATAATATTTGTTTAATATCTTGTTTAGAAAGAGTTTTATATCCGCCAGTGTTAGAAAAACAAGAATTAGCAATGTCATCAATCATATCTTTTTTAACACCCAATTCCTTGATATTTAAAACCACTCCTATTTCTTTCATGTATTGTTCCAATTTATCAATACCTTCGCTAGCGATTTGTTTATCTGTTTTGTTAGCGGGATCGACATTAAAAACATTTAAAGCAAAACGTTTAAATTTTAAAAGACCATCATCCATTATATAGCGATAATAAGCAATAGAAACCGCAGATAAAGTCATTCCATGTGTCGCATTAGTAAACGCTCCGATTTGTTGTCCAATCATATGGACTTCCCAATCTGTAGTTTTCCCTTTTGCCACTAATGTGTTTAATGCCCAGGTGGCAATCCACATAATATTACTTCTAGCTTCATAATTTAAAGGATCTTTAACTGCAATTAAGCTCGAATGAATTAAACTTTTCATTAATCCTTCCATTAAATAATCGGAAGTATTGTCATCAAAATCAGAAAAATATTGTTCCATGATATGTGAAAAAGTATCAAAAATCCCTGCAATCATTTGATAATGTGGAACAGTGTAAGTTAATTTTGGATTTAAAATAGCAAATTTTGGAAAAACATTTTCATTAAATACATGACCAATTTTTAATTTTTCTTTTTGATTGGTAATGACCGCTCCGCCATTCATTTCTGAACCAGTACCAACCATCGTTAAAACACATCCGACTGGGACGATTTTATTATCGACATCTTCCATTCTCGCATAATATTTTTCCCACGGATCTTCCTTACAATAAATAGAAACAGATAAAGCTTTGCTATAATCGATAACTGAACCACCGCCAATGGCTAAAATCATATCAATATTATTATCTCTTGCTATTTTTATTCCTTCATAAAGTTTATCAAGCGTTGGATTTGGCATAACTCCAGCATCTTCAAACACTATTTTGTCATTATTTTTTAAGATTTTTATTATTTCATCATATAATCCGATTCTTTTAATAGAACCACCACCATAAACAAGCAAAACTCTTTTTCCATAATTTTTTAATTCTTTATTTAAACCATCTAATGCATTTTCCCCAAAATACAATTTTGTGGGATTACAATACGTAAAATTTCCTAACATAATAAATTCCTCCTTAATTGTTTTGCGTCCATTCGATTTTGTTTTTCAATCTTAAAGATGTTTCTTTTAATTTTTTTATTTGTTTATCAATTTTAACTTTTTCTTTTTTTAACAAATCAATTCTTTCTTTTTTACTATCTTTACCAAGTCTTAACAACTTCATATATTTTTTAATTGTTTCTATTGAAACACCAGAATTTCTCAAGCAAACAACAAATTCAATAGCTTTTTCATCATCGCTTGTAAAATTTCTAATTCCATTACTATCTTTTTTAACAGGTGGTATCAAACCTTCGCTTTCATAATAACGAATAGTGGATGCATTAATATTATATTTTTTTGCCATTTCTTTAATTAACATAAAAGCCTCCCTATTATCTTACAATTAATTAATACCACTTAAAGTCGACTTTATGTCAATAATTAAATTATATAAAAAGCAAAAAAGCAGTAATTGCTAAACCTAATATGATATAAATAAACGAATATTTGCTTTTATATTGATAATAGCTCTGCGGTATTAATTCAATAAATAAAACATATAATAAAGAGCCAGTTGATACGCTTAACATCGCACCTTTTGTAATATCATTAATATTAATATTTGAAACAAAATAACCAACAATTGCAAAAATATAAGCAATTAATGCAGTAATAAGTGGCGTAAATAAACAATATAATTTGTTTTTATTAATTTCTTTTAAAGAAGAAGATAAAGAATAACCAATAATCAAATTATGAAGAAACAACACTATAGACATAATTAATCCTTCTAAAGGAAATGTCTCGTTATTTAAAATAAATGACATTCCTAAAGATAGACCTTCGGGAATATTATGAATAAAAATTGCTAAAAGGAAAACAGCATTAGTTAATATTGATTTATTAGTGTCAATATCAATGATGTGAGCGTGATCTAAACAAGCAACCTTATCATCATTATCGTGATGATGGTGTTTACTAAAATGATGAATTAATTCATGTGAAATATAAAATAACAATCCAACACCAACAATGATTAATAATGAATAAACGCTGCCTAGGATGTTATTATCAACACCAACAATAAATAATTCAATCGATTCTTTAAATAATTCTAAAAATAAAAAACTAACAATTGCTCCTAAAGAAAAATTATTTAAAAACTTAATAAATTCCTTATTAATATTTTGAAGATATATTGCAATTAATCCACCCAAAAAAGTAGATAAAATCGTCGCACAAAAAGAAAATAAAAACATGTAAATCATAAAATTAATTATATATTAATTTGTTATTAATGATGATTTAATTTTCTTCTTTTCACTATGATGATAACAAATGTAATAGTAAGCGCTAATGCAAATAAACTTATAGATAAAATAATTATAAAATGATTATCGTTAATCAAAATTAAATTTGGCGTTGAATCAATTATAGAGCGATTCATAAAATTATTTAAATTGTATTTATCGACAATATAATCATATTTTTCAATTGCAGTTAAAATATCATTATTATCACTGCCTTCTTTAAAATATTTTTGTGCTTCACTACTTAGATTTAAAAATTTTGTGCTTAAAGAATTCCAAGCATTTGTTAATTCATCTAAGTTAGTGTTTCCATCATAATCACAAATATTAGAAATTTGATTATTAAAATCTTTAGCAAAACTAATCGCCATATCTAGATCCGAATTTTGTTTAACTAAACGATATAAAGCGATCGGTTCTTGGTTTGTATAACTTCCTGACTTGTAATATCTAAAACGCATTTGACCGCTGTCACCATTAAATCTTAAGTGGGTTTGGCTTGCTTTTGATATTATTTCAACATTTCCATTAACATATTCAATCATGTTAGTAACACTACTTGAAAGTGTTGAAGAAGTTAATAATCCGTTGCTATTGCTACTTTGATAAATATACTGACCTAAACTTGAACAAATCGAATAACCATCATTATAAGAAGTAATAGTAAAAACTGAATTATCTAAGTTTGAATTATATTCAATCGTTTCATCATTAATATCGACATTAATATAATTATTGACAACATCTAGTTTAGATAAACCGCTGTTAAATGCATAAGATAAGCTTTCATTTACTATAAGATATGTGCCAGAATAATCATCTAAACTTGTCACTTTTTCAAATACCGATTTTGTAATAACTTTATCCACTACTTCTATGTTATATGAACAAGAAAAATCATAACTTAGAGAATTGATAACTACTTCCTTAGTTCCTAAACTAGTCATATTAGGAGCAACCACATTATAATCATCGGTGGCTATTCTTTTCCCGTTTTCATAAACATAATAAACTTTCAATCCATCATAATTAAAACTTGAATTTAAAGAAAATTCTAATTGGCAAGAATCAACATTTATTTCCATATCGACAGGATCTTCATCAATAATTTGACTATCGCCCCAAATATAATCGATATATTCTGGATGGTCAATAAACGGATTTCGATTTCCTTGATAAATAGCAACTTGCTCATTTCTTGTAGTTTCAATTGAATCAACAGGATCTAAACTATTCCATTCCACTAATAAATCAAAGGCCTCATCAGCGGTTGGTTCATCAATGATATTAGTAATGATAAGTGGCTTGCTAGCATTAGCGCCACTTTCGTTATAAGAAGCACTGCTACCACCTAAATATGAACGGGTGTTATAGTGCATATACATGTATAAAACAATTCTTGCTACATCACCTTTAACTTCATCATGAGGTTCAAAAGTATTTCCGCTTGAATAAGCAATCAAATCACCATCGATATAACCACCCCAAGTAGAACCACCATTAACTTCACCATATAACTTATTGTTTCTAGAAGAATTTAAACCAGAAAGAACAGGTCTAATGTGGTGCATGTCAGCACCCCCATATGATTCACCATATAAATTATCATCACCACTTGTCGTATAACCTGTTAAAGACTGTGCCCAAACATGTTCACGATTATATGTGGCTCCTTTATCCCAAGTTACATTAATTGCCCGATGAGTATAAAAATCGATAATATATCCGCTTTTATTTGGATATGGATCAGTATATCTTTGATATTCATTAACACCACTATCATCATAAGAAGTGTACGTTTTATGAGTTTCATACATTAAATCATGAAGACCTAATAACAAATCTTCACCTGTTAAATTTGAAACATCATGATAATACGTGTTAACATCTGTTTGATAGTTGCCAACTCTAGCTTCCACCTTATTTAAATTAATGTTTTGATTGGATAAAAAAGGCGTTGCAAAAATTAACCCAAAAGTAAGAATAGATAATATTATTTTATGATTATTTTTCATTTTTTATCCTTTAAGACCGCGCGATTGACGATCCATATCTTCAACGACTATATCGTATATTTCTCCTAATGTAGCGCAATATTTTAATAAATCCCATGGTTCATTTGTGTGAAAATGAATTTTAATTAGTTCATCATCACCCACTGCTAATAAGCAGTCACCTTTAAAATTTTCGGTTATGTAATCATTTATTTTATCTTCATCTAAATCTTTACCCTCAATTAATAATTGGGTGTCATAACGAAATTCTAACATTTATATTACCTCCATAATGTAACTTAATTTTAACACAAAATTATTTTTCCAAAAAATTTATTTCTTTGACATCGTCTTTAATTAAATAACACATTTCTTCGTGCACGTCATTATTAGTAGCGATGTTTCTAACATCCATTTTCATATATTTTACTTGTGCTTTTGCTAATTCGTTACCATATTCATCAAAAATAAAAGTGTCAATATCAATAAATAGTTTGCTATTAAAAGTAACAATACCTTTTCCAATTAATTTTTGATTATATGGAACTGGTTTTTTAAATTTGACCGACATTGAAGTAGTTACACCAAAACTATTTTCACCTTCTAATGCCCATAACGCTCTTAAACCTAATTCATCTAACATTGTTGATATTAATCCACCATGAACACGATTAGGAAATGATTGATGTTCTTCTTTATATGAAAACATACACATCACGCTTTTATCTTCCATATTATAAAATTGAACTTTTAATCCTATTGGATTATCCATTCCACAAATAAAACACATTTTAGAATTAGTTTGTTTAGATATAACTTTCATTTTTCTTATTTGTACAATTTCTTTGAAATAGTAACCGCTAAAGCGCCAGGACCAATATGGGTAGCTATTGAATATGATAATGGATTCATTTCAATATCTTCTTCATTAATATTTAACTTATTCGCTACTTCATGTTTAAACATTGAGGCGGCTTGCTCATCATATGTGTATGCAATTGCATACACTAATTCATCATCTTTTAAATCTTTAAATTTAGTTTTTCGATCATTAATAACAGCGTCAATCATGACACTTTTGGCTTTTTTTGTTCCTAAGACTTTTTTATAAGCATCTAATTTCCCACCTAAAATTGTTAAAACTGGTTTTAGATGAAGAGCTTCACCTAGTGCTGCAGCAGCAGGAGTTACTCTTCCCCCTCTTTTTAAATATTTTAAGGTGTTGACCATAATATAAATAGATGAATTAAAAGATTCTTCTTCTAATATACTTTTTATTTTATTTCCATCATAACCTTGTTTTGCTAAATACATCGCATCACGAACTGCACTTTTTAAAGTAACACTGATACGATGATTATCAACAACAAATACTTTATTTTTAAATTGGTCATCTTTTGCAAGACCTTCTGCAGTCATGCATCCTTCTGATAAACTACTAGACATTGGAATATGAACAATTTGATCATATTCTTTTAATAGTTTCTCCCACATATTCATTATTTCACCAGGAGAGGGTTGACTAGTTTTAACATTTTCAGTAGTCGCTAACTTATTATAAAATTCATCTTCAGTGATGGTATAATTTTGAAAATAATCTTTATCATCAATGACGATTGGCATTCTAACAACAGATAAATTTAATTGTTTTATTTCATCTAAGGTAAATCCTGCATTTTGATCAGTAATTACACAAATCTTCATAAAATAACACTCCTTTTTACTGCCTTACTATATCATAGTAAAAAGAAATTTAAAACTATATATTCTATGATTGTTTATTAAAATCAAATAGATAATCAAGCAATAAAAACGGAATAGATATAATAGATAGAAATAAAAGATAGTCACAAGAATTGTATAAAGTAGTAAGTATTAGTGCTGATAAGAATTACATTACTCTCAAACGATAGACATCCAATTCAGCAAGTAGCCTTTTCGTATTAGTGCTGATAAGAATTACATTACTCTCAAACTTGAAGAGGCTAAAGATTTTGTAGAAAATAGTATTAGTGCTGATAAGAATTACATTACTCTCAAACAATAATCAAGTAGAACAAGGTGATATTATTGTATTAGTGCTGATAAGAATTACATTACTCTCAAACAAAAGTTCTGAAGAGGTATTAAAGTAAACAGTATTAGTGCTGATAAGAATTACATTACTCTCAAACATATAATCCATTAATATATCCGACTTGGATGTATTAGTGCTGATAAGAATTACATTACTCTCAAACACCTATCTTTATGCTGTCTTGAAATAAGGGGTATTAGTGCTGATAAGAATTACATTACTCTCAAACTAGTTGGTGAATATGGTGGCACGACCTTTCGGTATTAGTGCTGATAAGAATTACATTACTCTCAAACAATTTAAGGAGTAAAAAAAATGGAATTAGTTGTATTAGTGCTGATAAGAATTACATTACTCTCAAACACCTATCTTTATGCTGTCTTGAAATAAGGGGTATTAGTGCTGATAAGAATTACATTACTCTCAAACCTCAAAAAAAATCCATGTTTTTAGACTATTTTTTCAGTACGAAAGCCAGAAATTCTTATTTTTTAACACAAAAAAATGTTTGAAAGATTTACATTACAAAATTATTATAACAAAATTTAAACAAAATAAATAAATATTTATGTCAATTGACATAAATCTTCGTCAATAATTATGTTTTTATCAATACTTTGTTTACTATTTCCTAAATTTATAACGCTTAAATGTAAAAAACTTAATTCTGTTTTTAATTTTTCAATCTCTTGTTCGTTTAAATAATCAAACAAATTAAGTGTAAAAATTAGATTTATTTTCCCAAATTCTTTAACTATCTTAATATATGTTAAGAAGTTTTCTAAAAAATTATCTTCGTTTTCGTAATATTCTAAGTCTATTGATGAAAATAACGTTTTAAAATCCAATAAACTTTCGTATTGCAATTTTATATTAGAATTAATTGATAAATCTAGCATTAATTGCCCCACTAATTCGTTAATTTCAGCTAACTTTTGTCTATATTCATCATTTATATTTTCTTTTTCAATTTGTGAATATAAATTGCTAATTTGTTTTTTATTATTAATTTGAAGATTAAGAACATTTTCAATAAAAACGATGTGTTTTGAAAAATCTAGTAAATTTTTTTCATATAAAAACATAAAGTCTTCGTCTAAATGTCTTAATGACAAAATAAATTTATATAAATACGAAGGATTTAATATTTGAATATTATAAATCTCCCCGTTTCCAATTATAAATTCATAGTCAACATTTTTAATTTTTAAAGTCATCATAATTCAATATTTCTCTCGTCACTATTAATTACTTCTGTATTTATTTCTCCTAATATAATATTGATATCTCCAAATTGTTTTTCAGTAATGGTTAAAACCGCAACAGATCCTTCTTTTGGAGAGATTTTTTTAACTTTTTCAATTGTGGAATTTGCAATTCTTTGATCTAAACATAATTTTAGATAAACAGATTTTTGAAACATATAAAACCCAAGACTTTTTATATCTTTTACAAATTTAGAATAATTACGTCTTTGCACTTTTTTCTCAACTGGCAAATCAAAAAATAATAATAATCTCATATATCTATAATTCATAATCAATAAATTCTACATTATCAGTATTACTTCTCAGCTGAAGTAATAGATTTTTAACATAAGAATGAATAGCGTTTTCTAAATACATTTCATTTCCTAAATAAGTAACTTTTCTATTTAACATATTAATAAATTCTTTTTTAAAATTATCGTTGTTAACTCGATTAGAAATAACATAACTATCCACTAAAGGACGCAATGGTTCAATAAAATCGCAAGAAAGATTAACCGGATTTGTTTCGCCTATATGATGAATACCAATTTCTAAAAGATATCCAAATGATTTAATTTCCCTACTAATAGCACTTAAAATAATAGAATAGCCATAATCCAAATATTTATTTATATCGTCTTCAAGATTTCTAGAAAATCTTGTTCCAAATAGTGAATTAAAATAAACTTTAGCCGCATGACCTTCCCTATTTGTGACATCATCATTTAAAACGTCATTTGAATAATCTAATAATTTAACATATGAATCTTCGTTAATATTTTTAAGGTTTCTAGCTTGATTAGTAATTTTTTTGATAATAATTTTTCTCCAAATTTTACCTTTAATCTCGCTATTCCAATTGATTTGGATTTGAATTTTTTTATATGTATCACCGGTGCCATATATAGGCAACAATTGACTTTGTGGAGTATATTTGTGATCACAAAATATTACCATAATATTTTTGTTCATCAACGCAGACAATAAAGATGCAGTTAAAGCAATTTCTGTAGAAGCGATAATCAAAACAGATATTTCATCAAGCAATATTTTTGTCTCGTTTTCGCCTCTGCAAACTAAATAATTTAAAGAGTGTTCTAATTTACAACGAGATTTAATAGTTACAACTCTAAATCCCACTAAAATTATTCACCTTTCCAAAGAACTTTCTTATAAAAACCCGTGACAGATTCTGTGATTATTTGGCATTTGTTATCGGTTGGGTATGATGATGATATTGTTAATACACCAGATTTTTCTTTTCCGTTTATAAGTTTTAAGTTAGATGATAGTCTATCACATGTAAATAAATGATTTGCTTCATGATTTAGGCATATTAATTCTAAAACACTTAATTTATTTAAAATATTATTAATTTCTTCTGATTCCAAAAAAATTCTAATATTTTGTAAATTTGAAAAATCAAAATATATTTTTGATGAGATGGCTTTTTTATAAATATTAAACAATTGCATTTCTTTATTTTTATCTAAATTTTCTTCTTTGTTTTTGTCTCCTCTAGCTTTTGAAACAATATAATTATTTTCATATTTTTCGATATCTTCTGCTTTAAATTTATAATCTTTAGTAATTATTTTTTTATCAATTAACTGGCTATATGCTTTTTCATTCAATTTAATTAATTTAAGTTCATCATACGAATAATTATGCTGCATTAAATTTTTAACTAAAAATTGTGAGTTAGTTACGCCAGTAATGCAGAATTTAGAATTGTTAATCGTGATAACTGTATTCACTTTTAAATTTTTGATAAGCACATTTATATCTAATAATTTTGAATTTTCAGATAAATATTTTTTATATTTTTCATCTGGTAATTGTCCATACATTGTTGGCATAGGAACAATCATGATTTTCTTATTACCTTTTTTATCTAAACCGGAAATCAAAGAATAAAAACCATATTGTAAACTAGAATATCCACCATATTTTTTGATGTCTAATCCTTTTTTCAATGGTAAGGCACCTTCTTTAATTTCTAATTTAGGAGTTATAGAATCTTTTGAAAATATTGTGTTATTGATATAGGTTCTAGTTGTCACCATAATATCAAATCGTGTATATAAATTCTTCTTTATTTGCTCAACTGTTTTGTTATATCCATAGATAAGCTTGCCATTTAGCGAATAAAATGGTTTTTTATTATTGTTTTCATCTTCAAAAATCTTTTCTGGATTTGTGGTTTTCTTTTGCTGTTTTAGTCTTTCAATCCATCCGATTATATGACCTTTGTTGAACCATTCATATATAGTTCTTCCGATAATAATATTAAGATACGCGTCGTGAGCGTGATGATAATCGTTTGCATCTCTACATTTAACCAAGTCAAATTTTTGGCGATAAGAAGATACATGATTAGCTTTTGAAAATACTATTGTTGGTTTTTCTTTAAATTCTTCTAATAAATCTTTTAGTGCTTTAGCACTTTGATTTGTTGACACTAATTGACGATTGACAAAATCTTGTAGTTCTTCATCGCTTAATTCTTCTTTTCGCGTTAATCGATTAAATTTTTTCTCACTAATAAGTTTGTTCTCTTTTAAAAATTTAAAATAGTCATGTGGATTATAGTCTTTTCTTCTATTTGGATAATTATATGGATAATTTTCGCCTTTATTTCTATTTTCGGTTGATAATACCAATACTCTATTGTCTAGAGAATCATCTTTTACTTTTGATTGAGGATATATGTGATCAATATCATACATTGTTCCATTTAAAACGCCTTCAAAGTCAAGTTGTTCACCGGTATATAAGCATCTTCCTAATTGAGTAAAATATAAATAAATTCTATCGCTTCTGAATGCAGATTTATCATTTTCATATTTATTTAATTTTTCCTCTAGTTTTTCAAAATTGATATCTTTATCAAATTTGTTTTGTTTTTTTGCTTCTTCAATAAATTTTTTAGCAGCAGCGTATCTAGAATCATCAGTTTTCTTTTTGCCATCAACGTTTCCTCTAGCGCATTCAATAAAGAAATTGTTGATTGGTTGTTTGACTATTTTTTCTAATTCTAAAATAATCTTAAAACTTTGGATTAAAGATCTTTTCATCATTGGTGACACATAGCTCTCGTCAATAGCCTTTTTAATTGATTCCATATTATATTCACGAACACCAATAACATTATTTCTGTATTCTCTTAAACGATCTTGGTAGTGATATTTTTCTAAAAACAAGATTTCTTGTAATATAAGATTCTCGTTTTCCATAATTTTTATAATAGAAGTATCAATCACTTCCCCGTTTTCATCACAAGGTTTAAATTCTAAAAGAAATTTTTGAGAAAGCCTTCCCCAATTTTTATAAGTTAATTTGCATATTTTCTTAATTTTATCTTCGTCTATAATCTTGCTATACTTTTTCTCTAAACGTTTTTTTAAAATCGCCTTGTCTTCAAAAATTGTAATATCAAAAATTATATCTTCAATTGTATCAATATGTTTTTTAACAAAATCTTCACCAAAAATATTAATAAAATCGACCATTGAAGAAAATGATGCCACTAATTCAGCTTTTTCTTTATCATTTGACGTAGTTATTTCAACACAATTTTCACCATTTTTCTTTTTAAACCAGTCTTTTAAATCGTTTATCGTCACTTTTGAGTGATGGTAATAAACTTCTTCAATTAAAGATAATTTGTCTTCTTTTGAAATGTGATTTCCGTTAACATTTAATTTATTTAGTTCTGTTAAGACTTCATATCTGCTATATAAAATAGATTTCTTGGGCAAGCAATAACAATCTGGCAAATATGTGCACTTATTTTGCATTCTATTAATAAATATTTTTGCACTTTCATCTATGTCTACTACCTTATTAAAGTTCCATGGCGTAACTTTCTCGTTTGTTATTTTTTTAACCCAGGAAAATTTTTTCTTATTTTCATCACTGCCAGCATACAAAGGTCCGACATAATAAGGAACTCTAAACGTTAAAAGTGAAACTATTTTATCTAATACTGAGCCATCTTCATCCTTATCGTTTAAGAATGAATAATATTTCTTTTGGTTATTTAAAATTTTCTCTAACATTGCTTTATTTAACTGCACGGGAAAATTATTTTCAGCAGAATTTTGACGTTCTAAATAACTTTTGTCTTCAATATTAGAAAAAATCTCTCTTAAAGTCTCGTCTTGAATATCTTCGGCTTTTTTAATATTTTTAAGTCCTAAAGTTTCTTTTAAAAATTTATAAAAATCATCCCTTGAACAATGACTTGTGGATATTTTTTTGCCATTGCATAGACATGTTCCGATATATTTAGTGTAATTGTTGATATCAACTTTCTTTCCGCTATTATCTTTTGTATATGGCAAGCCAAATATTTTTTTCTTTAATTCAGGATGCAATATACAATAATCTTTTAATTGACGTAATTGTTTTTTATGTTTTTCAAATTTTTCAATGTAAACCTCATATAGATATTGTTTTCCTTTTAAATTTTTATTTAAACGAATTAAGTCATATACCCCTTTTGCCAAAATTATTGCATTGAATATATCGATAAAATTTGGATATTCATTTTTTAATGATAATATGTCTTCATCAAAAGTTTGGCTTGTTATATCTAATTTAACTTTTTCTTCTGCTTTTATTTCTCCTTTAACAAGACTTTCTATTGATGAGCCTGACATTGTTTTAATTATTATTTTAACTAACCCGGATGGTTTTTCATCGTCTAATAAAATTTGTATTAATTTCTCTTCGGTATCTTTTTTGCCTTTCACATCATTTAATTTTTCAAAAAAATTGTCTAATACTCTAGATTCGTCATTTAATTTTTGAACATCATCTTTATCTTTGCTGTAATTGTCTAGAATATCATTAAGGCTATAAATTAAGTTTTTTAGATTTGAGCTATCAGATAATTCAAAATCTCCTTCGTATAAAAAGTGTCCGCGGTATTTAATCAAAAAAGAACAAGCTAAATATAATTTTCTTATGTCTGTTTTTTTATCTTCTTCAATTAATTCTTTGATTAAATGATATATGGTTTTATATTCATGAAAATAATCTTTGTCAGAATAATTAATATCATTAAAGAGAGTGTATGAATTTTTTAATTGTTTATCATCTATTGTCAATCTAGAATCATCAAGTCTTTGAAAGAAATTTTTATCAACCTTACATATTTCATTTGCAAACAATTCTTGAAGTAAAGATAATCTAAATTTTCTTCTTTGTAATCTTCTTCTGTTCGTTCTATGAAGGCGCCTTTCCTCTGCGGTGCTTGCTTCTTCAAAAAGTCTAACACCCCACAAAGACTTGCCTTGTTTTTTTACAATATTATAATCTTCGTCAGTTAATGCCCAACCAACAGAATTTGTCCCAATATCTAAACCTAATAAATAATTTTTCTTTTCCATGTTGCATTTTTCTCCTAGATGTATTAAATTAATTACATAAGAATTACATTACAAGTTCAAATAAAATTCATTCGAATCATAAACTTGATTGCAAGTTAATTAACATCCGACGGGATGTTTTTTTTCTATAATTCTTATTATTTAAATTATACTATACAAAATACACTACAAAAATAACATTATTATCGTTTTTCCTAATGTCCGTTTTTTAGTGCATCGTCTAATAAACCGCATTAACACTGCTTATTGCACATATCATTGAAAAGAAAAATAATATTAGGCAAATAAAGAAAAGACAATAATAGATAATATTGCATGTAAGTTGTGCTTTATTCTTATTTTTATCTTTAAAATATAAAATATTAAATAATCCTAATCCAATACAAATAATACTTATTATCAAAAATATAATCGGCAGCGGGTTTCCACTACTTAGGCATGCCATCATGATACTAGCGACATAATAAAATTTATCAGGAGTTTGTTGTCCAGGAGGAATTGGATAAACATATTCAAAAGCCACTATTAAAGGAATAAACGTTAATATAACAGCACAAATTAATATGCTTATAGAAATAACATGTAAAATAAAATGAATATTTTGTTTTTTTGAATTATGTTTTAATACCACGTCAAGAGTGTCTTCATTTGAAAACAATTCATCGATTGAAACATTTAAACAATTAGCCAATTTTTCTAAATTTTCTTTTGTTGGGATAGCAACACCATTTTCATATTTATTAATTAATGTTCGCGATACAAAAATCATGTCAGCGAGCTTTTGTTGAGATAAATTGTTTTTAAGACGTAGTTGTTTTAATTTGTTTGGAAAATTCATAATCATTCACCTAATTGCCATGATATATCAATTTTTATCAATTTGATATGTGAATTGTAATTCACACCTGTGAATTTTTATATCATGACATATGTCAAATCATTATAATCAAACGTATATTTTCCATCATCGTTTAAAGTAAATGTTATGTAATGAATAATCTTATCATAATCTGGTGTTTGTTCTAAATAATAAAAGCTATAAGTGTGACTTGTGTCGTCTAGTGAGTATGGGAACAAACGATGATAAGTAATGCTTGATGCTGTTTCAGTTACTTTTTTATAAAATCCAATATAGCCATCAAGTCTAACATATGCTGGAAGATTATTTGAAGAAATATATTCACCAACAAAATCAAATCCAGCAAAGAATCGATTATTTTCTTGATACATTTTTTCATCATAAATCATGTATGCACCATTGCATTTAATGTATTTAGTGCCAGCATTTTCAAATTGAACTTTGATGATGTAATAATTATTATCTATATCATAATCGACAAAACTAGCAAAACCAACATCGACACGTTCATAATTTAAATAATGTTCTAAATAACGCGTTTCTTGATAATCAATCGTTGGTCGATCAGCTTCCCAACTACCAGTAAGATTTAAATAATCGTCGATAGTGCCAAAATTGCCATATAGATCACTTAAATAGAAATGATAAATATTTGCCTTTATTGTCATATCGCTAACAACAGGTGATGTATTATCATAACCAATAAAATCAAATCTTAGCACTTCATTTCTTAAAATAAAGTATGGCTTTAATGTTTCTCCTTTATTAACAACATAATAAAAGCGTGAATTATCATCTTCGATTTTAATAAAAGCCTCTTTATCATTCATTTTTTGATATTTAATTTCATATGGGACAGTTTCACCAAAACTAGAAACAACAACTAAAGCTTCTTCATCAATTAAATATTTATATTTTTCAAAGCTAGTTATGCCAATTAGATTGATGTTTCCATCATTATCATAATAAGCATCATATAAACTTCCACTTGTTAAAGTAGAAAGATATATTTTATTGTCAGAAATTCTAACTTTTACTTCTTTATTTTCATCATAATATACACCATCAACAATATCAGATACATCGATTGGTGTTTTAATTCCAACATACAGTGTTGTATCTTTATTAAATTTCGTATCTTCAGTTAAAGGATACATCTTATTAATATCTAGATATACTTCAACATATAAAGCGTATAAATAATGATATGTATTTGAATTAAGATAACCATCCACTGCGATATAAGTTTCATCATTTTTACCATTTATTGTGATGTAATAATCATTATTATCAATTAAATATAAATCAAAAGAAGGATCGCCTAATATCATTCCTTCGACATGGAATGATTTAAAAAACGGATCATAAATCATCTTTTGTGTGTGACGATTATCACTTATGACAATATCTCCATCAATAATGTTCGCACTTAATTGACCATTAAGCAATAATTCTGAATAAATGTTCGTAGCGATATTGTTTTCATCAACGCTGAAAGCGTAAGTGCGAGGAGGATATGTTTGGTTGGCAAAAATATTATCGACATAATATTCACCTTTTAAAGAAAGTTGTTCCAATTCCACTACTTCAACTTGAAAAGATAAATTAAAATCTAGATTAGAATTTAATTCAACATAAACTGGATAAGTTCCAAGTTTAGATGTATCAACATTAGAATAATCTACTGAATATTCACAACTTTTAGCGGCCTTATTTTTACCATCTGATAAAACTTTTTCTAAGATAATATCTTTATGATTTGTTAAATCTTCATCTAAATAATATGTTTTACGATAATTCACTAAAACTATGTCTTCAATTGTTAAATTAACAACATCCACAGTAAAACTAGTTCTGACATCGGGGTTATCTTTTAAATAAATATTTATTGGATATTGCCCTGGAATATTGTTATTAAAAGATGATGAATCAATAACATATTCACTACTTTCCGCTTGAGTTTTTTCACCATTGGAAAGATTTTTTTCAATAATAATTCCATCGCTAATAAAAGTCGTATTTTTTTCATATTCAAGCAATAAGTCTTCTTTATTTGCAATATTAATAGAGACTACTTTGACTTGTGTTAGAAAATAAACACTGATTGGAACTATCACTGCTATCATAGACACCGCTACTAGACTAGTAATAAATACATTTTTAAAAGAGAAAATTGATTTTTTTTCTTTTTTAAAATTTATTTTATTTTTAACATCATCAAATGAAGATATATTTTCTTTTTGAAAATCTTTTAGAAATTCTTTTTCTATTTTTTTCATTTTTTCATCTCCTTTTGATATTTTTTTAATGCTCGGTAATATTTAGTTTTAATAGTCTTAGAATTTGATTTAAATATTTCTGCAATCTTTTTAAAATCATAGCCATAAATCAAATACAATATGATAATTTTAGTATCATCTTCGCCTAAAATATTTTGCATAGACTTTAATAATTCTTGATAAGCAATACTACCTTTTATTTTGCTATCTTCATCTCCTAAATTGATGAGTTCATCATAATCAATCATTTTGCTTTCTTTTTTTATAATGTTAAGAGCAATGTTTTTAACGGTTTTGCAAAGGTAAGATTTGATGTTATCAACGTTTGATAAATTATTAAAAAGATTAATAAAAGTTTGTTGAATAACATCATTAATATCTTCTTTGTTAGTTAAATAACTAGACGCTATAAAATAGCAAAGAGGATTATATTGCTCATAGATATATTTAAAGGCCTTTTCTTTATCTATGACCATCAATGATTTAAAAAGAAGCAAATCGAAGTCTTTTTTCATAGTTTTTGCCTCTTTCATTATATATGACAAATTAATATAAGAATTAGTTTCATTATTTTAAAAAAAATATCAATAAATGTATTTGATATAATTTATGATATATTTCAATATTTCTTTATTATCCAATTTTTATTTTATGTGTTAAGATTTGCTCATCAGCAAATGTCAACATCAATATTGGCAAAATATTAAATGCGTTTTATTATCATCAATAACCATTTAAGATTGCCCATCGATATCATCATTAGTGTTATAATCTTCTTCATCATCATCTAAAAAAGTTTCGCCTGTGATGATATCGCTCCATTTTTCAAATATTTCTTGTCCAAACATCAATATTGTATTAATTTCATCATAATCAAATTTGGGATAAAAATCATAATCCTTCTTTAATTTTTCACCAGAAGAATACATTTCACTAGGCTTAGCTTTTCCAGATAAAAATTTTAATAAGCCGTATTTATTGTCTTCCCAAATCCCATCCCCTTTTGCGTCCACTAATAAGACATTACAAAGAAGAGGAATTTGATAAACTTTTTTTGAAATTTGTTTTACATTGAATTCATAATATTCACCACTATCATAAATGTAGGTTAAATTATTGTTTGATTTTTCTAAGGCTTTAAGAAAATCTTCTCTTTTATAATTTAAAGATTGAATATTGTCATCAACACGATCGACCAACCAAGAAGAATCAACATATTCAATATTATTTAAATGATCAATGAAATAAAACATATGTTCAAATTTAGTCTTAAAAAGACTAGCAAGATTTAAACCAAGAACGAATAAATATATATCTTTTCTTACTAAAAGTGTCCGATATAATTTGTTTTTAGCGTTTTTAAAAGAAACTTTAATCTTAATATAATCCATATCAAAGATTATTACATAAATTACATTTTTTATAAACAATTTAATATGCAACTAAATTCTTTTTTTAAATCGATAAGAAATAATTGCAAAAACCAAATTTGCAAGCGAAAAAGCTATAATTATAAAACTTAATCTAGATAATCCACCAAAAACAAAATGAAATGATACAATACTGAATATTAAAATCAATATTGCTAAGATGGAACAAACAAATAATAAAACATTATTTATTTTAAGACATAATGATATTATTCCAAGAACAAGCAAGATAGTTAATAAAACAAATGAAATTGCTAATAACGCTATAGAAGTTGGATTAATTTTAAAAGAAGAAGATAATTGATAATAAATAATAATATTGCAACAGCGCTCCAAGAAATAATCGCTACACCGCTGACTAGCTTAAAATAAGTAACTAATGAATTTTTAAAAGCCATATTATTTTTTAAAATACGATAAAGATAAACACTTGATAAAATAAGACAAGGAATTATAAGACATATCGCGATTAATAAATCGATATAATTAATTGTAAGTCCTTGATAATATTCAAATGTCGGATTATAAACAAAAGAAAATAAGGTTAAAAATCCAAATAAAAATGTAAATATATATAAGATATTAGTAAGGAAAATTAAACTGCTTATTTTAAATTTCTTTAAAATTAATATAAAGAAAGTCAAATTAATTGCAAAACATATTAAGGAAATAACAAATCCAATCAATGGCATTTTAAAAAGATACAAACAAAGAAAATAAGAAATAAAACCGTTAAGAGAAATAAGTATTGATATACAACTTAATACTACATTAATAACTATGTTATTTTTATCAGTGATTTTTTCTTCTTTTTTGTTTCTTTTACCTTTTAAAATCTCATCGACTGTGATATTAAAAATTTCCGCTAATTTACTTAATAGTTCTAAACTAGGATATCCTTCCCCACATTCGTAACGTGAAATAGTTTTATTAGTAACATTTAACATTTCTGCTAATTGTTCTTGGGTATAATGTTTCTCCATTCTAAGTTCGTATAAGAATTTTCCAATAGTTAGTGCATCTATATGCAATACCTCCTAGTTGATAATATACAAATCTTCATAAAAATAAGTTATTCCAAATTTATCTATTTTTAATAGAATAAGGAAAAACGTAATAAAAAGTCGTATTTGCAAGGTTTTTAAAACAATCTACGATATTTCAATATCAGCAAAATTAGGACAATTTTGATATTCAATTGCTACTCGATAGTATTTGCTTTCAAACATCGTAATATTTATTCTTTTTCTTTATCGGATAAATAATACCCTTCTTTACTTTTTGTTAAATAATAATCTTCTTTCACCTAAATCAGCAATATTCATCAATAAATTTTATTATAAGCGACAATAAAAAATTAAAAGTGCCCCAATCGGGGCACGATATTAATTATGAATTTTTTAATATTATTAATACAAATCAACAATAATTAAGACATCTTGATAATTATAATCGGAAATTCTAACCGTGCCAATTTCACGACCATTAATTAATTTTAATGAACTATATGAAGTTGGTGAAGCGGAAATATTATCAGAAACAAACGAATATAAAATGCCACTAGAATTAAGTGTATTAATTTCCACTCTATTGAATTCGTTATCAACCATGCAAGAAACGTACATGTTGCCACAAACTTTATAAACGTTTAATGTTTGATAAGGATTGTCGATAATGTTAACAATCCTATTTACATCATAGTCATAGATAACTGCGTCAATATCATTATAGTAACTGATTGTATATATATTAACTGAAGTGTCAGTTACTGAAATAAAGCTACCTTCAGTAACGGTGTTATATAATGTGCCTTCAACAGAAGGAACGATAATTTTGCCACTACTTGCAAGAATTGAAGAAACTCCTCTTCTTGTATCATTTAAAATAAAATAACCGGAGTTTTCATCTTCAACATAACTACATTCTGTATGGCTAAAATCAGAAACTAAATTCAAATTTAAATCGTAAAGCAACTTTGTCTTTGTATTAAAATAATAACCGCATCTAACTTTAATAAATGATAAGACTTCAAAACCTGTAACTTCATCAACAATATTTCCATCACCATCGATAATGATTTCTTTTGTTGAACTTAAAGTTTTGTTATCTAAAATTTCACAAGCCGTAGTTAAGGCATAAGTTGGTTCATTATTTTTATCATTCATTGTTTTTGGTTCTGTATTAGTTAAAACATAATCCAAATCGATTGAAGAAGAAGTTCCTTCTAATAAATCATAACTATAAGTCAACAAATCATATTTAGAAGCACCATTTGAATAATCATAACTTGTGGCATCTTCTGGCAATAAAATTGATGATTGAAGGATTATCTTACCATCTACAATTGCTAAACCCACGTTGCCACTATATATATTTGTTGGTGCTAAAAATGAAGAAATAATCGTATTATTTTCGTCAAAAACATAAATTGTTGAACCGCTTTGATTACCACCTAAATAATATCCATCTAAACCAAACGTGCTCAAATCAAGTGCTTCGTATAAAGGATATGTATCAGTTGGTTGGTTGCTATCTTCTGCTTGCACAGCGGTATAATTATCATCGTAAACAAAAGTTGTTTCTAATGATGAACCATCAGCAAGATTTAAATCTAATTCTAATGTTAAGACATCGTCTACATAACTATACGCATGAGAAGCAATTACAGAATTTCCACTTGAAACTACTTCTTCTTCTCTATTTCTTGTAAGTTCATTTCCATAACTATCATATATAGTTACATAACCATTGCTTCTAACGGTTAAGAAAAAGCCCATATTGGTGTCAGTGGTTACTGTTATTTCATAACTATCGTTATAATATGATCTACCATCAAAAACCATTTTATGGCTAATCATGGAATAATATGTTGGACGATCGTATTGTGAACCGCTATTAGACTCATAAAAAATCAATAAGCCGTAATTCATATAACTTCTATCCAAATAGCAGCCGGATGGCAAATCACTTCCATATGGTGCATCAAATACACTACTACTAGTTACTTCCGACATTGAAGAACTAGAAAAATCACCTTCAAGAACAAAGTGTGGCATTTGACTAGAATAAATTTTGTTATCGTTATCTAACAAATTGTTGTCAAGCATTTCAGGAGTTAATGTTTTAAAATTACCTGAATTGCCTCCTTGATTGTTATCACATCCGCTTAGCCCTAATGCAGATATTAATAATCCAATCATTAATAAATTTTTATATTTCATAAATTTTCCTCCTTTACTTTATTTTATCAAATATGAAATATTTATGAATTAGTAACATTATTATTTGTATTTGATAGTTGTTCCTCCTTTCCGTTATTTGAAATAGTATTAGAATTATTTTCTTCCATCTTAGCAAAAACATAATCGACAGCTTTATTCATTTTATAACATGTAAAACCTTGCAAAACATCAGTGCCAATATAAGAAACAATAATTAAAATAATGAAAAATATATTAAGCCCATTTAATTCAATATTCGAAAAATCAAAGGGATTATATTCTCCTGGTATAAAATGAGAAATAATTGCAAAATAAACAAACAAACCACCAATAATAAAAATTGGTAAAGTTAGCATAATAACAACAAAAGCCACATTTCTTTTTCTATATGCTCTTCTTTTTTCATTTATTTTTTGTACTATTTTAATGCAATATTTTTCTCTTGAACTCCTAATTAAAAAGCTAAACAATAGATAAAGGATATAAATAGATATTACACCTATAATGATATAAACTATTATATCAATTACCATAAATAACATAGCAAAAATATTGTTACCAACAAACGAACCAATAAAAGAAAATAATAATTCGTAAAATGAATAATCACCAGCGATAGGTGCTACAAATATCAACATAGTAATTAATGAAAGAAAATTAATCAAAAACATAAACAAAAATATATGTTCAAACATCTTTTTGTTACTTTCATAAATATTTTTATATTTAGTTTGCATAACAAAAGCAGGATTAACAGGCTGTTGATTAATATTTGTAGCAGGAAGTGTGTTTTGCTGTTGATTAGTAACATTATTATTTGTTTCTTCTTTAACAGCACTACTCATATCCACTACTTCTTCTGGCCATTTGAATTTTACATTACAATGTGGACATCTTTCTGGCCGACCTTCAAATACTTGCTGACACTTTGGACATTTCACTATTTTCTATCTCCGCTAGTTGGCAATGTCGAAATTTCAACAACATTTGATTTAGGCGAACTAATAACATAGTCTTCTTTATATTCAGCATAAGCTTGAACATAAAATAAACCTCTTCCTCTAAAATTATTAAAACTATAGGTGTTAGTAATTACTTTTGCGTATTTTTCATCGTTTGAAGCATTATAAATAATATAATAATCCGCTAATTTGACTTCCTCCCAAGAAATAGTCAAACTATTCGTTTCTGATATTTCTACATTAGGAGTAGATAAACTAAATCGCAAAACATCACTTACAGAACAAGAAGTCAAAAACATTAATATTGGTAAGGTCATTAAGATTTTTTTAAATGTTTTCATTATTTTTTCCTCCTTATGCATACTCAATTAAATCGTTAATAAAATAAAAGCCGAAAGCGCTAGCGATATAATAACCAATCATTCCACCATAAATTAAAACCAAGATAAAAATGTTCCCGATGTCAACAATTCCATTAGATATGTCGATTACTTCCGCATTAACAAATCCGTTGTAAAATAAATTAATGCTCATGATAAATAAGAAAAATCCTATAATAGCGTTAAACAAATGAAAAATACTTATAAATTCGCGTTGATAAATAATCATCATTATAACAATATATATAACTGATAATCCTCCCGCGGTAATAACCATATATGAGGTTTCACTTGATAATCTTTCAAAATCACTAGCAAGCATTAAGCCTCTTTCAACAAACATTTCTAATTTAGATAAATTAAATATGAAAATGTCTTGATAAAAATACGCTAAAACAAAAAATCCTGCTGTTATTATAGGAAGTATAATTAAAGTTATTATGCTAAATTCTTTATCACGTATTTCATTGATTTTATTAAATACAATTGAAAATGCAACAAAAAATATTACCCCAGCCGCTAACAAAACTAAAAACGCTAGCCAATCAGATAATAATAAAGTAAAAATAGAACCAGCCAGTAATAATATGAAAACTACAACGTAAATAAATTTAGCAACTGGAAATTTAATCACTTCACGATAGTTTTTTTTAAAATCCCGTTCAAAATCATTAGCACAAAGATATAATTTATTTGCTGATATATTAATATTGAGAAGATTATTAATTTCTTCAAAATCTTTAATTTTTCTCATGTCTGTGCCCTCCTTTACTTAACGCTAGAATAAATGTCAGATAAAACTTTTTCATATTCTTTATCGACAATTTTTTTAATTTCTTTATTATAAAAATCGCTGCAAAAATCAATCAATCTTTGCTGTGTGGAATTGCTGCTTTGTGACAATTTAGAATTATTTTTGCTAATCATGGACGATATATAGTATTTATTTTCATGATATAATTGTGCAATTTTATATATAACTTCTTTCATATAATCGGGATTGTATTTTAGTTTTTTTCTTGTTGGATAATATTTAAGACGGCAAACCTCATGAGTATAATAATAAAAATCGGCAAACTTATATGTGTCAGCGGTTCCAGATTTAACTATTATAGATGAAGAATATCTATTAAATAATTTTTTAAAATATTTCCTTCTTAAAACTGGCTTTAACCACGAATCCAAAATAGCGTTCAAACGATCTGAACTTGAAGAAAGATTTTTGTTTTTAACTTTAATATCATCCCCTAATTTTTTTAATTCAACATGAAGTTTTTCTAAATTTGGAATAAATTTTTCTGTCGCAGATACTAATTCTTTTTCATAATACATAAAATCACCACCTATTTTAAAAATTCATCAACAATTTGATAATACTTATTAATCGTATTTGGCATATATTGATATGTAAAATTTAAACTTTTTTGATTAGAAATCATAATTTGAGAAGTAATAGAAGCAAAAGCTTCACTAGATAATAAGACATTAAAATGATTTTTCTTATAATAATCTTCATCGTGTTCATAATAACCATCAACATCATTATTTGATAAACCATTGAATATATCACTCACGATATATGAATCATATGGATTAGAAATAATGATATTTGATAATATTTCTTTAGCGCTGGCGACGTTACAATTATTTTGACGACAAATTTGATCGATTGTCATACGATAATCAGTAAGTATTTCTTTAAATAAACCATAAAAGGCTGAATAAGCACATCCAATCTTACTTTCATTACCAGCAATATCATCTAACATATGTCCGCATTCATGATAAAAAGATGTTCCAATTCCACAAGGATGATTCATATCTTCTACTGCATTAATATATATAGCGTTTTCATCAGGCGAATAATAATTTGATGAAGATTGACAACTCTTACAATCAAATTTTTTCGCATAGCGATTAAATATTACTTTTAATGTTTCATTAGCAAGAGAAAAACTTCCCGCCAGTGATTCTTTATACTCGCTACTAGCGTTTAAACTATCGATAAAATCATACATATCATAAAAATTATCATATTCTTTTTTATGAACTTTTGATTTGATACGAAAACTAGAAACACTGATCAAACTACCAATTCCATTTAAAAAGTCAAAAAAACCTTTTCCAGAAGAAGAAATACCATAACTAGATAAATTAGGTGGTTCAATTTTAATGTCTTTATACTGATTTAAAATATATTCAATATTTTTTAATCTTGATAAAGCTTCTTCATTTATTTCTTGCAAACGATTTAAATAATCATTGTAACGGCTTTGAGATTCATAAATAACATGCGACACCGATTCTAAACGGCTAATTTGCTCTTGACATTTTTTTAATAATTCAGCGTGACTATCTATTGATTGTTTAACATCATTGATTTGAGATTTTACATTATTTAATTTGGATAATAGTTCCAAATATTTAGGATTTGTCACTTCAACTACATATGAATTACCATTGCTATCAGTGCGTGTTACTTTGATTGTTTTAGGCGTTGATGCGATTAGATTTGAAATATTGTGTTGTTCTTCTTTTAATGTTTCTAATTTATTTTTAAGTTTTGCAATATTATTATAAATATTTTCGCTTAATGATTTTATATTTCGAATTTCTTCTGCAATTAAAGAAAGTTTATCTTCAACATCATTTAAAAAATGTTGACTAATAGATAAAATATAATCATTTTGACGTGAGATAGTAGTCTTAAAGGTGGAAATATCTGAGATGTTTGCTTTTGCTATTGACATTATTTACTTCCCTCCCCCTTTTTATCATCTGATGTTTTAGAATTTAATTTATCAAATTCATTTTTTAAATCATCATAATTTACTTTGCTTAACGATGATAACGATTCGCTGATATTAGAAGAAACATCTTGCAAATTTTTAACAAAATTATCAAAAGCTTTCGTAAATTCATAAAATGATTCGTGAACATCATCATTCCATTGACAATTAAAAGATGAATTGATATCTTTTGATGCACTATCCATCTCGTTATATAATTGAGAAAAAATATCAAAATTAAAATCCATATCCTTATCCTTTTAAAACTTGTATTTGTTGTATTCTTCAACATGCTCGTTAAGGCGATTTAGATAATCTTTTGTCATTTCTAATTTTGCCGACATCACTTCTAATTGATGATTAGCTTTATCAATACTTTCTTTGGCTCTTTCATAATTTATTGATTGAAATTCAAAAGAAGCTTCCCTTAGTTTTCTATCTATAAAAGATATAATAGTGGAAAGATTATTAACTGTACGCCCTATTGAATTGATGCCTTGATTTATGTCTTCAGTATTTACACAAATATCCATAAAATAACCCTTTATTTATCGTATATTTTAACTTTTTCTTGCAAGAGGTCTCTTGCTTCAAGAAATATATCTAAATCTTTTTTTAATGAATCACTGAGCTGATAAATAAATTCCGCAAATTGTTTGTATTGCGGATCATTCCAAGATTCACCAAGACGATCGGTTTCATTTTTCATTTCGTTAAGTTGTTTATGAACAAATTCAGTAAAAACGGTCATATCCTTAATTAAGGCTAAGACAACTTCTTTATTACCTTTACCTGCATTGTGTATAAGTGACATAATATTTCCTCCTAACTCCAAAGTTCATTAAGTTTTTCAGCTAATTGATAACAAGACTCGCCTAGTTCTAACAATTCTTGTTCCATTAAATTCATTTTTTTAACAAAATCTTCACTAGCTTCATTAACTCTTACATAGTTTGATGAATCGAATTCTTCATTAGCGGAGGCAAGTTTACTTTTTAAAAATTCTGCGACAGCTTTTAAAGTTCCGCATCTTTTCCTTAATCGTTTTGTCGTTTCGTAAACCTCATCTAATGATTTAACGTCATAACGTTCTAATGTCATATTAATTTTCATTGTTTGCCCCCCCTATTAACTCATTTTTTTGAATTTAGGTCGATTTGAAGATACCTAAATTTATAAAATGATTGTTGTTTTAAAGACAAAAACGCCATATTTTCATTAATTAAAGAAACCATTTTATCTTTAAAAGAATCTTCCATGATATTTTTAACGTCGCTGGTGATATTTTGATATAAGACTTTATAATCCGCTCCGCACAAAATACCTTTTTGTGTATAGCCAAAAACTTGTTCTCCTTTATTGTTTCTAATGGAAACATTATCAATAGATAAGGCTATAAAGATGTTAACTTTATAGGCATTAGCAAGCAAAGATAACAAACTTTCTTTTACATTAACCTCAATTCTATCAGCATCATTAGATTCAAAGTTAGCAATAAGTGTTTCCAAAGAATTGGAAGTAGAGACTTGCTTTGCTTTTTTCAATGTTAAGACCACTTTTTCATCATTTAAAACTGGTGTTATTAATTGTAGGCCGTTAATAATTAAAATAATTGGTTGATACTCTTGGCGAATATTTTTTTCTCTTTCTTTATAAATAACGTTAATTTCTTTAAAAATGTCGATAAATTTATTTTCATCACCAATTACATAAGAATTTTCATCATGTTTAAAATGTTTTAAAAATTTTAAAACGTTTTGATCTAAACTAGCATCAACAATATATGTTTTAGTTTTGTTTCTTAATGAAGAATACACTAATGAATTTAAGATGTTATCGGCAACATTTTGATTAGTGCCAGTCAAAATAAGAGGACGACTGCGATTATAAGTTACATTAATCATCTCGTGATTAGAATAATTTTCACCCAATATAAATTCATTTTTAGCGGTTGATTTATATAAATCAGCTAATTCAGCATTAGAAATAATCAATGGGTCTTTATTACCAATCATGACTAAATCAATTGGATAATTTTTCCATTTATTTCTAATTTGTTGGGCGTATTTTTTCGTATTTCCGCCATCATATGCAATCTTGATTTTTGTACATGTTTGACCAGAATCATTACTTGCAAAAGCCATGTATGAACCTTTTGGAACTTCTCTTTGTATTACACTTGCATATTTTCTATCTAAGAGCTGATCAGCATCATCTTTTGCAATTTCAAAAGCGTAACGGCCATCAACAAACTTGATTGTATTATGCATTTTATGTGACATAGTTTGAGTGGCTAAAACTAAATGAATACCTTGACTACGACATTTTCTTACAATATCTTCGGCTTTTTTTGCCAAAACATCATCTTCGAATAAATATTGACATTCGTCAATAACAATAATAAGTCGAGGCATGTTTTTACGTTTATATTTAGTGTCTTTAACTATTTTGTTATATTCAGATATATTTCTAATTGCTAATTTTGTCTCATTTCTTAAAGAGATAAACTCATTATTTCTTCTTTCACTTTCTAATAAGATGTTAGAAAGAATAATTTCTGCTTCTTCTGGTTTGTTGTTTTGAGAAATGACTTTGATGTGAGGAATTTTGCAATCTTCCATCGTATAAACAGAAGAAGAAATACCATCTTTAAAGTCTAACAATTGGAAAGTCAATTCATCAGGAGAATATTTCATTGCCCCATTCATAATCATTGAATCAATTAAAGTAGATTTACCTGTACCAGGAATACCAACGATTAAGTTTGCTATTGGTGAATTGCCAATACAATTAAATTCGATTTCCCAAATTTTTGGATCATTGCTTGCAACTGGTATAATTATTGAATCAAAATTGTTAGGATCACCTTTTGAAGCAGCAAATCCAATATTTTCATAAGACAAATATTCTGGTTTCTTTTTAGCTTGAATATCACCATATTCCGATGTGAAATCATATAAAAATTGTTCATTAATACTTGGATCGATTTTTACTAACAATAAATCATTTTCATTTTTATCATCATAAAAACTGTTTTTATTAAGAATAAATGTATTTGACATTTCATATATTTGAGCAATTGTGGATTTAAAAATTTGGCTTTTATTTTGATAAGTATCTTCGTTAAAGTCATCAGCAATAATAAATCTAACTCCACATTTACTTTGACCCTTAATTAGTCCAATAAATGATTGTAATTCTTGTTCGGTCATTCCTCTAAATACATCATGTAAAATAATTAATTGGAAAGGCTCTGTTTTAATATTTTTGTCATATAAATCAAACAAATTTAAACAATGATTTTCTAATAATTTACCATTAATTGTATTGCTTTTGTTATCGACAAGAGAAAGCAATTCAGCGAGTTCTTGACTAGCTTGGCTTGGTGTCTTAGTTATTGTTAAGTTCTTATTATTTAGCCCGGTAAAAATACTCGTCAATTTTTGCATTGAAGATAAACTAGAAGAATACATTCCTAGTTTTATACTTCCGCTTGGAAAAGATTCAATGTATTTTAAAGTGATACCACACAAAACATTTTCAACTTCCGCTAAATTGTCATAAAATTCAGATAAATTAGATTGAATGGCAATGTTTCCTTCTGTTTTAATGTTTATATAACATGGTGCATATAAATAATTTGTACTACTTAAAGTCTCATATTGTTTGTTGGTTTTAAAATAATAATTTCCAATACAAATCGTATTTGGCATATTCGTATTTTCTTTAACAACACTTCTAGTTGTATAATTTGTAACGCAATTTTTAAATTCTTTATTGTATTCATCCTTGATGGGATTAATAAAACCATTTAAAGCATTATTGTTTTTGTTGTTTAACAAATCCATATCTTTTTTGTGCTGAGCAAGAACTTTTTTCTTTTTATCTTCTTCAAGTGGAATTTTCTTTTCGTTAATAGTTTTATTATCCAGGAGTAGGTTTTTAATATCGGTTTTCAATTTTTCAAAATCAGAAACGCTGCCAGAAGGAAATATATCGCTTTGTTTGACTTTCAATGGATCTAAATATGTTTTTAATAAATCAAATGATTTATTACCATATTGATAAGAGACGACATCATAAAGAGATTTCTTTAATGAATTAATTTTTGAATCATTACTTTTAATAATATCTTTTAAAAGTGATATTTGTTTATCGCAATCCTTAATTTCATTAGTTTGTTTAAGTTTTAAGTTAGCAACGCTATTATCAAGATTATTTGTTAATGATTTAAGCCTACTAGGATAATTTTTTAAAACTTGTAAAAATGACATAATTCCCTCCTAATTGATGATAAATGTTAATTTGATTTTACTTCTTATTCGCAAATATTATTCGTTTATTTTTATTGTTGTTTGTTTCCCTCAAAGTTTTATTAATAATCCTCTAATGTATAAGATGGACGTGTTGGTGTAAATTCATCAAAATTGTAAGTAATATATGTTTCTAATTCTCCAGTTTCTTCTGTTTTTGAATACATATATGTCATTCTTGGAAGATAATTTTCAAAATAATAAGCCATTTTTGTATCAATTTGAGCAATTCCCATACCAATTTCACTATAATCTTGGTAAAGAAGAAGATTACCATCACCATCGCTATATAATTCAATTCCAGGTATATTTTCAATGCCAAAATTTGAATATGTATCAATAATACTTTTTATCATTTCCATCGAATTGAATGCAATACTTATAAGTGGACTAAAATCATCATCAATAGCAGCTAAAAAACTTTCCTCATCCCATTCACTAGCGTAAGCACTTTCGTTATAATATGATTCTTCAAAATCAACAAGATTACCATCTTCATCATAATAATAAATTACGCTGCTGTTGCTGGTGCTAACATCAATTAACTGATTGTTATCTTTAAACGTCCAATCTTCAGTCTTTAACATATCGCATTGACCATAAACATCTAAATGTGTATTTGACACGCTAGGTGAAGGTATTTGAGTTTGTGCTGTTGTATTCAATGCTAGGACTTCATCATAAGTATAAAAATCTGGTATTGAATATTGAAAAATACCATGAGAATATGCTCCATCTGGATTCAAATCATTTTTAGTATTGATTACTTGAGTTTGAGTAAAATAAGGAAATTCCAAAGCAGAATATCCTTGCATGAATTCCTCCATTAAATATTGCTCGATTTCATTTAAAATGTCTTCCGCATCATCAATAGATACTTTTGCCCCATAATCAATATTTTCTTCAAATTCCGACCAAGGAAATTCATCGTTAGAATTTGAATCATTGTTATCAATAAAATTACAACTAGTAAGACATAAAGTGCTTATAAACGTGGCGAGAAGAATAAAATATTTTTTCATAATTTTTTCCTTTCAAAATTTATAAAACAACAAGTAAGTTACGTATGCATATACGATTAACCTCTATTTATATATTATAAATATTAAACATAATAAAATCATACCCCCCTCCCGAGACTTGTGTCAATATGTGAATTGCTATGAATTGCCATTATTTTTTGCATATATAAAGGGATGTTTTACACTGCATGGTATTATAAATTTGCACAAGGACAATATTTAATTTTCTACGCTCTGTCTAGATGTTAACTCATAAACATGGGATTTTTTTCGCTATTTTTGTCACAAACGTGGGATAAATTTACTGTGCATGCCATTCTTAAACACTCCAGTTTATATAAAGAAAAACTGGGAATATATGATAATCCAGTCCGACTATTCTCAGTTTTCCTTTAAATAAGATTTGAAGTTAGATATGACATTAGGATTGTACGATAGAAGGTTAGCAACTTCTTTTTTCAATATCATATATTGACAGTTATAGTGAAAATTATAAAATACATTGATATGATTAAAAAGTTTGCTAGATTTATGAAGCCTTACAAAAAGCAGTTTATATTAGCAATATGCTGCGTGGTTTTAGAATCGATGTTAGAAGTTTCTCTTCCTTTTTTAATGAATGTTTTATTAAAAAACGGAATTAACACTGTAGATGATGTTACATATACGATGGATTTAAATTACATATTGATAATTGGATCTATAATGGTTGGAATTTCAATGCTAGCTTTTTTATTAGGAATTGGAAGCGCTAAGTTCAGCGCTACTGCTTGTCGTGGATTTGGCTATGAAATAAGAAAAGAAGAATATCAAAAAATCCAAAGTTATTCGTTTAAAAATTTAGATGAATTTCGTGCCTCATCAATTATTACAAGACTAACTAATGACGTCCAAATATTAAGCGACACTTTATGTATATCGTTAAGACCGGCTTTACGAGCACCATTTATGATGATTTTTTCTTTAACTTTTGCTCTTATTATATCCCCTACTTTATCTTTAATATTTTTTGTCGCGTTAATTTTCCTTGCACTTATTACTTTTTTTATAATTCGTTATGTTAAACCACGATTTTTAAAAATACAAAAATTGTTAGATAACATCAATCGTATTACTCAAGAATCCATCATCGTTATTAAAACAATTAAAGCATATTGTAAAAAAGAATTTGAAATAGAAAAATTTGATAAAGCAAATAAAGAATTAAAAAATACGAGTCAAAAAACTTTATCGGTCAACGCTTTTGCCATGCCAGTTGGCCAAGTTGCAAATTATACTACGATGATTTGCATTGTTTATTTTGGCGGTGTTTTATATATGCAGCCAGATCATGCAATAATGTTAGAAGATATACAAACATTTTTAACTTATGTTATGCAATTATTAGCGACAATTATGATGTTTTCAAATGTTTTGATGGCGATTAATAGATCTACTGCATCTTTTTATCGTATAAATGAAATATTAGACGCAAAAAGTGAAATTATTGATAAAGCTGATTCAAATTTAAAATTAGAAAACGGAAATGTAAGTTTTAAAAATGTTTATTTTAAATACAATAATAGCGCTGATGAATACGTTTTAAAAAACATTAATTTTGAAATTAAAAATGGTGAATTTATTGGAATAATTGGACAAACTGGAAGTGCCAAATCAACGTTAATATCTTTAATAGATCGTTTTTATGATGCAAGCCAAGGAGATATAAAAATTAGCGATCACGACATTAAAGATTATTCTTTATATGAACTTAGAGAAGGCATTTCAATTTCAGGACAATCTCCACTTCTATTTAAAGGAACTGTTTTAGAAAATCTAAGATGGGGAAATAAAAATGCTTCAATGGAAGAAGTAATAAAAGCTTGCAAAATCGCACAATGTTATGACTTTATCATCAATCAATTAAGCGATGGTTTTAATACAATGATAAGTCAAGGTGGAACTTCAGTTTCAGGAGGTCAAAGACAAAGACTTTGTATTGCACGTGCTTTGTTAAAAAATCCTAAAATACTAATTTTAGATGATAGTTTTTCTGCACTTGATAAAATTACCGAAGCAAAAGTTAAACAAAATTTAAGAAATGATTTACCAAATTTAACTAAAATAGTTATTTCACAAAAAATAAGTGCAATTAAAGACGCTGATAAAATTATTGTTCTAGATAATGGAAAAATAACAAATATAGGTACGCATGAACAATTATTAAAAAATGATGAAATATATGCGGATATAGATAAGTTACAACAAATTGGAGGTAGTGAAGATGAAACAAAATAATAAAACTTCGCGTCCCACTAATTTTTTTAAAACTCTTTTCCGTTTATTTCACTATTTTGGAAAGAAAAAATATTTATTAATATTAGTCGTTTTATTAGTTATGTGCACTTCGTTTGCATCTATATATGGCTCATATTTTTTAGGACAAATTATTGATACCGCGATTAAAAATTTAGATTATCATCAATTATTAATTTCAATACTCATATTAGCGGCCATTTATGGATGTGGAGCGCTTTGTGATTTGTGTTATACACAAATAATGGTTCGTCTATCACAAAATGTCTTGTATAACTTAAGAAAAGAACTATCTATTCATAATCAAAATCTTCCCCTTTCTTATTTTGATAAATACAATCATGGCGATATCATGTCTTATTTTACTAATGACGTTGATTCTTTAATAAACGCGCTAAATGATAGTTTTGCTAACATCATTTTATGCTGTTGTAACATTATTGGCACAATAGTTATTCTAGCTATAATTAATATTTATTTGGCACTTATTATTTATGCTTTTATGTTAGCGGTATGTATTTTTATTTACCTAAATACCAAAAAATGCCGAAAATATTTTACTATGCAGCAAAAAGAAATTGCTAATATCAACGCTAAAGTTGAAGAAGATGTTAATGGTATTAAAGTAATTAAAACATTTAATCATGAAAATGAAAGTTTTAAAGATTTTGATAAAGTTAATAAAAATTGGTTAAATGCATCCACAAAATCATTTTTCCACACGCAATTAAATGTCCCAGTTATTGTTTCATTATCATATTTAGAATTTGCTATTAGTTGTGTGGTAGGTTCAATATTTTTAGTTAATGGTTGGATACGTGGATTTGGTGCTCTTACAACATACGTTGTAAATGTCAGACAAAGCGCTACACCATTTAATATGTTTACTCAACATGTTAATAATATTCTTACCGCCCTAGCGGGATGTGAAAGAATATTTAAATTTTTGGATGAAAAAGAAGAAGAAGATAATGGAAATGTTTGTTTAGTTAAATTAGGTGACGCAAACAAATTGCATGATTATAAATCAAGATATGCTTGGAGTGTTCCACAAAAAGATGGTTCAACAAAATTAATTCCTTTAAAAGGAGAAATAGTCTTCAAGGATGTTACATTTGGTTATGTTGACAACAAAATTGTGTTAGATAACATAAGTTTTTACGCTAACGATGGACAAAAAATAGCGTTCGTAGGTTCAACAGGTGCAGGAAAAACTACAATCATATCTTTGATAACTAGATTTTATAACATTCAAAAAGGACAAATATTATACGATGGTATAGATGTCAAAGATATGAAATTAGAAAGTCTAAGAAGATCGATTTCTATGGTAACACAAGATACCCATTTATTTACTGGGACAATCAAAGATAATATTCGTTATTCTAGAATGCACTCGACTGATGAAGAAATCATAAAAGCAGCAAAAATAGCAAATTGTGATTCATTTATTAGGATGCTACCAAATGGTTATAACACAATGCTTTATGATGATGGACATAATTTAAGCGAAGGCCAAAGACAATTATTAGCGCTTGCTCGAGCCGCGTTAAGTATGCCGCCTGTTTTAATATTAGATGAAGCAACTAGCAATATCGACACTAGAAGTGAAAAACTAGTCCAACAATCGATGGATATATTAATGAAAAATAGAACCGTGTTAGTTATTGCTCATCGTCTATCTACAGTTAAAAATAGCGATGCGATTATGTATTTAGAAAATGGCAAAATCATTGAACGTGGTTCAAATGAAGATTTATTAAAATTAAAAGGAAAATATTATGCCTTATATCAAGGGAAGACCGAACTAGAGTAAGTGTAATTTACTTACTCATTCTTTTTCTTTTATAAACAATAAAACCAACGATTAATAAACTAGATGCACCAATAAAACTAACCGCTAAAATGATAATCATATTTTCATTAGTGTTATTGGCTAAATAAAGATGTGTCGATTGTAATTTTTCTCCTGCATACATTTGGGCAAGTTGATTAATTTTATCATCGATAGTTAAAGTTGTTTCTTTTTTAGTTAATCCTTCATATGAATAATCATTTGAAACATATTCATCATAATCATAATCTGGATTTAAAGTTTCTTGTTTTACACCGCTACTCATTTTAGAAAAATATCTTTCTTGTAAAACACTATACGCACCAAAACCATTTAAAGTACTATTTGAACATGTGTTATAACCTTCTAAAAGAATTTTTGCAAAATCAGCATTAATAGTACTTAGCGTAAAGTCAGTATTATAAGTCCAACTCCAATCATATTCGCTTAAAGAATAAATATAACTAGAATAATATGCATCATCTAAATTTGCATTTGGGCCCCAATCCCAAATTTCACCAGCATTATTTGGATTTATTCTAACTAATTGAAATCCTTCACTATCAATAGGAATATCAGCGTATCCAATCCAAGTATTATTTCCAGCATCAACCCATTGTGTGGAATAAATTGTGGCGCCTCCTTGATTAGACCCCCCCCAAGCACGAATACTAGTTAAAGCTCCTGAACTAGTCCAATTACCAGCATTAGAATTATGGACAAATATTCTTGTTGTATCATAACTAGCCTCAGTTTGAGAAACAAGTGTATCCGCGGCTAAAGCTGGCTTTACATTTATATTATCAATGGTTAAAAAACAAGCACCTAATCCAGCACCCATTGCAATAAATGATAACAAAATAGATTTTATAATTTTTTTCATAAGTCTTGCTCCTTTATTTTATAAAATTAGCAAAGTTAATAATAAAATTCTACTCTTTGATTTTTAATTTTGTCAATGACAAATTATTTATTGTCTTCCTTATGTGTAAATTCTTAAAGAAGGATTAAAAGATAAAAAATCAATCTATTCGATAATTCATTCATCTAATATTGATATATTGTTCCAACCGTCTATCGATATATTCAAGAAAAGAAAGTTAGTATTTCTAAAATTGATTTACCTTATGCAGTTACTTATAAAAAAAGAAAAAAGATATATAAAAAGTACGAATATCCAGAAAACAATAAAGTTGATAGGATAAATCGTGCCTATGTGAACTATCTTGCTTATCGTAAGAGCCACATCAATGAAATGACTGTCCAGATGGACTTCCTAGGTTCTATCATATCAGACAGCAAATCTATTCTAACATTAATAATCCCAGATATTCACTTCTCTTTCTTATTTATTGTTAAAAACAATAATTCAAATAAAGTTGTCGAAGTCTTTGATGATTTAGAAAGAAAACTAGGATTTGATAAATTTAATGAAATATTTCCATCTATATTGACAGATAGGGATCCTTGCTTTTCTGACATATTAGGAATTGAATTTTCAAAAGAAAATGGAGTTAAAAGAACATACCTATTTTTCTGTGATGCCTTTAAATCAAATCAAAAAGCATCGGTAGAAAATCTTAATAAACAAATAAGGAAGTTTTTTCCAAAAGGTAAATCTATAGATCATTTAACTCAAGACGATATATACATGGTTAACAAAATACTAATTGAGTCACCTTTATTTTCATTAGATGGTCATTCACCTAAAGAAGCTTTTATATTACTATTTGGACAAGAATCATTTGATAAGTTGTTCTAATTAATTTCGTTATTTATTTTACCTACAGGAAACGGAATTTAATTTGATAAACGGAATTTATCCTTGTTTTTGTTATGCCTTCAAATACAAAAAGATACATGCTTTTCTCATATTAAATTCCGTTTTAGATAACCAAATAGGAATTTATTCTAAGAATTATGACTTTTTGGTATAAATCGGAATTTACTTTAAGAATTTACGGCTCTTTTATCGTATTTTAGTGAATATAAATAACAGATTAACAAATTTAATAAAGCAATAATAATAAAAATAATCAGTACAACTAAGATATTAAAAGTATAAGGATAAATTAAACAATCTAAAGGAATTAAGTACAAATTAGTGTAACAGGCAAGTGCGACTCCATAAATAATCATTCCTATAATCGTCGCGATAAAAGTTACAATCAGAGATTGAAAACCAAATATATTAAATATTTCATAAAATTTCAGACCTTGTGATTTTAAAACTTTGATATTTTTTCTTTGCTGATACATCGACATGTTAGTAAAAGATAAAAATAACAATAAAGATATAATAAAAAATATCGTTCCCGCAATTGCACCAATGAATCCATAAATTAATTGAAATTCACTATATACTTGAATATTTTCCAAAGTGAAAAAATTATATTGTGCGGATATTTTTGAAGAATATTTTTCATTTAAATATTTTCCTAATAAATCACATTTTTCAAATGGGGATTGGCTCAAAGGTACATAAAAATGTGAATTATATATAGGAGATTCTGGTTTTAATCCATCGTTAACAAATACAACATCATATAATTTTGTTTGTGTATATGAGACATAATTTCTTATTTTAAAAGAATTATTTGATTCTTGTGTGGGCGTGCCTGCTCTTATATAGTCAATATCAACTTTTGTATCGACTATACCACTTATTTCATATTCTATTGTTTCCGCTAAATAAGAAAATTCAATTTTTGAGTTAATAACCTTACTGTTTAAATAACTAACATCATTAATCTTTGTTAAATCTAAATCTAGCTTTCCGACATCACTATATTTATAAAGATCGTATTTTGTTAGAGCTATTTGTGTATCATTGATAGGCAATTCTCCAATCAAATCAAAATCAAAATTTTTTAATTGCTCATCGTTTGTTACAATAGCGGCTTGTCTATTTAAATAGTCCAAGCTAAATCTTTCCATAGAAAACGATAATAGATAATTATTTTTACCAAAAGTTTTATTTATATATTGCAAATCATCTTCAGTAAAACTCGTCGGGTATTTATTTACTTTATCTTTAATTCTTATTTTTTCAATTTGGACATAATTTATATTGTTATCAATGAGGCTTCTTGCTATCGTTTCGTTTTCATCATACCTTAATATTTCTCCAACACACATAAAGACACCTAAAGATATTCCTAATGCGATAAAAGATAATATTGATCTAACAATAACTTTTTTAAATGATAATAACGACAATAATAATGTGTTTTTAAATGATAAATGAGATTTGGTAATTATTAATTTGTCATTATCATTGATGTTTTTATTATCATCATTTGATAATGTGTCATCTATTATTGTTCCTTTGTTTATTTTTATTATTCTAGAAGCA
>CASDWE010000002.1 GCA_949284685.1 uncultured bacterium
ATTTACCTGCACCTGATTCACCTAATATAAAAACAAGACCATTATTTGGAAAAGTTAAGTTAATATCATTTAAAGCATTAACTAGACGAGATTTGTTTTTATATGTTTTATATATATGAGATAAGGTGAGCATATTAAATATTATTATACATTTTGCGATAATAAAAAGCATATGGATTTAATTTAGTAATAAATATAGAAACGTTTTATTTATTTTTAATATTGCATTAAAATAAAAATATGAAAACACCAGATAAAAAATATTTTATAGATAATAAAAAAATAATTGATACAATTGAAAGCGTTTTAAATCCTGATGAAAATATTTTATGGAAAGGAAAACCTCTTAAGAAATCATTTATTTTATCCGCTGTTTTAAAAATGTTACCACTAGTGATATTGTGGGTAGGAATTGATGTTACTTTAATTGTATGCTTTGCAATTTTTCTTGAAATTGACTGGTGGTTTTATTTAATTTTCGCGGTTTTCTTTTTATTTCATTTAATGCCTTTATGGATTTATATTTGGAATATAATTACTGCATTTAGACGACTAAAAATTGAAAAATACGCTTTCACAGATAAACGAATAATAATTAAAAGAGGCTTTTTAGCTCCTAATATTATTTCAATTTATTATTCCTCTATCACTAGCATTAATTTAAGAATTGGCGTAATTGAAAAGGCATGTAAAGTTGGCGACATTTATATTGTTTCAGAAAATGGGAAATTTATAATCGAAGATATTTCTAACCCATATTATATTTATAGTGAACTTCAAAGAATCGCTAATGACATAAAAAGCGATATCATTTATCCAAACAATCTTAGACCAAGCGAAAACAATGGTTATAAGACTAGTTATACAAATAAAAAATAAATATTAATAATATTTTGTTTAAATCAATAAATCAGATTGATAAATAAGATTCCACTACTGGAATTGTAGTATTATCGATATTTCTTACTTTTGCTGTAGCAAATAATCCTTCATTGTTGTTTAGCATGTCTAAATGTGTATCATCAGCGTATAAAGCATAAGCCACCACACCATCTTGTAAACTCGCCTCAACACGATCAAAATCAAAATAGCCATCAACATTTTCAAATAAAGGAGCAATAAAATACATAAATTCTTGTTTAATTTCATTATCTTCATCGGTAAATGTTAATACTCTTGTATGATTGTTGACCATTTCAAATTTTTCTTCTAAATTAAGATTTTTAATCTTATGCAATGTGCCAAAGCGATTGAAAGTATCAATATCATATTCGCCATCATTACGATCGATAATAACATTAGATTCATCAATGCTTACTACATCACTACTGCCATTTTTTAAATAAAAATGTTTCATAAATCCATCTTGATTTAAATAACCTGAGTTTACATTTTCATTATCGTACATATATACACACTCATCGTGTATGAGTATCTCAAAAATTTAACTATTACACGGCAAATTGGTTATACGCTTACACGGCGCAAAAACCGAAAACCTGCGATATATCGTATAAAATAAAAAATGTCTGCACACCCCTTTCGAAATATCAGACATAAATAACCATTATGGCGGAGGAAAAGGGATTCGAACCCTTGCAAGGCTTGCACCTTCTATCAGTTTTCGAAACTGACCCCTTCAACCGCTTGGGTATTCCTCCAACAAAATACTTATTTTATCGGATTTATGAAAAATTTTCCATAAACTTGTTGAATATTTGTTACTTCAATGAATGCATTCGCATCAGTGCTTCTAACAACTCGAACAACTTTTTTTACTTCGCTTGAAGACACTACCATAATTAAAACATAACGTTCTTTTTTTGAATAGCCTCCACGAGCATTACTAATTGTTACGCTATGTGGGAAATTTGCAATTAAAACATCACTTAGATGTTCTTTTGTTGTTATAATTTGGATTTGAACTTTCTTATTTCTTACGTTAATTAAGTCAATAACTAACACTACCACAACTAAATATACAGCAGCATATAACATACCAATAATAGGATCGACTAATTGTTCATTATTTTCAGGATGAACAGCGATATTAATAAGATGAAGGACTGTGTATAAAATAATGATGGTAACATTTGTTATTCCAGTATATTTTCCAGTATTAGCGCTTTTTTTAAGTGAAATATAATATGTTAAAATATCGATCCCACCACAAGAAAAATATCCTTTAAACGCTAATGCACTACTTAATCCTGTACAAACGCCAGCAAACAAAGCCCGAGATAAGATTGAATTTTTAATTAAATCGCTACTTGCTATATCTTTAATCAAACTAGTTTCTTGAAGTGCTGACATAAAAACAGATGTCAATGCAACATTTACCAATGTCAAAATAGCAAAACGTTTTCCAATAAACTTAAAAGCAAAAATTATTAAAGGAACATTTACAACAAAAAAGAAAATAGATTGAATAAGATTACCTGGAACATTAACTCCAAAAATAAGAAAAATCATATTAGCAATTTGGCCTACACCACTAGCGCCACCAGTAATGATTGTCATCTCACCAACATCGCTTCCTGTAGCAAAACAGCAAAAACCAAAACCAAATATAAAAGCTGCTACTGCAGCTAAAACTAAGGAAAAGATATATTCAAGTGTAAATCTTAAAACACGATGATCGAAAAAATAATTATGAATTTTTCTCTTAATTCTTTTTATTCTTGCGTTTTTCATTGTTCTACGATATATATTTTATCGACATATATATAAAAAACAATCTTTTAAATAAATTTTGTTTGAAAACGTATCATTGTAATGATAAAATCAAAACGCTATATTTATATAGGAGGTCTTTTAGATGGGTGTATTAAGAGCAATCGGCGGGTTCTTCGCTAAGATAGGTAGGTGGATTAGAGACACAGCTTGGGTCCAACCTCTTCTTATCGTTGGTGGAATTTTTGCCATTATATTCTCTATTCCATATATTGTTGATGGTGTTCAAGGATGGTTTGATTCTGGAAACGCAAGTGAAAATTTCTATCGCAGTTTCCAATTATCATTAGAAAATTCAGATGAACGTAGTTCTGATGCAGATAATTTATTATATTATATTGAAAAGCAAGAACAAGGCGTTGCAACCGCAGAAGATGAAGAAAAATATGGCACACAATTTTTCTTGATGTTCGTCCAACGTTCATGTGCTGGATGCGAAACTGTTCAACCTGGTTTTGAAACATTACAACGTAACTGGAATTCTAGTGAATTTATTCCTAATAGCGAAGTAAGTGATGAATTCAAACTTTATACTATTTTTATCGATGAAGAAACTGATGCTGAATTAAATGGATCAGAAACAACTTTCACAAAATATTTTTGGGATAATCATGCTGGATTTTTTGAACAAGCCGCTACAAGCGTTGAAGATCGTCCATATTATGCATATATGGGTGGTGAATCAAGTGATTATGCTGGTTTATTAAATGATATTTCTGAACCAGAAACATTCCAAACACCAACGATATTCATGATTGATTTTGAAAATCCTGAATCTCCAACATGGACTTATGGTATAAGTGATATCTTGTTTAATTTTGAGGGTCGCGATGGCGGTACATCAAACTATGCATTAGCAAGAACACTTATTGATTGTTGGAATCATTCTGGTGTATTTAACGGAGACAAATAATTATATAAGGCACTTGAAAGTGCCTTTTTTAAATCAAAATGAAAAACGAATATTTTTTAAAATATGAAATAGACAATGATGTTTTAGCCATTACATCATTTTCATCAAGCGGAAATCTTGCTTATCAAGTTGAAAATGATTTTAATAATGTTTTTAATAATCGTGAAAAATTATTTAAAAAATTGAATATTAATTCTAAAGATGTGGTTTATGTTTATCAAAGCCACAGTGATATTACTTTAAAAGCTACTTCTTTAGATAAATCAAAAGGTTATAAATCGTTTGAAAGCGGGATGAAATGCGATGGTTTATATACATTTGAAGAAAATGTTCCACTTGCTATTTTTCACGCTGACTGTGTTCCAATATTTTTATATAGCAAAATTGATCACTTTGTTGGAATAATCCATGCTGGTTATAAAGGTAGTTTTAAACAAGTTAGTAAAAAGGCGATTCAAACAATCAAAAAAGAAGGTATAAACCCAGAAAATATAATGGTGTTTATTGGTCCAAATATGTCTTATATTCATTATCATTTGCAAGACTACGAATATGAATTTTTAAAAAATATTAATCATTTATCTGCTATAAAGACAATCAAAGATAATAAATATCTTGATGTTGAACAAATGAATATACTCGATTTAGTGGACGAAGGTATCAATTTAAAAAATATACATTCTTGTCATATTGATACTTATTCTGATGAAAGATGTTTTTCTGCAAAAAAAGATACAATACAAAAAAGAATGATTTCTTTGATAATGCTTAAAAAATAATTTTTATTTTAATTTATTTAAATGTTTTAAGACAGGAGCGGGAACTAAGCTAGAAACATCCATTCCATTTTCAAATAGTTCCATGACTGTTGAAGAATTTATAAATGACTTATCGTTATGACCCATAAAGAAAATCATATCTATATCAGGATTACAAAACTCGTTTGCCGCGGCTAATTGAAATTCATATTCAAAATCAGTAACTGCCCTTAATCCACGAATCAAATGTTTTGCCCCTACTTTTTTAGCATAATCAACTGTTAATCCATCTGTTATATCAACGCTGACATTAGGATAGTCATGAATAATTTCTTTAATCATTTCCAATCTCTCGTTAATAGAAAACCTAGATTTCTTTTTTGAGTTATTAGCGATTAATACAATGACTTCATCAAATACTTCTAATGATCTTTTTAAAATATCCAAATGTCCAATAGTCATCGGATCAAAACTTCCAGGATATATTGCTATTTTTTTCATGCTTCCCTCCACATCACATATATTATTGTATCTTTATATTTATATTGTTTCACCTTAAATGAATTTATTTCTTTTAAAAAATTTAAAATATGGTCGCATTCAATAATAATTCTAGAATTACTGCTCAATAAATTGTTAGTAAGCATATATTGAATAATTTGTTCGTATATTTCTTCTTTATAAGGGGGATCAATAAAAACAATATCAAAAATTATATTATTGTTTTTATAATAGCGTAAGCAATCATTAAAATCTAAGTTAGTTATTTTAAAAGAATAGTTAGGTATTTGAAGAGAATTAATATTGTCCTGAATTGTTTTAATTGATAAATCTAATATATCATTGAAATAGACTTTTTTAGCACCTAAAGATATCGATTCTAATCCATATGCCCCACTTCCTGCAAAAAGATCTAAAACAACACAATTTACTAAATCGTGATTTAAAATGTTAAACACCGCTTCTCTTACTCGATCTTTTGTAGGACGAACCGTCTTTATTAAGGGATATTTAATTTGTCTAGAACGATATATACCATTAATTATTCTCATACTATTTAAAATTCAATCCTTGTTTAAAATCATCAAAAATATTTTTGTTAATTTCTTGATATATTTTTTTAACTTTTAAATACTGTTCATCATATTGTTTAACAATAGCAAGATTATGGAGATTATGATAATCATCCATCATTTGATTATATAACTTATTTTGTGTTTCTTTATTTTCGTTGTGTTTTAATGAGTCGTTATATTTTAAACTGGACATATCGAGACGATATGCCAAAATTTTAAATTGATCATCAGCTAGCATTTCTTTTTCTAATTTGTCTAGCAATTGTATATCTTTGTTATTTGATAACGCCTCTTTTAAACTTAAAACTTTTTGATAAATAATATCATCCATACAAAAATAATTTAGCATAATTTTTACAATTTTAAAAAAGATAGATGTGTTATAGTGGCAGTATTGTGATAAAATAACAAACGATGAAACTAAAAATTGTAAAAGATAACAAACCTTCTTTAAGAAAAAAGAGTATTCCTGTCGATTTACCACTATCGAGTGAAGACATCGAACTTTTATATTCAATGAATGAATATTTAAAGCTTTCACAAGATGAAGAATACGCCAAAAAACACAACATGCGAGCGGGTGTAGGACTTGCCGCACCACAAGTTGGAGTTAATAAAAGAATGTTTGTGGTCTATATTAATGATGATGAAAATGTTTATAATTACATTTTAGTTAATCCAACGATAGTGGAAACATCTTCAAAGTTATGTGCTTTACGAAATGGTGAAGGATGTTTAAGCGTTGATAAAGAATATGATGGTTTAGTGCACCGACATTATAAAATTAAAATAAAAGCTTTCAATCTACTAACAAATAAAGAAGAAATTATTTCCGCTTGTGATTTTGTTGCAATTGTTCTTCAACACGAATACGATCATTTAGATGGAATCTTATTTTATGATCGAATTGATAAATTTAATCCCTTAAAAGAAAAGGGAAACGAAATATTATTATAAAAATAATATTAAAAGAGAAATAACGATTGAATTTTAAATACTTCTTTTTATAATTAAAGTATACATTAAGACCCATATTAATATGTATTGAGGAGATTATATGCCAAAAATTACTATGCCTGTTTCTATTTATGCATTGGGTGGTCTTTGTGAAGTTGGAAAAAACACCTATTGCATTGAAAACGCTAACACACTAATAATAATTGATGCTGGTGTCTTGTTTCCTGGTAATGAATTTCCAGGAATTGACTATCTAGTACCTGATTATACTCATTTAAAAAATAACAGAAGCAAAATTAAAGCCTTGTTTATAACTCACGGACACGAAGATCATATTGGAGGTATACCATACCTCATTCAAAATGTTCATATTCCTGTTATATATGCTCCAAAATTAGCAGCGGCTTTGATAAAAAACCGATTAGAAAGTTTTCGATTATTAGATCGAGTTAAAATTGTCGAATATGATGAAAATAGCAAAATTAATATTGATGATTTTGTAGTTTCTTTTTTCCGTGTCACTCACTCTATACCAGATTCATTTGGTATCGTCGTAGATACAAGCGAAGGAAGAATAATTACAACTGGTGATTTTAAAATTGATTTAACACCAATTGGTCCAGATATTCAGTTAAATAAAATTGCTAAATTAGGAAGTGAAGGTGTCGATCTTTTATTAAGTGATTCCACAAATAGTGAAAATGAAGGATATACTCCAAGTGAAAGAAATGTTTTTGATTCGATTAATGATATCTTTTTAAAAGCCCAAGGCCGTTTAATTGTTGCAACATTTTCTAGCAACATTTCTCGTATTCAACAAATATGCGAATGTGCCCTATTACATAATCGTAAAATCGCTATTGTTGGAAGAAGTATGGAAAACGCTGTCGCAATTGCTCGTGATTATGGTTATATCAAAGTTCCTGATTCAACAATTATTGACGCTTCTTCTATTAAATACTATGACAATAGTGAAATAGTAATTTTATGTACAGGGAGTCAAGGTGAAGAAATGGCTGCTTTATCAAGAATTGCCCAAGGTGATCACCGCGATATAAAAATTATTCCAGGTGATACTGTTATATTTTCTAGTTCTGCAATTCCAGGAAATGGTGTTTCAATTGATAATGTTGTCAATCAATTAACAAAGTGTGGAGCGGATGTTATTACTAATTCAATATTAAGTGACATTCATTCTTCTGGCCACCCTGCTAAACAAGAATTAAGATTAATGCTTAAATTATTAAAGCCGAAATATTTTATGCCAGTACATGGTGAATACCGCATGCTAACTATTCATGGTGACATCGCTAAAAGTGTTGGTTTGAAAAAAGAAAATATTTTCGTATTAGAAAATGGACAATCTGTTTCTTTAGTCAAACATAAATGTGAGCTTGGTTATCAAATTCCTTGTGGAGTAACTTTTATTGATGGAAGTGATATTAATGGGCTACCAAGAAGCGTTATCGAAGATCGACGATTATTAAATGAAGATGGGATGGTTGCTATTGTTATGGGATTAAATCCAAAAACCAATGTTATGGTACATTCTCCACATATTGCAACTCGAGGATTTGTTTTTGATAAACATGTTAAGTTGATTAGTGATATTGAAAAAGAAATTGAAAAAAATATTTTAATGTTATTGCATGGAAAAACATCCTATGCGGAATTAAAAACAACCATGAAAAATGTCGCTCAACAAATGATTTATAAAGAAACTAATCGACAACCAATGATTATACCTTTGATAATAAGTACGCTATAATATTGTTATGATAGTATTAGCGTCTTCTTCACCAAGAAGAAAAAAATTAATTCAAGAAATTACAAAAAATTACATTATTGATTCGCCTAATATCGATGAAAATGAGTCATTTCTTGATATTAGTGTTTTATCGATGGACTTAGCAAAAAGGAAGGCTTATGAGGTGTTTATAAGACATCCAAATGATACCATTATTGCTTGTGATACTATCGTTATTTATAAAGATAAAGTATTTGGTAAACCCAAAAACTATCAAGAAGCACATAAAATGTTAAAAAGTTTATCAAATCATAAACATATTGTTTTATCTAGTTATACAATTTTAACAAAAAATAAAGAAATTAATAATACAATAAAAAGCCAAGTTTATTTTAATAAATTAAGTGATGAATTAATTGATGAATATATAAAAACTGGAACTTGCTTTGATAAAGCTGGTGGCTATGCTATTCAAGATGAAAAATATCCATTAGTTAAAAAGATAATTGGTAGCAAAAATAATGTCATAGGATTTCCGGTTGAAGAAATAAAAAAAGATTTAATAAAATTTAATCTTCTTTAATTAAATCTTGAACATATTTTTTGTTATTTTCGTTTAAAGTAAATGTTATTTTATTTGAAAGCAAAATATAATTATCAAATCCTAATAATTTAATTTTTTCAATATCTAAAAGTTCTTTATTTTTAAAAAATATGGTCAATCTAGAACCTTTTATATCAAAACTGTCAATATTTTCGTTGTTGCCAAGTGCAATAAATAATTCGTTTTTTGATACTTTTTTAGTAGATTTTTGTTTCTTTTTAAAATATGAAATAATAAAAATTAAAGCAATACAAATTAATATTAATGCGACAAATCCAATCGCAATATAAATACCATAATTATTTAAAAATTCATCAACATGTGGATCTATTAGAGCAACATTTTTCATACATCAAATTTATCCTTAATCTTTTTTATAAACGAAATATCTGATTTGCTTAAATACGAGACATATAAGTTGCTTCTAGATATTTCAACATTATTAACGCAATCATCAAGTGTCACATAATCAAAACTAATCAAACTATTTTTGTTAATATTTTGACATTTAATAATTGAGTTATAGTTAACTATAAGTGGGTTATTTACTGTTTTAAATATTTTTGAATTAATGTTTGCTAAAGGAGTAATTTGAAAACAATCGATATCGCTTGATATAATTGCCCCACCAGCCGACTTATTTAAACCAGTCGAGCCAGAAGTAGAACTAATAATTAATTCATCACCTGCATATGATTCAAATAAAACATCATTTACATAAATGTCACATTTTAAAGTTGTCTCCATATTTGAAAGACGAATTTCATTAAAACTATAAAATTCAAAAGTTTTATTTTCTGATTCAGCAATACACTTCATCAAATTTATACGATTAATTTTTAATAATCCTGAATCTAATAGATCAAACATATCTTCAATATCTTCAAAACCAAAATCATAAAAAAATCCTAATGAATTATCATTATTTTTAACTCCTAAAAATATAACATCATCAAGTCTATCAATATTGTTTTGAATAGCTTTTAAAAAAGTACCATCTCCACCAATATGAATTATAATATCAGGATTTTCATCATCAAAATCAAAATCACGCTTAAAAGCTTCTTCTTTAATAGCTTCTACGATTTGATAATTATTATTTGGATTTGGATCAAATATCGATATTTTCATCGTCTTTAATTAGTCCTTTAATATATTCACAAGTATCATAACTTTCGCATTGTCCTTTTTGGCAATTCCATTGTGCGATTCTTCTAGCGTGAGGGATAAATGTCCTTATTTCTTCTTCATTATATCCGACTTGAATTCTTCTATCGTCCACCATTATGGGACGTTTTAAAACAGAGGGATTTTCTTTAATAAATTTTAGTAAGTCTTTAATAGACATTTCATTTAAATCAATGTTTTTTTCTTTTACTATTTTTGAGCGATTAGAAATAATATCTTCAGTGCCATTTTCACTTTTAATTAACATTTCTTTTAAATCGTTTTCATTTAAGTTAATGGCGAAAATATTTTTTTCAACGTAAGGAATTTTTTGTTCATCAAACCATTTTTTTACCTTACGACAAGATGAACAACTAGGTGTAGTGTATATCTTAATCATTTTTTGCTCCTACTCTATATATTATTCTATTTTGCTAATAATAGCAAAAAATAATTGATGACCATTTTATTTTTATTGTAAAGTTAATGTTTTAAATATAGAATTTAAAAAGGTGAATGATATGGCAAAAATTTATTTGACTGGTATAAAACCAACTGGAAAATTGCATTTAGGTAATTACATTGGTGTTTTAAAAAATATTAAAAAAATTCAAGAAGAAGGAAATTGTATTTTCTTTATTGCAGATTTGCATGCCTTAACTCTTCCAATTGAACCGGAAACATTAAAACAAAATAGCATCGATATTGCTTGCTTTTATTTAGCGGCAGGTCTTGATTATAATAAGTCGATTTTATTTTTGCAAAGTCAAGTTAGCGAACACGCTGAGTTAAATGCAATATTGCAAAATTATTTGTACATGGGCGAATTATCTAGGATGACACAATTTAAAGATAAAACCGCAAAAACAAATAATAATTCAATTGGAGTTGGAATATTCACCTATCCTATTTTGATGGCGTGTGACATATTGTTATATGATTGTGATGTTGTGCCCGTTGGTGAAGATCAAGTTCAACACGTTGAATTAACACGAACATTAGCAACACGTTTTAACAATCGCTATGGCGAAACATTTGTCATCCCTACCGCTCAAGTTAACAAAGTTGGCAAAAGAATTATGTCATTGTCTGACCCAACTAAAAAAATGTCTAAATCAGATCCAAAAGGCGATATATTTTTAAAAGATGATTTAAAAACTATACGTAAAAAAATTATGTCCGCTGTGACGGATTTAGGTGATGAAGTTATTTATGATCCTATTAATAAGCCTGGCATTAGCAACTTATTAACTATTTATGCTTCATTAAAAGACATCAGCGTTGATGAAGCTTGCAATCATTTTAAAGATTGTCATCGTTATGGTGATTTTAAAAAAGAAGTCGCTGATGTTGTTTGCGAAGAAATTGGAAAACTACAAGAAAGATATAATTCTATTTTAGAAAATAAAGAATATTTAAAAGCATTAGAAATTGGCAAAAACAAAGCAAAACTATTAGCTAATAAAACGTTGAAGCGTGTTAAAAAGAAAGTTGGTTTTATTGATGAATAAAAACCGCTATTTGATTGCTTTTGATATGGACGGCACGCTTTTAGAAGATAAAAGCAAAACAATATTGCCGTTAACAAAAAAATATTTAAAAAAATTATCTAAAGAAGGACATATTATTGTCTTAGCAAGCGGAAGACCGAAAAGCGAATTAATACCTTATTATAATGAATTGGAATTATCTTCCCCGCTTGTATGTTTTAATGGAATATTTTGTTTTAATCCAAAAGATAAAAATTTTCCTACAATTAAAAAAACATTTCCAAAAGAATGGGCCCTAGATATCGTAAATCAAATATATCCAAACATGTGCGGAAATATATTTTTAGAATCTGATGAAGATATTTGGATGTTATATGAAGATGAAAAATTAATAAATACTATGTGGCCACATGGTATTCATCGACATATGGTATATGGTGATTTTAATCAAACATTAAAAGAAGATCCGATGACTTTTATTTTATATAATGTTAAAGATGTGGAAAAATTAGAAAAAGTTATAAGTAAATATAAAGATAGTAATTTAAGATTATGGTTTGGTTCTAAATTTGGCGAAATATTTTTTGGTGAAATATCCAAGGCATATTGTCTTGAAAAAATTAGAAAATATTACAATATCAAAAAAGAAAACACAATTTGTTTTGGAGACTACACTAATGACATCGAAATGGTTAAATGGGCTGGACATGGTGTCAGCATGTTAAATGGAATTGATGAATTAAAAGCAATATCTAAATATGTTACCAAAAAAGACAACAACAACGAGGGTATTGTTGATACATTAAAAGAAATTATAGAATTAAATTAAATTCATTACACATTATAAATATTTTGCAAAAAATGCTCTTTGTAAGTCGTCGTTTTTAGTTTGTGCTAATTGTTGACTTTTTCCAACTGTGGAAAAATAGAATTTGCATTTAGGTTCGGTTCCACTTGGTCTTGTAGATATAATAGAGTCATCTTCAAAATATAATTTAACTAAATCAGATTTTGGTAAATTTATAATTTCAGTTTTGCCATCAACAAATCTTTTTTGTTTTTGATAATCTTCTATCTTAATTACTTTTACACCATCTAATTCTTTTAATGGATTATCATGTAAAGATTCCATAATTTTTGTCATTTGAATTTGTCCAGCACTTCCGACAAATTCTTTTGATAAAGTTACGTCACAATGATAACCATATTTTTCTTGCAATTCATCATAAACTTCCAGCAAATCCTTATTATTTTTATGATAATATAGTGCCATTTCACTATACATTAAGATAGCTTGCAACCCATCTTTATCTCGCACAAATGGTTTAATCAAACAGCCATAAGATTCCTCATAACCAAAAACAAAATTTAAACCATTTTTGGTTGTTTCATAATAATGAATTCTTTCACCAATAAATTTAAAACCAGTTAAAAATTCTTCAACTTTTACACCATAATTTTTGGCAACTTTTGGTCCAAATTGTGAAGACACTACTGTGGTATACATAACACTTTTATCATTTAACAAATGATGTTTTTTCATATTGGAAAAAATATATTCCATCAATAATGTTGCACCTTGATTTCCATTAATTAAAATATAATCTCCATTTTTGTTTTTGACACCAACGCCGACACGATCGCCATCTGGATCATTTGTTAATATTAAATCAGCATTAATTTCTTTTGCATATTCAATTAAATATTTATACGCCTTATCATCTTCTGGGTTTGGGGATAAGGTATTTGAAAAATTTGGATCAGAAGAGCACTGAGGAAGATAAGGATAAAAATCATATCCTAAATCTTTAAAAATACGTAAAGCTAGTTTGCATGCCGCACCATGTTGAGGAGAATAAACAATTTTAAATCCTTTTTTATCAAGATTTGGATTTAAACAAATGCTTTCTACTTGTTTTACATATTCATCATCAACCTCATCATCCAAAACAATTGTTTGTCCTAATTTTTCTTCTTTTGGAATTTTGATGTCTAAAACATCCCCTAACGAGGAAACAATTTCTAATAATCGTTGAATTTTATCTGGAACAAGTTGACATCCTTGTTCGTCATATACCTTATAGCCATTATATTGTTTTGGATTATGACTTGCAGTAATCATAATACCTCCACATGCTTTTAAATAACGTACCGCAAATGATAATTCTGGAGTTGGTCTTAAATCATCAAATATATAAGCTTTAATGCCTAAATTGTTAAATATTTGTGCACAAAGTAAAGTAAATTCTCTAGACATGTAACGATTATCATGAGAAATAACTACACCCATATTTTTAGCATCTGGATATTTTTCTAATAAATAATAAGCAAAAGCTAAATTTGCTTTGGATATTGTAAAATTATTTAATCTATTGTCACCAGGACCAATGACACCTCTCATTCCTGCTGTACCAAATTCTACATCTTTATAAAAAGCATCATCAATTTCATCTTTTGTCATGCTTTTTAAAATTTGCTTATAAGAAGTCGACAATTTATCACTGTTGAGCCATTTTTCATAGCGATTTTTAATTTCAGTATTCATTTCTATCCTCCTATTTTTAATGTAATGAATCTAAGATTTGTTGTAATTTATCATCAAGAGGACATGATAAATTTAAGTCATTTAAATAAGTTAATTCTCCACTTTTTATTCTAAAAATAATTTTATATGAATGCAAGAATTGATGCGATAAATTATAATGTTTAACAAAATATTTATTTTCATTAAAATCACCATATTTAGGATCGCCAACAATAGGATGATTTACTGCTAACATATGAGCGCGAATTTGATGGGTCCTGCCTGTGAGAATGTTAACATCTAATAAAGTGTATTTTGAATAACTCTTTATGACTTTGTATTTTGTAATTGATTTTTGACCATCACTTTTTGAAACTTTGACGATATTTTCTTTGTTATTTTTTTTCAAAGGCAAATCAATTATCCCATCATTTTTGATAACTCCATTAACGAGTGCTAAATAGTGTTTTTCGATTTCATCATGATATTTAAATACCTCATTAAGTTTTTGAACTGTCATAATATTTTTGGCAAATATGACAAGACCGGTTGTATTTCTATCTATTCTATGAACTGGCGAATAGAAAAAAATAAAATCTTTTTTATTAGGATTTTCAAAATATGTGTATTCTTGCATCATTTCTGTTAATGATAATTCATGTTTATTATTTGATTGAACCAACATTTTTGTTGGCTTATTTACAACAATAATATTATTATCTTCATAAATAATATATTTTTTTATCCTATCGCTGCCTCTGACAATTTTATTTAGAACAAATTCGTCGAATTGTTCATCACTAATATAAATTTTTATCTTATCATTTTCATATATTTTATCTTTTAGACCACATTTTTTATTATTAATCTTAATATCGTTTTTTCTAAACAATTTGTAAATAAAAGACAAAGGAGCATTTACTAATAATTTTTTAATATATTTTTCAATTGTTTGATTAGAATCTTCATTATTTATTATTATTTCTTTCATAATAATAAGATAACAAAATATATATACTTTTAAAACTCAAAAAATGTATTTTAAAATAAGAAAGTTTTTGTTATAATTATCAAGCGTTTGGAGGAATACCCAAGTGGTTGAAGGGGCGGGCTTGGAAAGCTCGTAGGCTTGTAAAAGGGCGCAAGGGTTCAAATCCCTTTTCCTCCGCCATCATCGATTGTCGAGACACGTACGAAAAAGTGCGTGTTTTTTCTTATTTTTGGGCATTTTTCGCCATGTTTAACATAGTTAGCAAATCAACAACCCACTAGTAACGTGCAACATAAAAACCCCGTGAAAAAAACTGGACGGACACGATGGTTAAAACCATGTGCCTAGTTTGGACTAACTATTTAATATGTCTAATGCTTGCTAATAGATGTCATTATTCAATCCAAAAAAGCGATTTATCAAGATGAATACTTCTCCAAATATATTGGATATTCCATCATCATTATCATCAAGTATTACTATCCTATCAATATCTTCTTTAGAAGACGATAAGTAATCTATCTTTATATGTTCTTAGAATGTCATCATCTAATCCAAATCTAAGGCGGAGAATTCTTTCTTCTCTATCGGTTAAATCCGCTAGAGCTATGCGAGTTGTTCTCGGATAGTGTTGTTTGTTGGGCACATCGTTTTGTATCAAAGAAAAAGCTAAAAATGGCATTTTATGTTATTAACAAAATGTTTTTTAATAAATAAAAAAGGATTTTATTAAATCCTTTCATAATAAATTATTAATATATTTTCTACTTATTCTTTAACTTCAGCATCGCTGATTTCAGAATTTGAATTAATGATTTGTCCTTGTAATCTAGCAGCACGTCGGCTTTCTTTTTCGGCTTCACGATCATAACCTGTCGCATAAATACACAAAACTATAACGCACAAAATTACACCGATTGATAATAAAACCAAACCCCAGTTAGTGAAAGACATACCAAATAATGAAATATATGTTTGTTGAGCTTGATACAATGGAAAATCGCTAACACGGACATCCGCAAATTCAACAATCAAACCTAATATAATTTCAACAATGCCCCAGATAGCTAAAATGCCACTGATGGAATAAAAAACAATTTCTTGAACACGAACTTTGTTTTTGGAATTAGTTTTCATAATAGCATTCACCTCCAATGCATATTTATTTATATCATAAATAATTTTTTAAATAAACAAATTTAATTATCATTTCTTATATCTGGTTTTTCTAAAGATTCTTCAGCATGTTTAGCGGCTTGTTCTTTAGCGAGTTCCACCATTTCTTCCATGATTGGTTTATAAGCATTTTGCCAATTAAATTCGGCATCTTTAATATATTCATCAAGATGGGTGAAATGAGTTTTAAACAAATCAGAAAAAGAGCGGTTGTCTCTTCTTTGACGTCTTCCTTCTGTCATTTCTAATAATTGAATGCCTTCATCTAATAAATCTAATGTTTTGTTGTCGGTTAAGTGACAATTTTGTCTAGAAGAACGAATATAAGATGCATATTTTGCCAACTCGTTTTTGACGATAAAATTACTCTGGGGTGTTTGTACACCTTTTGATTCATTCATTACTTTATTATATTCAGCAAATGACTTTTCATAATCAATCATTACAAGTTTATCTAATACCGAGCGATAAAGACTTTCATCAGTCAACAATAACTTGATTATAGGCTCTTCTAATTCGTTATTTTTTCTTGCAAAATTGATATAAGAAAAAATAATACCGCGAAGAATTTCTGTTAATTCGGTAACATAATCATAAATTTTAATATGTTGGGTATGATCAACCCTAACATTTCCTCCTGCTACTACTAAAACTGTCGAAGAATCACTATAAATATCATCGACAAAATTTTGAAGTTTAGATAAAATTTCTTGTCCTTTTTCGCCATTTTTATCTAAAAAATTTTTTAGGGCAGTGTTTTTAGTTAAATTGTCCTCAATTACTTGTTTTCTTGCGTTATAAATTGCTACAGGGTGATCTCTATCAATCGCAAATTCTAAAGTGTTTCTAACATTTAAAAGTGTCATGTATAAATTAGCAATATATCTACTAGTGTTGTTCATTTTTGCTCCTTTCTAACAAATACTTTTCTAACTTATAAACGCGTGAAATTTTATGACTCGCATATTTCTTCACACTCGGATAGGCATGCGACATCACAAATGAATTTTCTTTAAAAGATTTAAACATGGAAATATCATTACCGCTATCGCCGACAACATATACATCTTCATCGCCGTGATTGATGAATTTTAAATACGTTTTCAACGAATTTCCTTTACTACAACCATATGGAGAAAATTCTAATGCAATTCCCATCCATGATGATTCTATCGAAGGATATTTTTCGATAATTTCTTTGTTTATTTTTTTATTTAAGTTACTATATTTTCTACCAAAGCCAAAGAAACATTTAACACTATATAACCTACCACTTTTTAATTGATTTTTAAATAATTTTGAATCTGCAATAAAATCTTCTCTATAAATTCCAAAAGCTAATTTATACCAAAACAAATATAGTTTTTCAAAAAATTTCCCAATTTTGATGTGTGCTTTCAATATAAGAGGCATACCTTTGCACGTCAAAATATACGCGATTGGGTTATATTCTTTGTAAATATCATCAAGAATTGATTTTAAATTTTCGTTTGGAATTGATAAATCTTGTTTAACGACACCATCGCATTTAATAATTGAACCAGTGAGTGCTATATAATCAACACTTAAATTAAGTTCATCCACAACTTTTTCACAAAATTCCTGTGTTCTAGAGGTAACAAGAACAACTTTATTTCCTTCCTCTACAAATCTTTTTAAAAATGAAGTATTTTTTTTGCTTACAAGACGCTTATGTCCTTTTGGATAAAATAAAGTGCCGTCCAAATCTAAAGCCAAAATCTTTTTCATAGTTAGCATTATACACAATTTAAATGCAAAAACAAACCGAGTTTTTTTCTAAATTTATTTTATATAAAATTAACAATTTTATTCGATTGACTTCAACGATTCCACCATTTGAATCTTTTTAATTTTATAAGTTAATAAAGCGTTGACAAGCAAAGCGGTACCAATAGTAATTAATATTGATAAAACATAGCTTAATGGATATACGACGTATAAAAATTCCACCAATGGAGTTAAATTAACAATCAAAACAAGAATTTCCATTGGTAAACCTAAAAACATTCCAAGGGTAACACCAATAATTGTCAGCGTCATGCTTTCTATTAATAAAGAATTAGCAATTTCTAATCTTGAAAAACCTAAAACTTTTAAAGTAGCAATATCTCTTGCTCTTTCTTTGTAGTTTAATAAGCATAAATTGTACAAAACCACTACCGCAAGTAAGATGGCAAAAACTTTTACCGCAAGTGTCATTAATTGAATACTAGACATATAATTGTTGATTATATCAATGCTTTCTTGTTTTGTTCGGCATCCTGAAATTCCATTTATTGAAACGACATCATTTATAATTTGATTAGATGTTTCGTTTTGGGAAAAACTAATCCATGCATTAGTTTTAATATTAAATAAAGTATTATAATCATTATAAGCACTATTTATGTATATTCCATGCATATAAAATACTTCCAATATATAACCAACTTCTCCTTTAAAATTAAATCCTAGCGAAGAAAAATCTATTTTATCCCCAATTGATAATCCTAATTGATTTGCAACTTTATTAGATACTACTATGGTATTTTTCAATTCAAAATCATCTAATTTAAAAAACGAAGAATTGTCTTCTAAAACATAAACATAACTATCATAACTTTTGTCATTAAATGTGATATTAGTTGGTAAATTTGTATATTCTTCAGCTTTATCTATGCCTTCAATAGAAAGTAACTCGTCTTTGTGTGATGAAGTGTTTGAATAAAAAACAAATCCATCCGCAGCAAAGAAATGTTTAACATCGACATTTATGCCATTTTGTAAAGTATCGTCGATTCCAAAACCACATACTAAAAGTGCACTACACCCCATAATTCCAATAACAACCATCAAAGATTTTGTTATATTCAATCTTATATTTCTAAAAGCCATTTTAAATGGGATTGCTTTACTTGATTTAATATAGTCTTTTTTAGGTGGTTTAATTGTTTTAACAATTGTACCATTCATACTTTGGCTAGGATTTAGTTTAACTCTTTGACGAATAACTAAATATGTTACTAAAATAGTCGCTAATATTGTTAAGATACTAGAAATTAATGCTTCAGGAATGCTTATTGTATACACCATCGCTGGTAATGAATACAAAATAGCGTATTTTTGATTCATTATTAAAGGCAAAATAAACGGACCAAGAACAATTCCTAAAACTATACCAATTAAAATAACAAAGGCCGCTAAAGACATATAATGAATAATAATTTGAGCATTGCTTAAACCTAACGCTTTTAAAGTTCCAATTTGAATTTGATCTTTAATAATTAATTGTGAAACAGTTGTTAAAACTACTAATATTGCCACTAAAAAGAAAACAATAGGAAAAATATAGGCAAGTTGTTCGGCTTGAACAATGTCATTTTGAACGATAACATTAAACGGCTGATTATCCAGTGATAAACTCAAAAGCAAATTGTTATCTTCACCTTTGCTAGCAAAATAATTTTGAATTTTATCAATTACAATTGAAGTTTTACTTGATTCACTTAATTTAATTACATATTGATTTGATGAAAATAAATTATGAATGTTGTTTTGAATAACTTGAATAATATCAATGCCGCTATTATTTACTAATTTTAGTAATGTTTTTAATTCAAACAATGGGTCGTCTGGTGTAATTTGACCTGGAATTGCATAGTTTTCTTCAATCATTTGATCTAATGTTTTTAGGAATAATTTTTTAGATAAAACAAAATTTGAACTATTGATTAGTGAGGATTGAACATTCTCAGCAAATTCAGCACTTCCTGTTATTTGAAATCGCATATTTAAATATGCTGAATCAAATATATTCTTTTTTCCCTCGTTCGTATTTGTTAGGGCATTTAAAATATCCATCGCAGTAAAATCGTTAAATACTTTTAATTCACTTAAAGCTGATTGATAATTAGAAATGGAAAAATTAACAGGTACTTGAAGGTAATTTCCTTCATGATCTTTCCAAATAATAGTTGTCGAATTATTGTCTTGAGTTTCTAATAAACGATAATCCATGATTAAAAAATCGTTTTGTTCTTTATTATCTGTATTAGCAGGACAATTAATTGTTGGTATGTAATCATATAATAAAGCATTCGAAGTATAAGCATTTAAATCACTTGAAATAGTGAATCTTTCTTCTACGACACCATCATCTCCTACTATCTCACGTATTTTTTCAATATCAGTGTTTTTATTTTCACTATCATTTTCATTTGATAATTCAAAATTCATGTCGGAATTATTTAATGTTAACCATATATCAGCAATATTTCCTTCTTCATACAATTGATTAACACGATTATTAATCGATTTTGCATTACTAGTTAATCCAACATATAAAGTCATTGCAATTGCACTAATAAAAATAACGGCAAGAAATTGAAAGCGAGAACGCAGAAACGTTCTAATGTTCATTTTTGTTAGTAAAGAAAGTGTTGAAACTTTTTTTACCATATTATTTTATCCGGGCCAGATGGATTTATATTTTCTTCGTCTTTAACAATTTTTCCATCTTGTATATATAAAACACGGTCTGCAACTTGGGCTATTTTGCTATTGTGAGTAACAATTACTACAATTTTTTCGTATTTTTTTGAAATATCGCGAAGCAATTTAATTATTTTTCCCCCAGTCTTGCTATCCAAAGCTCCGGTTGGTTCGTCACAAAGTAAAAGAGTTGGATTTTTAACAATTGCGCGTGCAATAGCGACACGTTGCTGCTCTCCACCAGATAATTGACTTGGAAAATTTCTCATTCTTTGTTTTAATCCAACACCATCTAAAACTTCTTCACTATCTAATGGATTTAAAGCTATAGATTCATTTAATCTAACATTTTCAAGTGCTGTCAAATTTGGCATCAAATTATAAAATTGAAACACAAAACCAATATCATGTCGACGATATTTTGAAAGTTGTTTATCATTAAATTTTATAATATCTTTTCCATTAACTATACAAGATCCGCTTGTCGCGGTATCCATTCCGCCTAATATATTAAGTATCGTCGATTTACCCGCTCCTGAGGCACCTAAAATGACAACAAATTCACCTTTTTTTATTTTAAACGAAACATTATCCAATGCGGTTACTTTTGTTTCTTTAGTAGTGCCATATATTTTTGTGACGTCAGTTAAAATAACTTCATATGTTTCTTCTTGATTTATCATGCAATTATCATACCACTATTAAATTTAAATTGATATTTAAATGCAATAAAAAACACCTTAGGTGCTTTTACATAAGGTGTTTATATATATGAAACGTTATTTCATTGGATTTTCAGCTTGAATTACTCCGTATCCTCCATCGGTTCTAACATAGACAACCGAAACACGATCATCTTCTTCATCTAAATAAACAAAGAAGTTGTGACCTAAAGCGTCCATTCTAGTAATTGCTTCTTCTATTGACATTGGTTCTAAATAATAGGATTTTGCACGAACAATAACATCTCTGACGTTTGGTGTAGGTTCACTTTCATCTTGGATGTTTTCAAAAGCAATCGCTTCACCTAATGATGGTTTAGCGGTATTTCTTGCCATACGGGTTTTTAATTTTCTCATTTGTCCTTGCAATTTGTCCATTGCTAAATCAATCGCAGCATATAAATCTTTATCAGAAACTTCAGCACGCAAGGTCATTTTTGGAATAAAAATTGTTATTTCCACCTTTTGTGAATTTTTCTTTGCGCTGCAAACAACGCGGCACGTAACATTCTCGTTAATCAAAAAGTATTTATCCATACGAGAAAGTTTCTTTTTCAGTGCGGATTCAATACCTTTTGTTATTTCGATTTGTTTTCCGATAATTTGGTATTTCATATCCAACTCTCCTTTCTTAAATATAATTATGGTATGAAGGTTGTTTACAATTTTATTATAAGGTTAAATGGTTAATAAAAACAATTTTTTTACAAAAATATTTGATATTTGCACAAAATTTATATCGAATGTAACATTTTCTTAATTTCATCAACTTTATCTAGTTTTTCCCATGGTAAATTTAAATCAGGGCGACCAAAATGACCATAATTTGACAGTTGACTATATTTAAAACTTGGACTAGTTAGATTGAAATTTTTAATAATCATACCAGGACGACAATCAAAAACTTTTTTTATGATACTTAAAATTAATTCATCAGAATATTTGCAAGTATGAAATGTTTTAATTCCGATACTAAGAGGATGCGAAATTCCAATTCCGAACGCTAATTGGACTTGTATTCGATCACAAGCTCCTGCTGCTACTAAATTTTTAGCTATATATCTTGCCATATATGCACCACTTCTATCAACTTTAGTTGGATCTTTTCCAGAAAATGAACCACCTCCGTGTTCAGCGGTTCCTCCATATGTATCTACGATAATTTTTCTTCCAGTTAAACCGGTATCACCAGTTGGACCGCAAATGACAAAACATCCAGTCGGATTAATATAATAAGTAAAATCAGTGTTTAGATTAAATGATTTAACAACTTTCACCATTATTTCATCATGAATATATTTTTTAAATTGTTCTAAATCCACATCTGGTTCGTGTGAACAAGACATTAAAATCGTATCAACACGGATATTGTTTTTATCAGTATAGTCGATAGTGACTTGTGATTTCATATCTGGACGAGCACCAACAAATTTGCCTTCTTTTCTTAATTTTGTAGCTATTCTGACAAGTTTATGAGCAATGCTTATCGCCAGTGGCATATATCCTTCTGACTCATTGCTTGCATAGCCAAACATAATACCTTGGTCGCCGGCACCTGTATCTTCAATCTTTTCTTTTTTTATGCCCATTGAAATATTATCGGATTGTTTATTAACTAAATTAATAATGTTAACCGTATGATAATCGGTGCCAATATTTGGATTATCATAGCCGATATCTTTTAAAACATTTTTTACAATATTATCAAAATCAATAACAGCCCGGCTTGTAATTTCACCAGCAATTATAATAGTGTTTTTTGTTGCTAATACTTCGCACGCAACACGAGATTCTTTATCTTGACTTATCGCGGAATCTAAAATTTCATCCGCTATTCGATCACATATTTTATCAGGATGACCTGGAGCGACAGATTCAGATGTAAATAATATTTTTTCCATATTCCCTCCTAAAAATAAAACCTCCAGAAAGGAGGTTATAATCTTATCCTTTCATCGTTCAGATATCTTCATCTGCTAGGAAAAGCACTTACTATAAAAGAGTTGCTACCGCATTTTTTCATTCCCAGTATGCGGTTCTTGATGAAACTAAATTGATTATACTAATTTATAGACTTCAATGCTAGTGAAATTTGATCAGGACAAGACGTTTGTCCGTTTTTAGAACCAGGACATTTAATTCCTTCAAGCAAAGAAATGGCTTTGCTAATTTCCATTCCTTTTAATAAATTTGATAGCCCAAGCGTATTTCCTGGACATCCTCCAATGATATGAATGTTTTTAATAATGCCATTATCATAAGTAATAACATATTTTCTTGAACACACATTTTCAGGGATGTAAATAATTTCTTTTTCCATTATTTTATTAATGTTCCAAATACTTCACCATGGCAATTAGCAGCATTAGATTCATCAGTATCGATGTGCATAGCTAATTTAAAATCATCACGAACACGAACTACAACATCGCCAAATATAGTTTTACGGTCAGGAGTGTCAACTTCTACTGAAACTATATCGCCATTGTTTACACCAAATTCTTTTGCATCTTCACTAGTCATGTGAATATGTCTTTTTGCGACTATTAAACCTTCATTAAGTGAAATTTCACCTTTTGGTCCTCTTAATATAATAGGAGCTGAATCTTTTGTATCACCAGATTCTCTAATTGGAGCACTAACACCTAAAGTTCTACAATCAGTTAAGGACATTTCTACTTGGGCGTTTTTTCTAAAAGGTCCTAAAATAGATACACGAGAAATAGTATTTTTTGGGCCAATAACATCTAAACGGACATCGCTTACAAATTGACCGGGTTGCGATAAATACGCACGAACATTTAAAGTAGCGTCCTCTCCGCAAAGAATTTTAAATTGTTCTTCATTAACATGAATATGTCTTGCACTTGTTTCAACTAATATTTTTTTCATAATTTCACCTCAAAATAATATTATTACTAAAATAAGAAAAAATCATCATTTTATTTTATAAAATGTTCTAAATTCATTTATTTAGGTTTAAAATAAAACTATGAAAGTTGAAAACTTAAACTTGGAACTTAATCAAGCTATTAAAAATAAAGATATTGAGAAAATAAATTCTATTTTTGAAACGTTTCCAACAATAGATATCGCTGAAATAGTTGATGACTTAAAAGACATAACAGAGATTGTTTATATTTTCCGCGTTGCGAAAAGTTCTTATACCGCGGAATTATTCAAAGATTTAAGTAATGCAAAACAAGAAGAATTGATAAACAGTTTCTTAGATAAAGATATTATTAAAATTCTTTCATCTGCATTTGCTGATGATGTTACTGACTATTTATCTGAAATGCCAGCAAATTTGGTTAGCAGAATATTAAAAGTTGCACCTAAAGACATGCGTGAAGACATCAACCATTTATTGAATTATAAAGATAATACAGCGGGTTCTATAATGACTACTGAGTTTTTAATGTTTGATGAAAACGAAACAATTAAATCAACAATTTCAAAAATAAAGGAAAAAGGAAAACAAGCTGTGACTATATATACAATTTTTATTCGAGATAGTCTAAGAAATTTAGTTGGAACTGTCGATTTAGATGATTTGCTTTTCAATGATACAACAAAAACTTTAAAGGATATAATGAATAAAAAATTCCAAACTGTTGATGTAAATTTAGACCAGGAAGAGGTTGCTAAATTATTTAAAAGATATGATTTAACCGCTGTTGCGGTATTAAATAGCGATAAAAAAATATGTGGAATAATTACTGCAGATGACATTTTTGATGTTATAACTGAAGAAGCGGCTGAAGATATTTCTAATATTTCTAACGTTTCTAAAATCGATAAACCATATTTAGAAACTCCAATAATGAAACTCGTCTTAAAATGCGCCCCTTGGATTGTGGTTTTAATGATTCTACAAGTTTTTTCTAGCATGATATTATCTTCCTTTCAAAGCGAAATTAATAAATTTGCAATACTGAGTGTTTTCTCCCCGATGATTTTGGATGCAAGTGGAAATTCTGGCGGACAAACAACCGGCTTAATGATACGTTCGCTTGGTTTAGATGAAATACATCGTGGAGATTGGAAAAAAGTTGCATTAAAAGAATTTCTTGTTGGAACGATTGTTGGTTTAATAGTATCTGTTTTTGCTTTTGGTTGGGCGATGTTAGAAATGTCAACTGGTCTTGTTTCATGCCATATTGAAGATTATCCTGCTATTCAAGGCGTTAGTAATGATACAATTCTTCATCTTGTAGTAGCAGGACTTGTTGGAATAACATTGTTAATTTCTATTGTACTTTCAAAATTATTTGGTGTCGGATTATCATTTATAGCATATAAATTAAAAAAAGATCCTGCAGTTATGGCACAACCACTTGTTACAACATTAGTGGATATATCATCTCTATTGATTTATTTTGGTGTATGGATGTTATTTTTTGAATATTTTCTTGGCATATAAATTTTAAGTATTACAATAGTCCTATGAATAAAACTATCGATAAGAAAAAAAACATATGGTATGAACTATTAAGATTTTGTGTCACCGGATTAGTCAGTGCACTGTTTGATTATTTAACTTGTCAATTAATTATTTTGGCTTTTTCAAATGCAAACATTAATCAATATGCCGTCACTGCGATTTCAACAGCAGGCGGGTTTGTGATTGGTGTTATTATTAATTACTTAATGTCAACTTTTTGGGTTTATCAAAATGTTGATAAAAAAACTAAAACTAAAACTCCTCTTTTTATTTTCTTATTTGTTTTATTTTCTTTCCTTGCGATGGTTATTTCCATATTAGTGATGTTATTGTGCGACTTGGTTGTAGAAACTTCTTTTGGGCAAAGTATCAGTGAATTATCAATTATTGATTTGTTTAAAGATTATGGATGGAATTTTATTGGGCAAGGTATATTTTGGTCATATGCAATTTCATTTGTGCTTAAAACCTTAGCCGGACTAATTTTTAATTATTTCACAAGAAAATATATTTTATATAAAGCACCAAAAGAAGAAAAACAGGAAAATTAAATAAATATTTATTTTTATTCATTCTTTTGTTAGAATAACAAAGCATGCACGAGTGGCGGAACTGGTAGACGCGTACGTTTGAGGGGCGTATAAGGCAACTTGTGTGAGTTCGATTCTCATCTCGTGCACCATCATAAAAACCATGCTCTTTCATCAAACTAAACTAGTTATGAGAAAGAGTTTTTTATTGATTTATACATTGTCTAAATTATGTTATTTTTATAAATTAATTTTTCTTTTATAATATTTTCGAGGTGATTTGTATGAAAAAAATTTTAAAATCCTTATTTTTGTTTTTGTCAACCTGCTTAGCTATTGGAGCGGTTTGCATGATTTTTATTTCTCCATTGCAGTTTTATGTTGATGCATTAGAAAACGTTGACCCACTTTTAATTCCTTATAATAATGCTTATTTTGGTGGAGATTTAGTATATACAGTTAAAATTTTATTTATCGATACTGAAATTAATTTAGGGACATTAAATTTCAACTATCTTCCAGTTATTGGATTTATTATGATTTTGGTAGGTGGGATTTTGTCATTACTAATGATGTTAAAAAGAAGAAAGAAGGGTTTGTTTTTCTTAGTGATGTGTCTTGCAAGTATTGCACTTACAGTAGGTGGTGGCGTATTAACATTCTTTGTCCGCGACGGATTTTTAGCAGTAAATGAAATTAGCGACTGGCCAGAATTTATTTTGGACACAATTCAAATAACTTATGCACCATATCTTTCCATCTCATTTGCTTGTGCTAGCGGAGCACTTACACTATTTTCTCTTTTTATTAAAAGCAAAAAATAAATACTTTTAATACTTGATAATTTTATTTAAAATAATACCTATATTAAGTAATGTGGGGGATTTTTATGACAAAATTTAAAAAAGCTATAACAAGCGAAACTATGATGTTAATTGGCTTTTTCTTCACAGTTTTAGCTATTATTATGATGTTTGTTCCTGCTATTGATGGAAAAATTATTAATAGTTCGGTTGATATATTTTTTGATCGCCCTGGTGCAGATATCCGTGTCGGAGTTTGGCCAGTTTTTCTCGGTTATATGTTAATCGCTTTAGGCGGGATTGTTTTATTAATAATGGCGTTGCCTTTTGTTAAGCCAACTTTAAAACTTGAAAAAGTAATATTAATAATAACTGTCATTTTATTAACAGCGGGTGCTGTTTTATGTTTTATTACTTATAATCTGGTTATTATAATGAATAATTTTTCTTCTGGATTACAAAATGTATATTCTCCACTTGCTGGTCCTTATCTAGCTGGAATATTTTCTTTGATTTCAGCTGGATGCACTGTTTGGGCATTAAAATTAGATTGGTAAAAAATCCGCGGAAAGCGGATTTTATTTTAATCTTAACGTTATAATTTTATAATTCTTGTTCTTTTTCTTTTAATATTTTATATGCTTTTAGCACTATTTTTTTAACATTGCCATCAACAAATGGGTTAATCAAATGATTTTTTTCAAGCAATGTTAAGAATGGATATTTTCCCCCACATTTACAAAGTTTTACATACTTTTTAAAAGCTTTATCTTTATTTTTGTACATCATTACAAGGAATGACATAGCAATAACTTGTGCTAAAGTGTAGTCAATGTAATAAAATGGCGATGAGAAAACATGAGTCTGTCTCATCCAATATCCACCATGACTATAACATGGACAATCTATATATCTCTTGTGAGGAGTATATTTGCTTTCGATTTCTTTAAATTTTTTGCATCTTTCTTCATGACTTACATTCGGATTTTCATATACCCAATGTTGGAACTCATCAATTGTTATACCATAAGGCAAAAATTTAATTGCATCCTCTAAATGTGAAACACAATATTTATTAGCGTCATCTTTAAAAAATAAATCCATATAAGGCCAAGCGAAAAATTCCATTGACATTGAATGTATTTCACAAGCCTCTAATGTTGGCATACGATAGGAAGGAATGGAAATATTTCTGCTTAAATAACCTTGAAAAGCGTGTCCAACTTCATGTGTTAAAACATTAACATCGGCTTCTGTTCCATTAAAATTAGCAAAAATAAATGGCGACTTATATTTATTTATAAAAGTCATATATCCACCTGGGGCTTTGTATTGTCTTGCTGTCAAGTCCATTAGATGGTTATCAAGCATAAAATTGAAAAATTCGCCGGTCTCTTTTGACATATTTTCATACATCTTTTTTGCACATTCTAATAAATATTGAGAATCCCCAGCAGGTTTTGGATTTCCATCTAAAAATGCAATATTAAAATCATACGCAGCCATCTTATTAAAATTAAGATTTAATCTCTTGGCTTGCTTTTTATATAATTTTTGACAAATATTAACTACCGACTCACTTATTTGTTTTCGATAAGATGATACCATCTCACTATTGTAATCACTTCGACATAAACGCAAATAACCAAGTTCAACAAAATTTTTAAAACCTAACTTTTTTGCCATGCTATCACGAACATGAACTAATTCATCATAAATATCACCAATCTTTTTTTCATTATCTAAAAGCCATTTATCAACAGCAATAGTAGCTTCTTTTCTAGTTTTACAATCAATATCCGAGGTAAATTTACCCATTTGTGATAAATTATATGTTTCTCCTTTAAATTCAATTTGGGCTGAACTCATAACTTTATCATATTCGCTTGTTAATTTATTTTCTTTGACCAATTCATCAATTATTTTTTCATCATAAATTCGTAAAGAATTCTCAATCATGAAGAAGTAAAAATTACCAAGTTTTTCCCTTAAAAAATTAACGTATTTGCTTTCAAGAAGTAACTTATAAAAGTTGTTAATTAGATTGTTTATTAATGGTGATGTTTCATCAATTGTTTCATTTGCTTTCGCAATTTTTTCATCATTTGTGTTTAAAGAATAATGAATTGAAACAAGCGTCATTTCAGTTTCTATTTCATCTGTAAAACGATGAAATTTTTTTACTACATTTAAAGCTTTTTGTTCATTGTCAGCGTTTTTAAATTCTTCAACTATCTCCTCCATTTTTTTCTTAATTTTAAAAATTGGAGTAAGTTTTACGGGCATATTTTCGAATTTTGTCATATTTTCTCCTTGTTCAATCACGAATGATTAAACTATTTTCATCCATTTCTTTTGGTTTTTCTTTTCCTAACAAATCAATAATTGTAGGTGCGATATTTGCAAGCTTACCACCACTTTGTAAAAGTTTAATATCAGTTCTAGATATACAAAATGGAACAGGATTTGTCGTATGAGCAGTAAAAGGATGATTTTTATCGTCTAATATTTCTTCAGCATTGCCATGATCTGCGGTGACAATTAAAGTTCCGTTATTTGTTTCACACCACTTAATTAATTTACCAACGCATTCGTCAACTGTTTCAACAGCTTTTACACACGCTTTATAAATTGCGGTATGCCCAACCATATCACAATTAGCAAAATTAACAATAACTACATCCAAATAATCTTTATTTAATTCTTCTAATAAAGAGTTGCAAACCTCATATGCAGACATTTCAGGTTTCAAATCATATGTTGCAACTTTTGGTGAATTAATCAAGATTCTTTTGCAATTTTTAAGTTCTGGTCTTTCCACACCATCAAAGTTCATAGTTCCATCGAAAAAGAAAGTGACATGAGCGTATTTTTCTGTTTCCGCTATACGCAGCTGATTGTAATTGTTATTGGCAAGCCAAACACCTAAAATATTATCTAGCTTTGGCAAAGCAAAAGCTATTTCGCCTTTCACTGAATCAGCATATTTCATCGTGCATACATAAAAGATGTTTTTAAGAATATGGCTTGGAACATAAGACTTATATGCTAATGTGCCATCATCTTTTAATGGTGGATTTTGATAAAAATATGGATTTGTAATAATTGTTGAAATTTGTATTGCTCTATCCGGTCTAAAATTCATGAAAATAATTGCGTCATTATCCATGATTCTTCCGTCAACATTTTTGTTATATGCAGGGATTAAAAATTCATCGCTTGCATCTTTTCCAGTCTTTGGCAAATTTTCATATTGTTGTTTTAAATATTGATGGAAATCATCAAAAGATTGTCCCTCATGATCGACCATCACACGATAAGCAACGTCAACGCGATCTAAATTTTTATCTCTATCCATGACATAATAACGCCCACCGATATCAGCTATATGACCAAAATTTAATTCATTCATCAAATTTTGTATCTCGTCTAAATATTTAACACCAGCTTGTGGATCAACATCTCGTCCATCCATAAAAGCATGATAATAGACATCTTTTAATCCTTCTTGTTTAGCCATTTTTATCATTGCTTTAACATGATTGATATGCGAATGCACGCCACCATCGCTTGTCAAGGCAAAAATGTGTAATTTAGAGTCATGTTTTTTTGCATGTCCAATTGCATCAAGATAATGTTGATTTTTGAAAAAAGTGCCATCCTTAATAGCTTTATTAATTAAAGTTAATGATTGATAAACAATTCGACCAGCACCTATATTCATATGTCCTACTTCAGAATTTCCCATTTGGCCTTCTGGCAAACCGACAGCTTCACCACTTGCTTCAATCGTAGTGTAAGCGTATTTGTTGAAAAAATAATCTAAATTAGGTTTATGTGCATCTTTTATGGCATTGCCATGATCAGATTCTCTTAAACCATATCCATCCATGATACACAAAATAATTGGTTTTTTATTCATTTTATTAACCTCCAAGTAAAATTATAAATATTTATATATTTAAATTACAAGCCAAACGATAATTAAATTAGTTCTCTTTTTTTAACATCATTGAACAAAAATATATAAACATAAGGTGCGAATCTTATCCAATAATTATATCCAATCACATCCGCGTTATAACTCGCAGATAAGATTCTAAATTGACTATCGATATCATCGATAATTTTAAAGTTAAATAACAACTCTTCATTTTTTTTAAAACTATCATTTGTCTTAAATAAGTAATAAAGTTCCTGTTTTAAGACAGACATTGTTTGTCTAGCAGTTATGCATTCTGTGCTAGTCAAATTTTTAAATGAAACAATATCAATTTCATTATATTTACTCAATGTGGTCGAATTAATTTTGCTCAACGCGGAATTTTTGTTAAAAATATCAATAATTGAATTCAAACACTCAAAGCGTTCGTTTAGCAATATTGTTAGAGCGTTAGTGTGTGTTTTTAGTCTTTTTAAAAACAAATAAACAAAAATAAGATTTACAAAAAAGAAAAAAGCATAAACAATCACTATTGTCGATAAAACAATCAATGCAATACAAAATGCATTCATACTTTACATTTTAATAGAGAAAAATAAATTTACAATTTATAATTAATGTAGTTATGAAAAAATCAGTTGTGCTTTTATTTTTTGTAGCAACATTATCATTAACAAGTTGCGATTTTATAAATAATTTATTTTTTTCTTCTTCTGAAAGCAAAACTACACAATCGACAACCACATTATCAACTTCTTCAACCGAGAATGCAAAAAATCAAACTTTTTATCATGTTTTTTCAAAAGATGATTTTGATAAAGATGGTGGGCAAACTACAATTAATGGTCTTAATTTTACATATGATGAATTTACTTATTATTCTTTATATTGGGGTTATGGAATCCAAATTGGATCTTCTGGAAATCCACAAAAAAATGATTGGAATTTAACTTGCACCTTTAATGATGAAAATGTGATTTTAAAATCTTTAACTATGTATTTAACTGTCGCAAATAATGGATTAGGAAATTTTAAAATAGCATCGAATAACTATGAAAATAATGGAATCATTGAAATATCAAATGATCCACAAGAATTTACATATAACAATATAAATGATGAAACTAATTTTTTAACAATTTCTTTATCATCAGAAAAAAATAGTGCTTTATATTTTTATTCATTAAAATTTGAAATTGATGTTAATGATAATTCCACTATTTCAATTACTGATGATAATAAAAATAGGACTTCTTTAAAACCTGGTGAAGGAGACATTCCTATGACTGAATATGAATTAATATCAGTTGATGAATATTATAATGGCGTGGATTTAACTTTAACGGGTGAAGATTTAAAAAAAGAATTGAATGAAAAAACTTCTGATTTAACTAAATATCGTTACGAAGATGCTAAATATATATTGCAATACACTGATGAAAATCCAAATAAACCAGGCTATATGTATGGATTGTTTGATGGTGATAATATTCCACAAAACTGGGATGGCGGTTCTTCTTGGCAAAGAGAACACGTTTGGGCCTGTGCTAGAATGAATTTAACCGGAACCGCCCGTCCAACAGAATCTACGAAAAATCACGCTTCAGATTTGCATAATTTGCGTGTTGCATGTCGCGGTGCAAATCAATATCATTCAGATAAATATTATGATGAAGAAATAACAAGCAATAGTTTATATCCAAATTTAACTCATGATCAAATGACTGGAATGCATTCTTTTAATGGTGATCATCGTGGCGATATTGCAAGAATTTTATTTTATATGTATGTAACATATGATGGCCTAATTTTAACAAATGAAAAATCACAAATGGAAGATGACGAAAATGAAAATTATATTTATTCGATGGGTGTTTTAGATATGTTAATAAAATGGAATAATGAGGATAAGGTAGATGAATTTGAAAAACAAAGAAATGACAGAATTTATCAATATCAAAAAAACAGAAATCCATTTATTGACTATCCTAATCTTATAGAACAATTATTCGCATAATTTGACTAAAATATTAGATGTATGCTATCATTTTGTTATGGAAGGTAACTATTGAATATGGCAAATCAACCAATAATGGCTATCATGTATGATTTTGATAAAACTTTATCTACAACAGACATGCAAAATTATTCTTTTATTCCTAATTTGGGTTTAACTCCGCAAGAATTTTGGGGAGATACGACAATTTTTAGTGAAAAAACTGGAGTTGAAAGAATTCTTTCTTATATGTATGTAATGATACAAAAAGCAAAAGAAAAAGGAATAAAAATCAATAGAGAATATTTAAGAGAATGTGGAAAAAATATCAAATTCTTTCCTGGCGTATCAACTTGGTTTAAAAGAATTAATGAATATGGTGCTTCAAAAGGTGTTAAAGTAGAACATTATTTAGTTTCATCAGGAACAAAAGAAATTATTGAAGGATGCTCCATTATTAATGAATTTAAAGCTGTTTATGGTTGCGAATATTATTATGAAAATAATGAACCTGTTTGGCCAAAGATGGCGATAAATTATACACAAAAAACTCAATTCTTTTTCAGAATCGCAAAAGGCGTCTACGATCCTAGCGATGATGAAGGAGTAAACGAAAAAACTAGAAAGCTTAGAGTTCCATATGGAAATATCGTTTATATGGGTGATGGAATGACAGATATTGCATGTATGACATTAGTAAAGAAAAATGGCGGTCATTCAATTGCCTTATATCCAGAAAAAGATCAACAAAAAGTTAAACGACTATATGATGAAGGCCGCGTTAGTTTTATTTGTCGTGCTGATTATAGTGCTAATTCAGATTTAGAAAAAGTAATTGAGTTGTTAATTGATAAAATTGCAACATATGCTGAGATTGAAAAAAAACAAAATCTACTAGCGAATAAAGATGCAAAAGAACTTTAAGTAAAAATATAAAACACTTTTGTTTTATATAATAATAGTGATATATTATTTAGCGAGGTGAAAAATGCCCACTAAACACTTTGTAGATGAAATGCTTTATGTCACTATTAAGGAAGTGAAGCCATACGCTGCTTTTTTTGTTACGGATGATAATCAAAACGGCATGGTTCACATATCTGAAATAAGTGACAATTTTATTAAGGACATCTCAAAATTTTTTGTAAAAGGCGATGTTATTAAAATTAAAATTTTGCAAATCGATGAAAAAGATGGGTTTATTCGTGGTTCATATAAAAGGATTAAAGACGAGGAAAAATTTTCTTCACACATTGATCTTAGATATGCACTAGATAGCGATAAAGCTGATTTTGAACCTCTTGCAAATAAAATACCTCAATGGATAGATGAAACAATTAAAAGAAAGGGTTTAAAAAAATGATGCCAGAATTAATATTATTGAATTTAAGACATACCGATGGCTTTTTGGATTGTATGAAAGAATATGAAGAAAAAGCCGTAAATATTGATAAAATGATTAGAGAAAAAACAGGACCCGGTAATGATTATCTTGGCTGGTTTGATTATCCAAATACAATTGATAAAAATCTTGTCTTTAAAATTAAAAAAGACGCTGAATTTGTTAGAGATAATTTTGACGTTTTAGTAGTTTGTGGTATCGGTGGTTCCTACTTAGGTGCGCGTGCCGCGATTGAAGCACTAGGCGGGCTTAAAAGAAATGACAAAATTGAAATTATATATGTAGGAAACACTTTTTCCCCTACTTATACAGCACAAATTTTAGACTACTTAAAAGATAGAAAATTTGCGATAAATGTAGTTTCTAAATCAGGAACAACAACAGAAACCGCGATTGCTTTTAGATTATTAAGAGAATTATTAATATCACAAGTTGGTGAAGAAGGAGCAAAAAAAGCTATTTTTGCAACAACCGATAAAGATAAAGGTGCTTTAAAAGAACTTTGTGATAAATATGGCTATACAAGATATGATTTGCCATCAAATATTGGAGGCAGGTTTTCAGTTTTCACACCAGTTGGACTATTCCCAATAGCGGTCGCAGGATTTGACATCGAACTATTTTTAATAGGCGCTAAACGAGGCTATTACGATTTTGATGATTATCATTTAAATGACAACCAGGCCTACGAATATGCATGTTTTCGCGACTATATGTATCGCAAAAAAAATAAAAGCGTTGAATTATTTGTTCAATACGAACCACAATTTTGTCAACTTAATGAATGGTTAAAACAATTATTTGGCGAAAGTGAAGGAAAAGAAAAGAAAGGTTTATTACCTGATTCAGTATCTTTTTCCACTGATTTACATTCATTAGGACAATTTATTCAGGATGGATCTCCAATTTTATTTGAAACAATATTAAAAGTTGATAAGCCTTTAGCGGATGTAGAAATACCATTAGATAAGGATGATTTAGATGGTTTAAATTATTTACAGGGTAAAAAATTATCGTTTGTGAATGAAATGGCCTTTGAAGGAACAGTAAAAGCACACGCTGATGATGGAAAGGTTCCATGCATAATTATTTATCTTGAAAAAATGGATGAATATAACCTTGGTTATTTGATGTACTTTTTTATGAAAGCTTGTGCAATGTCAGCGTATTTATTGGATATTAATCCATTCAATCAACCTGGTGTTGAAATTTATAAGAAAAACATGTTTCATTTGTTAGGAAAAAAAGGCTATTAAAAAGGTAAAAATATTATTGACTTTATTTGGCGTAAAATGATATATTATTAAAGCGCATTGCAGGCCCAACAGGATGCTTAGCTCAGTTGGGAGAGCATCGCCTTTACACGGCGGAGGTCGTGGGTTCGAGTCCCTCAGCATCCACCAAATAAAGTTTAAATATGGAGGGGTAGCGAAGTGGCTAAACGCGGTTGACTGTAAATCAACTCCTACGGGTTCGGCGGTTCGAATCTGCCCCCCTCCACCAGATCTATCAAAGTTTGGGGTGTAGCCAAGCGGTAAGGCAACAGACTTTGACTCTGTCATCTCGGTGGTTCGATCCCACCCACCCCAGCCAATAATTAAAAAATATTGACATCATCAAGCAAATTATTAAAATAGTATTTGCTATCTCCCGTTAGCTCAGTTGGTAGAGCACTTGACTTTTAATCACGGGGTCAGAAGTTCGAATCTTCTACGGGAGACCAAAAAATGCCCGGGTGGCGGAATAGGTAGACGCACAGGACTTAAAATCCTGCGGGACCAACACTCCCATACCGGTTCGATTCCGGTTCCGGGCACCAATTATTAAATTCCCTATTAAGGGTTTTTTATTTTGTTGGGGTGTAGCCAAGCGGTAAGGCAGCGGGCTCTGAACTCGCCAGCCCTGGTTCGAATCCAGGTACCCCAGCCAAAATATATGTATATTAGTAAACAAAATTAAATTAATTTTGATATAATTTATGCGATATGGAAAATCAAGACAAACAAATTATAGAAACATTAGATAAAATTAGACCATTTATTCAACGCGATGGTGGCGATATTGAATTTAAAAAATTTGAAAATGGTGTTGTTTATGTCAAAATGCATGGTGCATGTCAAGGCTGTTCATTTATTGACTTAACAATTAAAGAAACAATCGAAGTTATACTTCAAGAAGAAGTTCCTGGTGTAGCAAAAGTTGAAGTTATTGAAGATTAAAGCAAAAAGTTTTTCATATTATTGCAAATAATATAGCCATTACGATTATAAACATCTTTGCGATTATAAATTAAACGTTTCCCATTTGGTTCTAAAAAGATGCCGCCTGCTTCATTTACAATTATATTAATTGCCGCGGTATCCCATTCCTTAGTCATTGGAGAAAGTCGATAAGAGATTTCCGCTTCTCCACTGCTAATTAAACAGGCTTTTATAGATGAGCCTTTTTTTAATACTTTTGTTATTTTATCGGCGTGACGTAGTATCATATTTTGTTCTTTGACATTATGATGAAAAACAGAAATTAGACATGTTAAATTTTCCGTTTTGTTATTAACGTGGATCTTTTTAATTGAACCATTTTTATCAATATGAAAAGCACCTTTACCTTTAATTGCATAATAAATTTCGTTATATGCAGGAATTAAAACAACACCGACAACTATTTCATGTTTATAGCATAGTGCGATATTTGTGGTAAATTCATCGTCTTTATTAATAAAATCTTTAGTACCATCAATAGGATCAATAATCCAAACATAATCTTTATTTAATCTTGAAAAATCGTCAACACTTTCTTCTGTTAAAAAACCATGATTAGGAAAAAGTGAAGACAAGTAGTCTTTTAAAATTTTGTCAGCCAATTTATCGGCTTTTGTGACCGGGGAATTATCACTTTTAATTTCAACATTTAAATCATGGCTATTATAAATATCCATGATAGGATTTATAACCATTTTGGCCGCTTGTAATGCAGCGTTTAAAAATATTTCATACATTTTAAATTCCCTCCCCATTTAAAACTTTATCAATATCTTTAATTATATTAGAAATTAAATCATTTTTAAAATCGATTTTTTGAATACCGCAAGCAAGATTATGCCCGCCACCACCATATTTTTTTGCAACAGAAACAACACTAATAGATTTACTTCTAAATTCAACCGTTAAAGTATCATCATCATTTTCTATAAACAAAATCCAAACTTCTATGCCATTTAGATTTCCCAAAGTATTTACATATTTTCCAATATATCCAACATCAAGAAAAGCATTTTTGATTTCTTTTGGAACAACACAATAAATGACTTTATTATCAATTTTAAAATTTGAATATATGTATGAGGTTACTTTAAAAGAAGATAAACTAGTTAGTGAGATATTTTGATACACCGATTTATAATCCACACCTAATTTAATAAGTTTCTTACAAATTGTAAGACTTCTTAAATCGTTTTCTAAATACATAAATCTATTAGTGTCTGCTACAATACCATAAAAAAGTGCAGTTAACATCGTATTAGAAATTTTAAAACATTTTTTAACTAATAATTTATAAAGTAATGATGCACAACTTGATGCACTATTATCTATATAACTAAAAGAAGCGTTATTAATAGTATGGACACCAACATTATGGTGGTCAATAACCACTAATTCTTTGCAATTAAAAATTCTTTGATCTTCACACCTATAATCTTCATTAAAATCCAAAGCAATTCCTAAACTAGAAAAAAATATCTCATCGCCTAAAACGTGTGGCTTAAAAAATAAAGAAAACATCTTTTCCACACCACTACCAACAAGATATACATTTTTATTTTTAAAGTTATTTTTAATAAATTCATACATGGCGATTTGCGAAGCAAAACAATCTCCATCGCAATTTATATGTCCAAATATGATTATACTATCATATTTGTTCAGCAAACGTATAAACTTATTAATCATTAATACATATCGCTTTCACTTTGATTAGAGTCATTATAATCTTCTTCGTCAGAATCGTCATCATGTTCAGAATTATCATCTAATGATTCATCTTCATCCATATCTTCGTCATCAAGTTCTTCTTGATAATCATTTTCTTCATTATATGCATCCTTCATATCAATATGAACTTTTTCAAATGTATGACGATTTCTTAAATCCCACAAGTTGTCACCAAGCAAAACAAAACGTCCGTCTAATGTTAAATTAGTATAAAAACTTGATATTTTGTTGTCAGCTTCTTCTTCTGTTAAATTTAAAGTGTTTTTGACATAATTCCATAAATCAGCAAATGAAACAGGTTCCTTTGCATTTTTGTCTAAATAATCATAGGCTAAATCTAACATTGATTTTTCCATATAAGTTTTTTCCTCCTTACATTTTTTCTAAAACTTTAACGCCAATTAAATTTAAACTATTTTTTAAGACAATAGTACTTGCCTTGGCTAAAGCAAGTCTACTTCTAGTTAAATTGATGTTTTCATTACCAACGATTCGACATTCGCTATAAAACGCATGAATACATGCAGATAATTTTTGAATATACGCTGTTAATAAATATGGTTCTAAATTAATAGCGGCATTTTTAATAACGTTATAGTATTCACCTAAAATTTTCATTAATTCAATTTCTTTAGAATTATTCAATAAAAGATAGTCACCATCTAAAGAACAATCTAGATTACTTTTTAAAACTTTATTTAACCTAGCGTAAGCGTATTGTGCATAATAAACGGGATTTGATGCAGATTGTTCTCTTGCTAAATTAATATCAAAATCTAAATGAGTATTTGCGCTTCTATTAACAAAGAAATATCTTATCGCATCCGTTCCAGCTTCTTCACACAATTCACGCAAAGTAATTGTTTGACCGGTTCTTTTTGATAATTTCATTTCACTACCATCTTTAAAAATTCTTACCATTTGAATTAGAGTAACATTTAAAACGTCTTTTGAATAACCATGCATTTCTAAAACAGATTTCATACGGTTAATATATCCGTGATGATCAGCACCTAAAACATCAATTAAATAGTCAAAACCACGATTTAATTTATCTAGATGATAAACTATATCCGGCATAAAATATGTCAATTCACCATTTGATTTAACAATTACTCGATCTTTATCATCGAGAAAATCGCTAGTTTTTAACATTAATGCACCATCTTGTTCGTAAACCAAATTATTGCGTTTTAAATAATCTATTTCTTTTTCGATAGAATTATTTTTTCTTATATCGGTTTCAAAAGTAAAAACATCAAACCTCACATTAAAATCTTTTAAGTCTTTTTTAATTATATCTAAAAGAATATTTTTTGCTTTATTTTTGCAAATTTCAATAGCTTCACTTTCACTAATATTCAATAGAGAATCATTGAATTCATGCTTTATTTTCTTTGCAACTTCAATAATTTCAAAACCATGATACATATCTTGGTTAAGTTCAATATGATAGCCAAATAATTCCTTGTAACGAAGAAAAGTAGAAATTCCTAAATTGTTGATTTGATTTCCAGCGTCATTAACGTAGTATTCGCGTGTTACACTATAACCAGCCTTAGAAAGTATTCTTGCCAAACTATCGCCAACAGCAGCACCACGTGCATGCCCAAGGTGTAAATAACCTGTCGGATTAGCACTTACGAATTCCAAATTAATCTTTTTCTTATGTGAATAGGAAAATTGGCCATATCGGTCTTTTTTTTGCAAAATTTCTTTTATGGTAGTTGCAAAAACTTCATTTGAGAGGGAAAAGTTTATAAAACCAGGTCCAGCAACTTCTATTTTTTCTAAATAAGAGCGATCAATATTTTTGACAATATCATTTGCGATATCGCGTGGATTACGCTTTAACAATTTAGAAAATTTTAAAGCGATGTTACAAGCATAATCACCATGGCTATTATCTTTTGATGAAACAATTTCAATGTCTTTTATTAAAACTTTAACGTTAATTTTTTTTAAGGAATTTTTAATTTTCTCTTTTAGAAGCTTTTCAATATTCATAGCAAAAATATTATACTAACAACAAAATAATTTTCAATTATTTTCGTTAGATTCAACTAGAACAGCTGCATAAGCAATTATTGCTTTACTATTCCCGACATCACCTAATCCTTCATTTGTCCCTGCTTTAATTGAAATATTAGAAATATCAGTTTTGCATAAAAAAGCCGTGTTTTGACGCATATTTTGAATAAATTTGCTTAATTTTGGTTTTTCTAGCGATATAAAAATATCAGCATTAACAAGATGAAAATTGTTTTTTATTAAAAGTTCAATCACATGTTTTAAAATAATTGAGGAGGAAATATTTTTATAAGTTTCATTATTATCTGGAAAGTGATGACCTAAATCACCTAAGGCCAAACTTCCAAGAATTGCTTCGCTTAATGCGTGATAAACAACGTCTCCATCACTATGAGCTATTACTTTTAAATCACATGGTATGTGTTCGCCTGCTAATATTATGCCATCGCCTTTTTCTAAACGATGTATGTCTTTAGAAAATCCAACTTTAAACATTACACATTAAACCTAAAAAACATTATATCGCCATCTTTTGGACAATAATCTTTCCCTTCACTTCTTAATCTTCCAGCTTCTTTAATAGCTGTCTCTGACTTATATTTAAATATATCATCAAATGTATAAACTTCAGCACGAATAAATCCTTTCATAAAATCAGTATGAATAATTCCCGCACATTGGTTTGCTTTCATACCATTAATAAATGTCCACGCACGGCATTCATCTTCACCAACAGTGAAAAATGTTGATAGATTTAACAATCGATAGGTTGCTTTTATTAATCTATCTAATCCTGACTCCTTCAAATTTAAAGAAGATAGATATTCAATTTTTTCTTCCTTTGTTAATTCTGATAGTTCACTTTCAATTTGACACGAAATACTAATAACATCGCTTTTTTGACTTTTTGCATATTCCACTAATCTATTGTAATTATCATTATTGCTCAAGTTTAATAAATCATCTTCACTAACATTTGCAACATATAAAAGTGGTTTGTTAGTTAAAAGAAAATAATTTTTATCAATAAACTCCTTTTCTTCGCTTGTTAATTCTGCACAACGAAGTGGAATTCCTTTTTCCAAATTTTCTTTAATTTTTTTAGTTAAATCCAGTTCATACAATGAAAGTTTATCCTTAGCAATTTTGGCTTTTGTTTCTATCTTAGAAATACGATTAATGATAGTTTGTAAATCAGCAAGACATAATTCAAGATTAATAATATCTGCGTCGCGAACTGAATCAATTGTATTTTCAACATGAATAATGTCTGAATTTTCAAAACATCTTACAACCTCAACAATCGCGTCACATTGACGTATATTGGCTAGAAATTGATTGCCCAATCCTTCTCCTTTTGAAGCCCCTTTTACGAGTCCAGCAATATCAAAAAATTCACAAGTTGCGTATATTGTTTTCTTAGGCTTAAATATATTAGACAAGAACTCTAAACGATCATCTGGAACATTTACGATTCCAGTATTTGGATTTATTGTAGCAAATGGATAATTTGCTGCCTCAACATGCGAATTTGTTATAGCGTTAAAAAGTGTAGATTTGCCAACATTTGGAAGACCAACTATTCCTGCTTTTAATGACATATAAATTTTCTTCTTTCCGTGAGTATTATAAACTAGTTTTTTAAACATTCCAAAGGATTTAACTTTAAAACTTTTTTTATAAGAAATAGTGCACTTAAAAAACCAGTAATTAGTGAAAAAACAAATATAACTAAATATGGAAGAAAAGAAAAGTTTAAGTCAACGCTGATATTAAATAACTTTGAAAATCCAAATTTAAAAGAAACAAAAATAATCAGTAATTGTAAACAAGCAGAAACTGCACCAATTATTGTAATTAAAAAAGAATGAACAAATAATAATTTTAGACTCTCCTTTTTGTTTATTCCAAGACAACGCAATAATCCAATATCTTTTCTTGTTTCGATTAAATGCAAATAGTTACATAACCCAACTAAACAAACTCCTACCATACTAATCATAATTGAAAGTACCCACAATATGATTTCTAAATAAGAGCACATTTTATTTGTTTGTATTTTGATATCATACATTGGATTTAAAAATTGATAATAAGAGTAAAGTTTTGATAATTCATCAACCACTTCTTGACTGTCGGTGTTATGATTAACATCAAAAGACATACCAACAGGAATAAGATCAAATCCACTTATGCCTAATTGTGTTTGAAAAAATAAAACCGACCATAAATTATCGTGATATATGACATTTAGTTGATTTTCTATGACACCAACAATTGTAAAAGATTGAGTTGTAATTTCATTATTACTTTGATTTTTAACTATCGATAAATAAATTTCTTCACCAATAACATCTATCTTAGAAAATAATTTATTAGCTAAATTAGTCGAAATGACAAATTCAGTATAATTATTTGGTGACGAACCATTTTGAATTTTTTGGTTATCTAATGTTTTAAAAAAGATACCATCATTAGACGTTTTGCTATAGTGGCCACATGAAATTCCTTCTGGAAGTTCCACCATTGCTGAAGGATCAAAATCCATAGAGGAAAAAACGCCAGTAGTTTCATCTAATAATGATAATGAACTAGAAATAAAAATCATATTTGAAAAACCACTTAACAAACTAGTTCCGTAAACCGAATATCCTCCTAGCGAAGAATATATTGGATTATATATTTCTTGATATAGGTCCTTAAATTGGTTGTAATCTAGATAATTAAAAGCGTCAAACGGATTTTTAAAAATTAGCAACCTATCAATGTTTCTAGGATTAGTTTCAGCATATAGCCAAGGATAATAATTTTTATTTGCTATTTCAAATATGTAGTTATTTAAATAATCATCCATAAATGAATTGCGCAAAAATTTTTCTGCATCATTAACTTTTATGTATCTTATTTTTTTAAGTATCCAAGGATAATACTCTTCTTCGGTAATGTTAGTGTTTGTTTTAAATCTCATCATTTCTTCAAATACATGCTCATTGAAATCGTGATTACTATGATAAATAGTCGGCTCATTAGAAATAGTAAATCCTCTAATTATAAATATTTGTTCGTCATTATATTGCCATGAGTTGTTTGCAAGTTCAAAACATACCATTAAATCATTTGTTGAGATATAATTTGATAAAGATTCAATAGTTCTAACGATTCTTAATTGATAACAAATTTCACTTAACATAAAAGGATCAATCGAAATAACAATTTCATCATTTTTTAAAAAGTCAATTTGTTTTGGATAAATCGTATCCTTACAATCTTCTAACCATATAAAATCATTTACATGTCTAATTGAGTATCCTCTTAAAACATAGCGGTAGGAAGTATTAGCAAGAGTCAAATGGTTTAAATCTTTAAAATACTCCTCAAAATTAGCAAGATAACAAATTCCATCATCATATGAATATTGGCTTGTTTTTTCAAGAATAGTATTAGATTCTTCATCGGATATACTTTCTATGTTCTCAGATATAGCTTCGGTATCTTTGTTAGAAACAATCACTTGATTATCTCTGATAATATTTGAATAAACCGACATTACACTTGAATATATTGTATCGCTTAATAACAAAGCAAGACCAACACTTAAAAAACCAAAAGAGACAACAATATTTGTAATTACACTGCGAAACTTCCTTTTTTTGATAGAATTTTTACTATATCGTAGCAAAAAATGAAATGGCAAAACAATCTTATTTTTGGAAATTTTGTATTGCAAAATTGGCAAGGACTTTTTGGTTTTTTCTGTCGAATTATTGATAATGTTTTTTTCTAAATAAAATGTTTTATCTTTGTAAACATAAATTGTATCGGCATAATTATTAGATAAATCTATATCATGACTTATGACTATTACTAAAACATATTTAGAAATAGTTTTTAAAATATCCATTATTTCTATTTTTGTTTTGCTATCTAAAGATCCAGTTGGCTCATCACAAAGCAAAATCTTTGCACCACTTATCAAACATCTCCCTATTGCCACTCGCTGTTTTTCTCCACCTGAAAGATCACATACTGGCGAATTTTTCAAATGATAAATATTTAAAATTTTCAAAATGTCATGACATCTTTTAATTTGCTTTTTTGCATTAACTTGCTCAATACATTTTAATGGCAACAAAACATTATTAAGCACTGTTTCATCACTGAATAATTTAAAATCTTGATATACATAACCAATATTTTCAAGACGAAATTTTGAAATTTCTTCATCATTTAAAGTTCTCAAATTTATTCCATTTATTATGACTTCACCATCATAATCAGTTAAACCAGATAATATGTTCATAAGAGTGCTTTTTCCGCATCCTGAGGGGCCTAAAATAAAATACATTCCTATATTTGGAAAGCATAAATTTATATTTTCTAATATTAATTCATCGTTAAATTTTTTATATAAATTTCTAACTTTAATCATTCGTCTTTTAACTCCTTACTAATGTTTATATTTTTGGAAAAATAAATAGGTAAATAAGTTGAAAAATAAGTAATAAAAAAAGAAAAAAATACTATTATGAATGGTAAAAATAATGGAATATCGAACACACTAAGAAATGGGATATTTATTAAATCTGTTAATTGAAAAATATTAAATATTAATTTGTTAATAATCGGTTGAAATATAAAAGATAAAATGAATCCAAATATTAGCGATATAAGCAAAGTAAAAAAGTTTTCTAAAATATAAATTGAAAATAACTGCTCAATATTCATACCAAGACTAATGAAAATAGCGTTTTGTTTCTTTTTAAAGGCAAAAGTAGAAAAAGATGAAATGCCAATGATAAGTACCATGCCTATCATCATTAATATCATAAAAATAAAAACACCTATCTTAATCGCATAAACAATATCTTCGAATGTATTTTTTAACCAATAACCATCGCAGGAAATTTCAATATCATCACTGCTATTGATAGAATCAACAAACGTATCAAAATCTTTTATCTTAGACAAGTCATTAAGAAATATATAATGCGAAAAACTCGTTTGTTCTTCATTTCCAGATGAATTATAAATATAATCAAACCAAGTATAGTTTTTGGAATAATATTTTGACAAATTGAGGGCTGAAATATTTTTTATATTTGAATCAAAATCTTGATAACAAAGATAAATTTTAGGCGTTGTTAAAAAATTAAATTCTCGAACTATTCCTTTAATAAAATATAGTTTTTCAAAGACAAAATTATCAGAAATTTGTTCACCATTATCATATAAATCGAATTTAAATTCGTTAAAAAGTTTTATATTAATATATCGGCCTAAAGATGTTTTTATATTTAATTTTTCTTGTAACTTTTTATCTAATGATTCGTTTATATAGACACCGTCGCTTGCACTCATCTCTCCAGCAATTATTAATTCATTATTAACGCAATCAAAATTATAAACAAAGGATAAACTATAACTATCTAGTTTGTAATTATCGATGTATACAGATGAATTTTCTAACAATTTATTATAATTAATTCCAAAACTAATAAATGGATAAGGTGAAATTAAATTTGCTAGTTCGCTATGAGATAGCCTTTCCATTTTATTTAATTTTAAAAATGAGTTATCAATGTGAATTTCATCTATTTTAGAAATACTTGAAAAAGAATAATCAAATCGTGCATAAGTTTCTTTGTTTAAAAAATCATTAGAACCATTAACAAATCCAAGAACTATAAGACTAGAAAAAATGCAAAACGAGGTCGAAAGAAAAATTAGAATATTTTTAATCTTATTGCTAAGAAGATTTTTAATTGATAATTTTATGAAATTAAAAAAACGTATGCGAATATTTTTAAAATTAAACTTCTTTAAAGAATTATTATAGTGTAAATTATGTTTTTCCTTTAATTTTCCATCACTTAAATAAAGAATATTGTCTGCATATATCTTAATTAAGTCATAATTATGACTAATTACAATTATTAAATGCTTTTTTGATAACTCTTTTAACAATTTGATGACCTGAATCGAATTTTTTTCATCTAACGCACCAGTTGGTTCATCACAAATTATTATTTTAGGATGGTTAATAAGACATCGTGCGATTGCGACACGCTGTTTTTCGCCACCTGATAAATTTTTACAAACCTTGTTTTCTAGTTTTCTAATATTTAATTCATCTAATATTTTTTTAGCATCTGCAACAGCGTTTGATTGTTTGTCTTGTATAATTTTTCTTGGCAATATTACATTTTCTAAAACAGTTAAATCTTCGATTAAATTATAATGTTGAAAAACCATCCCCACTATTTTTTGTCTATAATAATTGAGATTTATTTGGTTCAATTTATTAATCTCAATATTTTTATATAATATGTGACCTTCATCTGGCTTTTCAAAACTAGCAATCAAATTAGCTAGAGTAGATTTTCCACTTCCACTTTTGCCATATAAAAAATAAAAACCTGTTTCGGAAAATTCATAGGTGATTGAATTAACAGCGTAAAAATATTGGTCTTTATTTCTTTTGTATTTTTTTCCTACATCTATTAATTTTAACAAAAAAATCCCCCTAATTATTAATAGGAGGAATTTATTTATTTTTCTAAAAATATTTCCTTATCGGAGTGTTGTAATATTTTTCTTATACGATGATTGAAATGATCACGATCTATTAAAATAACATTACCACACCCTAGACACTTAATTTTTAAATCAGCACCAAGACGAATGATTTGAAATTTTTTACACCTAGTAGAACAAGGATGTTCTTTTTTCATTTCGACTATATCGAAAAGTTGATAATCTAAATTTTTCATTAAATCGGCTCATCTTCCATTTTACATGCAGCAGGTATTTTTGGTAATCCTGGCATTGTCATAATATTGCCAAGTAATACTACAACAAAATTTGCACCGCTAGATAATGTAACATCTCGTATAGTAACTTTAAAATTTTTAGGAGTGTTTAAAAGCTTAGGATTATCAGAAAAAGATTGTGGTGTTTTTGCGATACATATAGGTGTCTTATCATAACCAAGTTCAATTATTTTTTCAATAGATTCTAATGCTTTATCAGTATATTCAATTTCACTTGCTCGATAGATTTCTTTGCAAATTGTTTCTATTTTACTGCAAATTGGTGCTTTTTCATCATAAAGATAATGAAAGTTAGAATTATTATTTTCTAATTTTTCGCTAACAACTTTCGCAAGCTCAATACCACCTTTTGAGCCTTTTAAAAAAGAATCACAAAAAGCATACTTGTATTTATTTTCTTCTAACCAATTCTTAAATACTTTAACCTCATTTTCACTATCTTTTTCAAAATGATTAATGCAAACAACTGTATCAACACCAAACTTTTTGATGTTATCTAAATGTTGTTTCAAATTGCTAATACCGTCTAGTAAAGCACTAATATTTTCTTTATTTAAATCATCAAAATCGACACCACCATGAAGTTTAAGTGCTCGAATTGTAGCAACCATAACAACTAAATCTGGCTTTAAATTTCCAACACGACATTTTATATCAAAAAATTTTTCAGCACCTAAATCAGCTCCAAACCCCGCTTCAGTTACAACTATTGGAGATAATTTTAACGCCAGTTTTGTGGCTAATAAAGAATTGCAGCCATGAGCAATATTTGCAAAAGGACCGCCGTGAATTATGCATGGATTTCCTTCTAGTGTTTGGACTAAATTAGGATTAAGTGCATCTTTCATTAGGCGATATATGGCATGTGATATTTTTAAAGATTTTAAATATATTGGTTTGTTGTCATAATCATACGCTACTAAAATGTTATTAATGCGGCTTAAAAAGTCTTCTTTATTTAATGATAAGCACATTATTGCCATCATTTCACTAGCAACAGTAATAACAAATTGTTCGCAATGAGGAATCCCTTTTTTGTCATTTTGCATTATTGTTATATTTCTTAATGCTCTATCATTCATATCTAATGCCCGATGCCATAGGATCTTATCAGGATTAATTCTTAATTCGTTTCCTTGATAAATATGATTATCGATTACTGCACTAATTAAATTTATTGCACTAGTTAATGCGTGCATATCACCGGTAAAATGAAGATTGATTTCTTCACTTGGAATAACTCTAGCTAACCCGCCGCCAGTCGCTCCACCTTTAATACCAAAAACCGGTCCTAAAGAAGGCTCACGTAAACACAAAAGCGATTTAACACCAATACGCGAAAGACCATCATGCAAAGCTATTGACATAGTTGTTTTACCTTCACCAGCTTTGGATGGAGTAATTGCAGTAACAAGAACTAGTTTTCCATTTTTGTTTTCTTTAACTTCATCATATATGTCAAGCGAAATTTTAGCCTTATTTTTTCCATAAGGAATAATATATTTATCATCAATTTGTAGTTGATGTGCTACATCATAAATGTTTTTGCAATTATCCATAAAATTCACATTATCCAGTTATATTTTTTACCGAATAATATTCTCCTTTCCAAGTTATAATTTGCCTATACAACTAATCTTCTTCATTCATGAAATATTTTACGATATAGTAGCAAATAAATAAACCCGCTGCACTTGGAACCATTATCATCGAATTTGGGGTCTCAGATTTCATCAACGGATGTTCTTTTGAATGGACTGTCATAACACTTGAACAATCAATACCATTTTCGCGACATTGATGTCGTAAGGATTTTGCTAATGGGTCATCAGTAGTTTTATCTAATGGTAAAAGTTCAATCAAAGTTGGATCTAATCTATTGCCCATACCGACACTTACAACAATGGGAATGTTATGTTTGTGAGCATATTTAATAAGTGCAACTTTACCTTTTACATCATCAACAGCATCAACTATAAAATCAATACGATATTTTCCTAAAATTTCTTCAACATTATCTTCGGTTATTCTTTCATTATGAAATGGAGCTTCAATACCATCGGTTAAAGCACCTAAAAATGAAGCGGCAACGTCAACTTTTCTTAAATCAACATCTTCGCTAGAAAAAAGAATTTGTCGATTTAAATTTGAATATTCAACACGATCGCAATCAATCAAAACAAATTTTAAAAAACCAGAACGTGCAAGTGCTTCAAGTGCAGTGCCACCTACTCCACCAAGACCAACGATAGCAATTCGTTTCGTCGAAAAATTATCAACATTATGTTCTCCAATTAAATTACACGTTCTTTCTTGAATTTTTTTATTAATCCCTCTTCTCATTTTTCCACTCCTTTTTTGAATTTATAAAACTTTTTTTAAACTCACTTATATCATTATACATAATACAGGGCAGTTGGTGTTTAAAAAAAGTAATTTGTCTTTTAGCGTAACGGCGAGTTTTTTGTTTAATTGTTTCTTTTAATTCTTCCATCGTTATATTATTATCAAGAAATTGTAATGTTTCTTTTACGCCAATTGCGTTTATCGATGTTAAAGAAAAATTATGTGTCTTTCTTAAATTATCAATCTCATTTATTAATCCACAATTAATCATTTCATCAACGCGATCATTAATTTTAAAATACAATAAAATACGATCTGGATTTAAACAAATAAACTGAACATCATCATAAATAATTTTATGTTCTTGCTTTCCGACATATTCTGTTTTTGACATTTTCATTTCACGAATCAACGCCAGTGTTCGAATCACTCTTTTACGATTATTGGGATGCATTTTGAGACTTTCTTCGTAATCAAGTTGTTGTAATAATTCATAAAGTTCCACATTACTAAATTTTTCATATTCGCTTAAGTCAATTGTTTTTTCGTGTTCATAAAATTCATAATCATAAAATAATGCTCGAATATATAAACCAGTCCCACCAACAACAATCACATCTTTATTATTTTTTATAGCATCGTCAATTATGCTTCTTGCCATCTTTTGATATTGATAAACCGAAAAACATTCATCAACGTCAACAATATCAATCATTTTATAGTGTTTGTAATATTTTGAATTTTTGCTTACTTTTGCACTTAGTATATCTAAACCTTTATAAATTTGATACGCATCGGCATTCAAAATAATAGGAAAATTATCTAAATGGTTAAAAATCCAATGTGCCAAATTAGTTTTTCCACTTGCAGTTGGACCGCATACAACATAAATCATAGTGTTTCTGTTTCCTCTTTGATTTCTAGTAACATTTTTCTTATTTCTTGTTCAACAACATTATAATTATTTATTAGTGGATGATTTTCATACATTTCCTTATATTTTTCCAAATTGATGTAATCGTTTTTATGTGCAAAAAATTTTATATTCTTGACTAAAGATAAAATATATTCATCGCTATTGATATCATCTTTCAATTTAAAATAAGTTTTTACTAAATCACTATCGTATAATACGTCGTGTAAGTTTTTGATTGCAATAGACAAGTCAAAATCATTCATATATTTCACCAATTAACGAATAAGTATGTGAAGAAATAATTTTAACTTTGATTATTTTCCCGATTAATGATAAGTCCTTGGAATGAAAATGAACAAGTTTGTTTTCTTCTGTATATCCTGAAAGCATTAACGGATTATTCTTAGAAGGACCATCAACTAAAACGTTGTAAACATTTCCAACCATGCTATTAGCATAATTTGAAATATGCTTTTCTAAACACTTAACTAAACGATTAAATCGTTCATGTTTAATTTCATCTGAAACATTATCAATTAATTTTGCGGCAGGTGTACCACTTCGTGGTGAATAAATAAATGTAAACGCACTTTCATATTTAACATAATCGACCATCTTTAAAGTGTCTTCAAACTGTTCTTCAGTTTCATTTGGAAAACCGACAATGATGTCAGTGGAAAGCGTTAATCCCGGAATTTTACGTCGCATTTTATCCACTAAATCACGATATGATTGACTGTTATATCTTCTTCCCATCAATCTTAAAATTTGATCATTTCCAGATTGAACTGGAAGGTGTATAGATTTCATGATATTAGGATATTTTGCAATAACATCGATTATATCATCGCTAAAATCAAAAGGATGTGATGTTGTAAATCTAAGGCGTGGAATATTTAAATTAGCAATTTGTTCTAAAAGTTTTGCAAATGTCGAACCATCATTTAAATCTTTCCCATATGCGTTTACATTTTGACCTAATAATGTTATTTCTTGATATCCTTGTAAAACTAGTTCGTTACATTCATTAATAATATCTTTCATTAAACGACTTCGTTCTCTTCCTCTTGTAAATGGAACAATGCAATACGTACAAAACTTGTTACAGCCATACATAATATTAACAAATGCTTTATATTTATTTTGACGATGGCTTGGGAAATTTTCAAAAACTGAGCCGCCTTGTGATTTAACGTTCACCAAACGTTTATATCCATTTTTTAAAAGGCTAGAAAGATTGTCACAAAAATAAGGTAATTCGTGTGTTCCCAAAATTAAATTGACATGTGGATATGTATTCAATATTTTATCAACATTACTAGGCTGCTCACAAACACAGCCAATTACAGCACAAACTTGACATTTTTTTTGACGATATGATTTGCATTGCCCAATTTCACCAAACATTTTATCGACAGCATTTTCTCTAACTGCACAGGTATTGATAACAATAATATCTGCGTCATCCATTTTTTCGGTTTGTGTCATATTCATCTCATCAAACAAACCAGCAACTATTTCGCTATCTCTTACATTTGCTTGGCAACCAAAAGTTCGAATAAAATATTTTTTATTTTTACCATATTCCTTTAAAAAATCATCAACAACAAAGCAATCACGATGGATTATATTTTGATCATCGTTTTTTAATCTTGCATTTGTTAGGCAAGGCAAGGAAATAAAATTATCAATTTTTTTCTTCTTCATTAGCAAAAACCTCTTTAATTGTAATAATATCTTTGCAAAAGTTGCTTTCTTCATCAAATTTCAACAAAACAGCATTAAATAACAAATCGTCATTTTCATTAATTTCAAAACGACCATTTTTTCCAAAAATAATCTTATTTATAACACTATCTTTTTCAAAACCGATAACAGAATTATAACCTCCACACATCCCAACATCACTAATAAAAGCTGTGTGTTTTTCTAAAATTTTTCCATCATTAGTTTGCACATGTGTATGGGTACCTAAAACTGCAGAAACAAGTCCATCTAAAGCATACGCTAAACATTGCTTTTCACTAGTAGATTCAGCATGAAAATCTACTATATGTATATCAGCGGGTTCCTCATTATCAATAACATCTTTAATAGAAAGATAAGGATTATTTACTTCTTCATTAATAAATGCAGAGCCCAATAAATTTGTCACACGCACTTTAAGGTGATTAAATTTAAAAACAAAACTTCCGACACCAGGATAAGGACGAATGATATTTAAAGGACGAATGATATTATCGACTTGAGTAATATATCTTTTGATTTCTGCTTTATTATCAAAATGATTCCCTAAAGTTATAACATCAACACCACTGTCAATTAATTCATCATAATGTTTTTCCAAAAGACCTCGGCCATGTGAAGCGTTTTCACCATTAGCAATAACAAAATCGACTTGATTTTTTTTACAAACCAAATCGATTCCTTTTTTTGCGGCTTTTCTTCCGCTTTTTCCAACAATATCACCTATAAATAGAATATTCATTATTTTGCTGTTTCAATCGCGCGATATTCTCTTATAACACTTACCTTGATTTGACCAGGATATGTCATCTCGTTTTCAATTCTATCTTTAATTGAACGAGCTAAATTAAATGCACCCAAATCATCTATTTTGTCAGGAATGACCATAACTCGAATTTCGCGTCCTGATTGCATAGCATAAGATTGATAAACGCCATCGTATGATTTACAAAGTTCTTCAAGTTGCTCAATACGTTTAACATATGATTCAAGCGTTTCGCTTCTCGCACCAGGTCTAGCAGCGGATAATGTATCAGCAGCTTGAACGATATGCGATATGACACAATTAGCAGGAACATCTCCATGATGAGATTCAATAGCGTTAATTACAACATCTGGTTCGCCATATTTTCTAGCTAGTCTAGCACCAATTTCAACGTGACTGCCATCAACTTCAAAATCAGCAGCCTTTCCGATATCGTGCAATAATCCTGCTCTTTTTGCTAAGTTTTGATCCAAACCTAATTCAGCCGCCATAATGCCTGATAAATAAGCAACTTCCAAACTATGGTCATAAGCATTTTGTCCATAACTTGTACGATATTTTAAACGACCAACATAATTTAATAATTCTTTATTTATACGTGGTAATCCTAATCTAAATGCAGCTTCTTCACCAGCTTTTTTAATTTGTTCTTCAACTTCTTTTTTTGCTTTATTAGATAATTCTTCTATTCTTCCTGGCTGTATACGTCCATCTTTTATCAAGGCTTCTAAAGTAAGACGAGCAATTTCTCTTCTAATCGGATTAAAGCAAGAAATAGTGATAACTTCTGGAGTGTCATCAATAATTAAATCGACACCTAATAATTGTTCTAAAGAACGAATATTACGACCTTCACGACCTATAATTCTTCCTTTCATCTCATCGTTTGGTAAGGCTACAGCATAAACAGTTCTTTCGTTTGTAGATTCTTGAGCAAATCTAGACATCGCTAGTGATAAAATTTCAACGGCTTTCGCGTCACATTTTTCATTTGCTTCATCTTCTTTATTTTTGATATAAACTGATATTTCTTGTGCCATTTTACTTTCAACACGACGGAAGATTTCATCGCGAGCTTCTTGAATAGACATATTGGAAACTTTTTCAAGTTCATTAATAATTCCATCTATTTTTTCTTGTAAAATTTTCTCTTTTTTGGCATTTTCATTAATTTGGCGCGTTAATGAATCATTTTTTTGATCAATTAAAGTTTCTTTATTTGTCAAAATACTATCACGTCGATCAATATTTTGTTCGCGTTGTAACAAACGATTTTCGGTTTGTGCTAATTCATTGCGTTTTTCTTTAATTTCCTTTTCGGCTTCTAGTTTTAATTCGGCAACACTTTGTTTACCATCAATTTGTGCATTTTTAACGATTCTATCTGCTTTTACCTCTGCGTCATGAATAATTTTTAGACTTTTTTTATTGCTAACTTTTTCTCTAAAATATGGAACTAGGAAGAAAATTCCAACACCTAAAGCAATTCCCGCAACAGCGGCAACAACAATTAAAGTAATAGCTAAACTCAAATCCATAACATAAAACTCCTTTCATAGTAAATAAAAATTCACACTTAAATAACTCATTAAAATATTGCAAAAAATATGCATTATTTATATTAGACAGCAAAGCTGATAAATAATTATCTCGAAAGATAAATATATATATTGAGCACTTCATCAAGTGCACTTTTATTATACTAATCAAAATAAAATATAACAATATTATATTTTTGTCGAGCTGCTATTTAAACATTTGTTAACGATAATGTGACATTTACCATTGTACTTGTTGTTTTCATTAATAATTTCATCAACATCATCACAAATAATAGTCCCGCTTAATGGATTTTTTATGCTTTGGATTTTGCCATTAATGCGAGCGTTTACATCACTATATTCAAATGAAAGATTACAATTTTGCATCGTACAATCTATTAACTTTAAGTTTTTACAATAACAAAAAGGCTGACTACCAGTTATCTGACAATTTATTAAGGTTAAATTTGTTGAATACCAAGCAAAAAATTCACCATCGATTATACAATCTTTAATCGTGCAATTTTTACTATGCCAAAAGCCGTCTTTTGCAGATAGAAAACAGTTTGTCGCTTCACAATTTTCGTTATACTGAAACGAATATTTAGAAGTAATACGACTGTTTTTCAAAATCAATTTTTTTGTTTCAAAAAATGCATAATTACTAGTTATATTGCAATCCAAAACATAAAAATTTATATTTTTCCAACCAAATTCATCGCTTATAATTTGACAATTTTCTAATTTGACATCTCTACACTCTCTTAATGCCTTAACCGAATTAATAAATGTATCTTTAATAATTAAATTTTCACCATACCAAAATGGTGCACGAGATGTTTCATAAAAAATGCAATTATGTAAGAAAAGATTAGTGTTATGCCAAATAGGATAACGCAAATAAAAATAACAAGATTCAATACTCAAATTTTCACACTCTTTTAGCGGAGACTCACCATCATTTATACCATTAAAGGTACAATCTAAAATTTTATATTTTGAAATATTGTACAACGCACGCTCGTTGTCAAATTTTTGATGAGCAATAATTTTTGTTTCCATATTGCGAACCTACACTTAATTAAATTAATAACACTTAAAGTTCACTTTATGTCAATAATTTATTTAGTTACTACTTGGATTTGCCTCGCCATTTCTAATTTTATCAACGATTTTATTTTTTATATCGGTATTTTCTTTTAAAAATATTTTTGCAGATTCACGTCCTTGTCCGATTTTTTCTCCGTCATATTCATACCAGGAGCCAGATTTTTTAATTATATTATTTTGACAAGCTAAATCTAAAATTTCGCCTTCCTTTGAAATACCCTTTCCATAAATAATATCAATTTTGCAAGACTTAAATGGTGGCGATACTTTATTTTTCACAATTTTAACTGTACAGGTATTGCCAATAATATCAGAACCATTTTTAATAGCCTCGCTTCTTCTAATATCTATTCTGATTGAGGCGTAAAATTTTAAGGCACGTCCTCCAGATGTTGTTTCTGGATTTCCATACATTACTCCAACCTTTTCTCTTATTTGATTAATAAAAATAATTGCACAACTCGATTTATTTAAAACACCCGCTAATTTTCTCATAGCTTTCGACATTAAACGTGCCTGTAAACCAACTTGATTATCAGCCATAACACCATCTAGTTCCGCTTGTGGAACTAATGCAGCAACACTATCAACTATAATTAAATCAATCGCTTTACTTGCTGCTAACATTTCAACAATTTCCAAAGCTTGTTCGCCGCTATCAGGCTGTGAAAGTATCAACTCATCAATATTTACACCTAAATTTTTAGCATAAAGCGGATCGATAGCGTGTTCAGCATCAACAAATGCTGCTCTTCCACCTTGTGCCTGACACTCGCTAATTGCGTGCAAAGCAAGAGTGGTTTTTCCAGATGATTCAGGACCAAAAATTTCAATAATACGTCCTTTTGGATATCCTCCAACCCCCAAAATATCGTCTAATAAAAGAGAACCACATGGAATAACATCCATATCAACGGGTGGTCTTTGACCAAGTTTCATTATTGAACCTTTTCCAAATGTTTTTTCAATTTCCTTAAGAGTTTGTTCTAAAACAAGATCTTTTTCATTTTTGTCTGCCATATTTACCTCCATAATTACTAATAGTGTTTTAAATCTATTTTTTCTAATGACTAAAATATTTTTTTATTAAATCAATCAAACAATCGATAGCAACATTAACGCATTGTTTCCTTATTTCATTTCGACTACCAGAAAATTGATATTTTCCAACAATAAGATTTTGAAAAAATGCTATACCTATATAAACCAAACCGACTGGTTTGTTCTCCATCGCATCAGGACCAGCATTTCCAGTAAATGAAACACACAAATCTGATTTAGTCAAATTTTTAGCATTACTGGCCATTTGCATTGCAATTTCTTGTGAAACAACACCATATTTATCAATATAATCATAACTTATGCCTAACAAACGAACTTTTTCTTCTGTCATATAAGTAACAAAGCCGCCTTTATAAAATTTTGAGGCACCTTTGACTTCTGTCATTGTTTGTGCAAAAAGACCACCAGTTAAAGATTCAGCACTAGAGAGAGTTAAATAATACTTGTTTAATAGCGTCACTAATTCATTTAAATTATTCATTTTTATTATCACTCTCCTTAAATACCTTTCTATTTTGCCAAACATATATAACACCACTTATAAACGAAACAAAAGTGGCAATATAGACAATAAAATCAGTTATATGGAGACCAATTGGCCAACTACTATCAAAATAATTGAAAGGCCAACCATTAAGCAATACAAATATTATTGCTACCATCTCTAAAACTGTTTTGGCTTTCCCAAAAATATTTGCAGCAATAACAATGTTTTTTTGAGCAGCAATAAACCTTAATGCATCCACAACAATATCTCTTGCAACTAAAATAATTGCACACCACATATTGAATGAGATTTGATTAGCATTTGAATTATAAGGGGCAAATATACTAGGTGCAATCAGAAATATCACCAAGGAATTAATTAATAATTTATCGGCAACAGGATCTAAAAACTTTCCTAAAGAAGTTACTTGATTATTTTTTCTTGCTAAATAACCATCTAACCAGTCAGTAAAAGAGGCTAAACAAAAAATTATACAAACAATAAAAAATGTCAAATCAATTCCACTATTTCCAAGAGAAATACTTTTAAAATCTATTAAAGACATTACAAATAAAGCAATAATCATCAAAATAATAATGATAATTCTAGATATCGTTATTTTTGTCGGTAAATTCATTTTATTCTCCTTTTTAAAAAGTGAGTATCGGTCCAGTAAGCCATGTTCTGTTTTAGACAATAATTTATCTATGCAATGCATGCCATCTTTTATTCGTTTCTAATCGATGACTTCCCCTACCAAATTTGGGTTTCTCGCTTGCGGGGTTTACCAACGTTCCACTTCATTGTTTCCAACTATTCGTCACTGTGGCACTTTATGGAAATAGTCATAGCAAGCCTTAGACATCTTTCCGCCGTTATACGCTCCCGTATACCTAGCGTTATTTTTTCCGCTAGCACAAACACTACAATCATCACAGACTGTGCGAGCATGGACTTTCCTCTAAATTAAATTAGCTATTGTCCAGACCGATTATTTAATGTTGTTTGGATTAAAACCTTCTTTCCATAGAAATTTTTCCAACTTATTGATTCTTTTTAATAAATCAATATTACTAGAAGTAGCTTTACTAATGTCGCTAATTCCATCTAATTTATCTTGATATGATTTTAAAGAGATTTCTAAATATTCATTAGTTTTTTTTAATTCTTCGTTTTCTTTGATTATGTTCGCGTAATATTTCTTATTAAGCAAACAATTTTCTTCGACTAAACGATAATCACTTAAAACTTTATCTAAATACTCGTCCACTTCGTAACTATCATATCCATTTTTAGCACCTTTAAATTTTTTATCCAAAATTTCAGTGCTTTTTAATGATAAATTAAGAATTTCTTTAGCCATAATTAATATTATATATTAAGAGTGTGGAATAATGTAATATATTTTGCTTTTTTATATTTATTTTAAATGTTATACTCATTTTGTGAATAAGTTATCAAAATTATTAAAAAATAGACGAAACTTGGTTTTTATAGATTTAGAAGGTACTCAAACAAGCCATGAAATGATTGCTATTGGTGCTTTAAAAGTTAATTTAAATCAAAATAATACGATTAAAAAATTTCATAAACCGTTTTTACGATATGTCAAATGTCAAGGAAATGTTGGCCATATTGTTGAAGAACTAACTGGTTTAAATGATGATTTCATTAAGATAAATGGGGTGGATTTTGAATCTGCAATGCAAGATTTTAAAAATTATCTTAGTGATTGTATCAATAATTGCATTTTTATAAGTTTTGGAAATCACGATTTAAGAATTATTTCTCAAACTCTTCACGTAAATGATGACAAATGCAAACAAATTTGTGAATTAATATTTGATAACCATATCGATTTTTTAAAATTAATTCAAGAATTTGTAAAAGACAATGAAGGCATGCCCTATTCTTTAATAAATTATTGTAAAATATTTTCAGTTGATATTAAAAAACCTTTACATAGTCCAGATAATGATGCAATAAATCTAGCAAAACTATATGATGCTTTTTTAAAAAAGAGACAAATAATTATTGAAGAATACAAAAAAGCCATTACAAAAGGTCACATCATTGCTGAGCCAATAATAAAAATAATTGGAAAATTAAATTCTAACGAAGATGTAACAAGCCAAGAATATGAGCAATACATACGAGGGTATATAAATGATAAATTATCCTAATAAGAAAAAACCTTTGACTGAAAAACAATATAAAAAACAAATATCGCCAACAAAAAAAACAAATACTGCTAACCGAGGGATGGATTTAGAACATGATCTAAATATTTCAAATGAATATTATGTTAATAATTCCATTGCACTAATTTATAAAAGACCTACGCCTATCAATATTGTGAAAGTTGATTATAGTAAAGGGGCAAGAATTATTGATGCTTATTTTGAAAAACAATCAACTACAGATTATAATGGCGTTTATAAAGGACGATATCTAGACTTTGAGGCAAAATCAACACATAACTTATCTTCCTTTCCGCTACACAATATATATAGTCACCAGATAAACCATTTAAAAAAAGTCAACGAATGTGGAGGCATCGCATTTTTTATCATTGAATTTGTAAATTTAAATGAAGTATTTTTTCTAGATAGTAAATTTGTTATTGATTTTTATCAAAACAGCAAACGCAAATCAATTCCTTACCAGACGTTTAAAGAAAAAGGCATATTAATTGAAAGAAAATTTAAACCTCGATTAGATTATTTAAAAGCTGTAGAACAGTTTTATGATTTATAATAGTTACAATATTTTTTTAATTTACAATTTTCACACTTTGGATTTATTGCTTTACAAAAATATCTGCCGAAAAAAATTAATTGATGATGCATTTTAATATGAAGTTTTTTTGGAAATATATTTTCTAATAATTTTTGGGTTTTTGCAGGGTTTTCATTAGAACTTACAAGATTTAAACGTTTTGCTACTCTTAAAACATGTGTATCGACAGCTAAAAATGGTAAACCATAATATTCTGCTAGGAATACACTCGCACTTTTGTTACCAATACCACTTAATTTTATTAAGTCATCATAGGTTTTGGGTATTTTTCCGTCATAATTTTCAACTACAGTTTTTGATAAAGAGAGTATATTTTTTGCCTTGTTATTAGCAAGTCCAAGTGGTTTTAAAATTTTAACTAGTTCGCTAATATTAGCGTCACTTAATGAAAAAACATTTGGATAAACTAAAAATAATTTTTTTGTGACATCATTTACTTTTTTATCTGTTGTTTGTGCACTTAATAAAATTGCAATTAGCAAAGAATAATCATCAAAATAATTTAATTCACATTTAGCATTGGGAAATAGTTCATTAATAAAGTTAACAATATCATTTGTCTTTTTCGTCATCGATATTTACCCATGGAGTTTGTGCTATCTTAATTGTCTCTTCAATATTTTTATGCCAATCTTCATCGATTACACTATGCCCTTCTTTTTCTAAATCATCGCGTTTAGACCAATTTAATAAAATTTTATCAACACTGCGTAAAGATTTTTTATTTTTAGAAATTGCTTCTTTTAAAGCATCCAAAATTATTTCTTCTGAATATCCAAACGTTAGCCATTCTTTGATTCTAGAAAATTCAATCGGGGAAAGATTTCTGCCCAAATAATCTTGAAATTTTTTATATATGTTGTTGATATCTTCTTCATATTTTTCTTTTTTTCTTAAAAGATTTTCGTTATTTAGAGAAATTTCAAATTCACGATACAAAAGTTTTTTTAATGGCTCTAGTGTAGTCACTACTTTTTTATTTTCTTCAATATAATCAATCATTTTTTTCTTTAAAAGATTGGCCAAAACTTTATCAATTTCTTTAACCGGCATGGTCATTTTTAAAGATAACAAATCTGCTGTAATCATAGGATTACCTTGTTCAATAAAATGATCTATTATGAAAAGCGTTGCAAGTTCAACTTCAGTTAATTTGAGTTTTTTATAATTTTCAATAAGCAAATAACGAAAATCAAGAGCTTCTCCTACCATATTCTAATACTCCTTTAAGAATTATATCTTTGTCCAAATTTATATGATATGTTTTTAATGCTTGACGTATTTTAACAGGCGAGACATTGCGTTTTAATATTTTATTTATTTCTTGCTTGATTTTTTCTTTATTTAAATTATCAAGCAAATAGGAATTTTTTAAAATTGCAAAATATAGGCTTTCTTCAATTTCAAAATCATAGACAAGAGAAAAACGAATTGCCCTTAATATTCGTAATGGATCTTCAACTAGCCTTTTATTGGGATTGCCAATCATTCTTATTAAATGATATTTTAAATCATCAATTCCACTTGAAAAATCAATAACTTTTTTATCTTTATCAATATACAGACCATTGATTGTGAAATCTCTTCTTAAAAAATCTTGATGAATATCACTAACAAAAATTATTTCATCAGGATGCCGGTAATCTAAATATTTTTTCTCACTTCTTAAAGATGTATAATCAAAAACAACATTATTGAATTTAATTTTTACACATCCATATTTTTTAAAAGTTACATCAATATCTAAATTAAATTTTTCAATATCTTCAATTAAAGCATTACCGCAAATATCAATATCATCAACATCTAATCCTAATATATAGTTTCTAACAGCGCCGCCAACAATATATAATGAAAATCCATTAGACATAAATATTTCATTAAGTTTTAAATATATGTCGAATAAATCATCAAATTTCATAATCTTATTTTATATAAAATAAAACGTTTTACAAACAAAAAAGCAGGATTACCTGCTTTTTGTTAAAATCAAATTATGTTAAAAGATTAAAGTTTTTCTTTTAAGCCCTTGCTGACTTTAAATCCGACGGTTTTAGCAGCTGGAATAACAATCTTTTGCTTTGTTTGTGGATTAGTACCGTTTCTTTCTTGACGTGTTTTAACAGCAAATGTACCAAAATCAGTTAATTTAACAACATCACCGGAAACCAATTTACTAGCAATTGTTGCTAAAGCACGATTGATAACCAATTCAACGTCTTTTTTATTTAAATTAGTTTCGTTAGCAACTGCTTCAATTAATTCTAGTTTGTTCATTCAAGCATCCTCCTTAATTTAATTTTGGACTATTTTGCAAAATTTGTCAAAAAAAGTTTTTACTGGACTGAAATTTTTGAAATATTTTAAGTTCTTTTTCTTAATACTATGTTAATTGGAGTTGATGAAAAATCAAAGCTATCTCTAAGACGATTTAGTATGTATCTTTGATAAGAAAAATGCATAAATTTTGGATTGTTTACAAATAAAACAATTGTAGGTGGTGCAACATCAACTTGGTTCGCGAAGTAGATTTTTAATCTACCTCCATTAAAATTAGGCGATTCATTCATCATTTGAGCATCCTGAATGACCTCATTTAATACATTAGTAGGTATCCGTTTGTGGTATGCAATATAAGCATCATTAATAAGTGCAAAAATGGAGTCAATATTCTTTTTATTTTTAGCTGAAACATACACGATAGGTGCATAATCTAAAAAAACAAATTCATTTTTAATTTTTTTTGTAAAATCATTTTTATTTGTCGCTTTAGAATCGATAAGATCCCATTTATTAACCACTATTATGATGGCCTTGTGTTGTTCAAAAGCATAACTAACTACATGTTTATCTTGTAGTTTTATCCCTTCATTTGCATCAATAACGAGAAGAACAATTTCACTTCTTTCAATAGCTCTTAACGCTCTAAGAGCAGCGTATTTATCAATCGATTCATATATTTGACCGCGTTTTTTCAAACCTGCAGTATCAATCGCAACAAAATCTTGTCCATCATGTTGGAAAAATGTATCAACACTATCACGAGTTGTGCCCTCAATATTTGAAACAATAACACGTTTTTCTCCTAACAAAGCATTCATTAAGGAAGATTTTCCAACATTTGGACGACCAATAATTGAAAATGTAATGGCGTCTTTGATTTTTTCTTTTGAATTTTCAGGTAAATACGAAACAATTTTATCTAACAAATCGCCAACACCTATACCATGTGCACTTGAAAGACAAATTGGTTCACCAAATCCCAATCGATAAAATTCACTACTATTGTCTTTTAAATTAATATCATCGATTTTATTAACAGCTAAAATAATTGGTTTTTTACATTTGTAGAGCATTTTTGCTACTAATTCATCATCCCTACTTAACCCAACATTTCCATCACAAATAAAAACTATTACATCTGCTTCATCAATTGCTAGTTGAACTTGCTGACGTATTTCATCTTGAAAACTTCCTTGTTTAATTTCAATTCCGCCTGTATCGACTAATAAAAAATCGCGACCCAACCAGTTCGCATCACCATAGATGCGATCTCTTGTTACTCCAGCTTGATTGTCCACTATTGCGTGACGATAGCCGAGTATTCTATTAAAAATCGTAGATTTACCAACATTAGGAGAACCAACAATAGCGACGATTGATTTACTCATTTGGTTTTACTCCAGTTTTCTTTTCTATAATTTGTAAAACTTTATCAACGCTTTCTTCTATTGTTAAATATGAAGTATCCAATAAAACGGAATCACCTGCAGCTTTTAAAGGAGCAAAATCACGATGAGAATCAATATAATCACGGCTTCTAACATCGTTTTCAATTTCTTCTAAAGTACATTGAATACCCTTTGAAATATTTTCATCATATCGTCGCACCGCTCTTGTTTCGACGCTGGCAATTTGAAATATTTTGACATCAGCGTTAGGCAAAACGTATGTGCCGATGTCCCGACCATCCATAACAACAGAATGTTTTTCGGCCATTTTTCTTTGCTGATCAACCAAAAATAATCTAACATCTTTATAGGATGCAATATATGAAACTTGACTGGAAACGCGAGGTTCTCTAATTTCCTTGGTTACATCATGATTGTTGCAAAGAACGATGTTATTAGGACGAAGTTCTATATGAATTTCATCAATAAGTTTTAGACAACTTTTTTCATCTTTACAATCGACATTTTTTTCTAATGCATACCATGTAAAAGCACGATACATTGCTCCTGTATCGATATATGTTATATTCAAAGCTTTTGCAACTAATTTTGCAACAGTGGATTTGCCTGCTGCAGCAGGACCATCAATAGCGATTGTAATTTTTCTTTCCATCATAACCTCACATAAATATAACTATCGCGCTAGCAATTATCGCAGCAGCAATCAAAACACAAGCAACAATAATTAAAGTTATCTTTAATATTTTTTTCTTATCATAATATTTTTTTTCATTAGATGAATTGTCTATGCTGTTTGTTGCTTTCATTATTTCATCAAAAGGAACAGATAAAGTGGATGATGTAGGAGTTTTTTGTCTTTTTTCACTTAAAACATCTTCTGCTGTTTTGTTTTCACTATTATCAATAAGCACATCATAAGGTAAAACATCTGGTTCAACTTGATTCAATGATAAGCGATAATTTTTATATTTTTTAATTCTCGTCTCTTGCATAATTTCACTATACTCTTTTATATATTAATATAAAGTGGATTTGAGTTCATTAAAAAAATTAAAAAAATTAATTAACGTAACAATTGCAAAATTATTGAAATCAGTTTATATTTAAAACGTCTACAGGAGGACAAATAGATGGCAAGAAAAAAAGTCACTATTGACCAAAGCCTTTGCATAGGTTGTGGAACTTGTGTTGGCGTCTATGCTGATGACTTCACAATGAATGATGCTGGATTAGCAGAACCTATCACAGGCGAAGCTGACGAAGAAGCAAAAGATATTTGCCCAGTCGGCGCGATTAGTGTTGAAGACTAATTTAAAAAGCATAAAAGCTAGGATGATTCCTAGTTTTTATTTTGACTATAGGATATTTTATCTATTAAACGATGCATGCTTTTATACAGTATTAGTGTAACAATAATAACCATTAAATCTTTAATTGCGTTAAATGGTATACAAACATAGCCAAAAAATGGCCATATTAAATCAGTAATCAAAGGATTGACAGCTTGACACATATTCAACAGCATGTCATAAGAAAATCCCATGACAAACATGTAAAAATCTAACATTACAAAAGTAGTAAAAAAGCTAGAAACAACAATTTGAATAAAAAAGCCTGAAATAAATCCAATAATAGCACCTTTAAAATTATGCATTCGTCGATATATCAAACAACTTGGTATAACAAATGCTATACTATATAAAAAATCCGCTAATTCACCAACACACAGTGTACTTGAAAAAGGTAGTTTTATAATTGTTTTAACAAGAATAACAAAAAATCCTGACAAAGGACCATATGCAAATCCTGCTATAAAGGCAGGTATTTCATCTAAGTGTATAGAAAGAAAAGAAGGAAATATAGGCAACGAAAAATTAAAAATAGGAATCACGTATAAAATTGATGATAATGCAGCAAAAATAGCGGTTCCTGTTATAAATTTGGCTGTAAATCTCGACTTTTTTTTAAAAATTTTATTAAAAATAATTACGAATCCTATCAACATAATTGATACAGAAATTATTAATCTTGTAATTTCGTTGTCGCTCATAAAATATTACTCTCCTAATAAAAAACCTGCTCATTCAAGGCAGGGATAGGATAAAAAACTTCTTCCATCTTGACTATACAATCGCTACTTGAATCACACAAGTTCAATCCTAAATTTTAGGAGTCGTGGAGTTTTACCACCGGTCAGGAATTTCACCTTGCCCTGAAGCAAATTCATTATATACCTAACTAGCAATAAATTAATTATTTTTTAATATTTTTTCAAAGAATTTGTTTTTATCTGTTTCGCTTTCAAAGGAAAATTTTGCACTATTTTTGTTAATATTAACTTTGCAGTTAAATTTATTTTCTAATTTATTTTGTAAATTGGAAAAATCAACTTTATTTTTATATTCATAAATCATTTTTTCCGTTTGACGAACGGATAAATTATTTTGATATATTTTTTCAACCATCTCTTCAATCAAATCATCAGGCAATGTAATTAATGCCTTAGCGTGACCAAATGATAATTTTCCATATGAAATGTCTTTTAAAATATTTTCGTTGAAATTTTTAAGACGCATAATATTGGAGATTTGACTTCTTGACTGATGTAGTAATTTAGCCAAATCTTCTTGTGAAAAATTATAATCCTCGTTTAATTTATTACAAACAAGTGATAATTCAACCATATTTGAATAATTGGAATCACGAATATCCGCTGCTAGCATCACTAATAATTCTTCTTCACTAACATCAATAATTACACAAGGAACTTCATTAAGGCGAAAACATTTTGCCGCAGTCAATCTTTTTCTACCCAAGACAATTTCGTAATGATCTTTTTTTCTTCTAACTATTAATGGAGAGTTCAAACCCTTTTCTTTTATTGATATCAATGACTGGCAAATTGTATCTTTATTCAATTTTACTTTTTTTAAATATTCATTATCATCAATTAATTTAGGCGAAATAAAAGATGGTTTTGTCTGTTGATATTCTTTTTCCATGTTAGCGATAACATCCGCTTTTTCAAATCTTTTAACAAGACGATCAAAAGCTATGTTAACAAAATTATCTTTCTTCATAATCAATTAATTCTTTTGCCAACGATATATAAGCCTGACTAGATATAGAATTTGGTCGATAAATTGTTACTGGCATCCCTTTAGCGTTGCTTTCTGGTATGGAAATATTTCTAGGTATCATCGATAAAAATGTATTTTCTTTAAAAAGTGAACGAACTTGACTTGCAATTTCAACTGACAAACGAGTTTTACTATCATACATCGTTAATAAAAAACCTTGAATACCAAGATTTTGATTATAAGTATTTTGAATAGAAGAAATGTTTGCCAAAATTTGTGCAACCGCTTCTAATGCAAAATATTCACATTGGACAGGTATTAAGACTTTATTCGCAGCACATAATGCATTAATAGTTAACAATCCCAAACTTGGAGGACAATCAATAATCATGTAGTCATATTTTTTGTTAATTTTTTTTAAATTATTTTTTAATAGATAAAATGGTTCGCTTACTTTTCCATTAACCGCAGAATCTAAGTTAGCAAGAATTAATTTTGGAGAAATTAAATCAAGATTTTTAATCATTGTTTTCCTAATAACCTTATTTATATCTTGTCGATCTAATAAAACATCGTAAATATTTCGCGAAATTAAAGAAATATCCACACCCATACCACGAGAACAATTGCCCTGCGGATCCATATCTATAAGCAAGACTTTTTTGTTTAAATAGGCAAGAGAGCTAGAAAGATTTATTGCGGTTGTAGTTTTTCCAACCCCGCCTTTTTGATTAGCAATAGCAATAATTTTACACATAAATCGATTATTATCTTACATTATCTTTTTATCAAAATAAACTCAAAGAGGTTTTTTTAAAATATCTTTATATTGTCTTGGATATTTATTAGAAGTTTTTTTATATTTTTTAATGAATAATACGGTGCGAAAACTATCATCTAATTCATATTTTAAAACATTAGAAAGTTTTAGGTTTAGTTTTTTAAAAGCGTTCTCGCATTCATTAATTTCATTAAGATAATTTAAAGATTTTAAGGCGATGATATTTCCATTAACTTTGACGAAACCCGCGAGTAGTTCGACAAGAATATTTAAAGATTTCAAACCCCTAGCAATAGCAAAATCATATGTTTCACGATTATCGATTACGAAGTCTTCAGCGCGTTTATTAACTACCGTAACATTATTTAAATTTAGTAATTTTATCATTTTACTTATATGTTGACATTTTTTATTAGTGGCCTCTAAACATGTCACATAAGCGTTATCTAAACAAATAGCAATAACTAATCCAGGAAATCCCGCTCCACTTCCAACATCGATTATGCTAAATTCCTCTTTAGGCATTTCATTTATAAAAACAAGGCAATCCACAATCATTTTTAAATCAAATTCGGTTTCGGAAATTGATGTTAAATTAATGAATTTATTTGCAGAAATGGTTTCTTTTTTAAGAATTACGAGTTTTTCTATTTTTTCTTTTGATAGAAAAATATTAAATTGATTTAAAAGTTTCATAAAACTATTTTCCATTAATATTTCCTCTTTGTATGGCCATTATCAAAACATTAATATCACTAGGATTTACACCACTTATACGCGATGCTTGACCAATGTTTTTAGGTCGTATATCGTTTAGTTTTTGACGAGCTTCTAACGCTAATCCATCAAGATTTAAATAATTAAAATTATCTGGTATAAATAAATCTTCGAGTTTTTTTTGCTTTTCGGCAAGCTTTTGGCTATTTAATATGTAGCCTTCATATTTTAATGTTATTTCCACTTCTTCAACGATTTTATCATCCAAATCAAATTCGCTTAATTTTTTGTCAAATTTTAATAAATCATTAAAATGAATTTTGTCTCTTTTTAAAAAATCAGAAAGACTAACGCCATGATTTAATTTTGGATATCCCAAATTAATTAAGAATTGATTTATATCATCTCTTGCACCAATATAGTGAGACTTTAAATATTCAATAATATTGTTTATGCTATTTAGTTTTTGACAAAATTGTTCATAGCGTTTTAATGGTAACAAACCGACTTCAAAACCTTTTTTTGATAAACGAATGTCAGCGTTATCGTGTCTTAATAACAAGCGATATTCCGCACGAGATGATAATAAACGATAAGGTTCTTTTGTACCTTTGAAAACAAGATCATCAATCATGACTCCAATATATGCTTCATCTCTTCTTAAAATAAAAGGTGGTTTATTTTGTATCGCTAATGTTGCATTTATACCCGCTATTAAGCCTAGTGCAGCAGCTTCTTCATAACCAGATGTTCCACATATTTGCCCTGCTATATATAAACTTTTATATTTTTTAATACTCAATGTTGAATCAAATTCTCTAGAATCAATTGCATCATATTCAATTGCGTATGCATACTTTAAAAATTCAGCATGCTCCAATCCGGGTAGTGAGTGAACCATCTCAATTTGGACATCTTTTGGCATTGAGGTAGAAAATCCTTGTAAATAAATAGAATCCGTTAGGCGAGATTCTGGCTCTAAAAATAATTGATGTCGCTCTTTATCTTTGAAACGCACTATTTTATCCTCGATTGATGGACAATATCTTGGCCCTACTCCTTTAACAAGTCCTGAATACATCGAAGATTTATCTAAATTATCCAAAATAATTTTATGCGTTTTTTCATTAGTATAAATTAAATAACAAGGCTCTTGCTTTTCAAAAGGTACGAAGTTATTAGTGTCATATGAAAAAGCTAACTTTTGATTATCGCCATATTGTGGGATAGTTTTACTAAAATCTATACTTTCTTTTTTTAATCTTGGAGGGGTCCCAGTTTTTAAACGATATAATTTAATTCCTAATTTTTTTAAATTTTCGCTTAAGCCAAGTGATGGTTTTTCGCCATCAGGACCTCCAAATTCCTTATTATGACCAATCAAAATTTCAGATTGCATATAAGTTCCAGTTGTTAAAATAGTTGCTTTAGAAAAATAACGATTACCATCTTTTAAAGCAACACCTAAAATAGTTTTATCTTTTTCAATTAAATCAACAACTTCACCCTCGATTACAGTTAAATTATTTGTATTCAAAGCTTCTTTTTGCATTAAATTAGGGTAAATTAATTTATCCTCTTGTGCACGTAAACATTGAACAGCAACACCTTTACCAACGTTTAACATTTTCATTTGTAAATATTCTTTGTCGGCAATTTTGCCCATCATTCCACCAAGAGCATCAATTTCTCTAACTACAATACCTTTTGCAGAACCTCCAATAGAAGGATTGCAAGGCATGTTTGCCATCATTTTTATATTCAGTGTAATTAAAAGTGTTGACATGCCCATATGTGCAGAAGCAAAAGCAGCTTCTAAACCAGCATGTCCTCCACCAACAACAATAATGTCAAAAATATTATTGTCATTCTTCATATTATCCGACTGAACCTTCCATATCTAATTTTATTAAAGCGTTTAATTCAACAGCATATTCCATTGGCAATTCTTTTGAAAAAGGTTCAATAAAACCCATAATAATCATTTGAGTTGCATCTTTTTTTGATAACCCGCGAGACATTAAATAAAATAATTGATCTTCATTGATTTTGCTAACTGTTGCTTCATGTTCAATATAAGATGAACTATTTCTTACATCATTATTTGGAATAGTATCGCTTTTTGAAACGTTATCTAAAATCAAAGTGTCACATTCGATATGACTTTTACAATTGAACGCTTCTGGATGAATTCTAACTGTTCCGCGATAATTAGATATACCACCATCTTTTACAATAGATTTAGAAATTATCGTTGACGTTGTATTGTTTCCTATATGAATCATTCTTGCACCAGCATCCTGAAATTGATTTTTACTTGCTACTGCAATAGATATGCAAGTTCCTTTTGCGTAATCTCCTCTTAAAATGCAAGCCGGATATTTCATGTTGGTTTGTGAACCGATATTACCATCAATCCAATCCATTTGACCATTTTCATAAACAATTGCTCTTTTTGTAACTAAATTAATAATGTTTGTCGACCAATTTTGGACAGTCGAATAACGACATTTGGCATTTTTATGAACAAATATCTCAACTACAGCCGCATGAAGAGATTCTTTTGAATATATTGGTGCAGTACATCCTTCAACATAATGAACGTCAGCACCTTCATCAACTATTATTAATGTTCTTTCAAATTGACCAGATTTTTCATTATTTATTCGAAAATAGGATTGAAGTGGTTTTTCTAATTTAACTCCTTTTGGAACATAAATAAAACTACCACCAGACCAAACAGCGCTATTTAATGCTGCAAATTTGTTATCAGTATAGTTTACAATCTTTCCAAAATATTTCCTTAACAAATCTGGATATAACTTTAATGCCATATCTGTGGAAAGAAATATAACACCTTTTTCTTCGACTTCTTTTAGCATGTTATGGTAAACAACTTCAGATTCATATTGTGTTGATACTCCAGATAAATATTTTTGTTCAGCTTCGGGAATTCCAAGTCTTTTGAATGTGTTTTTTATAGTTTCTGGAACATCGTCCCAATTTGATTCTTCTTTTTCGCTTGGACGAGTAAAATAAGTAAAACTATTAAAATCAATATCTTTTAAATTTGGACCAAAATTAGGTAAAGACATTTTAACAAAAACACGATAAGCTTTTAAACGATATTCAAGCATCCAACTAGGTTCGTTTTTATAAAATGAAATTAATCGTATCACATCTTCATTTAAACCAACACCGGTGTTTAATATAGATACATCTTCGTTTTTAAAAGAATATTTCTTTTTATCTTCATCTAAAAATAATTTTTCTTTATTACTATTTTTTTTCATTATCTATTAATTCCTTTAGTCCATTAAATCCAATAGTAGCACATCTAATTCTTGCTGCTTGTTTTGATGTGTTTTGAAATGCATTAGCTTCGTTAAGACATGATTCATCATAAGGCTCTTCGTGTATCATTTTTAAATAATTTTCAATAATATATAATGCTTTATCTTTGTCTAGCCCTTTTACCAAATCACACATAATATCTGTCGAGGCAGTAGATATAGCACACGCAACACCATCCCAAAGGCAGTCTTCAATAACATTATTTTTTATTTTTACATAAACATTAATATCATCTATACAATTATCACTGGACATATGAATCGATTCATATTCACTATCAGGTGTCGTTTTGTTTTGTGGATGTGAATAATGATCAAGAATGATTTCACGCATCATTTCATTAGTTAAAGTAGGCATCTAAAATATCCCCCCCATTTTTTAATATATCAACGACATAATCTATTTCTTCCTTTGTTGTATATAAATATGTCGACATGCGTACTGTGGCAACTTCATGTAAAAAGTCAATTAATATTTTTGCACAATGCTGACCGCTTCGCATAGCAATACCTTTGCTATTTAGATAAGTGGCTTCATCTTGGGCAAAAACACCTTTGATATTAAATGTTATAATTCCAGTTGAAGCGTCCTTGTTATAAACAATAATATTATCTAAATCAGCAATTTTATCAAAAAAATATTTTCTCAAACTTTCTTCATGTTTTTGAATATTTTCCATACCAATTGACATTAAGAATTCGCATGCCTTGCCAAGACCCATTATTCCAGATAAATTTTCTGTTCCTGCTTCAAATTTACTAGGCGGATTCAAATATTTAATATTTCCACACATATCAAATTTTGAATTCATTCCTCCGCCTGTCAAAAATGGATCCATAATATCGAGAATATGATATTTACCATAAAGTACACCTATTCCAGTTGGACCACACATTTTATGACCAGAAAACGATAAAAAATCAATATCTAAATTTTTAACATCTGTTTTGATATGTGGAACCGATTGAGCACCATCAACAGCGATAATTGCACCATATTCATGAGCAATCTTAGCTAATTCTTTGATTGGAGCGATATAGCCAAGCACATTTCCAACATGGGCAACCGCAACAATTTTAGTTTTTTTCGAGATAACTTTTCTTAAATTATCGCATGTTAAATGTCCCTGTTTATCAAGTGGGATGAAATTAATTTTACAACCTGTTAATTCGCTTATTCGATACCATGGTAAAACATTTGATGCATGCTCTGCTTCTGTAATTAATATTTCATCATCTTTTGTTAAAAATTTTAAACCATAACCATATGCGAGAAGATTAATAGACATTGAAGTACCGCTTGTGAAAACAATTTCATTTTCTTCAGCATTTATAAATTTGGCAACAAGTCTTCTGGCTTTTAAAACTTCTTGGTCCATGTCATAACATAAATCATAATCACCGCGATGGGAATTACTAGTTTTGCAAAGATAATATTCATTCACTTTATCAATAACACATTGTGGTTTAAAAGTTGTTGAAGCATTATCTAAAAATACTAAAGGATGCCCTTGCATTTTAATATTGTTTGTAAACATAGGAAACTCTTGTCTTATTTTATAAACATCATACATATTCATCACACTTTCTCTAACACTAGATTATTTATGTCATCATAAAATTCATCATCTTTGAAATATGAAACAATATTATTAAAATAGCCTAAAATAATTAAGCGTTTGGCTTCCTTAATCGATAAGCCACGACTAAGTAGATAAAATAAATGTTCCTCATTTAGTTGTCCGATGCTAGCACCATGATTTGCAACAACATCATCGTTTTCGATTTTCAAAATTGGTTTAGCTATTCCGCTGGCACCCTGATCTAAAATTAAAATTTTCGCTCTCTGTTGAGTTGAGCATTTAATCATTTTTTCGCTAATTTTTGAACAGCCCAGTAATTGAATATAACTTTGATCTTTACAAATACCATAATTTTCAACATTTGCGGTAGTTAAATTTGCTAAATGATAAACATTAATTTCGATATTTTTCTTATCAACATTTGAACCTAAAGTTGCACATTTATAATTAAAATTAGCACCGCTTTCTAATAAATAAGCATCAATTTTAATATTAGAATCTTTTTTTGAAAAATCTAAAAAATACACGGAAACAGAAGAGTTTTTGTTTAAATTTAAAGACATTTTAATATTTTGATAAACACCATCAGTTATTATTTTTAACGTCAATGATTTATTTTCCAATATTACAAAATTAATATTTAATGAATTTTGAATATTCTTAAAAACAATGATTTTATCTTCATCTAATTCAAGATTACTTTTAAATTCATCGTCATCTGTATAAACAATATAATTACTAGCAATTTTATTTATGGACATTTTTAGTAAGTTCCTTTGTAGCACATACCCCAATTGAAACAGAATTCATTTTTTTATCATCGTGTTTTTCAATATCAATACCATGTTCTGTCTTTAAAAATTCATATCCTTCTTTATCTACTTTATTAATCAACGATGCATCTCCATGTAAAACAATTTGTCCATTTACCATGATACATGCATGAGTTGGATTGATTAAATTAAAAAGTCTTGCATAATGTGATATCACAAGAAAAGCGTGATTATTATCTTGAAGTTGATTTATGGCATTACTGACATCATTAATTGCATCAACATCAAGGCCAGAATCTATTTCATCAAGCATACAAAACGTCGGATTTAATAAAATCATTTGCAAAATTTCATTACGTTTTTTTTCGCCACCAGAAAAACCTTCATTTAAATTACGATTAGCGAGTTCAAAAGGCATATTTAAAATTTTGCAAGCATTGTCAAGCATCTTATAAAAGTTATAAAGAGAAACTGGTTTATCATTTCTAGCATTAATTGCAGATCGTAAAAATTCTGCATTCACAACACCAGGAACTTCACTAGGATTTTGCATCGCTAAAAACAAACCTTTTATACTTCTTTCGTTTGTGGACAAATTGGTGATATCTTCTCCGTTTAAATAAATTGATCCTTTTGTAATATGATATTTAGGATGACCCATAATCGCGTTGAATAATGTTGATTTTCCATGACCATTAGGTCCAAGAATCGCTAATGTTTCTCCCTGATTTATTGTTAAATTGATACCTTTAAGTATTTCCTTTCCTTCCACTTCAACATGAAGATTTTTAATCATTAAACTTTGCATAATTTCACCTGCCTAAATCGCTTAAAAATAATACAATAAAATCATACAAGATACAAATATAATGATAAGTTTTTATTTTATAAAAGGATTAAAATAGAGGAAAAAACATATTTTTATGTAAAAAAGATAATTTTAAAAGAAGTTTTTGTTGCATAAAAAAAATCTAATATATAAAATATTAACGCTATACAAATTAAGGAGGTCGCACTGATGAAACATAAAAAACTATCTATTTCAGTAGTTTCTGCTTTCATTGCTGCTTTAGGATTAACAAGCTGTTCCAACAATGTTACAGCCTCTGAAAACGCTATCGTTACCTTAAAAGGATATGATGGCCAAGAGATTGCAATTGATACTAACGCAATTTATGACAAATATAAAGTTAGCGAAAACGGAATTAGCAGTTTTTACCAAGCAATTTTAGAAGTTATTATCCGAAACTTCTATGAAACAAGTACAAATTCAGAAGTTCAATCACAATTAGCAGAATTTGAATCTCAAGCTAGAAATGATGTTACAAGCAAACAAGATGAAGCAAGAGAAAATGCTGATACTAATGGAACTAGTTATGATACTGAATGGCAAGCTATTTTAGATGCAGCAAATGTTGATGATGAAGAAGGTCTTTATCAACAATATTTGTACAATTTAGAAAAAGAGGATTACGAAGATCGTTATTTTGAAAGCCACAAAGCCGAATTAACAAATGAATATATCGGATTTAAACTTGATGGAGAATCTTATGTAGATTATGATGGCGTTCATTCTAGCCAATATCCTTATCATGTCCGTCACGTTTTAGTTAATGTAACTGCGAGTGCTACAGACTATGTTACTGGTGAAATTACTTCAGATGAAGCCAAACATTTAAATACTGTTTATGAAGCTTTGACAAATGGTAGAAATACATTTGGTGAAGTTGCATATCATTGGAGTGATGACTCATCTAGCAGTAAATATGGCGATGCTGGAATCATGGCTACAAATACCGAGTTTGTTAATGAATTTAAATTAGGTTTATATGCTTTTGATACTGTATATGGTTCTAATGTTACTGGTGATTCACAAGCAAAAGCAAACAAATTAGGTACCGATGGTCAATATAATGAAGGTAGCGAAACTATCGCTGATAAATTATCTAATATTGGTCTTGCTACCGTTTCTTATGAAGTATTTGAATTATTAGGTGATTATTACAATACAGAAAAAAGTGATGAAGGTTTGACAGTCAATAATGGATTGGCAAAATCTTTCCCAAGAAATGTTTTCTGGAATAGTTATTTAAATTTGCACAACGTTTTTGTTGTAACAGATCAAATGATTCCAGATGAAGAATTAGGCTTAGAATCTGGTGATGTAGAATATACACATTATACAGAACCTGGTGAAGCCGTTGATGGACGTGCTGGTTTTAGACACGTCGCTGGTCTTGATAGCGTGGTCGGAGCAGACACACGTGTTTTAACAGATGAATTTGGTCGTGTTATTGTTTGTGTTAGAAGTGAATATGGAATTCATTTTATGACCATGCAAAGAACACCATTTGAATTTGATGGAACTATCAGTGGTTATAACAATGGTTCCTACACCTATAACAACACTAATATTGCTGAATACTACACTACTTATGTTCCTAATGATCAAGAATATCCAAAGAATAGTAATGGTAGTAACAAAGTTACTTATGTTAATTTCTTGATTAGTGAAGAATCAACTTATCAAGAACGTGCACAAGAAGTAGAAGATGCTATTCAAGCCTTTGATAATATGTACGATTATCGTATTTTCGAAGAATTAATGGAAAGTGGACAAATTACAATCAATGATGAAGTTGTTGCTAATAAAATTAACGAATTCATTAATCAAAAACGTGAATACAATGAATGGGAAGATGCTAAAAAATTAAATGACTCATGGAATTCATATCTTGACAAAATTTCTTTGCAATATGAAATTCGTGATGATGAAAATGGCGTCGAAAATTCTAAACGTTTAGTCAAACCAACTTGCGGTATTCGTTTCAAAGATTACAACCCTGATGATCCAATTTGGAAATATGGAGGTGAATGCTATTATGAAAACTAAATTTATTCCTCTACTATTAGCACCGGCTTTATTGCTTGCAAGTTGCAGTAGCGAAATTATTGCTTACCCAGGTGATAATAATTCAGCGCTCGTTGTTGGCCAAAATGGTGCTGCCTTAAGCGAAGAAGTTTATAACAATATTAAAAGCATCGTTTATGATGCAATGCGTGATAATGGAACTGTCTCTAGTGACGTTCTAGATGAAGTTTTATATCAACTTGCTATATCAGTCGTTGGTGAATATGATGAATTAAGTAGTGTTTATGAGTTGTTAGAAGAAACAAGCACTAATGTCTATACTAATAACCAAACTATTAATGATTTTATTGACAATCACAAAGCATATTGGGTTAAAGATGTCGACGGAAATCGCTTAACTGATGCTGATAGCAAAAACAAAGAATACATATTAGTAAAAAATATGTTTGAAAGAATTCAAAATCGTATTGCAGAAGCATTTTATAGCGAGATTACAAGTGGTTCATACTTACGCAATGGATATTTCTATGAGACAGATTATTTAATGTCATTAAGAAATTCTATTAATAATGTCGCCAACCCATTAGATCAAGCTAATAATGGATTATTGCATGATAAATATTTAATTATTCCTGAAATTGGCGAAGATGAAGTATTCGATTATGATTGGAATGGCGAACATACACTTAAAGGTTTGTTAACCTTGTCATTATATGAAAATGAAGAAGCAGGATATGATTATGTTTCTACCTCTATTATTCCAGAAATTTATAGAAACTTATTAGTGGAGCAATATTTGTTTGATAATAATTATAATACTTTAGGTCGTGCGTATGCACGTGAAGTGAATATCATTACTATCGAAAACAGAACTGATTATCCTTTAGCAGCTGGAAACTTAATGAATGCATACGTTGATAATTATATCAATACTGACAATGCAACAGTTGCTCAAAATGCTTCTTTTGATATTATTTCTGAAGCTTGGCGTGGTGTTAATTTGCCAGCATCTGGTACAGTTGATGGCTCGATTGACGAACAAGCTGCATTCTTATTAACTGAAGCTGGAATCACTCAAACTTCTTATGTTGATAATAATGGATTTACAGGCGAAACATATAACTACTTCCCTGGCACTAGTTATGGTGATATGGTTGAAGACTTAAAAGAAGTAGTTAAAGATCCTTTGCTCACCGATTCCACTATTGAAAATGAATTTACCAATAACGGAGAATACACTGTCAGTCAAGGTATTGTTAACAAAACTAACGTTATCTTGCAAGAAGATTATGTCACTGATGGTTGGTACATCCGTAATGGTGGTTTAGAAGATTTAGGAGAAAGTTTCAGTTCTTTAAGAACACGTCTATTCAATATTGGTGTAGCTAACGCTTTAGATGATGCTGATTATCCTGATCGTTTTACCTTAAACGAAGATAATACCACATATACATATAGTATTCCTGAAAATGAAGGAAACTATGTTGCTAAAATTCATGGACGTTACTTCTTAAAACCTGTTACCCGTGAAAATCCTGGCGATGTTGAAGTTGATTACACTGTTGTCAGCAATCGTTTAAAAGATATTTTATGGTCTGACTCAGATGGCAATTATACAATCGTAGAAATTACACAGGCTGTTTCAAGTAGTAAACTTGCCAAATATTCTTCAACAAATTATGAAACGGTTTATGGTGGTTTAGATGGCTTTGTCATGATGGAAAATATCGCACATGAAGTTGCATCAGTGATTGCTGAAAACGATTCTTATCGTACACTTTCTACTCAATATTGGTTGAAAGCTGCAACATTAAGTTATCACGATGATGTTGTCTACAAATATTTTGCGGATAATTATCCAGAACTTTTTGAAGAATAAAGTAAACAAAAAATCTTACATAGTAAATGCTCCTTGTTAAAAAGGGGCATTTTTATTAATACAAATTATTTTTTTAGAGTAAAATAAATATAGTTGAGGTAATAAGCTATGGAAAAAGATATGAATTGTGTATTTTGTAAAATTATTGATGGTGACATTCCGTCGTATAAAATATTTGAAGATGAAAACGTCTTAGCGTTTTTAGACATTTCGCAAGTCACAAAAGGCCATACTTTAGTAGTAAGTAAAAAACATTATAATAATTTCTTATCAACACCAAAGGAAATCATTCATAAAGTTATGGACGTCGCACAAAGAATAGGCCAAGTTCAAGTCGAATTTTTAGGTGCAAAAGGAGTTAATATTCTGACTAATTGTTACCCTGCTGCTGGTCAAACTGTAATGCATTTCCATGTTCACGTTATTCCAAGATATGATCAAAATGATAATTTTATTTTAGAAATGAAAACTAAAGATGATAGTAAATTGAACTTACCAGTTTTGGCAAAACAAATCAAAAAAGAATTAAAATAACTAATTTTCTTTATAAAGAATTCTATTATCAAGAGCGAATATTTTTTGTGAATATTCGCCTTTTTTAATATCCGCTAAAGCTTTATTTGTAATTTCCATTTTACTATCTAAATTATCAATAAGATTCAATAACATCGCTTCCCCTGTCTGAGGTAACACAGGTGAACCAAATTCATACTCTCCATGATGAGATAAAATCATATGTTTTAATAATATTACTTTTTCATCATTTTCTATATTCATTTGTCTTGCTTTATAATCAATAATTGCAATCATAATAGAAATATGTCCAAGTAATTTACCTTGTAAAGTATAATGATAAGAAATGTTACCATCAAATTCGATTGTTTTGCCTACATCGTGTAATAAAATACCACTTATTAACATTTCCTTATCGATAAAACTATATATATCACATAAATATAAACCAATTTTGGCCATGGTTAAGGTGTGATATAAAAGTCCACCGATATAATCATGATGCACGCTTACCGCAGCAGGATAAGTTGAAAATTTATCGATATTTTCATATATGATTTCTTTAACTAACTTATGCAAATTTGTATCCTTAATTAAACTAATATAATAATCTAGTTGTTTCATCATTTCATCTTTTGATAAAGGTGCATTCTTTATAAAACGAAAACTTTCAATTTCATTATCAGAAACACTATTAATTTTTGTTATATTAATTTGCAAATTATTTCTATAAGTCTCTAAAACACCACTTATTTTAACAATTTTACCGTTTTCACATAAATCTATGTCACCATCTTCAAGATTCCATTTAACGCCTGCGATGACACCGCTTATATCTTTTAAAGTTAAACGTAAATATGGAGTGCCGTTTGTTGAAAAAGATTTATTAACAGAACTAATAATAAATTGTTGAGTGATATTTTCTTTATCTTTTAAATCTTTAATTAAAATCATCTCCATTATAATATTCCTCCCAATATGATTTTATTTTAGCATATGAATATTTTTTTCTTTTTAAATATGCCAAAAGATGTTTGAATAGTTCGTTATTATCATATTTATTTTTATTTTTTGCAATATAATTTTTAAAATCTTTTTCAAATTTGTTTTGAATTAATTCACTATTATTTTTTTCTTTTGATAAATTTTTATTAATTATTTCCTCGACTACATCTTTTTCATATCCCATAGATAGCATTTTTTTAAAGATTTTTTCTTTTTTGCTATGATAATCATTTTTTTGATATTTTAATACAATACTTTTATAAAGTTTTTGTGCTTTTTTAACTTCTTCAGTATGTGAAAATAAAACGCATTCAATATCTTCTTTTTTTATCCCTTTTCGATATAAAAGATCTTTTATTTTATATTTACCATATAGTTTTTCTTTACCATATTCTAAATAATCTATAATTAATCCTTTGTCATTAATCAAATCATGGTTTTTTAATTTGTTAACGATATTTAAAGCAACATTATAATCACAGCCAAAATTAACTAATTTTTTAATCAAATTTGATTCGCTTATTAAACCCCTGTTTATTATGTTAATGGCTTTATTAAAATATTTTATATTTTCATTTTCTTTTTTAATTTTTTGAATTTCTTCTAAAGAAATCTTTTTCCCTTTATATAAATAAAAATTTAAATATGTTTCATAATCAACATCAAACTTTTCGAAGCCTTTAATGAAAATTATGACTTTCTTTTTGCAAACACGAATACTGCTTATTGTATATAAATCACCAGAAGGCTTTAACGCCACGATTATATACCTCCATGATATTATTATAAAATGTCTCAATTGAATATTGTTCAATGATTTTTAAGGCATTATTTCTTATTGTTTGTTTTTCTTCGTCAGTCATTAAATAAATTTGGTGAGCTTTATTAACAAAAGATTCGTTATCAGTAAAGAAAAATCCTGTTTCTTGATCTTCTATTGTTCCAGCAAGATTATCATCATATCTAGCTAAAACCAAACAAGAGCTCGCCATCGCCTCCATAAAAGTTAATCCTTGCGTTTCGGTTAAAGAAGCGGAAGTATAAATATCCGCTAAATGATAATACAGCGGTACTTTTTTTGCTTCGACTGGTCCAACAAATATAACATATTTTGTTAAATTAAATTGACTTACAAGCGATTTGAGGTTGTTTAAATTTGGACCTTTTCCAACTATGAGAAGTTTGCATTTAATATTTGGATATTTATTAACGAAATGAGCAAAACCTTCGATAGAAGTTTCCATAAATTTTTCTTTTGCTAAACGACCTAATAATAAAAATGTAAAGGTATCTTTATCTATACCATATTTAGTTTTCAAATTATCAATTTCATCTTTATCAATATTTTTTTCATCAAATAAAGAAAAATCAATTCCTGTTGGAATAATATTTATATAGTTATCGCTTCCATATGAACGAAGCATTTCTTTTGTTTTAATGGAAGGTGCAATAAATTCTGTAGAAAAATTAGACATATAAACAGAATATGCACGAATTGTTTTTTTAGCTATTCTATCAAAATAACCATGCGTAACAATATAAGTATAATCTTCATATGTTGTATGATATGTATAAACAAATGGAATATTTAATAATGTTGCCACAATACGAGCAAATTGCCCAATAGGAGCGTCACATTGATTATGAATTATATCTGGATAAAAATCTTTGATGATTTTAAAAGCTTTTCCATTATAAATCCAAGCACCTTTATAGCCATAAAATTTTTTTAATTCAACACCCGGGATTTTAATAGTATTATCTTCATATTCAAACTTATTATCATCAGTATTTATCGTGACGAGTAAAACATCATTCCCATGCTTTCTTAAAATATTTACCAAATTATAAGTTGATGTCGCTACGCCATTAATTTGCGGAGGATAAGTATCTGAAAAAATAGCAATTTTCATTAATCATCATCTCCAATATCTATTTCGTTCCATTCTTCACTATCTAAAATAGACTTTTCATGATTTGATTGGTTATTTAATTTAGCTTTATCTAATTTATCTTTTTCTTCTTTTCTTTTCTTTCTTTCTTCAGCTTCTTTTCGATTTCTTAATCTTAAAGATGACATAATTGCTTGTCTAGTTAATCTAGTTGTTTCATATAATGTATCAGCGCTTTGTTTACGTTCGATATAAGTTTCTCTTTGTAAAGCAACAAATGTTTGACGGTTGATATTTCTTTGCGTGACTTGTTCTTTTGGAGAAGCACGATAAAATGCAGCGACAATACCACCGACGAGTAAAGGCAAGGTAAAGGTTAAAAATCGCCAAATAATTTGTGCTGTGCTCGTAATAGAATTTCCATTAACCATTCCATAATATGATTCAAACAATTGGTTGAAGAAATATTCGGATACCCCAGCAGAACCAGGAATAGGAATTAAACCAGTAATCATTTGATGGAAATTAGAAAAGAAAATAGAATCCCAAACTGTAAACCAAGTGATTTCATAATTTGCCCCTAATGCTTTCCCAACAAAACATGGAACGGCAAAATTTACCGCCATCGACAATGTGTAAAGTAATGTTATAAGTATTGTAAAAGGAATATTTGATAATAATCTTTTTAATTCTATTTTAAAGTTTTCAACTTGTATTCTTAAATTTTCTCTTGTCTTATCAGGTCTTTTTAAAATATGAATAATATGCAAAAAATTAATACAGGGACCTAAAATAAAATGATGAAAATGTCGTGAATAAGACATTAAAAGCAAAAGCAATATAAATGCAACATTAAGACCAAAACCAATAATAATTAAAGGTAAAATTGGGATGGAAAAAGAATCGCCTATTTGTACAGCAGGAATAGCAAATATGGTCGCAGATTCAAATATTAAAGACAAAATTCCTAATATAATTAACACAAATTGATAAACCATACTTGCCATAACCATAATAGAAGCTCCAGAACTAATGGATAGTCCTTGTTTTTTATAAGTATATGCTTGCATAAATTGTCCACCTGAAGCACCAGGCGTGACGCCATTATAAAATGTCCCGATTTGATCAATAGCAATAGCTTGATGATAATGATATTTTCTTGTATATAATCTAGCAAAGCAAAAATAAATAAGCGATCTAATTAACATTGTTAAAATAACAAGACCAAGACACAATAAGACCCATAGCCAATCAACATTTGAAAAAGAACCAACTATAGTATCATAATCAGTAAAAAAAGTTACACAAAAAGATGTAATAGTGACTATTAAGACAATGACAATATTTAAAATATAACGAATATAAGAATTCTTTTTCTTTTTCTTCTCTTTTTCTTCGTTTTCTAGATTATCTTCATCATCAATTAGATTTTTTTTGGTTTCTTCTTCACTCATAATCCAATTTATTATACTTTTAGAAAAGCATAATAACAACTATTAAAGATAGTCCCTCCAAGATAAATCATCACTATCATAAATTTTTGATGTGTCGATTTGTTGATCTGCGGTTTGTCTTATACAAAGCGGCCAATCAACATTATTTATCGTTGTTGATGAAGGAAAACTAGCTAACAAAAAGTGAGTATCGTTGATAGTAACATCAAAAGAATATGAGTTTCCAACCAAATTTCCTTCAACCCAACGTCCATCCTCACCAGATTTCCAAACCCAAGCAAATATGTTTTTATCGTCTATTTCATCACTAGAAATATTAGAAACAGTAACAGTTAAATTGTTTTTATCTCTCTTATGATAAATGATTTCTTTATTTGCTTGATATTTTTCGTTACTTGCATAAATTTTTAAACTAATATCACCGCTTGTAATGCCATCGCCAATTTTAACTGTTGTTGACTTAGTAAATTCGACATTGTCTCCATTATTTATTTGATAATATGAATAATCAGCGTTTGCGACACTAATTTCAACATCAATCGCGTCATAAATTAAATTTGAACCATCATTGCTTACATTTATAATTGGACGAAGAGGTATTTTTGGAGTATAAATAACAGCAATTTGAGAAGAATCCATCGTTCCAGAAATTACATTATTTGAAACAGTGAAAACATTACCACTTACTTGATCAATGTATTGACCATCAACAAGTTGATCATATTCGACGCTGACAGATAAAGAATCTCCAGTATTTACAAGCATAATTCCGTAATCATCGTCATGATTTTTAACATTGATAAATGTATTATTCTCATAATGAATATTATTAGTTGATCCAATGAATTGGTTATGAAATTTATTAACATGAGTTATAACATTGCTAGCAAAATCATGAGTGGAAATTTGTCCTAAAGTCGCTCCACTTGTAGGACGAGCAAAATATAATGACGTGCTATCATTTCTAGATGCTGCAATAGCATAAGCACGGTTGATAACTTGTTGAGAAATATTTGTTGTTTCTGCTGAATCATTAGCGTATGTATCATGGCTTTCACCCCATAAAACAGCTTTTTCTCCAACAAGAGAAGAATAAGAAAATACATTTTCATTCTTAATAGCGGATGTTGAATACAAAACGCTATTTAAAATATTTTTAGAAGCATTATTATCAGTTACCGACATCATATCACTATACCAAGAAATATCTCTACCATTACCAGGCGTATTTAATATTTCACCATAATAATATAAAGGCTCGTTACCTAGTGAAAGATTATATTCTTGAGCGCCATTTAAAACATAATTCCAAAAATTAGAAGCATAATCACCATCAAAAGAAGTTTCAATATGTTTGGCAGCGTCAAATCTAAATCCAGAAACACCACAATCAACATATTCTTTTAATAATGAAAGAACACGTTCCTGAACAATAGAATTTTCTGTCATTAAATCAGGATAATCTCCCAAATGTCCTCTTACTAATTGTCTAGTATTAGAATCATTAACAAGACCATATCCTTTATGTATTAAATCATTATTATAAATTTCTGGTTCATAATTTTTAACATCTTGATGAAAAGATTCACTACTTCCACCACCTAAATGATTACTAACGACATCTACAATAATTTTAATGCCATATTTATCCGCTTCTTCACACAAATCTTTTAATTCGCTTTTTGTACCTAGTGCATTATTTTTAGTTGCAATAGAAAAGCCTAAAGGCTGATATAGTTTCCACCAGTCACTTTTCCAGTTGGCCTGTCCACTATAATCTTTTTGTGGTTGCATTGGAGAAGTTTGGATAGTGGTATAGCCTGCTGATGCAATTTCTGGCAAAGCATTTTTAATATTTGTCATTGACCAATTCCAAGCATGCAAAATAACGCCTTCTTGAATAGTATCAGCTAATCCATAATCCCCTATTTCAATATTACCGCCACCTTCACTAGTGTTGCTAGAAGTATTTTGACTAGATGACTTAGTTGAACTATTTTGAGTATTGATGCTTGAATTATTATTCAAAGAAGAAGTCAGACTATTTAAAGAAGAACCATAATTATTAACACAAGAAGAAAGCAACAGTGCAAACATTCCTAATATTGGAAAAATTTTATATTTTTTCATAAAAATACCTCATACGTAGAATATTATATCAAAATTATTATTAAAATTTTAATGGTTATTTTCAATGTGCTTTTTTCTAGTATAAAAATATTTATATAAATATTTTTTCGTATTAACATTTAAATACTTTTATGATTAAATAACTTTTGGTTTATTTTATGTTTAAAAAATTATTTCAACCACTAGATTTAACAAAAGGAAACATATATAAAATCATAATTATTTTTATGATTCCAATTGTTATATCATACTTATTTCAGCAAGTTTATACACTTACGGATGCAATTATTGTCGGACAAAATTTAAGCACAAGCGAAGTAAATGGTGTTAATGACGTTTCTTCGTTAACTTTCATCGTTTTACAATTTGCTTTTGGATGCAGTGCTGGATTTAGCGTTATTTCAAGTGCTAAACAAGGTTCAAACGATATTGATGGTGTAAGAAAATCTTTTTATGCACAGTTTATTTTATCTTTGATTATTTCCGTTTTTTTAACTATTCTCTCTTCACTATTAATAGATCCATTACTATCGTTAGTGGGTTTAACTCCTTCAACAGGAGGTGCGACATATCAAGCTGCTAGAACATATATTTTGATTATATTTTTGGGTACTATTGGACAAGTTATGTATAATCAAATATGTTCTTTGTTACGTTCTATTGGCGATTCGTTGACTCCTTTAATTTTTTTAATAGCGTCAACGATTTTAAATATCGTTTTAGATTTATTATTTATCATTGCATTCAATTGGGGTGTTGCTGGAGCAGCAGGTGCAACAATATTATCTCAATTAATAAGCGCTATTGCATGTTACATATATACTTTTTATAAATATCCACATTTACGATTTAAAAAAGAAGATATCAAATTGCCATTAAAATTTTATTGGGATCATTTAAAATTAGGATTGCCACTAGCGTTTCAATTTTCTATATTAGCTATTGGATTAATAGTATTGCAATCTACAATAATTAAATTTGATACTACTTTAACAGGAGTTGTTATAGACCAAGGTCCTGCTCAACTTGCATATGGTGCATATTCAAAACTACATAATTTATTTTTGTGTCCTTTAAACGCTCTTGGCACTGCTATGTTATCATTTGTCGGACAAAATTATGGTGCAAAAGATAAAAATCGTATACACAAAGGTATAAAAGCATCTTTTGTCATGATGTTTATTATGTCTTTTGTCTTAATGGGTATTATGTTCCTATTAATGATAGACGATACCTATTTAAAAATATTTTATGCTGAAGATTCGATTACTGATGATGTTTCTAATTTAGCCAAAATTAATATATTGTCAACTTTCCCATTGCTTCCATTTTTAGGAATGATTTTTATTTTGCGCTGTTCAATACAAGGCGTGGAAAAATCATACATATCTTTAATTGCAGGTGCAGGAGAACTACTAGCAAGAATATTAATTTGTATATATGGTCCATACATATTTGCTAATGCAATATCAGTTGATTTAGTTGCAAATATTAATTCTAATCCATGGCCATATATAATGGTTTGTCTAGCTGATCCAATCGCGTGGATTATCGCGGATATATGTTTAGGAATTGGCTGTATTATATATATTTATATGCCTTATAAAAAAGAATTCAAATTAAATAAAATAAATGAGAATTAGCAAGTTTTTATAAAAATTTGCAATAATTTTATTAAATATTATCATCTATTACTTCTATATAGAAAGATACTGGTCTAAATCCATCATTACAAGATATCATCGCGGATTTTTTATTTTTCATCCAACCTTCATGCATATTTTCACCACCATAAAATAATGTCATAACATATGGGTACATACTTAACCACGCGCTTTCACATAACCCATTAGGTTTTTCTAATTTATCAAGAATAAAAACATCACCTATTCTTAAATTACACGGCATATCAATATAATTTTCATATTGTCTTGATAATTCTTTGTGATTAGATATTGCTTTAACAGTTATTTTAATTTTATTCATCGTTTTTCATACTCCTAATTAATTTTAATAAATATGACTTTAATTCGTCTTCTAATAAAATTCCATCGCCATAATCTTTACTTAAATTTAATGCTGCTTGATGAAAAATTTCATCAGCATAGAAAACCTTATCAGCGTATTCTATATCATCATAAGATAATATTCCTGATATGTATCCAGCAAGCATATCACCGCTTGATGCATGAGCTAAAACAGGTATTCCTTTGTAATTAGATTTATAATATTTTCCTTCACTAGTTATAAAAATAGAATAGTAACTTTTTAATAATATATTTACGTTATATTTTCTAGCAAAATCGATTGCTAAATCAAGATAATCATCTGGTTTATTAGAAATATAATCAACATTAAATAATGTGCACGCTTCTTTAATATGAGGGGTTAATAAAATGTTTGTTGTCTTTCGATTTGAGTTATTTAATAATTTTAATTTTTTTGTTAGCAAAATTATTCCAGAAGCATCAATAGTTAAATTAAATTTATAATTGTTAATAATAGCAGACAATGCATCTAAATTTATTTGATCAACATTAATGCCATTGCCAAATAATATTGAATTATATTTATTTAAGTGAGAAACATTTATGCAATTAAAACTATCGCTATTTTCACTTGAAAAAATTTCATGAATGCACTGCTTATTTATCAGTGAAAGACTATTATTAAATACACTATCGGGAAGAGATAAACCTACGTAGCCTACCCCACTTAAAATGGCAAAATCGCTAGCAAGAATTGGCGCGCCAAAATATTGTTTTGATCCTCCTATAATTAAAATTCGTCCAAAATCACCTTTATTTGATTCTTTATTCCGATTAAAATAAATTTTCTTAATAATCTTTTTCATTTTTTAACCTTGCCATGCACATATTAGTGTGATTTCTATACCTAAAACACCGTATTTTTTTATATTTTCTTTTGAATAATATTTAAGCATGTCATTAGGATTTGCCACTTCATTTGGTAAATATCCAAGAACTTCTTTATTAAATTTTTTATAAAGAGATTCAAAAGAGAGAAAATAATGTAATTTTTGAATAAAAACTAAACATTTTTTATCATTTGTTTTATTGGTAAATTCAATATAATCATATTCTTTAAGTGTTTTTCTTTTTTCATCATTTAAACGCATTTCAATTGTTTTCGTTCTATTTATAATCATTTCAAAAGGATTATTAAATAAGTTCATTGCATAAATTTTTGGTTCCTCAAATCCATAAACTTTTTCAAAACAATTCAATATTGATTCTTTATTTTTTATTTTGTAGAAATATTTTTCTTTTTTTATAAATCGAAATCCATTTTTGATTATTACTTTATTGCTTGCAATATTGTTTTCATCACATCTTATAATAATTTTTGGAAATTTTTTAATTTTGAAGAGATAATTACAAAATTGATTTAAAGTTTCACTCATATAACCTTTATTCCAATATTTTTTGGAAAGGCAATAGCCGATTTGAGGTATTCCATTAATATAAGAAACGACATCTATAGATCCGATTAATTCATTGGTTTTCTTTAAAACAATGCCAAATCGAATAGCGGAATTATTTTTATAATCTTTTTCCCATTGTTTTAAAATATTTTTTGTTTCATCGATGCTTTTATGGGCATTCCATGTCATAAATTTGCAAACTTCACTGTCAGAAGCCCAGTTGTTAAACATTTCTTCGGCGTCTTTTATGCTAAGTTTTCTTAAATAAATCATATATTCCATATAAACATTTTAAACATATTCAATTACATTTCTATACATAAATTAAAAGGACACGTTTGTGCCCTTTTATATCATTTAATTATATTATTCAAGCGGCGGCAAATGAGAGATATCTACTTTTGTATTTCCTAAATTATAATATCTTGCAGTATAGACATCTTCAATTATGTAATTACCGCTTATTCTAGAGGCAGAAACTTTTAAAGTTGTTTGATTTGCGACGAAATCAATATTTAATTCAATTTCCACTTCTAAATAATCATAACTTGTTGAAAGACTATAATCGCCAAAGAAAATAGAAACAATAGTATTAGCAACATAAATGGATGGCATTTGTGGATTGTCTATATATACAAATTGACCATCACTACCTTCAACATAAGTTAAATAACTAGCGTAATTAACAATATTGCTAGGAACAAGTGTTCCATAATTTGGATATGTCTTAACTTCATAATAATTGTCAGTATAAGAAGTTAATATTGTATATTCGCCAGTCGAAGTTTGATTATAAATTATAAAGTTACCTACACCATCATCGACAAAATACATTTCTCTTTCATCAGATTGGACTTGTCTAACCGCTGTGTCGGTAAAATAAAATGTTTCCACTTCGGTTGTTGTTTGATAAACATCACCTTTTGTTTGAGTTGAAGCATCATAATTGTAATAAGTTTTTGTATGAGTTAGTTCGACTGTTGAATTAACTGTGGATGCAAAATATTTATTTAAATATTCGGAAAGAGAATTAGTGCCCATTTGATAAAGTCGAATGTAAAAATATCTATTTGAACTTTGCAAAACTTCAATATGATAATATCCACTTCCATCTTCTTTTTCTAAAACCCAAATATTTCCACTTGAATTAGTCCAACCGATTTCTTCTAATTTAGCAGTATATTCTGCAAGTATTTCATCAGCCTTATTATTAGTGTCTATAATTGAAAGTTGAGCATATGTTTTTCCAGCATAGGTTGTTTCAAAGAAGTTTCTGCTATTTGAACTGGAATAATCCAAATAGTTAATAAATGGAAGAATATTATCAAAATTTTCTCCAAGATATTTGCTAATCAAAGTTGAAATATCACTTCCAAAATCAGACCATTTTTCATAAGTTATTTCTTGATATGGCTCAAATTCGTATGTATTTAATGCATTAATATTTGTTATTTGACATTTAACATGTCCGCTTATTTGATTATTATAAGAATCAACATAAGCAAAATCATAATCAATTGTTGCACCATCTTCAGTTATTGTAACTTTATATGTTCCTGGAACTAAATTTGCTAAATAACCTTGAAAGTTATAAGTAAAATCGACACATCCATACATTGCATAAGAACCATTAAATTGTTCTTTAAGTGTAAATGTTCCATCTGAATTTGCATCAAATAATGCGGGTGATAATTCAAAATTGCTTCTAAACATATTTATGTTTAAATCACTAACAGGATAATCAGTGCCAACTAAAACGTTGTCCACTAATTCGACATTATGAAGTCCGCTGCTGTCTTGATATAGTCCAGAGGTTTCGTTTGTATATGTTCTTAACAAATAATTTTCGTGACTATAAATATTAAAGATTGTTTCCATTGTGGAAACGCTTCCGCCAGTTCTTGTAACTAATACTTCATAATTATTGTTTTTTAAAGAATTAAATAGTTCTTGTAATCGAGCATGCTCAGGCAAAGTAGGAAGTATTTCAACTTCAACAAAATCTACCTCATCTTGACTAATAATTTCAAATGTATATGTAGCGGTAGCGTTCATGACAATGGTCACGTCATCAAAACTTTCTTCTATGCGTTCGTGTCCAATAATTTCACCAGATATTTTTCCTTCATTAATTGTTAAAATAAATGAATTAATAGGAATATCTTCATAACCGGTTAATCCATAAACAATGTCATCTCTAAAATCATCAATACCGGAAACTTCGACTTCTGTTTCAGAAATTTGTTCAAGATTATCTAGACTTAATTGTGCGAACGGATTGCCGTAATATTCATCAAAATTGACGGGAGTCGTTTGATCAATCATTTCAACACTGTCGATAAATGTATTATCGTAGTTTAAGTATCTATTAACAGCGTTTCCATCTTCATTTTTATACTTTTCAAGAGGATTATAGACTAATTCCCCATCTTCATCTTTTAATGTCAAATAAAATGTATCGCCATCATGATAAGATGTAGCTTGATATGTGTATTCGCCAAAGATACTGCCGTCTTCTGATGATGATGAAACATGTAAATAACCTTTTTGAGCAAAATCATCATCTTGTAACATTTCAAGCAAATTAGCCAAATCAATAGTTGTTTGACTAGTAGTGGTTTGTGAAGAAGTAGTTTGCGAAGAGGAAGAATCAGAAGATTGTGATGTTCCGCTGCTCAAACTAGATGATGAACCATTATTAACACAACCCGTCAAGGTTAACATTAATAAAGAAAATAAAGATAATAACTTTTTCATAATTAACTCCTTTCATGCAAATAACTTGATGTTATATTTTTACATAAAAAATCGTTTTGTGCAAAATTATATTTAAACGAATATGATATCTTGATTAACATTTTTTTGATAGAAATAGAAATTTATGGTTTATTTTTAAAAATTGAAAATAAAAAATATGTATAATTGATTCTATATATTCAAGGCAAAGTAAATTTATTAATATTTTATTTTGCCTGCTAAATCACATTAAATTTTAGAGCAACTGTATAGCAATAACATTGTTTGATAATGTTTCACATTATTGTAAGTTGAAATAATAAAAGACAACGCAAAACACATTAATAATGATTCATCTTCGTCATTTTCATACATTTCTAAAGAAGCAAAAGAGTCTGGCCTTTTATCAGAAAAATATCCAAAATCAATAATTGCTACAAGTATTGAAGCTTTTAATGAATTGCTTTTTTTATAAATGCCCATATAATGGTTTCCCTTATTATCTTCTATTGGAACAATATCGTACGGTGAAATGTTTTTAAATAAATCTAAGCAAAATTTGCTTGCATTATAAAATGCATTGCAAATTAAATTTCCATTTTCATTTAATATTGTTGTCCCTTTATACCCTTTATCAATAAGTTTATATTTATTATTGCCAACCTTTACAAAATAAATATTTTTGCTATCTTTTTTTAATTCATAACAATCATTTTGATAAAAACATATAATTTGATTTTTGTAAGTGTTGTTTGTTAATATATAACGGTAACTCTGTTTTTTTCGTCTTTTATATACAAAACTATAATAATCAGAAAAATAATCTACACTAATCTTTTGAAATTTGGACAAAAGTCTAGGTTTAGAAAATATTTTTTCTATTTTAGACCATTTATCTGAGCAATATCTATACATATAGATAGAGGCTCTTAAAGAATCGTTATCTTTTGAATAACATATTGATTGATAGGCAGATTTTTTAAAAGCATTAAAATCTAAAGATAAATCTTTGGGTTCGTAATTTAATGTCTTAAAATATGTTTTAACGATTTGGATAAATTTTTTAGTCATAATTCTTATAATTTTCCCATTTGTCGTCATATCTATAAAAATGTTAAAACATTTTAAGAAACACGATATGGATATGGGAGTAACTCTTTTGCTTTAATTTTAACTAAAGTGTTATCGTTAGTTTTGATAATAACATAACATTCAGGCATATAATCGGAAAGTATTTGTCGACAATTTCCACATGGTGACATAACTTCTCCATTTTCACCATTAATAGCCACTATAGCTTCAAAATTTCTTTCACCCGCTGTAATAGCACTTCCTAGTGCTACTTGTTCAGCACATGCACCATGTATGGAATAAACATTTACACCCACATATATATTTCCATTTTTACATTTTAATGCTGCACCCACTGTATGAAGAAAACTTTTTTCGTCATAATTATTTTTAATCGCTTGTTTTGCTTTTTCGATTAATTGGAAATCTGATTTATCCAAATTTTTCATTTTATTATCGCGTTATCCAGTGAAACCTAATTTGATAACTGAATAACTTTCTCCTTTCTAGGATATAATTTGTTTCTATCTGCCTAATAATTTTTGTCATTAGATGTTTAAGAAATTTTTAGAACACGTCTTTTTACTATCATCGTTAATTAACAAAATATTTAATAAGAATTATCAATTTATTAGGTGAATATTCCGTAGACTTAAGTCTTTCGATAATATCATCAACCTAGACCCCATTACCGATATCAATCGTGCTCCCAAGTTTTATCATAGATTCGATAATAATATTACTATAAATTTAATGTTAGTATTGCACCTTAAAATAGTCTAGATAAAGTTTAAATTTGTCTTGTGCCATCAGGCAGGTATCGCGTAAATAACCACGATCATTCATCCATTCTTTTAAGCCGTGATAATAGAATAGTTGCAGTTCTTCATCGATAATGAACGGCACGATATTGTATTTTAGGCATTCCTTGAAAAGCAACAACCTACCGATCCGCCCATTTCCGTCTTGGAAAGGATGAATACACTCGAATTTGTAATGAAAGTCCAAAAGGTCGTCAAAAGTCTTTTCTTTCTTTGCGTTGTATTCAAAAAGCAATTTCTTCATTTTTTGGGCGACTTCTTCAGGTTGCGCCGTAAACATATCCCCAACGGTATTCGGCAATCGTTTATAATCGCCAACAGTAAACCAATCTTGACGGGCATCCGTTGTTCCGCTTTTTAATGTGCGATGCAATTCCTTTATGAATGTTTCCGTAATTGGCTTTTTTGCGTTTTCAATAATCATGTCAATACACTTAAAGTGATTAGCCGTTTCTACAATGTCGTCAACCTTAACCGAGCCGCCGTCGATCCCGATGGTGTTCGTTTCAAAAATGTAACGGGTTTGGTCGTGCGTCAAACGATTTCCTTCAATATGATTGGAATTGTATGTTAATTCGATTTGTACCTTATGATAAATGCCACCCGAAAGTTTTGCTTTCTTTTCAGCCGAAAGTACTTCTAAAAGGGTAGTCGGCAATGCAACTTTCTTATTTGCGCGATCGGGTTTTTGAGCGTCTTCGGGAATATTCCAAGTCTTACCCGTTAAAAACGCGCCAGTTATCTTTCCTAAAGCACAGTAGTTGCGGACACTCCGTTCCGATATATTCCATTTTTTAGCTGTTTCGGTTACAGACAAATATTTCATACCATTGCACCTCGTCTATTGGTATATCATATTATCGGCAAAAATGCAAATATATATTTATATAATTATGCGATATTTTGCCGATATAGGCAAAAATATTAACTTAATATCTATGAAATTTTCATAAAGAATAATTAAAAATGCACTGAAATTTAAATCAATAACGAATACGGAACAACACCAAAAAATAGTAAAACCCCGGATTATTGGAGAAAAGAGTGCTCAAATAGCTGATTTTTCGACAATTCGATTTGTTAAACAACAATTTATAAATTCACAAAGTAGTTATTAACTTGCTCTTTCTTGTTCTATTAAATATATGTAAGCATTTTAGACTGCTTGTAATTATTCTATTGTTTGTTACATTCTGAATAAATATTTATTTAAGAAATCTTCAACATTTTTATGCAAAAGCTCTTTATATAATTCCATCATTGTCTCGCAATCTGATACAGGAATGCTTTTTCCCGTGTTTCTTTGCATAATCTTTGAGATTGGATTTATGAATCGGGCTAACACTTAAATCGTAAAGAGACTTTTGCAGATCAATTGCTTCCACTTTTTCATATTCAATTCCAAGTTCTTTACAATTCATTTTAAAAGCACCAAAATCTGTTGAACTAAAAACAATTTTTTCTCATGGATGTAGCCTTAAAGATTACCAATTAATGTTGGAGACAAATAAATTGGCTTTATTTCAATCATTTTGTCATTGGAAATATCTTTTTGAGAAAACAAAATTCTCCTTGAGATTATATGAGAGTATTTTTCAATAAATAAATCTAATGATTTATAATTCTTAATATTTCCTGATTTTACCTCAATAGGAATGATTTTATTTTTGCTACTTATTAAAAAGTCGATTTCGTAAGGATGTTTGTCGTTTTTTTCATACCAATAATGATAAAATAAATCCCTTCCGTTAGATTTTATAATTTGCGCTAAAGCGTTTTCATATAAATACCCCAAATTAGCTTCTAATTTATCGCTTAACAATTTATTATAAATATTGCCATCGATAAAAGTTTTATCATTGAAAAGCATCGTAGTAAATAATCCTATATCGCTTAAATACAATTTAAAATGACTTAAATCTTTGTTTAAATTAAGTGCGATACTTGGCTCAGTTACGTTATAACAAATTAATACTGTTTTTGAATCAATTAAATCAAAAAGCAATTCTAAATCTTTATTAGTGGGTCTTTTATTTACTGCTCTGCTTAATAAAAATTTTGTATTTTTTAACGCTAATTGACTCGGAATCGAATCATAAATCATCGATATTCTTCCGCTATTATCAATCTTTCTAAAATCAGCTTGATATAATTGAATAATTTCTCTTTTAACGGCATCAATTTCAACAAATGTTTTCTTGTTTAAAAACGCTTCTATCGACTGTGGCATCCCTCCAACGGCCATATAAAGTCTAAAATCTCTCATAAGTTTTCTGTTTACTGCATTTCCTAATGGCTTATTGGATTTTAAAATTTTTTCAAATATCGAATAGTCTATATTACAAGCCCAGCAAAATTCTTCATAATCTAATGGATAAACATCAATTTTCATTTCTTCCGAAGGGATTAGAATATCTTTAACATTTTTCTTTATACTTATTAATGAACCAGTTTCGATATAGTCATATCGCCCATCTCCAACCAAATGCTTTATCGCTTGTCTAGCCTTTGGACAAAATTGTATTTCATCAAAAATAATTGCAGATTCTCTTTCGTATAGTTTTATCGAAGTTAATGACTGCAACCTTAAAAAGAAAAAATCTAAATCAGACAAATCATCGAATAAATCAATAATGCTTTTAGAGGCATTAGAAAAATCTATCAAAATATAGGATTTATAATTTTCTTTTGCAAAATTTATAGCAAGCGTTGTCTTTCCAACACGACGAGCCCCCTCTAATAAAATTGCATATTTTCCGTTATAAGTTTCTTTCCATTTTTTCAGTTTATCAGCAACTTTTCTTTTAAACATATTACATTTCCTCACAAATATTATAAAGAATAAATATCGTTTCCTCAACTAATATTTTCTTTAAAATTGCAGTTTCCCCAAAATATTTAAGACATTTGTTCAGCAAAGATTTCTGCTCCTTGGTTTCTTCAATTGTTGACAAAGGATAGAAGACCAATTCGTCAGTGGAAGACTTAGGTTTTGTTTTGCACTTCCACTTTAAGAATCAAGGACATATTGATCCAGATTTTTAGTTTGTACTTGGCAAACTGCAAATCGAATATGTTTGTCTTATTCACCTTGAAAGCTATATATATCTTCTTCGCCAAAATCTCGAAATTATCTAACTTCCGAATCTCTTCTTTTAGATAGCTATATAAATCTTTTAGTTGGTCGCTAGTGTCCTCTAGATGGTATTCCTCAGAGTACTCGATATGCTCGTCCTTATTTTCGATGGCTATGATATGACCCTAAAATTTTAGGATACGACATAATGAGCACGAATTGGTAAGATTTGGTAAAAAAAGAACTTATAATGCTTACACATTATAGGTGTTCGTCAGAAATGGTGAGGTTAACAGGATTTGAACCTGCATGAGATTTCTCACTAGTTTCTGAGTCTAGCGCGTCTACCAGTTCCGCCATAACCTCATCGATAATTATTTTAACATAAAGTTAAAAATAGTGTTATAATCCTAGTCATGGTTACTCTTTTAAGAAAACTTTTTATCAAAAATTACAAAGATGTCAATAATCCAAAAATAAGAGAAAAACATGGTTTTTTAGCTTCTATTTCAGGAATAGTTATAAATGCTATTCTTTTTATTGGGAAAATTTTAGTTGGAATTTTTACTTTATCAGCATCAGTCATTAGCGATGCAATTAATAATTTAACGGACTTTTTTTCATGCTTAATAAATTTGATTGGGTTTAAAATTAGTTCAAAACCCGCTGATAAAAAACATCCCTATGGACACGAAAGAGCCGAATACATTGCAGGAATGATTATATCATTTATCATTATCACCTTAGCGGTTATTTTAGGTTACAGTGCAATAATGAAATTGATTAATAAAGAACCTGCTCCAGTTTATGAAATGTATTCTTTTATCATTTTAGGTATAGCAATAATATTTAAAATTATATTGGCCTACGTTTATTATGGAATTGGAAAAGCTATCTCATCTGAATCAATTAAAGCAAGCATGCAAGATTCTATAAATGACGCGATATGTACGACAGGGGTTTTGATTTGTGCACTGATTAGTTATTTTATTGATGGTCTTTGGTGGTTAGATCCCACTGTAAGTCTTGTTATTTCTTTATTTATTTTATATTCAGGAATAAAACTTATTTTTGAAACCGCTTCACCACTTCTAGGAGTTCGACCAGATGATAGTTTTTTAAAACAAATTGAAAATGATATTAAATCTTATACTGGAGTTTTAGGAATTCATGATTTGCAATATCATTCTTACGGACATAGTAAAATATTTATATCTCTTCATGTTGAAATAGATGGACGTTCAAACATTATGGTTGCACATGATTTAATAGATAATATCGAAAATGAAATTGCAAAAAAATATAAAGTTAATATCACTATCCATATGGATCCAATAGATATTGATAATCCAAAATTAGAATTGATCAAACAATTTATTAATAACACCTTAAAAGAAATTAATCCAAAATATACTTTTCATGATGTTCGCCTCGTCAGTGGACCAACTCATACAAATGTTGTTTTTGACATTAATGTTCCTTTAGAAGATAAAATAAAAGATGAAGAATTAAAAGAAAAAATGAGAGTCGCGATTAAAAAATTTGATTCCTCATATGAAACAATTATTAAAATAGATAGAAATATAGATTAAAAAGCTAAACCTATTAAATAAAATATTCCTAAAAACACGAGTTGATGGCAAATGTAAAAAATAAATGAATGACGGCCAAGAAAACAAATAGGTTTTAATCCTTTATAATGATGCCCCATGTGTTTTGATTTATCCTTATAATAAGTTTTGCTAATAAATACACCTAGGAAGAAAAATAAGATAAATGGAAATAAAGACATATAATCCGCTTGATTATAAAATTTATCATTAACAATAACACTATTAGCATCAGGAGACCATAATGGCCAAACTAAAACAGGTTCATCTTTAAAAGCTTGATATAGTTCGGGCAAAACAAGAAGATAAAATAAAAATAGTATTAAAGAAAATGCTGCAATGATTTTTAAAGATTTATTTTCAAAAAAAGTATAAATTAAAACGGAACAAGCGATAACAGCAATTATGTTAAAATTAATAACTGATCCTGTTGGCATAAAAGCATTTGCTAAATTAGTAATAACAGCGATACCTAAAAATAATCCCACCATTCGAATCGTTCGTTTTGAATTGTTTTTTGAGAAAGCACAAGAAATTCCACTTAGCAATACAAAAGTAGCTAATCCAATAAATTGAATAATCGCACGGAAAGAACTGTTCCAATAATCAGCGGTTAAATGACCAATAATATAAAGAGGTGAATTAACATCTCCTTTTGCCCACATCGGAAAAAAATATAATATATCCCATAAAATATGGTCAATAAATACAAAGCATAAAAAAAGCCCTCTTAAAAAATCAATAAGTACGATTCGATTATAAAATGGTGATTTTTTAGATGATTTTTTGATATCGAGAATTTCACTTGCTATTTGTTTCACAAAAAATATTTTATTAAAATAATAATAATTTAACAATAATTAAAAGTAATTTATAATTTCAAATATACGAGAATTATTTAAAATGCATACATCAAACAAATATAAAGACAAATTATCATTTCTAGAAACGTTTAATGCCATAAAATTTTTAAAAGATAATTTTGAAAATATTTTAGCTAAAAAATTAAATTTAACAAGAATAAGTGCACCACTTTTTGTTACAAAATCAAGTGGTTTAAACGATAATTTAAATGGGACTGAAAAACCAGTAAGTTTTAATGTTGATTTTTCTAATGACGAAATTGAAATAGTTCAATCCTTGGCGAAATGGAAAAGAAACGCATTAAAAGAATATAATTTTAATCTTTATCAAGGTTTATATTCAGATATGAACGCGATTAGAAAAGATGAAATTGTAGATAATATTCATTCTGTCTATGTAGATCAATGGGATTGGGAATTAATAATAAAACAAGAAGATCGAAATTTAGAATTTTTATTTCAAATAGTTAATAAAATTTATGATTGTTTTTTGCAATTAGAGAAAATGGTATTAGAAAAATATTCTGTTTTAAATAAAAAATTACCAAAAGAAATCTCATTTATATCAAGTGAAGAATTATACGAACTGTATCCTAAAATTGATGCAAAGCAAAGAGAATATTTATATACAAAAAAGAATAAAGCATGTTTTATTTATAAAATTGGTTATCCTTTAAAAGATAGAAAACCACATGATATGCGCGCTGCTGATTACGATGATTGGAATTTAAATGGTGATATATTAGTGTATGATGAAATTTTAGATTGTGCTTTAGAATTATCATCAATGGGTATAAGAGTTAATAAAAATTCTTTATTAAAACAATTAAAAATTAAAAATGAGGAATATAAAATCTCAAATAAATATCATCAGGATGTAATTAATAATGTTTTGCCTTACACTATTGGAGGTGGAATTGGACAATCGAGATTATGTTTGTTCTTTTTAGAAAAGATACATATAGGTCAAGTTCAATCATCAATTTGGAGTAAAAGCGAAAAAGAAAAGGCGAAATTATTAGACATTAAATTATTGTAAATTATATAAAATCTTTGCAAATCGACTATAATTTAACTATTTTTAAATAAATTTAATAGTGCATTAAACTTAATTTTCTTTTATTTGGATATTTTTATCACTTGTGTTATTTTATCTGAAAATATAGTCATGAACAATACGATTTTCATACCTTTAATTTCTTTCCATGGAATGTCATGGTGATTTAATTTAAACTCCTTTGTTGGTCTTTCACTATTTTCAGCAATTTGAATAAATCCAAACATAATAGAATCTATATAAAAGACATTACTTTCTATTTCTTTTAGAGGCTTGTTTTGAAAATTTTTCTTTGGAAAATCAAAATCGTCAAGTATTTTATTTATGTAATAATTGTTATTTTTTACATTATCCGTAGATTTTTATACCACCCTTTAATATTTCATTTAGAACAGCGGGATTATATATTAACTCGTTAATGTTAATTAAATCAAACCTTTTTCCTAGAGTTTTTGGTCGGGATGATGAGATTTGGACTCACGACCTCTCGCTCCCGAAGCAAGCGCACTACCAAGCTGTGCTACATCCCGAACCAAAATTTATTATATAAAATTAAAAATTAAAGTCAAATAATGATATTTGATCGTCTTCGTTTAAACTATCAAGTACATGCAATTCTTCTAAATCATTCAAGTTTGTACCATTTAATTTACTTCGTCTCATTAAATCATCTTTAGAAGTAAATTCATGTTCATTGCGTGCTTCAATAATGCTTTGTGCAGCATTTTCTCCTAAACCATCTATAACAATAAATGGACAAATCAAAGCCCTATTTTCATAGTCAACAACAAACTTAGTCGCATCAGATTTTGTTAAAGAAATATTTTCAAATTTATATCCTCTTTGTACCATTTCAATCGCGACTTCAAGAGTGTCAAGTATTGCACTTTCCTTTGGTGAAAGTTTATCTATCTTGCTTTTTGATTTAAGTTTTAGTTCATCCAACCTTTTGATAATTGCTTCTTCCCCACCAATCATGGCTTTTAAATCCCATTGGTCACATCTAACAGAAAAGAAAGTAGCGTAAAACTCTAATGGATAATAAACTTTAAAGTATCCAACACGAACCGCCATCATAACATATGCAGTGGCGTGTCCTTTCGGAAATAAATATTTGATTTTATTACACGAATCAATATAATACTGCGGTACATTATTTTTTCGCATAATTAATTCGTATTCTTGTTTAACACCCTTTCCGTGTCTTACATCTTCCATAATTGCAAAACTAACAGAACTATCAATACCCATGCTAATTAAATAAGTCATGATATCATCACGACATCCTATAACTTCTCGTAATGTTGCTATTTTTTTATTAATTAAGGTCTCGGCATTACCATTCCAAACATTTGTTCCATGAGACAATCCAGAAATAATAACTAAATCAGCAAAAGTTTTAGGCTTTGTTGCTTCTAACATACCTCTAACAAAATCTGTACCATATTCCGGTATGGCAAGTGCACCAGTCACTTGATTTAAATAATTGTGTGTCATATGCAATGCATTAGTAGAAGAAAATAATGATAAAACATTTTTATCGTTTAATGGTATAGACTTTATATCAATATGGGTCAAATCCGCCATCATTTTTAAAGCAACCGGATCAACGTGGCCTAATAAATCAAGTTTTAAAATAGTATCATGCATTGAACGGAAGTCAAAATGTGTTGTTTTCCACTTTGCATCAAATTTGTTTGCAGGAAATTGAATTGGTGTAAAATCATAAACACTATGATCATTTGGAATAACAACGATTCCGCCTGGATGCTGCCCTGTTGTTCTTCTTACATCAATACATCCGTTGGCAAGATAGGCGATTTTTGCTCTTGGAACTTTATTAGGATCAATGCCAAGACTTTCATAATAACCACGTGCATAACCAAAAGCGGTTTTTTCGGCAACTTTTTCGATTGTCCCTGCTCTAAAAACATTTTCTTCGCCTAATAATACTTTAGTGTAATCATGGGCACGAGCTTGATAATCACCAGGGAAATTTAAATCGATATCAGGTGTTTTTTCAGCTTTAAATCCTAAGAAAGTTTCAAATGGAATGTTTTGACCATCTCTAACCATTTCTTCACCACAAATAGGACATTTTTTATTCGGCAAGTCAAAACCAGATTTAATGTTTGGAAATTCTTTACTTGTCCATTCTAAATGTTTGCATTTAGGACATCGATAATGTGGAGGAAGCGGATTTACTTCGGTTATATCTGCCATTGTTGCGGCAAAAGAAGAACCGACCGAACCACGAGACCCGACTAAATAACCATCTTCATTTGCTTTTTTAACTATCATATGAGCAATATAATAAATGACAGAGTAACCATTTGAAATAATACCGTCAAGTTCTGTGTCTAAACGTTTTTGGATATATTTTGGCAGAGGATTACCATATAATTTATGAGCGTTTCCATAGCATAAATCACGCAACATATTTTCACTATTTTCGATTTTTGGAGTATAAAGATGGTCGTTAGGTAATGGTATCATTTTATCGCATTGATTAGCAATAAAATTAGTGTTAGTAACAGTAATTTCATATGCTTTTTCTTCACCTAAGAAATTCATTTCATTTAACATTTCATCTGTAGTTAAAAAATATTGATCAGGATTTTCATAATGAACTACTTTTACAAAATCTTTTTTATATTCATCATAAGGATTTAAATTTAAAGGATGTGGAACACGGCCTAATCCTTTTGTTGCTATATAAATGTCTCTAAAAATTTTATCGTTTTTATGACAATAATGAACATCACCTGTTGCGCAAACTTTTACATTTACATTATCAGCAGCGTTAACAATATCTATTAAGATTTCTTTTATTTCATCAAGACTTGAAAAATCATCCTTGTTTACCAAATATGTATAATTATGTAAAGGTTGAATTTCAATATAGTCATAAAAAGAAATTGCTTCTTTCAATGAATCTAAATTCTTATGTGCCGCTATTTCAAAAATTTCCCCATTAAAACATCCACTTCCATATATCAAATTTTTACGATATTTAATTAACTCTTTGCGTGGTATTTTAGGAACTTCAGCTAAATAATCGATATGGGATAAAGAAATTAATCTGTATAAATCATGTAAACCATCATAATTTTTTGCAAAAGCAATTAAATGGTAAGGGTGAATATGCTTTAAGGCATCCTTACTAGCTTTAAGATTGGCTAAATCTTTATGCATTAAGTTAGGATTATCTTTAGTAAGAAGTGGAAGCAAATAAAACCATACCTCGCTTAATACATTAGCGTCATAATCCGCCCTATGGGCAACTTTGCGATCATATTCAACATCAAAATTTTTACAAAGTGTTTGCAATCTATGGTTTCTTGAATTAGGTAGTAAATATCTAGATAACGAAAGTGTATCAATTACTGGATTTGTTAATATTTCATCGTTTTCTCGCAATAAAGATTCATTTAAAAATGGAATATCAAAATCAGCGTTATGGCTAACTAATATTGCATCTTTAACAAAATCTAGGATCCTTTCTTTACAATCTTTAAAAATTTGTTTGTCCTTAACCATATCATTGCTAATATGTGTTAAATTTTCGATTTTTTGGGGAATTTCAACTTCGGGATTTATCAAAATATCTAATCGTGAAACAATACTCCCTTTTTCAATACGTACGCCTGCAAATTCAATAATACGATTATGTCGGCAACTTAAACCAGTTGTTTCTAAATCAAAAACTACGTAATTTGCATTGTTTAATTTAATATTTGCAGGGTTTTTGATATATTCTAATTCATCATTAACCATATAAAATTCAACGCCATAAAGCATTTTCATATTATATTTTTTTGCGGCTTTTTGTGCGTCAGGATATCCACTTACAACACCATGATCAGTAATTGCAATTGCATTCATTTTTAATTTTGAAGCATACTCGCAATATTGATCCATAGAACTAACCCCATCCATCGCGGACATCTTACTATGCAAATGTAATTCAACACGTTTGATAGGACTATTATCTACAATTACTTCATCATCTGGCAAAATATCAATATAGTGTCCTTTTATCATTACATTTTGAGTAAATGTATCTAAATATGCACATCCTCGTACTTTAACTTTTTGTCCTTTGGTTAGTTCATTAGCGTTAGATAAATTTGAAGTAAGAACAAAAATTGCATCGTTGTTTTCATCATTTATACCGTAGGTAACTTTTTTATTATCAAAAGCATTGGTTTCAATTGAAAAAATATTACCATTAAATTCAATGTTTCCGCTGTCTTTATCTATTTCACTAATTTGATTTATATTTTTATAATTACCTTTTTTATTTCTTCTCATGAATTCGCGAGTCATTTTTTCTTGTTTTTCTTCCTCGCGTATTTGATTTATTAAACGCTCCTCCGCTAAACGCTTTTCATGATTTAAAGTTTCAAGATCATTTAATAAATTTTCTTCTTCTATTTCTTCTTTATTTTCAACCAATTCGTCGTTTGGCATTATCGAAGCGGTTATAAAAAATTCATCATAACTTAAAAAAGATAAAAACGATTTATATAAATCTAAAACTTCTTGATACATATTTTTTTCTTCTTCACTAGAAAAAATAAATATCAATTTGTTGTCATTATCTTCTTTAACTTGAAGTGGATATTGAATGTGATAAATACTTTTATACCAATCAAAAAACAAATTATATACATTATCAATATCAGGACGAGTTCGATAAGAAAAAGTTAATGAATATTTATAAGAGGTAATAGAATTTAATCCTTCTTGAAATTCTCTTAAAAATTGATAATTCCATGGAGTATTCTTACATATTTGCATAATGAGCAAATCTTTTTTAATTGGATGCCTTTCACAAATATCAAAAGACATATCAAAATCTTCTACATTATCAATCCCAATAGAATTTAAGAAACGAATCATTTTATTAGATTCTTTATTCATCAAAATAACCCCACAATATCTTTGATAATAAGAACAATCATCAATCCAAATAGTAGTGCCATTCCTATATAAGACATGATAGTTTTGGCCTTTTCTGGAACTTTTTTCCTAAATATTCCTTCAATAGCAATAACAATCAATTGCCAACCATCCAAACCAGGAAATGGCAACAAATTAAAAATAGCTAAGTTGACCGAAATTAAACCCCAATAATAAATAAAATACGATACACCCATCTCATTTAAAATACTAGATGTTGAAGTATAAATTGAAATAATTGATCCAACATTTTCCCAACCTTGTCCAATAAACAAACCGCCAATCGTTTTAAAAATTAAAGTCGAACCATCCGCGAATTGAACAAACGTATTAGTCCATGCTTGACCAAAATCTTGCATATATTCTTCCTTAAACATTGATAAACCGGTACTTGTAAAACCTGTTTTATCTTCATTTAGATTAATTTTTATTGTTTTATCACCGCCAGGAATGTTTGATGTGACAATTCCATGATTTTCATCATTTTGATTAGGACAATTTTTATGATAGTAATTATTATCAATTAACGTTATAAAACTACAATTATTTATATTATCTATATCAATAAAACGTGCCCCACAACTAGTGCAATAATAAGTATTTTGTTTAACATAAAATGTTGGTAATACAAGTTCTATACTATTTATTCCTTCGGTCTCATAAGTTATTTCTTCTTCAAAATTAGCAACAACCATTTTTTGAGATGTTTCTTCATTAATAGTTACTTCGTGTGTTTTATAATAACGGAATAAATTATCAAAATTTGTATTTGTAGAACTAGTTTGATTTTGATGAACCACAACAGCTATATTATTTTCAGATTCACCATTTTCATAATGAACAATAGAATCAAAAGAATAGTACCAAATTTGTTCTCCAACATTTGGATATCGTGGATCTATTGTAACATCTATAAAATCCCCTTCTCCTGTTTTTGGATTAAATGTCTTAAATCCAGCTGTTTCTGCAACTGAATTTTCTTGCACTAATAAAGCGTTTATATAAGGAACATTAATGGTTGGAAAAAATTGATTATAAATATAAAAAAGCAGAATAGATAATATTAAGTTCATTATAATTCCAGCACTCATTATAATCGCGGCTTTCCATTTTTTTATACCATTTAAACTTCTTTCTTTTGGAATTACGACACCGTTTTCTAACTCGCCTTCATCACTAGCCATTGAAACATATCCACCAAAAGGAACAACTCTTAATGAAAAATATGTTTCACCATTTTTTCTTTTTTTATGTAAAAACGCTTTTCCAAAACCAATAGAAAAATCATCGCAATATACTCCAAACATTTTCGCGGTTGCTAAATGTCCAGCTTCATGGACAAGCACTAATGTTGAAAGACACACGATAAATAAAATTATATTAAGTATTGTCATTAGCCAATCGGGCATTAATTTTTCCTCATCTTTCTAATTATTTCTAATGTTTTTTGTCGGGTTATTTTATCATACATTTCATAAATTTGATAATCACAACTTTGGACATTATCAACGTTTTTCATAACGCGATTAATAATTTTTTCGATATCCAAAAATGATATTTCATCATTTAAAAACGCTTGACAGCAAACTTCATCACAGGCATTAAGAACGCACCCATATATACCTTTATTTTTAATAACTTTTTTTGCAAGGCAAATAAGTGGGAAACGTCTAGATGATAATTTGTGAAAATGGTAATCGCCGAATTTATGAAAATCAGAATTTTCAAATAAATCGCAAGGATAGTTTCCTTGATATAAGGCATAAGCAATTGGATTATGCATATCAGGTTTATTAATCTCGGCAATATAGGTGTTGTCAACATATTCTACCATTGAATGAATCATAGATTCATCATGTAGAATGACTTTTATTTTATCATAAGGCAAATTAAATAAATAGTGGGCTTCTATAATTTCAAAACATTTATTAATTAATGTAGCGCTGTCGATAGTAATTTTTTTGCCCATTTGCCAAGTCGGATGTTTTAAAGCATCATTTTTTGTTACATTCTTAAGATCTTTTCTTTTTAGGTTTTTAAAAGCTCCGCCTGAAGCAGTCAAAATAATGTTTTTTACACCAGCATTTCTCTTTTTAAGACATTTATAAATAGCGCTGTGTTCGCTATCAATTGGATATATTTTGCTTTTACTATTAGTCAACAAATTATTAATATATTCCCCACCGACAACTAAACTCTCTTTATTGGCCAAACATAATATTTTATTATTTTTAATTGCCCATAATGTAGGATATAATCCTGCAAAACCCAAAATAGCGTTAACTATCATATCTCCATCTAAAGAATTGATAAAATTTTTAAAGCCATCTTTTTCAGAAAAAAAAGTTATATTTTTATATTTTTGTTTTAATTCTACTTTCAATTTATCATCCTTTAAAAAAACCATGCGAATTGTTTTAAAATCTTGCAAAAGTTTAATTAAATAAGATGAATTAGAAAACACACTTACGGCTACAAGTTCAAAATTAACTTGGTCATTTTTAATTATATCGATAGTTTGTTTTCCTATAGAACCGGATGCACCTAATAATATAACACGTATCATATTAGACAAATAAATTTTCCCAATTATTATTTAATATCGCATTAAAAATAGTAATTAAAATTGCACTTGAAATGCAAGAAAATAAAACAGAATCTATTCGGTCTAAAATACCGCCATGCCCTGGCAAAATAAAACCAAAATCTTTTACTCCATAATAACGTTTAATACTTGAGAAAATAAAATCACCAAGAGAACTTACTAATGGAATAACGATAGCTAGTATTAATAAGTAATACCAGTGATTAATATCAAATATTTTTAAAATCGGATGACCACACGCAGCCATTACCAAACCAAAAGTTAAAACAAAAACTATTGAGGTAATTGTTCCACCGACAAAACCTTCCCATGTTTTTTTAGGAGAAATTCTTTCATTTATTTTGTTTTTTCCAAACAAGATACCAGTAAAATAAGCTCCTGTATCAGAAAATAGTGATCCCGCTACAACTAATATCAATAATGATGCTGATTCAGCATAATCATAGGAGGGGTTTGTTAATACTTCTTCTCCTGAAGATAAATAATATTCCCAAAGCGGATAATATCTTAAAAAAGCAATACATTGAATTCCAATACCTAATATCAAACCAAAAGCAAATATATAACAAGCATCACGTACTTCAAAATTTTTATCAATAAGAACTAACGAAAAACATAATATAGCCCCTATCAAAATTAAAAAGACTGATGCATAAATACTATTAAAGACACTATATATTGTTCCGTTAAAATCAGTAAATTCAAATATGAGATTGCGATACAATGGATATGTAGCCAAAAATAAAACGATAACGATGGTCAATATATAAAGGGTGATATTGTAATGTTTTTTAGCACAGTGGACAAGTTCCCATGCACCTATACCACCTATCAAAATTAATAAAACTAAAAATGGTATTTCACCTAGAAAAATGCACGGTAAAACAATTGATACACCAATAATTGAGGTAATTATTCGAACTTTTAAAGATTTCTTTTGTTCTGTTGTTACTTCGTTTGGCTTTAGTTCATTAAATAATTGTTCAGGCAATTTTTTATTTTTACTCATCGTTTATTGCTCCAAATCTACGAACTCTTTTGTAATACTTTTCAATACATTCATCTAATATGTCTTTATTAAAATCAGGCCAATAAGTATCTATAAACATAAGCTCAGAATACGCTAATTGATAAAGCATAAAATTTGAAATGCGGATTTCACCACCAGTTCTTATTAATAAATCAATTGGAGGTAAATTTCCATTATATAAATATTTTGAAAATGTTTGTGTATCAATATTCAAAATAGAAATTTTATTATCGTTAACATCGTTAATTATATTTTTGCATGCATGAACAATATCTTCCATACCACCATAATTAAGACAAATGTTAAAAATAAAATGATCAAATGATTTTGTTTTTTTAATAGCTTCATCAATTATTTTAACAGTCGAGGAAGGTAATTTAGAATAATCACCGCTTACTAAAATTTTGGTTTGATCTTTTATCATATTGTTAATTTCTTTTTTAAAAAAATGTTTTAAATATGTAAATAAAAGATTAACCTCTCGCTTTGGACGATTAAAATTTTGACAAGAAAAAGCAAATAAAGACATAACTTTGATGTCTTTATTTAAACATTCACGATAAATATCAGTAATGATTTCGCATCCTTTTTTATGCCCAAATGTACGTGGCATATCCTGCATTTTTGCCCAACGTCCATTGCCATCCATAATAAATGCGATATGACAAAGTTTATTTTCAAAAAATTTCGCCATAAAAATAGTATATACTAATTTTTATTATATTTAAAAATAAAAAGCACAGTATTTAAATAAAAGCAGATTCATCATCTGCTTAAATTAACATAATTTCTTTTTCTTTTTCAGACATTATACTATCTATTTTTTTAATAGATTGGTCTGTTACATCTTGAATTTCTTTTTCGATTCGTTTAATGAAATCTTCGCTATATTGATCGTCATCTTTTAACAAAGAAAGATATTCTCTACGAATGTTTCTAACACTGACTTTACATTCTTCTGTGAATTTTTTTGCTTGTTTAACAATTTCTTTTCTTCTTTCTTCAGTAAGAGGTGGAATGTTAAGACGTACAACTTGACCATCATTAACAGGAACTAACCCAATATTTGCGGCATTAATCGCAGCAACTATTGCCTTTAAATCATTTTTATCATAAGGCTTTACAACGAGTTGCTTGGCTTCAAAAACGCTGACGGCGGAAATTTGATTCAATGGTATTTTGCTGCCATAATAATCAACATTTACTCCATCAAGGATAGCAGCGTTTGCACGACCAGTTCTCAAAGTGTTTAAAGCTGTCTTATACGCCTCAATTGATTTATCCATACTCAATTTGGCTTCATTAGTCATTTCATCCATAAAAATATTAACTCCTTGTTATTATTGTACCAATATTTTCATCATTTACTACTTTTTCAATATTTTTTGGGTCATCCATGTTAAATACTCTAACAACTATATCCTTATCTTTTATAAGTTCTATAGCGGAAATATCCATAACTTGTAAGTTTTTACATAATATTTCACTAAATGTTAAATGTTTTAAAAATTTAGCATTTTCATCTTTGTTAGGATCGCTAGTGTAAACACCATCAATGCCGTATTTAGCCATGCAGATAGCATCGGCATCAATTTGTATTGCACGCAATGTGGCAGCAGTGTCAGTTGTATAAAAAGGTTTGCCAGTACCGCCACCAAAAACAACAACAGTTTGATTGCTTAATAAGTGTTTTGCTCTGTCTTCATCAATAGGCATTGTTATTGGATCAACATTAATAGCGGACATACAACAAGAATTAACGGAAATTTTCTTTAATGCATTTGTTAGTGCAACAGCGTTAATTATTGTTCCTAACATTCCCATATAATCTGCTTCTTTTGGTTCAATATTTAATTTGTTGGCGAATTTACCACGCCAAATATTACCAGCACCAATAACAACGGCAATTTCTAAACCTTGACTCACTAAATTTTTTATCGCAGAAGCAATTGATTGTAACTTGTCGCAATTTAATGTTTGGTTTTTTGTTTTGTCAGCGATTGATTCGCCACTTATTTTTAACAATACCCTTTTATATAGCATATTTTCTCCTTAATAAAAAAGAAACACTAAAAGTGTTTCTCTTATTTGGCTTGTTCCATGACTTCTTTTGCAAAGTCATCATGTCTTTTTTCAATTCCTTCACCAACTTGATAGCGAACGAATTGGACAACTTTTGTTTTGTTTTCACTTAGTACTTGTGAAACTTTTTTGCTGTCATCTAGTAAATAATTTTGTTCGCTTAGCACTGACTCAAATAATATTTTATCAACTTTTCCTTTAATTATATTTCTTAAGATGTTTTCAGGTTTATTAGCTAATTTTGGATCAGTCTTGCTAGCTTCAATTTGAATCGCAGTTTCCTTTTCAACAACATCAGCAGGAATGTCACTGGCGTTAACATATTTTGGTGCATTAGCAGCAATATGCATTGCTAATTGATCCGCGAAGTCTTTATCCTTACCTTCGATTACTACTGCAACAGCAATTTTACCACCCATATGGATATATGTACCAACAACTTGATTTTCAGATGGTTTTAATAAATCAAATCTACGCAAATCTAATTTTTCACCAATACGGATTGTTGCTTCTGTATATAATTCTTTTGTTAATTCCTTACCTTCATCTAAATTTTTTGGTTCATTTTTCAATAATAGATGAGCGGTCTCATCAACAAGATTTTTAAAATCATCACCACGTGCGACGAAGTCAGTTTCACAATTAACTTCTAAAACTACACATTTTCCACATTTTTCACATAGTTTGACATCGCTTAAGCCTTCAGCAGCAATTCTTTCGGCTTTTTTTGCCGCTTTTGCAATACCTTTTTCTCTTAAGTAATCAGTAGCTTTATCTAAATCTAAATCGTTAGCTTCAAGTGCGGTTTTGCAATCCATCATTCCGGCACCTGTTCTTTCACGAAGTTGTTTAATTAATTCAATAACATTTTTACTGGCCATATTATTCACCTTTACTTTCTTCTTCGGCTTGGTTATCCTCAACTGTATTTTCAACAGAAGTTTCTTTAGCGGCTTCTTCTTCTAATAATTTATCTTGTGCTTCTCTTTGTGCGCGAACTTTTGCTCTTTCAGCTTGCTCTTTTTCAAAACGTTCTTGTCTAGCTTTTCTTTCGGCACGAATTCTTGCTAATTTTTCTTGATTTTCTTTGTCGGCTTGTTTGATAGCGTCTTTCATTGTAACTTCATCGCCTTCATCTTTGGTATATGCAACAACTGGGACACCATTTTTGCTTTCGACAACAGCATCTGCCATAACCGCTAAAATTAAGGCAATTGAACGAATTGCGTCATCGTTAGCAGGAATTGGATAATCGATTTCATCTGGATCAGAATTTGTATCGACAATTCCAAAAACAGGAATATGTAATTTATGAGCTTCTTTAATAGCAATGTTTTCGCTATGAGGATCAACAACAAACAAGGCGTTTGGTGCTTTTCTCATTTCTTTAATACCAATTAAGTTTTTATTTAATTTATCTTTTTCTTTTCTTAAGACAGCAGCTTCCTTTTTATTTAATAAATCTAATTCGCCATCTTCATCTCTTCTTTCCAATTCTTTTAAATAACGGATACGAGATTGAATTGTTTTAAAATTGGTTAAAGTTCCACCTAACCATCTATTGGTAATATAGAAAGAACCAGAGCGCAACGCTTCGGCTTCAACAGCTTCTTGACATTGTTTTTTTGTTCCAACAAATAATACTTTACCACCCTTATCTACGATATCTTTTAAAGCAAGATAAGCAGTATTGATACATTCAACTGTTTTTGTAAGATCGATGATATAGACACCGTTTCTGGCACCAAAAATATATTTTTTCATTTTTGGATTCCAGCGTTTTGTTGGATGGCCAAAATGTGCACCTGCTTCTAATAATTTTTTCATCGTAATGATAGGTGCGTCAGGATCATGTACGACACTTGCCATTGTTTCTTCAACAGCGGCTTGACTAACTTCCTCGTTAGCATTTTGTGTGTTAACTTCCTCGTTAACAACTGTTTCTTTTACTTCTTCACTCATTTAGTGAACCTCCTTATTTGTTTAACCTCCACTACTTCTAACAAGCTTCCCTTAATTGATAATTAAGACGTGGACCTTGAATCCATAGTGTGTGTAGTCTCTTTTCAGAGCCAATTAATAATATCACGTTAACAATTTTTACGGAAGTAAAAAATATATGAACTAAGAAAGAATTTTTTTACTAAATATCAAAAAAATAAGTAAATTATGGAAAAACGAATAAAAAAATGTGCAAAACTCAACTATTTTGTTTTATTTTCTCTTGCTCTTGGATGTGAATATTTATATGCATTGATTAAATTTTCTTTACTAACATGCGTATATATTTGTGTGGAATTTATCGATGAATGGCCTAACAACTCTTGAATTAATCTTAAATCCGCTCCTTGTTCTAGCAGATGTGTTGCAAAACTATGTCGCAACATATGAGGATGCAAACCATAAAAATCTGCACAACGAATTTCAATTTGATCAAGAATATATTCAACTCCTCTTCTTGTTAATTTTTGGCCTTTTTGATTGACTAATAAATAAGGATTGTATTCTTTATTTTGTGCGACTAAAATAGGACGCAAATTGTTTAAATATAAATCAATTGTGTTTTCACATTCTTTTGTAAAAGGAACGATTCTTTCTTTTTGACCTTTACCAAAAATTCTAACAATTCTTTGCTTTAAATTTATATCATTAATTTTAATGTTTATTAACTCGCTGACACGAACACCGCATGAAAATAAAATTTCTAATATCACTTGATCTCTTAATACTAATTTATCTTGTCTTTTAAAATTGTCAGCAAGCAATTGTTTGATTTGTGAATCATTTAAAACCTTTGGAAAAGTTTTCTCCACTTTTATAGGAGCAACAAAAACAAAAGGATTATTATTTATATACTTATTTTTATAGAGAAATTCATAATATTTCTTTAAAGCACAAATGCGTCTTCTACAAGATTTTTTTGAAATTTTATCACGCAGTTCGTGCGTTAAAAAATTACGTATAACAAAATTATCCACATCTAAATAACTTATGGCTTCTTTTGCAATAAAATTATAAAATTTTTCGATGTCTCTTTTATATGAATCGACTGTAGTATCAGTGTAATTTAAATTAAATTTAAGATACGAAATAAAATCATCCAAATAGTCTTTCATGGATACATTGTATAACAAAAAGTGAAGAATTTCTTATTTTTCTTCACTTGTTTTTTTAATGTTTTCAATATATCGACATTTTGGAAAATTGCTACAGGCTATAAATTCTCCTCTTTTTGATGTTCGATACACTAATTCATTTCCACATTTTGGACATTTGCGTCCTACTAATTTTGCAGGTTGTTTTTCTTGTTTTGCGGGCTTATTTGGATCTGGCTTAATATAATTACATTTTGGATATCCAGAACAAGCAACAAACTTTTTATCTTTATCATAAGTTCGTTCAACAAGAGGCTTACCACAAACTGGACAGTTTTCGCCAGTATAAATAACTTCTTTTGGCTCTTTTTTAATATAGTTACATTTTGGATAATTACTGCAACAAATAAATCTACCAAATTTTCCGTCTTTATAAATAAGAGGTGAACCACATTCTGGACAGTTTTCGCCAGTCTTTTCTTCTTCGTCTTTATACATCAATTTAGAAGCTTTATCAAATTCCTTAATAAATGGATTATAAAAGTCATTTAACATTTTGACAATTGATGAGCTTCCTGCTTGAATATTATCTAATTTTTCTTCCATCTGAGCAGTATATTTTGCATTAACGATATCAGGGAAATATTTATCAAGAACATGGCTTGTTTTATCACCTTGATCAGTAATTTTTAATACACCATCTGCATCGGTCACATATTTTCTTTTTGATAAAGTAGAAATAGTAGATGCATATGTGGAAGGACGACCAATACCAACACTTTCCATTATGTTAACTATTTTAGCTTCGCTATAATGTGCAGGTGGCTGAGTAAATTTTTGTTCTTCTGATTTGCTTTCAACTTTGAATATATCTCCATTTTTAATTTCTGGAAGTATTATTTTATTTGAATTTTCCTCTTTTAAAAGTCTTTCATATCCATCAAATAGAATTCGCACTCCTTCTAAAGTGAATATGATATCATTGCCTTTAATCGTAACTGTTGTAATTTCTTCTTTTTTAGGTGCCATCAAAGAGGCAAGAGTGCGTTCATAAACTAACTTGTATAACAAATATTGACTTCTAGTTAAATATTGCTTGATAGAGTCTGGAGTACGATGATTGCCTGTTGGACGAATAGCTTCGTGAGCGTCTTGAGCCATTTTTCCTTCTTTAAATTTTGTTTTATTTCCAACATATTCTTCACCATATGTTTCAACAATATAATTTTTAGCACGATTAATATATGTAGGAGATAATCTAGTTGAATCTGTACGCATGTAGGAAATTAAACCAACATGTTCACCGCCAAGATCAATACCTTCATATAATTTATGAGCAATGCTTTGAGTTTCTTCAGTTTTAAATTTATATTTATTATAAGCTGCTTGCTGTAATGTTGAGGTGGTAAAAGGAGCTTTTGCTTCTCTTTTTTTCACTTCTTTTTTTACATCAATAACTTCTAAATTTTCTGGAATGTTATTTAAAATTTCTAACGCTTCTTCAGTAGTGGAAATAGCTTTGTTTCTTTTAATATCAAGAGTATAAGTTTGACCATTAAAAGATGCGGTTACATTTATTTTATGATATTCTTCAATAACAAAATTATTAATTTCCTTTTCATGATCCGCAATAATTTTTAAAGTTGCAGATTGAACACGACCAGCACTTCTTGAATGTATTTTGTTATATAAAAGTGTCGATAATTTAAAACCTATTATACGATCGATAATACGTCTAGTTTCTTGTGAAGAAACAAGATTCATATCAATTGTTCTAGGATTATTAATCGCATGATTAATAGAATCGCGTGTAATTTCATGAAATTCTAATCTTTTAGTAGTTTTAACATCCAGTCCTAACACTTGAGTTAAATGCCAGGCGATAGCCTCTCCTTCTCGGTCTGGGTCGGTTGCTAAAATAACTTCATCGCATCTTTTTGCTTGCTCTTTTAAATTTTTAACAACAGCATATTTACCTGGTGAAATTTTATAAGTAGGTTTAAAATCGTTTTCAATATCTACGCCAAGGCCACCTTTCCCAGATCTAGCTAAATCTCGAATGTGTCCTAAGGATGCTACAACAATATAGTTTTTCCCAAGATATCGTTTTATAGTAGTACATTTAGTGGGTGATTCAACAATAACAAGTTTCATAATGCTCCTTTTTACCTATTAACTTTATTGCAAGGTGATAGAGCCTGTCAAGTGCTCATTTTCAAACAAATATTAATATCCTTAATATAATATAAAGGATATATTTATTTTTTCTCATCGAGAATATCAGCACCACTTTCAATTAACAACGCACCGTCTCTTATTAGACGATTGTTGCATGTTCCATTATCTATTGGCTGTGGTAATACCATTATATCCTTGCCCTGGCTTATTGCGTGAGAAATTGAGATCATTGTACCGCTTTTGAAATGAACTTCTGGGACGAAAATTTGATCCGCTAAACCAGTAATAATTCTATTTCTAATAGGAAAATGCTCAGAATTTGGTTTAATTAAAGATGGATATTCACTTATTAAAAGATTTGATTGCTTAATCGTTTGATATAAATCTTGATTTTCCTTTGGATAAATATAGTCAATACCACAACCCAATACTGCGATTGTTTTTCCTCCATTTCTTAATATAGATTTATGAGCACACGTATCTATGCCAATTGCAAGACCTGAAATAATAATATACTCATTATTTAATTCACTAATAATTTTGTTTAAAGCGTCACAATTTTCTTTATAACAATTACGAGATCCAACAACTGCTAAAAATGAATTCGAATTATCTAATAAAGACAAATCACCATAATAAAACAAAACAAAAGGCGGTTTATAAATATTTTTTAAAGCATCAGGATATTCATCATCTATAATAGTTATAAATGGTGTTTTATTTGTTGATACAGCTTCTTCTACTTCTTCTTTAGAAATTTTTTCTTTTGCTTTTATAGCAAAATAAATCTTATCCCAATCACCTTCATATTTAATTGATAAATACAATAATAAATTTCTTCCTTCTAACATATTTTCCTCCTAAATACTATTAGGAAGAAAAATAAAAAATTACTAAAATAATTTATAAATTGGATCAATTATTCTTTGTATTGGCTTATAAGTATATCGATGGAAATGTTTTATTGGACCATATTTAGCAAGTGCTTCTAAATGTTTTTTTGTTCCATAGCCTTTATTGGTTTTTAAGTCGTATTGTGGATATTTTTTGTCATAATCTAGCATGATATGATCACGTGTAACTTTTGCAATAATTGAAGCTGCGGCAATAGATAAAGATTTGCTATCGCCTTTTATTATATCCACACAATTAATTGTTTCATCTTTTAATGGCATTGCATCTGTTAAAACAATGTCAAACTTGCAATTTAAATTCGAAATGGCTTTTAACATAGCAAGACGTGAAGCTTCATAAATATTAACATTATCAATAGTATCAGCATCAATTATTCCTACACCATAAGAAACAGCATTTTTTATGATCAATTGATAGGCTTTTTCTCGTTTAACGGATGTTAATTTTTTAGAATCATCAATTATTGAATCATAAAAGTCTGGTTTTAAAATTACCGCCGCAGCGACAACAGGGCCACACAGACAACCACGTCCAGCTTCATCAACGCCTACAATAACTTTTGTTATATTATCTAAATATTGTTTATCAAAATTTCTATCCATATATATCAAGACTTATTTTTCCTAAAAGACCTTGTCTAAATTCGTTTAAAAGAAGGTGTTGCGCTCTATTTAAATCCAATTCACCATCACTTTTTTTAAGTTCTCTATTTGTTGCAATTTGATTGATTATTTCTTCATTTGTTAAACGAAAATCTAGAATTTGATAGCGGTTTTGCAATGATTTAGGATAATTTGTCCTTAAAAAATCCAATAAATAATTACAAATTAAATCAATAGGTAAAATCTCATCTTTAATTAATCCAATAGTGGCGATTTTAATCGCAGCATTTTTATCCTCATAAATTGTTGGAAGAATTCCTGGCGTATCTAATAAATAAATATTATTATCAAGTTTAATCCACTGCTGGGATTTTGTTAAGCCGGCTCTATTTTCAACTTTTGTGGCTTTCCGTTTAGATAAAGAATTTATCAGTGTGGATTTTCCAACATTTGGCATTCCTATTACCATCACTTTAATTGGAAAGTTTTTAATTCCTTTATTTTGCATTTTTGAAATTTTTTCTTGTGATAGTTTTTTAATATATTCGATAACAATTTCAGCATCTTTTTTATTTGTTAAATTTAAAGATAAAACAGTATATTTTTCTTGTTTGTACTTCTCTAAAAATAAATTTAATTGTCTTTCATCAGTTAAGTCAGATTTTGAAAAAACTAATATTTTATTTTTATCTTTAATTGCCTTTTCTAATTGAAAATTTAAACTAGTTAAAGGAAGGCGTGCATCTATAATCTCAACTACTACATCAATCATTTTTAATTTTTCAACGATTTGATTGATTGCTTTTTTCATATGACCTGGAAACCAGTGAATATTGTTATTATTATTCATTTATTTAAAATACTCCGTTTTAGTGTATGTTAATGATGTTACTTCATTATTTTTTACTTCGCACACACCCTCTATTGCTATTAATATGCCTTGAATCATATCTGCATTTATTGGCCCTACTGCACAAGAATCAGAAGAATGACCCCAGTTATCACCCATCAAAAAATATTCATCACTTCCCAATATATAAAAATCATTAACATACTGATTAAGACCTGATGTGTCATTAGGAACAAATGGCAAATCTAGGATTTTTCCTTCAACCATAATTTTATTTTCATTATTATCATCAATAATTTCAATTCTTTCACCTGGTAAAGCAATTACACGTTTAATTTTTAAAGAAGCATTGGTTTTAAGAGAATCATCTTCAGCGTAATCAGTGGGAAAATATGTGACAACAATATCATATCTTTCAATATATTTTTTTATATCAGGATGAGTATCAACAATGCCAAATTCATGTTCAGAAAGTGTTGGTTCCATTGAATGACCATCAACATAAAAAAAAGTATAATAAAAACGATTAAATGAAGAAACAATTGCAAAACAAAGCAAACCAATAATAACTAAATAAAGAACATAAAAAATTATCTTTTTTGAAAAAGGATTAATTATTCGTTTGTTATTTAAGACATTTTTATTTTCCATATCAATAAAATTATATACATTTTCAAATCGAAATGAAAAGAAAAACGGTGTTTTCAACACCGCTATTCTATTATTTAAGAATTTCTTTAATTCTAGCTGATTTGCCAGAACGGCTACGTAGATAGAAGATTTTATTTCTTCTAACTTTACCACGACGGACAACTTCAATTTTGCTAATGATTGGTGAATGTAACAAGAATGTTTTTTCAACACCTATTCCGCTAGAAATTTTTCTAACAGTGAATGTTTCTCCAACACCACCACCACGACGTTGTAATACAACACCTTGGAATACTTGAATACGTTCCTTTTTATTTTCAATAATACGGATAGAAACTCTTACTTCATCACCACTTGAAAATTCAGGAAGGTCATTACGAAGTTGGCTTTTGGTAATTTCTTTAACTAAATTGTTATTCATATTTACCTCCAACATTAATTTTCTCTTGATGTTCATAGTTATCAACTAGCGGACCACCCGTAGCACTTAAACGTGCGTCTATTAATATAACAATCTATTTAGTAAATGTAAACATTTATTTAAATAAATTACATACTTGGGATTGCAGGAGTGGATGCGCCTAGTAAATATGACAAATCATAATATTTATCTAAATCATTTGGAAATTCCACAACTACATTGCCATATTCATAGGCTTGAGAAGATTTGCTTACAATTGAAAAATTAATTTTATCTGTCATAGATGGATCAAATTGTGAATAATCAATATCAAAATACATTTTCAAATCCAAATCAGAATTAGTTAAGTAACCATTTTCATCAATAATAAATTTAAGTTCAGCAACATCTACATTAAGAAGACTTGTTAAAGCCATTTTAATTTCTTCTATTTCTTCTTCAGTAAGAATAGTTCCGCTTAATTGATTAATTAATTCAATAATTAAATTACTTATAGAATCAACATCAAAATTAACTTTAAATAAGTATGATGAACCATCACTATAAACATTAATAATATTTTGGATAGAAGGCACTTCATTTATTAAAGCAATTATTTCTGAAATGATTTGTTCGACAGGAATAACTGATATTGTGGTAACAGGTATATCAACATTTGTTGATAACATCTCACAAGGAAGATAAAATTTCCCATCAGTTGAATCAAATAGCGATTCAAAAATTAAAGAGATAGTTTCATCACCATATAATTCGGATAGCATATCAATAAAAGATTTTTGAACATCTTCATTAGATAAATCAAAATATAAATTACTATCCTTTATATATGTCTCCATGCTAGTGAATCCACCCGAAAAATCAATTTCCTCATTCATCTTAAAATGCATACTAAAATCTGATATTTTTGAATGAATATTGCCAGATAAATCATCCTTAAGATCGCATTCATTTAAAACGCTGCCTTTACTGCTCATATCAATGGTCATTGTGTTTGTAACATCTCCCGCAGACAAAGAAAATTCATCATTCACCACAGAAAGTGAACGATAATTTTTAACATTTAAAAGAACGTCAGATGTTGTTTCAAGATATGCTAAGCCTTCTTCTAAATCGATTTTTTGATTAAATTTATCATAATCAACATCGACATTTAAATTTGACGTATTGCAAGAACTTAACGACATTACTAAAGGTAAAAATGCAAGAAAATACAAAATCTTTTTCATAATAAAATCTCCTTTTAACAATTTTAAATTATAATATTTTCAAATAATATTGTCAATTATGCACAGCATCTCACGTCTGTATGTATGGCATGATCGCACTTAAGGCAAAAGATATCAAAAATACAACAGAAATTATGATAAGAGTTAGGTTGAGTTCTTTTTTTCTTCCTGCAAATAAAAGCATTATAACATAACTTATTAAACCTATTCCTATACCTGAAGCAATTGAATAAGTCAAAAGGGTAAATATCACAGTAATAAAACCTGCAAAAATTAAAATCTGATCTTTAAAATCAAGTGATTTAAAGTTGTTAACAAAAATTAATGTTCCAACACAAATTAATGCTGGAGCACTGACACAACCAGCGGTGAAAATAGAAAATACTGGATAGATAAAAGCACTCAATACAAATACTAATCCTGCTACAACAGCACTTAAGCCAGTTTTTGCTCCCATTTCTACCCCAATATTAGATTCAGCAAAAGATGTAACTGTACTAGTTCCTAATGGTGCACATATCAAAGCACCTGCTGCATCCGCTAATACTGCTTTTTGATAATTTTGCATTTGCCCATGTTCGTCGATAATGCCTATATTTCTTCCAACCGCTAATAAAGTTGCGGTGGTATCAAATAAATTAACAAATATTAAGGAAAAAATAGCAATATAAGACACAGGATTGGCTAATACTGTAACTATATCATTTCCAAATTCAGCGGCTCCATATCCATCGCCATTAAAAACACTATAAAATACAACATCTTCTACACCGCTCAAACCAAAAGATAAACTGCTATCTAACCAAGGCACAATTGGAAGAGTAACATTTTCTCCTTGTAAATAACCTTGATATTGCCATTGACCTTCAAGAAAAGTTAGACCGTTTGTATAAGATAAGGATATAGAAACAATCAGCCCAAGAATAGCGGCAAAAATTACAGCGATTGGAATTGCTAAAGATGAAAGCATTTTTTTCTTTGAAAACATTAAACCAAAGCAAATAAAAGCACAAATAATAGCAATAATTGTTCCTGGATTAGCAAAATTACCAATTCCTACAAAAGTAGATTCATTTGAAATAATAATTCCTGAATTTTTCAATCCGACAAAACAAATAAAAGCACCTAGTGCTGCACTAATAACATATTTCAATCCATTAGGAATAGCGTTAATTATCCATTTTCTTACAGGTGTAAGAGAAAAACCAAAGAAAATTATTCCGCTGATAGTTAAAAGTATCATTGTTTGTTGCCATGTAAATCCGCTTCCCAAACACACTGTGTAAGCTAAATATGCATTAAGTCCCATCCCTGCTGATAAAACGACAGGATAATTAGCAACAAAACCCATAACGAATGTCACAGCTGCACTAACTAATGCAGTCATTGCAAAAACACCAGCACTATTCATTCCCATGTCACTTAAAATAGAAGCGTTCAATGGCAAAACGTAGCACATAGAAACAAAGACAATTAGACCACCAATTATCTCATTTTTTAATGTTGATCCTTTTGCCTTAATTTTAAATATTTTTTCTAAAACATTAGACATCTTATTTATATTTTAACAAACAATTAATCAATTAATAAAGAGGTAAAAATAAAGAACAATATTTTCTTACATGATGTCAAGTATTAATGCTTGACACCTATTTTAAATATAAATATAATAATTGCGTAAAAAAGGAGAAAAGAAAATGGCAGTAAAATTAAGATTAACTAGAATTGGACGACACGAAGATCCGTTTTATCGTATTGTCGCAGCAGATTCACGTTTTGCAAGAGATGGTAGAATAATCGAACAAATTGGTTATTTTGATCCAGATAAAGGTGTGGAAAATGCCGTTATTGATGAAGAAAAAGCTATGAAATGGCTCAATAATGGTGCGGTTTTAAGTGATACAGTTAGATCTATATTAAGCAAAAAGGGCCTTTTGACCAAACATGCTGATTCAAAAAAGAAGGCTAAATAGTGATGGATTATCAAGCAACTTTGCATGCGATTATTGATCCACTTGTTGATAATAAAGAGTCTATTTTAATTCGAGAACTCCCAAATCAAAATGATAAAGACATCACTATCTTAATCGCAGCTGAAAAACATGATATTTCAAGATTAATTGGCAAAAGAGGTCTTATCGCTAATGCAATAAGAGAATTAATTTCTGTATCTGCAAAAAAACAAAGTCAACATATTCACATTCGTTTTGAATCATACGATGAAGGAGAAGAAAAAGAGGAATAGCCTCTTTTTTACTATATGGATTATTTAAATTTAGGAACAATTATTAAAACGCATGGTATTTGTGGTGAACTAGTCATCAAATCAAATACATATTTTGCTAACAAACGATACAAAAAAGGAAATAAAATAATTTTAATTAATCCAAATAGTAAAGAAGAGTTAATACTAACTGTGTCTGATTATCATTCATATAAAGGCAATGATTATGTAACTTTTAAAGAAATTAATACTTTTGAATATGCAAAAGAACTAATCGGATATACAGTTAATATTTTAAAATCAGAAGCTGACTTGCCTAAAAACTATTATCTATTTTCTGATTTAATGGATTGTTTAATTATTGATCAAAATAATAATATTGTAGGTAAAGTAGTTAAAGTTGAAGAGTTCCCTGCTCAAATAACATTACGATGCAAAACAAAGGATAATAAAAATTTCTTTGTTCCTTTTATTGATAAAGTTTTTATTAATAGTGTTGACATTGAAAATAAGCAAATTCATATAAATTTTATGAAAGGGATGTTATGAAAAAAATTGTTATATTAACTTTATTTAAAGACATGTTTGATGGATTTTTAAATAATTCTATTATTAAAAGAGCAATCTTAAAAGGCATCGTTGAATTAACAATAATTGATATACGTAATTATACAAAAGATAAATATAATCGTGTTGATACACCTCCAGTAGGAGGCGGTGCTGGCCTTATTATGAAATGTCAACCTATATATGACACTATTAAAGAAAATAAAACTTCTAATATGGATATTGTTTTATTATCACCACGCGGTAAAACATATAATCAAAATATGGCGTGTGACTTTTCAAAATCAAACAAAGATTTGATGATTATATGTGGACATTATGAAGGAATAGATGAAAGAATAAATAAATACGTCGATTATTTAATTAACATAGGCGATTATATTTTAACTGGTGGAGAAATTGCTTCTATGGCAATTGCAGATTCTATTATACGTCTATTAGATGGTGCAATTAGTCAAGAATCAATTAAAGAAGAAAGTTTTAATAACAATTTATTGGAATATCCACAATATACCGAACCATACGATTTTTTAAATGATAAAGTCCCTGACATTTTATATTGCGGAGATCATAAAGCAATAGATAAATTTCATAGAAAAGAATCATTAAGATTAACAAGAAAATATCGACCAGATCTTTTTGAAAAAGTTCATCTAACAAACGAAGATAAAAAGTTACTAAAAGAAATTGATGAGGGTGAAAATAACCCATCATGGTATAAAAAAGCCCTGCAAAAAGGGCATAAATTTATAAAAAACAAATAATTACATGTTAAATCCTGGAGGAAGTCTTCCGGATTTTTTATATTGACTCATTTGCTTCATCATTTGTTTAGATTGCTCAAATTTTTTTAATACTTTGTTAATATCGCTTACAGGCTTTCCGCATCCTTTTGAAATTCTTAATTTTTGTGAATTTTTAATTATTTCTGGATGCTTTTTTTCATAAGGTGTCATTGAATTTAAAATTATTTCAAAATTTCGCATTTCTTTTTCTGCAAGTTCTTGTTGTTCTTTGCTTATTTTTGGCATTCCAGGAATCATTTTTAAAATAGAGCTTATCGAGCCAAGACGATTAACTTGTTTTAATTGCTTAAGCATGTCATTTAAATCAAAATCGCCATCCATCATTTTATTGAAGGATTTTTTCATTTCTTTTTCATCTAAATTTTCTTTTGCTTTTTCAACAAGAGTTAAAACATCGCCCATTCCAAGAATACGATCTGCCATTCGATCTGGATGGAAAAGTTCTAAATCAGATATTTTTTCACCGACACCAATAAATTTAATAGCAAGACCGGTCAAATGACGAATTGATAAAGCTGCACCACCACGAGCATCTCCATCTAACTTAGACATAATAATACCTGTTAGTTTTACTTGCTGATGGAAAGAATTTGCAACATTGACAGCATCTTGCCCTGCCATTGCATCCACTAATAAAAGTGTTTCATCAGGTTTTGCAATAGCACTAACATCATTTAGTTCTTGCATTAAAACAGAATCAATTTGTAACCGCCCGGCAGTATCGATAATGACAATATCAAATAATTCTTTGCGAGCTTTGATTAACGCTTGTTCGATTATATATGTGGGCTTATTATTGGTGCCCATTTCAAATACTTCAACATCAATTTTATTACCGATCTGCTTTAATTGTTCAATGGCGGCTGGTCGATAAACGTCTAATGCAACAAGCATTACTTTTTTATGATTTTTATTTTTAAACAAATACGCTAATTTACCCGCAGTAGTGGTCTTACCAGAACCTTGTAAGCCGACAAGCATTATGCATGACATTGCGTTATTTTTTAAATGTAAATTGCAATCATCACTACCTAATAAATTAGTTAATTCTTCATGAACAATTTTAACAACGGTTTGACTAGGATTTAATTTTTTTAATACTTCTTGACCGACTGCTTTTTCTTTAACATTATTTATAAATTCCTTAACAACTTTAAAATTAACATCAGCTTCTAAAAGAGCAATTCTTACTTGTCGAAGCATCTCATCCATATTGGCTTCAGTAAGATGCGTTTCATTTCGCATTTTTTTAAAAATATTTGTTAATTTTTCACTCAGATTTTCAAATGCCATTTTTGTTATACTCCTGATTAAACTTATCAATTATTTTTTTATTTTTCTCATCAAAAGAAAGTTCTTTAATTAATTTATCAACCGCTTCTTTTTTTGCAAAACACATCATTTTATTTTCGTATGATTGTAATGTTTTAACTCCTTTTTTTAAAGCGTCGTTAACAGCACTTCTAGAAATATCTTTTTCATTAGCTATTTCACTTATTGATAAATTATAACGAAAATATAGTGATAATATTTCTTTTTGTCCACGTGAAAGTAATTCTCCATAAATATCCAACAATTGATTTATATATATAACATCATCCAAATTATTCATCTTCTATACAAAGTCCATATAAATACGAATCTAAATCAAATTCCTGCAAATCTGACATTTTTTCTCCTAAACCAATAAATCTTACTGGAATTGATAATTCATTTCTTATTGCAAGAATAATTCCACCTTTGCTTGTACCATCCATCTTTGTTACAACAATACCGCTGATGGGGGTAACATCTTTAAATGCTGCGGCTTGAATGACACCATTTTGCCCTGTTGTGGCATCTATTATTAAAAATGTTTCATGTGGTGCACCAGGTATTTCCTTTTCCAACACTCTTTTAATTTTAGCAAGTTCCGCCATTAAATTAGCTTTAGTTTGCAAACGTCCAGCAGTATCAACAATTAGTAAATCAATATTATCTTTAATGGCTTTATTTGCACCATCATACGCAACACTAGCAGGATCAGCGTTATCTTTTCCAACAACAATAGGAATATTTAATCTTTCTGCCCATTTTTCCAATTGCTCTTTTGCCCCAGCTCTAAATGTATCACAAGCTGCTAACATTACTTTTTTGTTCATATTTAAATAACGATAGGCAAGCTTTGCAATTGTGGTTGTTTTCCCAACGCCATTAACACCCACTACTAATAAAACAGTTGGACCATTTTCTTGGAAAGAAACATCACTAATAATATCACCTTTACTAGCGTAATCTAAAAACATTTTATCGACAAGTATCTCGTTGATTTGTTTTGGATCGGTGATTTTATCTTTTTTAGCTTGATTTAATACTTCATCAATTATTTGTAAAGTGAAATTAACACCAACATCTGCCTCAATTAAAATTTCTTCAAGTTGTTCAAAATATTCTTCATTGACCTTACTATAAGAACTAGAAAGTTTATTTAATTTACTTGCAAAATTTTTTCGTGATTTAGTTAAACCTTTTTGATAAGTTTCAACCTTATCATCTTTTTTTGTTTTAGAAAATTTTTCTTTTAAAAATTTAAATAATCCCATATTTTACATCGCTTTCTTTTTTAAGGCGTTTCTTGCTGCATCTTGTTCGCTTGCTTTTTTTGTTTTGCCGCTTCCTTTTGCTAATGGTTCCCCATTAAAATAAACCATGCTTTCAAATTTTTTATCATGAGCAGGTCCTTCTTCTTTTATAAGACGATAAGTAACACTGTCACGATATTCTGATTGCATTTCTTCTTGTAATCTAGTCTTATAATCGGTTAATTCATCCAATTCAATAAATTTAATGTCATTATAAAAAATCCACTTAATGTACGAATACACTTTTTTAAATCCTTGGTCTAAATAGATTGCACCAATCAATGCTTCGAAAACATCTTCAAGTATTTTATTAGATGAAGCGACTGTATCAGGATTAATAGAATGACCAATTATAACGTAATCATATAATTCAATCTTTCTAGCATATCCTGCTAATGATTTTGATTGAACAAGATGACTTCTTAATTTAGACATCAATCCTTGATCCATATCAGGATGTAAAGTAAAAATCAAATCAGCCACAACAAATCCAAGTACAGCATCTCCCATATACTCTAACCGCTCATAGTCATGATGCTTTGTTTTTGCATCAGCGTTAAAAGAAGAATGAGTTAATGCAAGTTCATATAATTCGATATTTTTTGGTTTGATTTGGATTCTAGATAATAGTTGATGAATATCTTTCATATTATTTATTCAATACCTTGTCTGATTTGATTAACAACATCATTTTTAATCATTTTATATAAAACATTTAAAGCACTTTTAAAGCTTACTTCATCAGAGTTACCATGAGCTTTCACTACTACACCATTAACACCTAGAAGAAGTGCTCCACCAACTGCTTTATAATCCATTGATGATTTTAGATTTTCTATTCCTTTTTTAGCAAATAAATAACCTATTTTTGTTTTTAAATTCATGGTAAAGCTCTCTTTTAAAAGTTTTGATAAATATTTTGCTGTTCCTTCAATACTTTTTAAGAAAATATTGCCAGAGAAACCATCCGCGACAACAACATCAACATTTTTATCTAAAATAGCTTCTCTTGCTTCAATATTTCCAATGAAATTTATTTTTTTATTTTCTTTTAATAATTTATTCGTTTCTTTTATTAATTGAGTGCCTTTTTCATCTTCACTACCATTACTTAAAAGATAAACACGAGGATTAGAAATATTACATACAACTTTTGAATATAAACTTCCCATAAGAGCAAATTGATTTAACTCTTCGCTTGAATTTTCAATATTTGCACCACAATCTAATAGAGTCATAAATTTACCTTTTTCTTGTAATGGCATAGCAGTTACTAACGCTGCTCTTTTAACCCCTTTGATCATTTTTAAAGTAATAGTGGCACTTGCTAGAAAGCCACCGGTAGATCCAGCCGAAACAACACCATCAGCTTTTCCTTCTTTAACTAAATTAATAGCTTTTAGCATCGATGAATCTTTCATTCTTAAAACATCTAATGCTCCTGCTGTCATTGGAACTACTTGACTAGCATCTATCACTTCACAAACTCCATCTAAAGAAGCAAGTTCTTCTTTTTTTCCAACCGCTATTATTTTTACATCATTATGTTGTTTTAAAAATGATTTAATCGCTTCACAAATTGGTTGACTACCATTATCAGAACCCATTGTATCAACAGCAATAGTTAACATAGTTAAACACCTCTTTTCATTAACATTATACACACTTTGCAAAGTTTGACAAATTAACAAATAACTACAAAAGTGGACAAAATACGTTTTGTTGTCGATTTTATGATATTTTTTATATATTTTTTTAGTTATTTTACTAAAATAATTCTATTAGGTAAGTAGGTGAATAAAATGGAAGAAAGAGTCCCGATTGTAGAATTCAAAAATGTTAACAAAATATATGAATTAGGTGGCACTACTATCAAAGCCTCTAATAACTTGAACTTCAAAGTTTATAAAAATGAGTTTTGTGTAATTGTTGGGCCATCTGGAAGTGGAAAAACAACAATTTTAAATTTGCTTGGCGGAATGGATAATGTCACAAATGGATCTATTATTGTTGATAAAGAAGACATTTCTACTTTTAACGATAAAAAACTTACTTACTATCGTCGTGATAGTGTTGGATTTGTCTTTCAATTTTATAATTTAATGCCTAATTTAACAGCATTAGATAACGTTGAAATTGCTGCAGAAATTTGTAAAGATCATTTAGATTGTCAAAAAGTATTAAGCGATGTTGGTTTAAAAGATAGAATGAATAATTTTCCTAGTCAATTATCAGGAGGAGAACAACAAAGAGTTTCTATTGCAAGAGCAATTGCAAAAAACCCTAAATTATTATTGTGTGATGAACCAACTGGTGCACTTGATTATCAAACTGGAAAAATGATATTGCAGTTACTATTTGATATATGCAAACAAAATAACAAAACTGTAATTATTATTACCCATAATTCAGCTTTAACCGCGATGGCGGATCACGTTATTCATTTAAAAAATGGCGAGGTTATTGAAGAAGAATTCAATGATAAGCCTACCCCTATTAGTGAGATTGATTGGTAAGATGAAAAGAAAATATTTTAAATATGTTTTTAAATCTTTAAAAAATGACTTTTCTAGGATTGTAGCGATTATTCTTATAGTCATTCTAGGAAATAGTTTTTTAGTCGGACTTTTATCAACCACACCTGATTTATTTTCTAGCATGGATAAATACTATGACAATACGAATTTTATGGATATTTGCATACGAAGTACAGTTGGATTTAATGAAGCGACTTTATCATATGTAGAAAATAATATCGTTGGAATTGATAATATTTCATTAACAAGTGATAAAGAACAGTATGTTTTAATTGATAATGTTAAAGCTTTCGCACAAATTTCATATCGAAAAATGGTAGGCGATACAAATAATAAATTAACATTAGTGGAAGGACGCTATCCAAAAAACGCAAATGAATGTGTCTTATTAGTGAAAAATAATAGTCTTGCTCCATATCATATAAATTCAACTATCAAAGTCGATGACGAAACAACTCTTACAGTAGTAGGAAGTGTTAGAAATCCATTATATATTACTTCACAAGCCGAACATTCTTTAACATCTGGAACAACAATTGAAGCCTATATTTATCTTGATGACAACTACTTTAATAATTTAACTTATACCACCCTATATATAGACTTTTTTCAAAGCAAACAAATGAATGGTTTTTCTAATGAATATGATGAATTTATTTCTAAAAAAGTTGAGGATTTGCAAAATATTTCCAAAAAAACACTTGAATTAAGAATTGCAGAAATTAAACAAGATTATTATGATGAGGTTCATGATGCTGTTTATTTAGAAGTTTTAAATGCGGTTAAAGAATCTATTAAAGAACAATATGGTTTAGATTTAACTATAGAAGAACTTTTAATGTATTTGGAATCTCCTGCTTTTTCTGATTATAAAAAATACATTGAAGACACTACAAACGAACAAACAGAAGTTCAACTAAATGAGATTATAAATTCTTTATCTCCTAATTGGTATATATTGGATCGAGATTCAATTCAAAGTGCATATATGTTTAAAACTGATGCTTTGAAAATGCAAACGATATCCACAATCTTCCCGCCATTTTTCTTTTTGATTGCAATGCTTGTTTGCTTATCTAGTATGTCAAGAATAATAACAAGGGATAGACAATATATTGGAACGTTGAAAGCTCTGGGATTTTCTAAAAGAGTTATTTCTCTTAAATATATTTTCTATGGATTGATATCCTCGTTAATTGGATGTGTAGCAGGTGCATTTATTGGTATATTTGCTTTGCCTGCTGTTATTATGCAAATTTATTCTTCAGTTTATTATTTAGGCACTTTCTCTTTTACTTTGCAGCCACTATATGTATTTGGATTTTCATCATTAATGATAGTGCTTTTACTATTAGTGGTTTTAATTGTAATATTATCAAATTTAAGAGAACCTGCTGCTCAGTTAATGCTTGGAAATAAATCACCAAAACCAGGTAAAAAAATATTATTAGAAAGAATTCCTTTCTTATGGAAACGTATTAAATTTAAATATAAATCAATGTTTAGAAATATTTTTAGATTTAAGAAAAATTTATTGATGATGATAATAGGTGTCGGTGGCTGTGCTGGAATGTTGTTGACTAGTTTTGGTTTAACTGATTCTTTTAAAGTTATAACAAACGATCAATATAACGATATAACAAAATACGATGCATTAGTTCTAACAAGCGAAAATAATATTGATTCATCTTTAATATTTGACAATCTAGATGCTAATTTAACTTACGATAAAAGTTATTATCAAAGAGGTTCAGTAAGCGAAGATGAAAGTTATTCATTACAAATTATCTCTGCTGGAAATAATTTAAGTGAGTATGTTGGATTTTTGGATGAGAATCATAACAAAATAGATTTTAATGAAAATTCTGTTATTTTAACCAAACAAATAAGTGACGATTTTAATATTCACGAAGGTGATTTATTAAAAATTAACACTGATTTTGGTGAAATTGAAGTCAAAATTAGTGATGTATGTTTAAATTATGTTGAAAATTATATTTATTTTGGAACAAATAGTTTTGCAAAATATTTTTATGAAAACAAAGAGGAAAACGTTTCTTACAATAGCTTTTTAATAAAAATAAATGAAGAGCTTGATGCTGATAAAGAAATGGTTTTAGATAGCCTTGTTAATAATGAATATGTATCTAGCATTGTTTCAACAACATCAACAAAGCAAACGTATAGTTCTATTATTAATAATTTGTCGATGATTGTTATTCTAATTGTTTGTTTAAGTGGTGCACTTGCGGCAATTGTTATTTACAATTTAACCGATATTAACATCAACGAAAGAATACGAGAAATTGCTACTTTAAGAGTATGTGGATATCGTAGACGTGAAGTTTTAATGTATATCTTAAGAGAAATATTTGTTATGTCGACAATTGGAATAGTTGTTGGCTTACTTATTGGTTTATTTTTGCACTGGTTTATTGTGACCAATATTGCTAGCATTGGATTAGTATTCTCCACCACTATTAATTGGCCAAGTTATATTTATACTATCTTAATGTCATGGGTGTTTGTTATAATCGTTAGTTTCTGCTTCTATCCAAAAATTCGTTCAATCAATATGGCGGAATCATTAAAAAGTGTTGATTAACAAAAAAACGTTTTTTAAAATAAAAGTGTGAAGTATTTGACTGATACAAGGTCGGCAAATAACTTCCTATAGACATATCAAAATATGTCATTAAGAACTATCACTTGTCCTGATAGTTCTTTTTTATTAACTAATAATTTTTTTATCATTTATTTCTTTTTGACATTTATTAATCAAATAATAAACATTTTTATCATATTCTTTTCTTTTTAAAATATCTTTTGCGTCATCGCGTGCGATTTGAAATATTTTAATATCATTATATAAATTCAAAAATTTAAAATCGCTTAAACCACTTTGACGTAAACCGCTTAATTGACCTGGACCACGCATTTTTAAATCTTCTTCTGCGATATAAAATCCATCAAAACTTTTAACTAAAACATTTAATTTATCTTGCTCAGATTTATCTTCACCATCATAAGTTAAAAAACAATAACTTGGATAGCCATCTCTTCCTATTCTACCTCTTAATTGATGTAGTGAGGCTAAGCCAAATTCATTAGCGTTATAAATAATCATAAATGACGCGTTTTTAACATCTATTCCAACTTCTACAACTAGTGTTGATACTAAAATATCAACCTCATGATTATAAAATTTCTTTAAGGCTTCTTCTTTATCTTCTTCTTTTAATTTTCCATGCAATATTGCGACACGCCCGGGATATTTTAATAAATATTTACTCCCGATATTTTCAATTGAAAAGTCGTTTTCATTATCATATTCAATAGTGGGCACTATTACATATATTTGGCGGTTATTTTTTATCATGTAATCTATGCCAGAAAATATTTTTTCATCCGTACTTTTTACAATTTTAGTAACTATTTTTTTATTAGAAAAAGGTAAACTTTTAATACTAGATATATCTAAATCACCATAAATTGAAAGCGCTAATGAACGTGGTATGGGTGTTGCGCTCATCATCAACAAGTCCGTATCATTTCCCTTACTGGCCAAAAGTTGTCTTTGATTGACACCAAAACGATGTTGTTCATCAATAATTGCTAATCCAAGTTTAGAATAAATTACATCTTTTGAAAAAACAGCATGAGTTCCAATTAAAATATCAATAATACCATCTTTTAAATTATCTAGTATTTCTTTTCTTTTTGTCTTATTAACTGAACCCACTAATAATTCAACTTTAATATTTAATTTTGAAAATATTTCTAAAGCATTTTTAAAATGTTGTCGAGCTAAAGCATCTGTCGGTGCCATCAAAACACCTTGATCTCCTCTTAACCTATTCGCATACAATGCCAAAAACGCTACTACAGTTTTTCCAGAACCAACATCGCCTTGTAACAAACGATACATTAAAGTATTTTGATTCATATCATTAATTATTTCTTTTCCAACATAATATTGATCATCGCTTAATTTAAATGGCAACGCATTAATAAAATCTTGGCATATATCAATATCTATTGGCTCTTTTTTATATTTTGTTAATTTAGCGTTTTCATTTTTAATCAATAAAGTTTTTAAAGAAAATTTTAAAGCTTCTTCATATTTTAAATATTTTAATCCTTCTTTTATATCATCTTTTGTTAAAGGAAAATGAACTTTTGTTAAAGCTTCTTGTTTATGAAGCAAATGATGTTTGTTTAATAAATAATAAGGAATATCATCATAAATTTTACCATCTAATTCTTTAAAAGCTCGTTTAACTAGGTTTGAAAATATTGTTACAGTTAAACCATTAACTAAATGATAATTAGATAAAAAAGGACTTTTATCTTCCTGACTACCTTTTTTTACATTTATCAAATTAATGTAATTATGTTCTTTGTTATAAGAACCAATAAGCGTGATAAAATCTCCAACTTTAAAAGCTTTATTAAAATAAGTTCTATTAAAACCCACAACATGAAAAACTTTCTTATCAACAAGCAAATCAAATTTAGTAATAGTGATTTTATGTGGTTTAACTTGATCTATTTCACTAGCGATAACTCCATACAAGACAACTTTTTGTTTATCAGCGAAATTAAAATTTTGCGTTAAAGATAAATCATCATAACGGTATGGAACATAATTTATAATATCTAGCCATGAATAAAGACCCATTTCATACAATAAGGAATTTATTCGAGGAGATTTAGATAATTTCATCTATATTATTTTTATTCAACACCAATTAAAAAGGAATAAACTGGTTGTTTACCATCTCTTATATCAATATCCACATCAGGATAAGTTTTAACAATTTTATTTCTAACTTTTTCCACTAATGAAGAATCAACATCTTTTCCAACTAAAAGCGTGATAACAGCGCTATTTTCATCAACCATTTGTTCTAATAAGTCTAAAACGGTATTGATGTGATGACGATGAGAACAAACAATTTTTTTATCTAAGATGCCAATAAAATCATCTTTTTTAACTTTCACACCATCAATTTCGCTGTCACGAATTGCAAAAGTCACAGAACCGGATTTAACGTTATTTAAAGCTTCATTCATTTGTTGAAGATTATCATCTAAATCAAGTTCACTATCAAACATCACGCAAGCGGAAATTCCTTGAGGGATAGTTTTAGAAGGAATAACTTGACAATTATAATCTTTATCCACAACCGTGCATGCTTGTGATGCTGCTAATACAATATTAGAATTGTTAGGCAAAATTATAATATTTTCCGCGTAACATTTTTTAATCGCGGCAACAAAATCTTCTGTCGAAGGATTCATAGTTTGACCGCCAAAGACTATTTCACTAGCGCCCAACTGCTTAAAAAATTCAGAAATTCCTTCCCCGGCACTTACTGCAATAATTGCATATTTATCTTTTTTTCTATTTTTTAATAAATCTTCTTTATTAACAAATTCAATTTTTTCTTTTTGATCAATATTATGTATATCAACCGCTAAAAATTCGCCATATTGTTGAACAAAGTTAATGACTAAACCAGGTGTAAGTGATTTCATTTTGACTTGAAGTTGTTCATTATTTATATGCAATAATTCAACTTCGCCTAAACCACGATTTTTTAAATGGGTAATTAAACGACTATCAACAACAGGTTTTTTATCTTTTATAGCAACATTTAAAATGAAATTTACTTGATATACATTTTGATCTAGTTTTTCTTTTTGTTCAGAAATATCAGTTGCTGTTGCTTTTTTTCTTTCAATAACATTGCCTTTTAAAGCACGATACATGCCTTCAAAAATAAAAATTAGACCATAACCACCGCTATCGACAACACCAACTTCTTTTAATACTGGCAATAACTCAGGCGTGCGATTTAATGATTCGTGAGCTTCTTTTATTAATATTTCGAAACATTTTTCAATACTATAAGAATCTTTAACTTGGTCTTTTAAAACTTGGCTAGATTCTCTTATGACAGTTAAAATTGTTCCTTCAACTGGCTTCATAACGGCTTTATAAGCCACTTCTACGCCTTTTTGAAAAGCGTTAGATAAATTTATCGAGTTAACAGTTTCTAAGCCTTCTAGACCCTTTGCAAAACCACGGAAGATTTGAGAAGTAATAACACCGGAATTACCACGTGCTCCCATTAATAAACCGCGCGAAAAAGCTTTTGCGATATCACCAGCGTTTTTATCATTACGATTTTGAATTTCTTTACTTCCACTAGTTAAAGTTAAATTCATATTCATTCCCGTGTCACCATCTGGAACAGGGAAAACATTTAAAGCATCAACTTCAGGATAATGATTATATAAATTATTAGATCCTGAAATAAACATCTCTTTAAGAGTTAAACCATCTATTGTCTTCATAAATAATCCTTATCTAATTTTTTTCTTGTGCGATAGTGTTAACGTAAATATCAACACTTAAAACTTTAATGTTAAAGCGATTTTCAATTTCATAAATTAATCTTTTTTGCATTTCGTTAATGATTTCTGTAATTTTAACATTGCTTATTAAAACAACATATAAACGAATCTTATATTCATTACGAAAATTTTTGCTAATAAAAATACTATTTTTTAATTGTTTTGGTTTTTTATTAGAATTTGATAAATATTGATCAGATAATCTACATACGCCATAACAACTAAGTGTAATCATTTCTATAGCTTGTAGTAAGTTTTCAGTTGTGGGATTTTTTTTAATTTGAAATATTTCTTTTTTCATAGTTTTTAAAACGTCTATATTTTATCATAGTTTTTTATTTTTTAAATAAAAAGATAGAAAATAAAGCTCTTATAAATAAAAAAGCCCGGCGGCTCGCTATTCTCTCCAAAGGATACCTTCGCCACTACGGTGCTTAACTTCTGTGTTCGAGATGGGAACAGGTGTGACCACCGCGCCATCGCCACCAGACTTTTTAATTGAGAGATTGTTCTCTCAAAACTAGATATTATATTTTATCGTTCTATTTGTCAAACTATTTCAACATAAGTTTTATTTATCGATTTAAAATCTTAGAAATTAAGTCCTCGATCTATTAGTATCAGTCGACTGAATGCCTCGCGACACTTACATCTCTGACCTATCAACCTCCTAACATTGGAGAGATCTTACTTCTTACGAATGGGAAGTCTCATCTTGGGGTTAGCTTCACGCTTAGATGCTTTCAGCGTTTATCTATTCCATAGGCAGCTACTCGGCCATGCTACTGGCGTAACAACCGATATACCGTTGCTATGTTCATCCCGGTCCTCTCGTACTAAGGACAATTCCCCTCAAACTTCCTACGCCCACGACAGATAGGGACCAAACTGTCTCACGACGTTTTGAACCCAGCTCGCGTACCACTTTAATTGGCGAACAGCCAAACCCTTGGAAGGTACTGCCCCTCCAGGATGTGATGAGCCGACATCGAGGTGCCAAACCGCGTCGTCGATGTGAACTCTTGGACGCGATCAGCCTGTTATCCCCAGGGTAGCTTTTATCCGTTGAGCGACGACCATTCCACACTGAAATCGCCGGATCACTATGCTCGACTTTCGTCCCTGCTCGACTTGTTGGTCTCGCAGTCAAGCACCCTTATGCCATTGCACTCGTTGCATGATTTCCAACCATGCTGAGGGTACCTTGAGGCGCCTCCGTTACCTTTTAGGAGGCGACCGCCCCAGTCAAACTGCCCGCCTAACACTGTCCTCCACGCCAGTAAGGGTGCAAGTTAGAACAATCATAATCCAAGAGTAGTATCCCAAGGGCGACTCCAGAGAAGCTAACGCCCCTCCTTCAAAGTCTCCTACCTATCCTGTACATGAATTACAATTGCTCAATATTAAGTTACAGTAAAGCTCCATGGGGTCTTTCCGTCTAGTCGCGGGTAACCTGCATCTTCACAGGTCTTAAGATTTCACCGAGTCTGCTGTCGAGACAGCGCCCAAATTATTATACCATTCGTGCGCGTCAGAACTTACCTGACAAGGAATTTCGCTACCTTAGGACCGTTATAGTTACGGCCGCCGTTCACTGGGGCTTCAATTTAGAGCTTCGCCTTGCGGCTAACCCCACCTTTTAACCTTCCAGCACTGGGCAGGCATCACCCCATATACATCGCCTTACGGCTTAGCATAGAGCTGTGTTTTTGGTAAACAGTTACTTGGGCCTCTTCACTGCGGCTCCCTTGCGAGAGCACTTCTTCTTGCGAACTTACGAAGCAATTTTGCAGAGTTCCTTAACAACAGTTAACTCGCTCACCTCAGATTACTCATCTTGACCACGTGTGTCCGTTCTCGGTACGGGCCGCATATACTTAAGTTAGCAGCTTTTCTTGAGAGTTGGTATCGCCGACTTCGCTACTAGGATTGCTCCATTCGCTCCCCGTCACGCCTTCCCCTTGTGCAGGACGGATTTGCCTATCCTACAGGTACCTCGCTTAGTCCGAAATCCAATAATCGGTACGGGTAACCACCTCTGTCACTACATCACATATATACGGGTGCTGGAATATCAACCAGCTGTCCATCGACTACGCCGTTCGGCCTCGCCTTAGGTCCCGACTAACCCTGGGAGGACGACCCTTGCCCAGGAAACCTTAGTCAATTGGTGTGTAGGATTCTCACCTACAAGCGTTACTTACACCGGCATACTCACTTCCATGCAGTCCACGACTCCTCTCGATATCGCTTCAACCCACATGGAACGCTCCCCTACCACTTTAGATAAATCTAAAATCCGTAAATTCGGTATCATGCTTAGCCCCGGTAAATCGTCGGCGCGGAAATACTCGACTAGTGAGCTGTTACGCACTCTTTAAATGGTGGCTGCTTCTGAGCCAACATCCTAGTTGTCTGAGCGTTTCTACATCCTTTAACACTTAGCATGAATTTAGGGACCTTATTTGACGGTCTGGGCTGTTTCCCTTTTGACCATGGAGCTTATCCCCCACAGTCTGACTGCCGAAATAAATATAATGGCATTCGGAGTTTGATTGGATTCAGTACCGCGTGAGCGGCCATCATACATTCAGTGCTCTACCTCCACTACACAATTTTCGACGCTAGCCCTAAAGCTATTTCGGGGAGAACCAGCTATCCCCCAACTCGATTGGAATTTCTCCACTATCCACAGCTCATCCGCGGGCGTTTCAACGAACGTCGGTTCGGTCCTCCAGTAGGTTTTACCCCACCTTCAACCTGGCCATGGATAGATCGTCGGGCTTCGGGTCTATGACTACATACTCATCGCCCTGTTTAGACTCGCTTTCGCTACGGCTCCGTCTCTCCGACTTAACCTTGCATGCAATCATAACTCGCCGGTTCATTCTTCAATAGGCACGCCATCAGCCATTAACGGCCTCTGACTTCTTGTAAGCATACAGTTTCAGAATCTTTTCACTCCCCTCCCGGGGTTCTTTTCGCCTTTCCCTCACGGTACTGGTTCACTATCGGTCACTAGCTAGTATTTAGCCTTTCGCAGTGGTCTGCGTATCTTCAGACAAGGTTCCACGTGCCTCGCCTTACTCTGGAACTCACTAGGGTGAATCGAAATTTCGTTTACAGGGCTTTCACCCTCTATGGCCGGCTTTTCCAAACCGTTCAACTATCTCTTTTCAATCCCATGTCGTGGTCCAAAACCCCAACCCAAAGGTTGGTTTGGGCTCTTCCGCTTTCGCTCGCCGCTACTTACGGAATCGAATTCTCTTTCTTTTCCTCCAGGTACTAAGATGTTTCAATTCCCTGGGTGTGCCTTCACTGCCACTATTGTTTCCTGGCAGGATAATACGACATAACTCGTATTGGGTTTCCCCATTCGGATATCAACGGGTCGAAGCTCATATCCAGCTCACCGTCGCTTTTCGCAGGTAATCGCGTCCTTCATCGCCTTCTAGTGCCAAGGCATCCACTGTACGCTCTTAATAACTTAACTTCATAAAATTTAGGTTTCTGTTAGTTTGTTTTGTTTCGTAATTCACAATGTTTGATGAAATCAAAATTGCGAACTTTGTTAGAAAGAACATGTTATATAATATCTAGTTTTCAAAGAACAATTTCTTGAGAGAGACTAATCTCTCAAAACTAAACAGATGACTTTACAAACATCAACCTAATGAAATAGATTTTAGGTTTATTGTACATACGCTAGAAACACAATGTGATCTAGCACTTTCTCCATAGAAAGGAGGTGATCCATCCCCACGTTCCCGTAGGGATACCTTGTTACGACTTAACCCCAATCACCAGTCCTACCTTAGGCGTCTCCCTCCTTGCGGTTAGGATAACGACTTCGAGTATTACCAGCTCTCATGGTTTGACGGGCGGTGTGTACAAGGCCCGAGAACGTATTCACCGCAGCATGGCTGATCTGCGATTACTAGCAATTCCAGCTTCATGGAGTCGAGTTGCAGACTCCAATCCGGACTGAGACCGGCTTTATGAGATTTGCTCCACCTCGCGGTTTCGCGTCCCTTTGTACCGGCCATTGTAGCACGTGTGTCGCCCAGGACATAAAGGGCATGATGATTTGACGTCATCCCCACCTTCCTCCGACTTACATCGGCAGTCTCCCTAGAGTTCCCAACTGAATGATGGCAACTAAGGACAAGGGTTGCGCTCGTTGCGGGACTTAACCCAACATCTCACGACACGAGCTGACGACAACCATGCACCACCTGTGTGAACTTGTATATGGCTCTATCTCTAAAGTTTTAAGTTCCATGTCAAGCCCTGGTAAGGTTCTTCGCGTAGCGTCGAATTAAACCACATGCTCCACTGCTTGTGCGGGCCCCCGTCAATTCCTTTAAGTTTCACTCTTGCGAGCGTACTCCCCAGGCGGAGAACTTAATGCGTTAGCTACAACACTGCCTTTCGGCAATATTTAGTTCTCATCGTTTACGGCGTGGACTACTAGGGTATCTAATCCTATTTGCTACCCACGCTTTCGTGACTGAGCGTCAGTATCGGGCTAGTAAGCCGCCTTCGCCACTGGTGTTCCTTCATATATCTACGCATTTTACCGCTACACATGAAATTCCGCTTACCTCTCCCGCACTCTAGCTGTTCAGTTTCCAAAGCTGTAAGAGGTTGAGCCTCCCGCTTTCACTTCAGACTTAAACTGCCGCCTGCTCACTCTTTACGCCCAATAATTCCGGATAACGCTTGCCACCTACGTATTACCGCGGCTGCTGGCACGTAGTTAGCCGTGGCTTTCTGGTCAGGTACCGTCAAACACCTCGCATTACCTCGAGATGCCATTCGTCCCTAACAACAGAGCTTTACAATCAAAAGACCGTCATCACTCACGCGGCGTTGCTCGGTCAGGGTTTCCCCCATTGCCGAAAACTCCTTACTGCTGCCTCCCGTAGGAGTCTGGACCGTGTCTCAGTTCCAATGTGGCCGTTCATCCTCTCAGATCGGCTACGCATCCTCGCCTTGGTGGGCTGTTATCTCACCAACTAGCTAATGCGCCGCAGGTCCATCTTAAAGCGAGGCCGAAGCCCCTTTCAAGCCCTCAAGATGCCTCAAGAGCTCATATCCGGTATTAGCCAAAGTTTCCTCTGGGTATCCCAAACTAAAAGGCAGGTTACCTACGTGTTACTCACCCGTTCGCCACTAGGCTGCCGAAGCAACCTCGTTCGACTTGCATGTATTAGGCACGCCGCCAGCGTTCATCCTGAGCCAGGATCAAACTCTCAAATAGTTTGTATCTTAGTTCATTATTATTCTGGTTAAAAATGCAACTTATTGTTGCAGAAATTGACGTTTGTTATTTGTACATCTGTCTAGTTTTCAAAGATCAGTCATCACGCTTTTAAGGTCTTGTTTTTTGACCGCCTCTCGGTGCGTGCTTGTATATCATATCACCGCAGTAAATTTAGTGTCAATATAATTTTTAATTTTTTTCTAATTATTTATTAAATAATTGACGCCACTCACATACGGCTTTTAATAAGATACCATAAGCACACAACCTTGTCTAGTAAAAATTTAATTTTTTTAATTTTTCTTCTTTCTTTTTATATAAATAAGGATATAAATAAAAACCCCACATTTCAGTGAGGTTATAAAACGTAAAGATTGTATTATTTAATTAATTTCTATTTCTTGCCGCTAATAAGAGAACAATATAAAGCAAGCGAACAAAAATAGCAATGAAATCGCAATATAGACGGAAAGCACAATATAATGACATATTGCGGGTCAATTCATAACCAGCAGATATTTTTTTAATATTCCAAACGTCCCAAATTGTTGTCAGCATCAATGCACCAAAAATAACAAAAGAAACAATCCAATAAAGAACAGTTGCTATTTCTGGTAAAAAAATCATCATAATGAAATTAATTAATGCAAGTAATAAAGCACCACCTAGCAAAGTACTAGCAACATAAATCAAAGGATTTAAATTAGATTTAACTAATAAACCTACCAATGCTAATATTCCATATATAAGTGCTGTTAATCCAAATGTTGTCGCAAAAACTTGCCAAGGAAGAGCAAAAGCGATCATTCCTAATAAATATCCTACAAATATAGCATAAAGAGCAAAAGGTATTGCAACAGAAAACGATTTTGGTTTGCTTCTTAAAGTCAACGAACCTGCTAAAAAAGAACAAACCAAAGTACCAATGCCGGCAAAAATAGAAATGCTCGATAAAGCTATCACAACACCATCTGACAGCGGACTATAAAAATTAATCAACCAAGCAGTTAACGTACAGACACCGCCGGTTAAAAGAATTCCTAAAAACATATAAAGAAAAACTTTGCCCAAGTTTAGGACTTGTGTTGATACTTTATTATTAACAACATTTTCTGAATTTAAATTATTATTGTTGTTGTTAGGATTATTAAAAATTGATGGTTGAGAATTATTTTCCATATATAATGTTTTTCCTAAATAAAATTTTAAATAATATTGATTAGTAATTGTTTATAAGAATCAATATTTAATGAAGCCCCGCCGACAAGTGCACCATCAACATCAGGACAAGAAAGGTATTGTTTAATATTATCTGGTTTGACGCTACCGCCATATAATATACGAATATCTTCACATACTGTTCCAAACATATTACTTAAGATGTCTCTAATAAATTTACAAACATCCTCAGCAATTTCTTTTGAAGCATTTTTTCCTGTTCCAATCGACCAAACAGGTTCATAAGCCACGACAAGATTTTTAACTTCATCTTTTGTTAAATCTTTTAAACCAATTCGAATTTGTCTTTCAACAACTTCTTTAGTTTGGCCATTTTCAAATTGTGTAAGAGTTTCTCCCACACAATAAACAGGCACCATCTTGTTAGCGAGCAAAGCTTTGATTTTTTTATTACATTTTTCATCAGTTTCATTATCATAGCTGCGTCTTTCTGAGTGTCCGATGATACACCAAGAAATATCAATATCCTTTAACATTGGAATAGATATTTCACCAGTAAACGCACCATGATCTTCAAAATGACAATTTTGACTTGCCACAATCATATCGCAACTAACATTTTCTTTGACAATTTGTAAACTTAAATATGTGGGTGCAACTCCTAAATCTATATTATTTTCTTTTGCAATTTTTACTAATTCATCAGTTTGTTTTGCAAAAGCTAGAGATTCTTTAGAAGTTTTGTTCATTTTCCAATTGCCGAGCAATAATTTTCTACGCATATTATCACCTTATTTTTTATTTTAAAACATCAATGCCAGGTAAGTGACCATCATTTTCAATCATTTCGAGTGAAGCACCACCACCAGTTGAAACATGGCTAAATTTATCTTTATATCCAAATTGTTTGACAGCACTTGCACTATCGCCACCACCACAAACTGTAAAAGCACCTTTTAAAGAAGCGATCGCTTCACACACAGCAATTGTGCCTTTGGTAAATTCGCTTTGTTCAAAAACACCCATTGGTCCATTCCAGAAAACCATTTTCGCTTTCTTAATTTCGTTAGTGAATAATTCAATAGTTTTTGGACCGATATCCATACCTTCCATACCTTCTGGAATGTTACAATCCATCGTGGTAATTACGCTTGTCCAATTTTCAAAAGCATCACTACATTTGCTATCAACAGGCAAAACAATTCTTCCTTTAGCATCTTCATAACACTTTCTAGCATATTCTAATTGATCATCTTCACAAGGAGATGTACCAATAGTGTGACCTAAAGCTTTGCTAAAAGTATAAGCCATCGCACCACCGATTAAAATCTTATCGCATTTTTTAAGCAACGAATCAATAACTTTAATCTTATCAGATACTTTCAAACCACCCAAAATAGCGACATATGGACGATCTTCATCTTTAACATCGACACATCTTGTTAAATTAGAAACTTCTTTTTCAACAAGATAACCAACTGCAACTGGTTTTCCTTCGGCTTTTAATATTTCAGGGATACCATAAGTTGAAGCATGAGCACGATGCGCACTACCAAAAGCATCCATAACATAACCATCGGCAAAACTTGCCCATAATTTAGCTAATTCTGGATCATTTTTTTCTTCGCCTTTTTCATAACGAGTATTTTGCATTAATAACACTTGTCCATTTTTTAAACTATGGACCATATCAAGAAGTTTTTCACCTCTTGTTTCAGAACAAAATAATACTTCTTGTCCTAGCAAATTAGAAAGACAAGGAGCGACAATGGCCATATCGTTTTTCTTTTTTTGTTCAGCGATAACTTCAGGGGTTTCTTTATGTTTGATTTTGCCTAAATGTGACATCAAAACAACTCGAGCACCTTTGCCAATTAATTCTTTGATGGTTGGTAAAGCAGCAACAACGCGATTGTCATCATTAATAACACCATTTTTATGTGGAACATTAAAATCCACTCTGACGACAATAACTTTACCCTCAATGTTATTTAATTCTTTAACAGTTAACATATTATCCTCCGTTTAGATAAAAAGTGCCCATGAAGGGCACTTTAAAAATTCTTTTAAATTATTTAACAATACCTAATACGCGTCCCATTTCATGAGCTAAACGGACATATTGGCAAGTGTATGAATATTCATTATCATACCAGGAAACAACTTTGACTAATTGTAAACCTTCTGGAGTAGTGAAAACACTTGTTTGAGTGGCGTCAAAAATAGAACCTTCTGTTGAACCGATGATATCACTAGAAACAACTTCATCTTCAGTATAACCTAAAACACCTTTTAAAGTGGTTTCGCTTGCTTTTTTCATTGCAGCATTGATTTCTTCAACAGTAACTTCTTTTTCTAACACTAATGATAAATCCACTAAAGAACCATCAACGACTGGAACACGGACTGCTCCACCTCTCATTTTGCCTTCCAATTCAGGAATAACTAAGTTGATAGCTTTAGCAGCACCAGTTGTGGTAGGAACAATATTTGCAGCAGCAGCACGTCCACGACGTAAATTGCCTTTTGCTAAGTCAAGTGTTGTTTGGTCGTTGGTGTAAGCGTGAACTGTAGTCATATAGCCACCTTTAACACCAAAATTATCAACTAAGACACGCATAACTGGAGCTAAGCAGTTTGTTGTACAACTTGCACCAGAAATAACTGTCATATCTTTGGTTAATTTGTCGGTATTAACACCATAGACAAATGTTGGGGTTTCTTTATCAGATGGTGCGGAAATAATAACAGCTTTTGCACCATTATCTAAATGTACTTGGGCATCTTTTTTGCCTTTAAATCTTCCTGTACATTCTAAGACGATATCGACTCCATATTCGCCCCAATGTAAATCATGAGGATCTTTTTGTCCTAAGACAGGAATTTTACGACCTTCAAACACTAAAGAATTGCTATCGACATCATAAGAAATATCGTCTTTTCTCCAACTTCTTTGTGCGGTATCGTATTTTAATAAGTACGCTAATGTTTTTGCATCAACTAAATCGTTAATCGCGACAACTTCAAAGTCGCCTGTTTCAACGGCGCGTCTAAAAGCAAGACGTCCAATACGGCCAAAGCCATTAATTGCAATTTTTATTTTTGACATCTATATGTCCTCCTTTTTTTACTGCAAATATAGTTTACTATATTCAAAAATTATTTCAAGCATTTTAAATATGTTCTAAAACAAGAAATTTTTTGAATACAAAATTTAAAATTTGTTTATTTTTTTACTTCGTTTTTTTGTAATTGATAAGATAAACATTTAACTAACAAATAAGTTAAAATTGCACCTATTGAATTACCAACAATTGTTAACAAAAGATTATAAAAGCAATTTAATACATCAAATGAATTAGCAAAAGCAAAATAAAACATATTAGCGATGCAGTGCTCCGCTCCTATGTAGACAAAAATTGTTACACAAAATACCAAGGAAAATATTTTAGCAAAATAGTTATCAAAAAATTTGTAAAAATACACCGCTAAAAAAACAAATAATCCGCAAATCACAGATGAAATTAGTGATTTATACCACGTATTAGCAATATTTCCTATTCTTGAAGATACAATTGTATTTATTGAATTAGCGATGTCTTGATTATTTAAAAAAGCAAAAGATAATAAATAACCTATTAATATCGCACCTAGCAAATTAAAAATAAGCATGATAAATAATTCTAAAGCAATAAATTTGTGTTTGTTTTCTATAACAAATCCAATTTGACCAGTATATAGTTTGCTTTTTAAAGTGCAAACTAAAAATAAACCAATAGAAAACAAAAACGCTCCCAAAAACTTCAGCTGATAACTTGACGCTACAACATTAGCAAACCCGCCCAAACCAATAAAAATACCAGAAGCAAGACTACTAACAATTAACAATAAATACTTTTTTAAAATAACGTTCTTTTCATTCATAATTTTATAAACCTTTAAATAAGTCTTTAATTTTAATGGATAAACCGTTGCTTATCTTAAAAAGAACTTTGACAGTAGGATTTCTTTTTCCTCTTTCTAAATCACCAAGATAATTTCTATTTATGTTACAAATTAAAGACAAATCTTCAATACTTAAATTTTTATTTTTTCTTAATTCTCTTATTCGTTGGCCCAATTTAATTAACAAATCATCGTTCATATTTTAAAGACATCTCCTCAATTTTTTTAAACAAGTGAGCAATATTTGATTTACTAACTGGTTTTTTTAAAGTCATCGACATCATTTTAGCCAAATCGCTCAATGATGAAGATTCATAATCTAAACGATAACGGCATAGCAATCTAATTTTATCATTTACAATGTTATCTATACCTAGATTTTTATCGATTATTTTAATCCATTCGATTTGTTTTTTAGCCACATTAGTGGTTTTAACCATATTAGCAACATCTAAATTAGATAAACGATTTGCAGAATTGATAAAATCTCTATCTATCCTAACATTTTCAAATTCCATACAAGAATTAACCGCTCCGATTAATACGAGAAATTCTCCTATCTTATCGGATTTTTTAATATATATGACATATTGATTTCTTCTTTGAATTAATTTTGGCTCAAAAGTAGTTGTTTTATATTTTAAAAATAACTTAATAATTTTTTTAGCATAATCTTCATCATTAATCGCTAATTCAAGATGATATTTACTGACATTAGGAGAATTAATTGACCCACACGCTAAAAATAAACCACTTAAATATCCCGCAATAGTGTCATCATCAAAAACTATATCCTTGCTTATTTTATTTTCTAAAAAAGAAATGCCTAATTTTTTTAAAATAGTATCGACATCATTTTCTATCACCATCTTATATGATGTTGTTTTATTAAGTTTTTTATTTTTCACATAATAAAAATGAACGTTACTAGTAAAGAAAAATTTTAATAATTGATAAATAAATTTAGCCACCTTAGCGTTTTCTGTTTGAAGAATAATTAAACTATCTTTATTTAAAATATTAAAGTAACCATTGCATCTAACATAAGCGCTTAAAAGTGCGATTTTTCTTGCATCGCTTATATTTAAATTATTGGATATTTCTTCTTTAACTTGACTAGAAAATGAATGCTTATTACTTTTCATATTTTTACTCTTTATTTATATCACGATAAAAACACATGACATTGTACTTATTTTTATAATGATTTGTTAAGCGATTGGCTATATACACGCTTCGATGTTTTCCTCCTGAACAACAAATGCCAATCGTAAAATTACCTTTTCCATCTTTTTGAACTAAATCAATATAATAATCCAAATACTCCACCATTTTTTTAAAAACTTCGTCACATATTGGATATTTTTTAAAATAATCCACGATTTGCACGTCTAAACCATTATATTTGCAAAGATTTTTATCCCAAAACGGATTAGGAAGAACTCTAGTATCTAATATTAAATCAACATCTAATGGTATACCAAATTTATGACCGAAAGAAATAAAGTTTATGTTTACTAAATCGTTTTCTTTTCGCATATCAATTAAGTTAAATAAAATTTTTCTTAATTGACCAACATCATAAGCGGACGTATCAAAATAATAAGACGTAATATCATCTAATGACTTCATATTTTCTTTATCCAATTTTAAAGCTTCTTCAAGCGTAATATTATCTAACATTGTCAAAGGATGTACATGCCTTGTTAATTTATATCTTTTATACAAAGTTTCATAATTGCAATCCAAAACAATTAAATCAATTTGAATATTTAATTTATTTAAAACTTTATAAGCGATATCATAAATTTCTTTTGCATAATTTGGCGTCACAACCAAAAGGCAATTACTATATTTTTTTTCTTTTATAAACAAGTCTTCTAATATTGGCTTTACTCCACTTGGAAGAATATTATCTATGACAAAAAAACCTCTTTCTTCAAAAACATATTGAGCACTGGTCTTACCAGAACCAGATGGTCCTGTTAAAATGAATAATCTTGCCATGCAATAATTATAATATGAAAATCAATAAATTAAATTGATTAATTTATCCAATCGGGAAATCAGCGTCAAAGACAGGTGAATATGAAAAACATATTTTATTCATATATTCTTTTGGTATTTCAAAAAGATAATAAAAATAATTATTATAATACCATGTGGGTGGAAAAATAACTGTATCTGGTAACGCTAATTTAAAAGAGAAATGCAAATTATCATTTTGATCGATAAATGCTGTGTCATAATAAATGTCATCTATATTATTCCCTTCAAAAAAGTATATACGCAACAAAATATTATTTTCAAAAAAGCTTTCGCTATAATCTTTGCTAATAGGACCCATACCGCCAAGCATATAATCATCCTTGCAAGTAACATAATCAATCATGCTTGGAAAAGAATCACCAGTCTTAAAAGCTTCTAATTGTTTAGCCATTCTAACATCTTTACATTTTTCATAATCTAATATTTTTACATCGAAACTACAAACGACATCACCAATCTTTAATGTAATATTAGTTTTATCAACTGGTTTTAATGTAGTTATATAATAACAAGGATGTTTTGCTTTAATAATTTCATCAGGCTCCGGATCTTCTTGTATTGATATATATTCCTCATCATAAATAAAATTAGTTATATCAAAATCGACAATAATACGATTATCGTTTTTGTCAAAACAATAAAAGCAATATGTATAAGTCATTCCAACATAAAATGTATTGTTTTCGACATAATCTTTAATTACACCATCGATATTATAATAATCTTCAAATTCATACGATAAATGATAATTGGAATTGAATTTTGTAGATTGATAATAATTGATATGATCTAATAATTCAATTTGATTAATATTTACATGCGAAGAAGATAATTCGTTATTTGGAGTGCATGATGAAAGCAATGAAATGCAAGTAATAAGAAATAAAAAACCTTGTTTTTTCACAAATAAAACCCTCCCTAATTAACGTTCGTATTCATAAAAATATCTTAAACTATAATAACTATCATCCACAACAATCGACTCATATCTATTAGAAATGAAATTTTGATTCTGATTATCTAACAATACAATATCATCAATACAAATTCTACCTTTGTTATCATCCCTGATTTTTTTGTTTTCTGCGACAATTTTTATTCCATAAATTGGTTCACTATATTGACTTACAAAACGATATATATCCATTCTATTTTCTGGTAAAGCAACATCATATAAAATATTAAATTCTTCTATCCAATTGCCATTTGAATCTTTAACTTCAATATGTGCTTGAGATTTTTCAAAAAACAAATATTCAAAGTCACTCCAAACCGTGATTCCTACCATAAATCCATACATAGGTCTATCAAATGTTAATTCAAAATAAGCAGTACCAGCATTTATATTTCTTGGAGATAGCACAACATATGTGTCTTCGATATATCCACATCTTAATCTCTTTGTGCTGAAATTTACATCATTTTTGATAAAATTAGTTGTTTTTTCTTCAAAAAAGTATTGCTGTTCAAAATTGTATTCGTGTGGTTTAATCTGTATTAAATTATTAAAATCTTCTGGTTCATAAAACACAAATGGTTTAGATACAAAGAAATCATCATTGATTCTGCATTCAACATAAGCATAATATTCTCGACCTCTCAACCATATAATTTCATCCCATTCATCTTCAGTAAGAGTAATTGTGTCTATCCTATCCAAATCTTCTTTTTTAAATAAAACTTTTCCATCTTGACCAACAAAAACTAAAGTCACATCATAATTATAATAACTTATAGTTTGATTATAGTCCGAAGCATCAATCTCGAACGTTGGACATTCATCTAGATAATTTCCATCTATCAAATTTAATTCAATAGCATGTCCTTTGTGAATGTTGTAATTTAACCCTATTTTAGTTGTCAGTGGCTCCTTTTGTTCGCCATCTAAATATACTTCTATTTTGTATGTGTGTGTATATAAAGGATTTACATCACTAACATAAGAAAAGTTGCTAATACTATCGCTATAAACAGCGTGATTTTTCATAGTGTCAATCAATTTAATTTTGACTTTTGAGAATTGCATTGACGATGGATCAACATAGTCTGTAAAATCTAGCGTATTAAAAAAATCGTTATTTCTAGCATCGTATAATGTGAAAGCAGTTATATCAATAGATTCATTAGCCTGCAGAGTAACATATTCCTCATATATTAAAGAATCAGCGGGCGTATTAGAATCTAAAACAATACTTCGCGTATTATTTGCTGCTTTTTGTGCTTCCGAATAATTGATTATTCCAAATCCATTGGTTCTATCTACAAATTCAGTTTGATTTGCAGCTTTTGTGGCAGTGTTACATATCAATGGTATGACCATTTCAGGATGTCTTTTTAAAAATGGGAATTCTTCCATTAACAAAGCAATAATTCCGCTTACAATAGGAGCAGACCAACTTGTTCCGCTAATCAAATCATCTATTTTTGTTGCATTGTAGTTTATACCACTGATATTAAATAAATCAGCTCCTGGAGCAAGAATGGTTGGAGAAAGAATAATATCATCATATATATAATGAGACTCATCCGCGTTAATTGAGTTATCTGCAACAAATTCTTTTGTAGATGCTCCAACAGAAATAGCATTTAATGCGAGTGATTGGCTAGCAATAATATGGTTATCGCTTTGATTACCAATAGCAGTAACGTATAAAGTTCCATTATTTAAAATAAAGTTGTCCAAATAATCAGAAATGTTGGAATAATAACCAGAATGTATGTCTTCATTAGATTCACCAGGCATAACAAGTCCTGTGGAAGAACTAATCACATCTGCATCATTTTCTTCAAACCATTCAAAAGAATCTATGGTGGCAGATGAAGTATAGGAGGAACTTAATAATTGACTTTGTGAAGCTATTGAATTATTGCCTGCTAAAATTGTTGCAACATTAGAAGCATGTGGGACTTGTTTGCTTAAATAATCATCCCTGTATGCTTCTCCTATAATATCTAATTCATAGTAAAAATCATTTAGATTATTATTGTATGTAATATTATCGAGTTCACCATTATCATCATTAATAAACGCATTTTCCATAACGCCAATATTTACACCATTGCCATAATATTCTCGTGTAGGATACACACCAACATCTAAAAGGACTTTTTGAAAAATATATCCTTCGTTGTGCCTTAATATAGGTGCAGTCCTATCTTCGTAGGCAAAATTTACATATTTTTTTGTTTCATTCTTTTCGCTTAATAAACCATTAGAAAAATAAAAGAAAATAGAAATAAAGCAACTTATCAACAAAAATTTTTTGATATAAATTTTGTTCATACCTCACTTACTATTATAATACCTAAAAAAATATTTACAATATTATGCACACTACACCACGCAATATTATTTTATATATTATTTAGATTAAAATTACTCTATATTTAAATACTTTGTAATACCTTTTACAGCTTGTTTAGCGTCAAATTCTGATAAATATATTTGTTTTATTACACGCGGTAAAACATCACCAACGGCAAATAATCCTTCGCAGTTTATAGACATCATGTCCTTATTAACAGGAATGCATTTATACGAATCTAATACATTATCAATTTGAATATAAGAAGTGTTTGGATTTTGACCAACAAGTGGAAATAAACCTTGTATAGATAATATTAACGATTCGTTTGTTTCTTTATTTAATATTTCTAAACTTGTCAATGTCTCATCGCCTATTATTTTAATAGGTATGTATGGTGTTAATATTTTTACATTATCTTTTTGTTTTAATTCTTCCACTAATTTCAAAGAACCTCTAAATTCATTGCGACGATGAATCACATATAACGTTTTAACTAAATCTGCTAAATAAATAGATTCCTTTAATGCTGCGTTTCCACCACCGATAACTGCAACATCTTGTCCTTTAAAAAAATGTCCATCGCAAAGTGCACAATATGAAATACCATGTCCAAATAACTTATCTTCATTTTCTAGATTAAGTTTTTTTTCAGTTGTTCCGCTTGCACACAAACAAACATCACATACAAAAATAGTGTCTTCACACTCAACATAAAATTTATTATTTTTCTTTTTTAAAGAAATAACATTTTCACCAAAAATAGAAATATTATTATCTAAAAGTCTTTGATAAAAAACCATGGCTAAATCAGGACCAGGGATTTCTTTATATCCAGGATAATTGTCCACTCTTGGAGCAATATTAACTTTACCACCGGGAGTGGAACCATCAATTAAAACAAAATCAAATCCTAATTTATTTAATTCAACCGCAGCGGTTATACCACCAGGTCCTGCACCTATAATGCAAATTTGTTTATTTATGATATTTTTATCCATATACAATAAATTTAAATATTTTTCTTATAAATGACAATAATCAAGTCTACTTTAACTAGCGATATCTTGTTTATTTTTATTAAATGAGTACCCTTTAATTAAACAAACAATTGGCAAAACAATTGAAGGAATTAAAAAGCATCCCACTATCAACATAATTAAACCAACGTTATGAGGAACAAGTGCAATTAATTCCACACCTTCAGGCATGTCATATCCTAAATATAAACCTAATCCAATGCCAAACATTGCAAATGAAATTAAAGTTGTAATTCCTAATCCAATATAAGAATTTAAAATATATTTCTTTTGATTATTTTCATCGATAACCAAATTTTTCTTTTTCTTTTCGTTAATGAAATGGAAAATAATATGATTAACGATAATAGCTAATAATCCAACACCTATAAATATAATTGACCAATACCAAGACCAGCCACCATCATCGCCCATATTAAAAGCTGGATCTCTTAAAGGTTCCATAAATGTTCTAGTTAATCCATACCAGGCAACATAACCAAACGCTAAATCGAAAGGTTTGACATATTTTTTAAGCCCACGGCCAAAACCAAAACTTAATAAATAATATCCAGCAATATTAACAATAGCTTCAATTAAAAATAAAGGCACATACATCTGTCCATCAGGGGCCCATCCACCTTCAGAAGAATATTTCATTTGCTGTTGAATAAATGTCGGTAACCATGAAAAAGCTTTTTCATCGACAAGAAAACCATGAACTTCACAATTAAAGAAATTTCCCCATCTACCGACAGCTTGAGCAATTAATATAGTTGGCACAATTATGTTAATAGCCTCACCAAGAGGAATATCTTTATGTCTAAATTTAAACCAAAGGCAACCAACAATAATTCCGACAATCGCACCACCTAAAATGGTCAACCCGCCTTCCCAAATAGCAAAAGGCTTCCACCATTCTTTACCAGCAAATTCAACATTCCATTGTCCAATAACATAAGCAATTCTTGCACCGATTATACCAGCGGGAAAAGCAATAAAAAATGTCGACTCCACTAGACCATGTTTACCATATTTTTTATACATAAAGTGATCGCAAATAAAATAAACATAAATTGCACCACTTAAAATGCATAATGCATACCATGCAATATTTGGATGACCATTTGCCGCGGAAGTCAATCCAAATGGATCAAAACGAATTCCGTTTGGAAGTGGATAGTTGATATGTAAAGCCATGCCTTCACTAAATAACCAAATAAATAAAACTATTAAAGGGATTGTAGAAAGCATGATTCGATACATCCATTTATCTAGTTTTGTATTACTTAATAATTTTTGATAATAATGGATGCGAAAAATAAAATATAAAATCAACAAAAAGAAAATTGTAAAAAATCCACCAAAAATAAGAGCGAGCCATTCTGTTACTAGCATTGTCCAATCACAATATAAACTGACTCCAACAAAAAATAATGCAAAGGAAATTGAAGCAATAATATCTAAAATACCTGCAAAAATGAATTCTTTTTTAAAATTGAATATTTCAATAGTCTTGCTAATTGCAATTTTTCTAGTTCTTAAAATTAAATACACTAGCGAACCAATAAAAATAATTGCAAACAAGACCATCATTACAATTCCCGCTACTACCATATTATTCATATCTCCCTTTTAATAGTATATCTTTTAAAAATTGTCCCGTATATGAGTTTTTATTTTCGCTGACTTCTTCAGGAGTTCCTAACGCTATTACTTTTCCACCATTATCGCCACCATCTGGTCCTAAATCAATTATATAATCGCTAACTTTGATTATATCAAGATTGTGTTCAATTATTAAAACTGTATCACCATGATCAACTATGCTATTTAAAACTTTAATCAATCGAGACACATCATCGCTATGTAAACCAGTCGTGGGTTCATCTAATATATATAATGTTTTTCCTGTTGGACGTTTTTGTAATTCATAAGCTAATTTAACTCTTTGGGCTTCACCACCGCTCATTGTTGTCGCAGGTTGGCCTAATTTCATATATCCAAGTCCAACATCATTTAATGTTTGAAGTCTTTTTTTAATAGATGGAACGTTTTTAAAAAACTCTAAAGCGTCTTCGATTGTCATTTCTAACACTTCATAAATATTTTTTCCTTTATAAGTGATTTGTAATGTCTCATCATTATATCTTTTCCCATCACATTCACTACATTTAACATAGACATCAGGTAAAAAATTCATAGGGATTCTAGTAACACCTGCGCCTTGACAATGTTCACAACGACCCCCAACTACATTAAAAGAAAATCTTCCTTTATCATAACCTTTGGCTTTAGCAAGAGATGTATTAGCAAACAAATCACGAATATCATCGAATACTTTTGTATAAGTAGCGGGATTACTTCTTGGAGTTCTACCAATAGGTTCTTGACTTACATTTATTACCTTGTCAATATATTTAATTCCTGAAATTGATTTAACTTGACCAACATCTAATTGTTTAACACCCGTCAGTGCTTCTTTTAAATACAAATATAATGTTTGATTTATTAAAGATGATTTGCCAGAACCAGAAACGCCTGTAACTACGACAAACATTCCTAAAGGAATATCAACATTTACATTTTTTAAGTTATTACATTTTGCACCTTTAATTTGAATAAATTTTCCATTTCCTTTTCTTCTTTTTTTAGGAATAGGAATATATTTTTGACCATTTAAATATTGACCTGTTATTGAATTTGAACAATTCATCACATCATCTAAAGTACCGCTTACAACAATTTCTCCACCATGAGTTCCTGCTTTTGGTCCAACATCAACAATATAATCGGCACTTCTTATAGTTTCTTCATCGTGTTCCACTACTATTAAAGTATTGCCAAGATCTCGCATCTTTTTAAGTGCATTAATTAATTTAACATCATCTTTTTGATGTAAACCGATTGATGGTTCATCTAAAACATATAAAACACCACTTAACTTAGATCCGATTTGTGTTGCTAATCTTATTCTTTGTGATTCACCACCAGATAAAGTCATCGACATGCGTGAAAGGTTTAAATAATCTAATCCAACTTCACAAAGAAAAGAAGTACGTGCTTCAACTTCTCTAATTACCAAATTAGCAATTACTTTTTTGTCTTGTTCTAATTTATCATTTAAAGAAACAATCCAATCATGCAAGTCTTTAATAGAAAGTAAACAAACATCATAAATGTTTTTATTATCAATTCTAACAGAGAGTGCTTCTTTATTTAATCTTGCTCCATGACATGTAGTACAAATTCTATCACGCATAAATTTTTCATAATATTCACGCATAAATTCGCTAGAAGTTTCATTATATAACCGTTCTACTTTATTTTTGATACCTTCAATATATTGATATCTATTATTTGTATTTCCACTTGAAGATTTCAAAGTATATTTAATTGGTTCAGTGGAACCATATAAAATTATATCTTTTTGTCTTTTAGTCATTTCATCGTATGGTTTATCAAGTGGAACATTATATAACTTGCATAAAAGTTCAAATTCTTGCCATTCTAAATTTTTAGTTCCAACGGTCCATTTAAAATATTCAATACATCCTTCCTTTATTGTTAATTCTGGATGTGGAATTAATAACGATTCATCGGCTTCTCTTTTAATTCCCAATCCCTTACAATCAGGACAACAACCACTTGGTGAATTAAAAGAAAATAATCTTGGTTCTAATTTCGGAACAGAAAAGCCGCAATATTTGCAAGTATGATGTTGGCTTAATAATTGTTCTTTCCCATCATTATATATAGTTAGATATCCATGCGAATAATCTAGTGCTAATTCAACCGCATCATAAATTCTAGAACGTAAATCAATATCATCTTTAATAACAACACGGTCAATAACAATATCGATATTATGTTTTTTGTTTTTATCTAATTCAATTTCATCTGTTATTAAGCAAAAATTATTATCGATTCTTAATCTTTGAAAACCATTTTCTTTAATTATTTTTAAAGTATCTTTATGCGTTCCTTTTTCACTTCTCACAATTGGTGATAATATTTGAATTTTACTACCAACAGGATAATTTAAAATAATATCCACCATTTTAGCAGGTGCAAATGAAATAATAGGTTCATTATGAATTGGGCAATAAGGAACACCGATTCTTGCATACAATAATCTTAAATAATCATATATTTCAGTAACTGTTCCTACAGTTGATCTGGGATTGTGTGAACTTCCTTTTTGATCAATAGCAATCGCAGGAGAAAGACCTTCAATAGAATCAACATCTGGTTTTTCTAAATTTCCTAAAAATTGTCTAGCGTAACTAGATAACGATTCAACGTATCTTCTTTGACCTTCAGCAAAAATAGTGTCAAACGCTAAAGTGGTTTTGCCACTTCCAGAAAGCCCACTAAAAACAATCAAAGAATCTTTTGGCAAATCAACATTAACATTTTTTAAATTGTTTTCTCTTGCCCCACGTACTTTAATTAATTTTTTATCATTCATACTTTTGTGATTTTATCATAGGTTACTAGAATATTCTAGTAATTTACATATCTTCAAAATAAGATTAGTTTTACAAACCATATTTGCAGATACGATTTAAATTGATATAATAATTTCACTCGGGACGTAGCACAGCTTGGTAGTGCACTACCTTGGGGTGGTAGGGGTCGTGAGTTCAAATCTCATCGTTCCGACCATTTCTAACGAATACCTATAATGTTTTAGCATTATAGGTTTTTTTACCAATTATTACTAATTTATGCTCGTTATGTCGCATCTTAATTTTTTAAAGGCTTAGCATTACCATTGAAAAAAGTAGGGAATCCGCTTAAAAATCAGGCTTTTTCAAAGCTCTCGAAACCATGGTAAAATAATAAGTACTAAGAGACAAATCGGGCTTTATGGAGATAAATATGAAAAAGAAGTACAGCACATTACCTAATTGTTGATGGTGATGACTATGTTTTAATGTACCTCGAAATTGTCAATATTCATATTGATGAAAAACATATGGATGAGAGTAATCTTGGAAGGACGGGAGAAACGGGAATTCTTTATAACATCCATCATCCTATCAATCCAGAAAATTTCAAAGGGACAGCCCATGATTATGTTGGCATAATCAAAAAGATACGTGATTATAGCGAATATTGAGAGATAAGATTTTATTCATATTCCCATTTATCGTGACGATAGCAACTGCAATTCGGGCATATATTTTTTAAAACATTGCAAAAACTAATTATTTTTTAAATTCTATCAATTAAAGTCGCTAATGAGTTGTTGTCTTTAATAACATAAATATGTCTATATAATTTTTTGTCGCTTTCGCCAATATCTTGAAAATATTCATAAAAATTTTCTAATACTTTATTAGGGACAGGAAAATCTCGTTCTATATTTTGGGAAAACACTAATTGTTTATCAAGTTTAAACATGACAAGAGATACTTCATCAAATAATGATTCAAGTGGTTTAATATTTTCATAACGTATTTTTTGTGTTGCATGACAAGCATCTAATATTACATAAGCATCTTTATCATTACAATAAACACGAGGCAATTCATAAAACAATTTCCAAATTAAATCATCTTGCGATAAATCTTGTTGATTATTCAAAACAAGACTTCTTAATTCATCGCTAGAAATTATATAAACATGTTTTTGTTTAACTTTTTTTAACAATTTAGAAAAATAAGATTTACCAGAACCTGGTACTCCACTTAAAACAATTAATTTAGACATATTCCCTCCAAAAATAATACGGTGACTTCCGCCACCGTATTATTAAAATTAATCTAATTATTATAATCCGAATTTTTTAATTCTTTCCCAACGCAATTCAGCGTATTTTTGAGATTTCTTTAATAATTCTTCAGCATGAGCAGGATTAACTCTTGGTAATTGAGAGAATCTTGTTTCGCTCATGACAAAGTCATTAAATTTGCTAAAGTCAGGTTCTTTGCAATCTAATGTCAATGGAGATTTGCCTTCTAAGGCTAAACGTGGATCATATCTAAATGTTGTAAAATAACCACATTCCACTGCTGCACGTTCAACTTTCATTGAATTAGCAAGACCACCTTTAATTCCATGGTTAGCACATGGTGCATAGCAAATAATCAAAGATGGGCCATTATATGATTCAGCTTCTTTTAATGCTTTAATCGCGGCGATTGGATTTGCACCTAATGAGATTTGAGCAACATAAACATGTCCGTATGTCATAGCCATTAAAGCCAAATTCTTTTTCGCGGTTGTTTTACCAGAAGCGGTAAATTTAGCAATCGAGCCAGTTTGACTTGATTTAGAAGATTGACCACCAGTATTTGAATATACTTCAGTGTCAAGGACTAAGATATTAACATCTTCTTCATTAGCGATGACATGATCTAATCCACCATAACCAATATCATATGACCAACCATCACCACCAACAATCCAAATGGATTTATCAACTAAATCTCTTTCATAAAGCAAAACTTCTTTTACAGCTTCGTTTTTGCTTTCTTTGACTAATCTTACTAAATCTTTAACAACGTTTCTACAAACATCTCTATTTTTAATATTAGCAAGATAATTATCAATAACATCTTTTAATTCTTTAGAAACATCCTCCGCTTCTTTGGCGTTTTCTAAAATAGTGACAATTTTATGTAGTTTATGGTCAGTAGCAATTCTCATACCATAACCAAATTCAGCATTGTCTTCAAATAAGGAGTTGGCCCAAGCAATACCATTACCATCTTTATCAGTGCAGAATGGTGTCAATGGAGTTGAACCAGAATAAATTGAAGAACATCCAGTAGCGTTAGCCACTAACATATCCTTGCCAAATAATTGTGAAACTAAACGATAATATGGAGTTTCACCACAACCAGCACAAGCACCACTAACTTCCATGTATGGCATTAAGAATCCAACACCCTTAGTAGTTGTAAGTGGAAACTTATCAGATTTGTATGTAACATGTTTGAATAAGTAATCAGCACCTTCTTCTTGAGCAAATTGTGATTTAGCTTCAACAAGTTCAAGAGCTTTTTTACCAGGAATTTTATTTCCTAAACATTCAATAACACACAATCCACAGCCAACACAATTTTGAGTTGAAACTTGAATTTTGAATTTTAATCCTTTAACATTTGGACCACCCTTAACATCTGTAACATCATTTTTGACAATGTCAGGAGCGTTTTCTAATTCCTTTTCATCAAGCATGAATGGTCTAATTGTCGCATGTGGACAAACAAAAGCACATTGATTGCATTGAATACAATCTTCTTTATGCCAAAGAGGTACACGGTCAGCAATACTACGTTTTTCTTTGAAAGTAATATTGTTTTCCATTGTTCCATCTTCTAATTCGAATTCTTTGAATTTACTAACTGGTAAATTATCTCCATCCAAATCACCAATTAAGGAAACATAAGAATCAAAATATTCATCGCCAGTTAATTTTCTTTCCATGACAGGTTTTAATTCAGCCCATTTTGGATCAACTTTGATTTCTCTTAAACCTTCAGCGCCTGCATCGATGGCCTTATAATTCATTAAGACAACATCTTCGCCTTTTTTAGCATAAGATTTTTTTGCATAAACTTTCATTAAATCTTGTGCTTGTTCATAAGGCATTATGCTTGGATTTAAGTAGAAGAAACTAGCTTGTAAAGTTGTATTAGTATGACGACCCATACCAATTTCACCTGCAATCTTATTAGCGTCAATAACATACATTTTTGCATGTTTTTTTGCTAAATAATATTTCATACGATTTGGCATAGATTTAATCAATGTTTCATCATCCATATCGGTATTTAATAAGAATGTTCCGCCTTCTTTTAAATTTTTCAACATATCAAATTTGAAAATATAAGTATCTAAAGAACAACTAATAAAGTCGGCGTTGCTAACATAATATGTGGAATGAATTGGAGATTTACCAAATCTTAAGTGACTACGTGTGACACCTCCAGCTTTTCTTGAATCATAAGCAAAATATGCTTGAGCGTATTGATGGGTAGCTTCACTAATAATTTTAATTGATGATTTATTCGCAGAAACTGTACCATCACTACCTAAACCATAAAATAAGCAAGAGGTATAATCGGCTTTAACGTGGAAATTATCATCGACAGGAATTGATTTATGTGTGACATCATCGTTAATTCCTACTGTAAAATCGTGCCATGGTTTTTCACTTCTTAAGAAATCAAAAACGGCTTTCATATCTTTTGGTTGAGTGTCTTTACTAGACAAACCATAACGACCGCCAAAAACTTCAACATTATTCAAACCACTTCTATTTAAGCAAGAAACAACATCTAAATATAATGGTTCACCAGAAGCACCTGCTTCTTTTGTTCTATCTAAAACAGCAATTCTTTTAACTGTTTTTGGCAAAACAGATAAGAAATGTTTCATTGAGAAAGGACGATAAAGATGGACTTTAACTAATCCTAATTTAGAATCTTTTAATTCATCAATAACTTCTAAAATTGTTTCAGTAACACTTCCCATCGCAACAATAACATATTCAGCATCTTTGCTGCCATAATATGTAAAAGGTGCATAATGTCTGCCAGTTAATTTGCTAGCTTCATCAAAATATTTGCATGCAACATCCACCACTTTTTCATAATGTTGATTTTGAGCTTCACGACCTTGGAAATAAATGTCATCATTTTCCGCTCCACCACGAGTAACAGGATGAGTGTGAGGATTTAAAGCTCTTGATCTAAATTTTTCTACCTTATCCATTGGGAGAAGTTTTTTCCATTCAGCATCATCAACAAATTCAACATTTTGAATTTCATGTGATGTTCTAAAACCATCAAAGAAATGGATAACAGGAACTTCACCGTCAATAGCGATTAAATGTGCAACATTAGCTAAATCAGCAATTTCTTGAACAGAATGTGAGCACAACATAACCGCACCTGTTTGTCTAACAGCGTAAATATCTTGATGATCACCAAAAATTGATAATGCACGAGTCGCTAAAGAACGAGCAGAGACATGAACGACAACAGGCAATTCTTCACCAACCCATTTATAAATATTTGGTATCATTAATAACAAACCTTGGCTGGCTGTATAAGTAACAGCTAAACTACCACCTTGCAAAGCACCATGAACAGCACCAGAAGCACCACCTTCTGATTGCATTTCGACAACTTTGACAACACTGCCAAAAAAGTTTAAACGACCTTGCGAAGCATAAACATCCACTAATTCAGCCATCGGTGATGATGGTGTAATTGGATAAATACCAGCAACTTCTGCATAATTATAACTTTCTAATGCAGCAGCGGTATTACCATCGACGGCTAGAAAATTCTTTTTAACTTCCATATTTTCCTCCAAATAATAGTTAAATTGACCAATAATTAGTATATATTATACTAAAATGAAATAATATAAAAAAATTATCTTTTTATTTTATTTTTCTTATTAGCGGTTTTTCTTAATGCTTGTTCTTGATTGATTAATCTTTTTAAAGTTCTTAAATCAGCGTCATCCAAAACAACACTTCTATCAATAATTCCAGATATAGTCATTTTTTGATAAATAAAATCTCCAATGGATGAATATTGATCTAATTGCTTTTTTGTTACTAACTTTTTATGAGGTTTATTTTCATTTTCTTTGGATAAATCATTAATCAATTTTTCTAAATCATCATATAAATCCATCAAATTGTATTGATAATCCATATTGACCATCGGATCAAAATAAGAAAATGTTTCATTAATGATTTCAGGGTAAATTCCTACTTCTTTTGAAAGAAGCTCGCTAGTAACATATTTTTTCTTCATCCTTTTTAAACAAGAAAAATATTTTTTTAATATACTTATGTGTGGTGTTTTCATGTATTTATTTTAAAACAAATAATCTATATTTTGAATACATATTTAATACCAATTGCTATCATAAATTTATTTAAAACTCGTATATTTTATTAATGTTATAATTATTCAACTACAATGCATCAATTTTTAGTAGAAAATTTTAATCATATATTATGCTATATCATTTTCGTAAATATCTTTTTTTATTAAATTTGCTGATGGAAATGTCTTTAACAAATGTCGGCTCTATAGAATGTTATTTATATTCCACGTCAAATCCCATAGATTTTGACTTGTTTTATTCTTTAACACCACTAGATTCTAGCGAGCCTTAAAAAAAGCCACTGACGCTTAATCAGTGGGAATAGTTTAATTGGTGAACCGTATAGGAATCGAACCTATGACCCACTGATTAAGAGTCAGTTGCTCTGCCAGCTGAGCTAACGGTCCAGTGTCAATATATCTTAAAATAAGTTTTTTGTTATTACAATTGTTTTTTTGGGTTTTGGGATAAAAGTAAGGCTGGTCTCCCAGCCTTACTTGTGTTTTTTTCGGGTTTGTATGTTTAATTAGGCATCCATTGTGTATAAATGAGCATGATATTGATTGGTTTCACTAATCTTGTCCATTGTGTAACCGCCGATTGTGTTATATTGACCATATGTGCCCATCCAACATTCTGCATCACCGATAACGGCTTGGAAACAATTATATTGAGTATTATAAGTCCAAACTGTGGCTTGTTCAGCGGTGTCAACTAAAGTGACATTATAATGTGTACCGCTTTGTGCACTTCCGATGTATTTACCACCTTCAAATTGAAGAATCCAACCTTCACCAGAAGCAGTTACGATGATTTCTTTAGCTTGAGTGTAATCACTTGTTGTACCCATATAGTATCCTGCCATTGAACCAGTAGCATAGTAATATGTTGCTTCTTGTTCTTGATAAAGGCCAAACAAATAGGATTGACCACTAACAGGAGTAGTGACCAATGTTGGTTCAGGAACTTCAACAGAAGCTACATCACCAGTATAGAAGAAACAATGGAAATCAACAGAATCTCTTAAAGCAATACTTGTTGTGTAATTACCATAGTTTCCTAAATAAACTGTTGTTCCTTCTAGTACAGTCCAAATACCATTTGTGGCATCATAGTTCCAAACATATGGATCTGCTTGGAAAACGTTGTTAAAGTGAGTTCCACTGACGACTGCACCAATATATTCACCATTATCTAATTGGAATGTCCAGCCATCACCACTTGCGGCAACAGTAACATTTTGTGACTTATTATAATCGGTCATTGTGCCGAAGTAAAAATCACTTACCATTTCGCCAGTAATATATCTAATGTTATTAGCGGCAACTTCCATACCTAATTTATAAGTACCAGCAGTTAATTCAGTTACTTTTGTTGGCTGTTCTGGTTCAGGTGGAATAACTTGTTCTTCAAAAGTATAAAGATGTCCAACAAAACTTCCACCAGCATAAGAAATAGCGGAAGCACTTAAAGTTGTGTAAGTGCCATAAGTTCCAATGTAATAAGTATTTACTTCACTTTCATGACCTGGAACGACGACTTTTGCAGTATAGGTATTATAAGTTGAATTATAGTCAAACAAGAATTCGGTTGTACTATAAGCTGGATTTGCACCATTATCGCCATTATCTTTTGCAGTTAAAGCTAAATAACCTTTTTCACTTTCAAATGACCATTTGCCATCAGCACTCTTATGAGCGGTGAATTCAATAGCTTCATTATAATCGGTTGTTGTTGCTAAATAGTATGAACCGGACATGCTGCCATTTGCAAATAATGTTGAACCAGTATTTCCTTGATAGACACCAAATAAATATGTTTTACCATCTTCAGCTTCGCTAATTAATACTTGTGGAGCATCAGCATCTACGATAACGTTAATTTCTTTTGTGCCTTTGACTTCATTATCAATACGGCTAGTAGCGGTTAAAGTAAATTTACCTTCTTTAACAGGTGAAACAGAACCGGTATATTGATTAACGGTTGCGACACTTGTATCACTACTTGTCCAAGTAACTGCTTGATTAGCATTGCTTGGAGTAATACTTGCACTATATACAACACTATTTCCAGTAGCAATACTATCTTCACCAGTAATGGTAACAGCGGTTGGATTAGCTAAAGCTTCAACTGGAACAATGTTTTCACTGACAGTTTTATCAGCTAAGAATTGTGGTGATAATTGTGGTAAGTTGTACCAGCTAATAACACCATATAGATCGACTAAATCGCCTGGTTCTAAAGCATCGACAATACCTTTAAACATGTTCATTTCGTCATTACCAGTGTGATAATTTAAACGAACTGGAAGTGTAACATCAACGCCATCAGCGTTAGTTAAGGCGAAATTAATTGTTGAATGGCTTCCGATATTAACTTCACCATCAACATATTTTGCATCTTCGACAACGAATAAACGTCCATCTTGACCAGCAAGAGCACCAGCTGAGAAATTATCAGCGGTAATTGTTAAAGCAGTTGGCTCTGCAATAGTTGTATCACTAACTTCTTCAAAAACAGTTGGTTGAACTTCGTTTAAACCATTGTATGGGGATAATGAACCTTCAACGTGAACGGTATCACCAATTTCAAAATCACCGGCACCCCATAATTTTTCTAAGTCACCGCCATAAATCATTAATGCATATTCACCATCTTGAACATAAACGCCATCTCCGATGTCGCTTTCTGCCATGGTCGCGGTAATTTTACCATTAAATGAAACTTTATCGCCACTTGCGATATCACCAGAAGCAATTCCTTCTCTGACATCTTTTAATTTCATGGTGACATTTTCGCTTATGGTAATGTCAACACTATCTGTTAAACCACCATAAGAAGCACTAATCGTGGCTGTACCAGCACCTTGTGGCATAATCATACGATTAGCAATTGTAGCAACTTCAGTATTGCTGGATGTAATTTTTAATGCACCAGAACTGATTGCTGTGTTAATGTTTGTCTCTGGAACGATTTCAAAATTAATTTGACGATTGCCTTGATTTAATCCCCATGCTGCGGTTAAGGCATCTTTGTTTGAAATTTTAAACGTTTCAACTTCGACTTGTTGTGATGATGTTGTGCTTGTAGAACTTGAAACATTATTGTCACAAGCTGCTAAACCAAGGCTAACAACAGCAAGTAATGCGATTGGTAATAGTTTTAATTTCATAATTTCCTCCTATGTTTTTTATCGCAATATTATCTTTTAACAAGATAAATGATGAATGACTTTTACTGGATAAAAGTCTTGTTTTTAATATCATCAAGTAGACTATAGTATTGATGTTTTTTAACCGCACCAAATATAGCCAACACGAGACCAACAATAAACATTGCTCCACCGACGACTGTTAAAACAATGAAAACATAAAATTCAGCACATTGAGTATCTAAAATCATTTGATTTTGCAAATCAATCGATAAGCAATAAAAGATAACAGCAATCGCTAAAGCAATGACTCCAATAGCAACATTGCCCATCCCTGATGAAAAGAAATTATTGCTTCTTTGTATTTCAGCGTGTGCTGCACGTGAGAGTTGTTTAACATCATTTTCATCTAAATCACGATGAATAATATGCTCGCAGCGTGGGCAAACATAAACGACTTCGGTTTGATCGTTAATAACATCTTTTTGAGAAACTAAGGAATTTAATTTAGCTTCAACTTTTTTCTCATCGATTTTTTTACCACAATTTGAACAATATAACATAAACAACTCCCCTTATATTATTTTAGGCTGTAGGCGCATCCGCCCAAACAAAGTCAGCGTTATTTGTTGGGTTAATTTGCCAACTTCTTCTTCCGCTGACGGAATCATGATAGGTATATATACCTTGGATATACATACGTTTACCAATCCATTGTTCTTCAGTAATCCAATATTCGTTTGGCTTATCAGGATTGCCACGATACATAAAGCAAACATATGCATTGAATTCACAATTTTCAAAATAAACTGTAATTTCATTGCTAGCAGCAATATAGACATCTTGGACAACTAATGGTTCAGTTACCTTAACAGCGGTATTTAAAGATTCATAATTTTTTGAAGTAACAACTTCGTTTAATTCTTCGCGTGTGTATTCAAATGTGTAAAGTGAATCTTCATCAACGTTTTCTTCTGGTGACAATAATACTTTTGCATCAGAATCACTATAAGAAATAGTATTTGGGAAACGTCCTTCGGTATCAGTTATTTGGAAACCAAAATTACTATAGACAGCTTTTCCACTAACTTGAATAAAGGCGTTTCTTTCTCTATATTTTGATGGTGGATCAGACATACCAACGAAAATATTAATTCCTGCGTATTCTCCTTCTGGATAGCGGGCCCCTTCTTCTTCAGTAAAGTATTGGACTAAATAAAGAATATGGTTTGCAAATCCAGCAACTGTACCTGTAAATGTAATTTTTTCATTATTATATTCAGGAATATAATCAGGATCTTCTAAGGTCTTTTCAATTTCAATTTTTAAGTCCAATAAAGAAACATCAGTACGATATTCGCCATCATTCCATCCTGGTGGATTTTCAGAACTATGAATATGTAATTGGAAGGCTTTTGCTTGAGCTTCCGCGGCAGTAAATGTATCTGCCATTTCTGGGAAGTCCATAACGTTTTTAGCAGTAGAATATCCTTCTTGAACTAACATTAAATTTAATAATATTAAGTCTTCTTTAGGAGCATTTTTAACTGTTTCATTAATCCAAACAAGGGTGACATATCTTTCACCAGTAGAATCTGGTTCTGGAGTGTGATAGTCATTATATGGTGAGGAAAGAACTACCGTACCATTTTGCACTGCATTCCAAACTTTTTCATGAGTGAAATCGCTTGCTTGTTTACCCCATGGTTGAATTTTACCAGTTGATTCTGGTGTATCAACACCATAAAAACGGGATTTAATACGTTCGCTACTAGTTGTGGTGACAATTGGATCAAAGTGGACTGTATCACCATCAATACATTGTTTTTCGTATTTGACAGTGACTTGACCAATTCCATCGGTGTAAAAATCATGCCCCTCATAATCTAACTTCAAACTAACAGAACCATCATTTACGTAATCTATCCATTCTGGCTGTGTAGAAGTTGTATCAGGAGTACATGACGCTAATGAAATCATCACGACACCTAAAATAGCTAAAAGAGGAATTTTACGAGTAAATTTTAGCATCTAATTCTCCTTTCTTATTAGCTCATCGCTAATAGTGTTTCATTAATAGCATCAGCAAAGGCTGTATCGATGTCTTTAGTATTTCTAAAGACACTAGCGAGAATACTTCCACCTTCATCTCTTAATGTCGCACTGCCTTTAAAAACAGGAGTGACAATAAAGTTATTATCGATGTCTTCAAAAGAAACACGTGAGGCTTCAGCGTAAATATCTCCGCCTTCAATAAAAGCCATGAAATCATCTGTTTCATATGCTGATTCTCTAACTGGAACATAACCATTGCTGCCATTAATGCATATTTCAACATTATTATTAGCATTAGTTAGGTATTTAATAAATTCCCATGCATAACGAACACGCATTGAATTTTCTTGTTCGCTAATGGTTGAAGAATTCATTATACAAAGAGTTGGTCCTTGAGAAACATACATCGGGGTGTTGTCATAAGGAACTTTAACAACACCGACGGTGAAAGCATCGCTAGCGGGAACATTATATCCAGTTCCACCAGTCGAACCAATAGAGAAAATTGATTTGATTTGAGTAAAGTTATCGCTACCATAAGTGCCTTTAACACCTTTAGTGGTAAATAAACCTTTATCGAAATCTTCTTTTAATTCTCTAACAATATCTTTTGCGGCTTGCAAAGCTTCTCCATCTTTAAAATCAACATTTCCACTTCCATCTTCATTAACGCTAGAATATGGAACATTGTTTTGGAACATTTTAGTAATGAACAAGTTTGCATCGCTATCATAATATGCAGGAACTTCAATAGTGTTAGAAATATATTGCTTATTAGCGTTGATAAATTCACAGAAATCCATAAATTCATCCCAGGTTAAATTTCTTAAGAAAGTGTTGATTTGATCTTCACTTCCAGCAAATTCTGGACGATAACCTGTAAAATCGCTATTACCATTAAGAGCTAGTTGAACAGCTTCAACATTATAAAACATAATTTCGCTAGACTTCATAAATGGAATAGAATACAAACCCTCTCTAGCATAATGTGTGCCTTCATCAATATAAGTTTGAACAAAGTCATCCATGCCAGCACTATCGCCTAAATATGGTTGAGTATTAAAACCATATTCTTCGTTATCCGCCATAGTTTGAAGATTTACAACGTATTGTCCAGCGTAGGTTTCGCGATTTAAATATTCTGCGACGTGATCTGGATAAGCGACCGCCATCGTGGGTATATTACCAGCAGCAAATCCATCATTAATTTTCTTTAAAATATCATCATAAGAACCGGAATTGCTCAAATGAATTTGAACTTTAACGCCTTCGTTTTCTTCAACTAAATCAACGAATTGATTAATTTTTCTTTCGAGTGTTTCAACGATGGTTTGACCAAAAGTGTGCCAAAAATAAATATTGACTGTATCACCATCGCCACCATTATTAGGTCCACAAGCACTTGTAGCTAATGTTGCTAGAAGTGCTAATGAACCAATGAATGTAGTTTTCTTCATGTAATTGCCTCCTTAAATAATCTAACAATTTACATTGCTAATTTTGTTTGATTGACTGCTGTTTCAAAAATACCATTCAACCAATTGTCAGTGCACAATTCTTTAGAAGCAAGTAAGACTTGGCTCATGACAGAAGCGGCTTGTTGACGAGCTGTTGAACTTCCTTTAAATACTGCAGAAACAAATAATGAACCACTATTTGCGATTGTTTGACTATAAACACCAACTTTAGCAGCTAACAATTCAGGAGAATATTCTGATTTGCCTTCTAAACTAATATAGTCTAGATAAGCATCACTTTCATAACTGGATAAACGAACTGGCATATATCCTGTTTGAGTTCCCCAGTACAAAGTATTTTCAGCATTTGTTAAAAACTTATAAAACAACCAAGTTGCTAATTTACGATTTTCAGTATTAGCTTTGTTAGTTTCTAACATGGCAACAGATGGCCCTTGGTTAATAACATAATAATCTTTGCCTTCTGCTCTTGGAATATTAGCAACACCAACATTGAAAGTTTCGGCGACTTGATATTTATATCCACCAGTAGAACCTACTGAGAATAAAGTGTTTTGTTTTGTAAAGAATTCATTGGTGTAATTACCACCAGAAGTACCTTTAGTAATGATATATCCTTTATTTGCAGCATCATTAAATACTTTCATTAAAGATTTCATTTCAGGATTGTTGAATAAAATTTCACCAGTACCTGTAGTTTCATTTAAAGCGGTATATCCATAACCATATTGTTTAGCAAGTGTGATGAATAAATTGTCATCGCTATCATATGCAAAAATACCATGATAAGCTTCGTTTTCTAATAAAATCTTTTCAGTTGCTGGTTGAGCATCGTTATATGCGGTAATTGCTGGGCATAATTTATTAAATAATTCTTCCCAAGTAAGATTATTTAAATAATCAGCATCCAAAGCTTCGCCATTGTTAATAGTGGAATCATAAGCAGACAAGTCTAAACCAATTAAAACATCTTCGTTATAAAACATTGCTTCAGTAGATTTAGCCATAGGCAAGGAATAAGTACCAGGAATGCTATAAGATTGACCTTCTTCCATAAAATTTGGAATGACATCATTATATTCTTCTTCGGTCCAGCCATATTCTTCATTATTAATGTAAGGATCTGCATCAACAGCAATACCATAATCAAGATATTCCGCGACATGATCTGGATAAGCAAGAACTAAATCAGGAGTGTTACCAGCAGCAATACCATTAATTACTGTTGTTTTTAATCCATCATAACCACCATTTTGTTTTTCTAAGTGAACAGTGACATTTGGTTCGATTTTTTTAAATGCGTTGACAATGTTTTCAAGCTCTGTCACATAAGAAAATGTGTGCCAAAAATATATATCGGTTTTTTCTTTGACAAAACCTTCACCTGAACCGCCAGTAACACTAGTTGTGCTATCAGTATTGCTTGGTGGAGTGCAAGACGCTAACAACATCGCAAGTGCGACAGGCAGCATTAGCATTATTCGACTTTTTTTCATAAATACCTCCAAAATATAAGTCTTTTTTTAAAATAATGTGAGCATTATAATAATCAATTTTATTATCCTTTAATACCCGCTCTTCCAACACCACGCATGATGTATTTTCTAAAGAAGACGAATAATAAGAATAACGGGACAGTGACAAGCATCGTTGCAGCGGTTTGATAACCATATTCTGTTTGTCCTGAATCGACATCAACGAAGCTTGAACTTCTAAGACCATTAGAAATAAGCCTAAAGGATTCTTCTTGAGTAACTAAATTTGGCCACACGTAAGAATTCCATGTTCCCATAAATTTCAAAATAGTAATAGAAATCAATGTTGGCATTGCTAATGGAACCATAACTCTCCAAAGGAAACTCCAATCTGATTTTCCATCCACTTTCGCGGCTAAGTATAGTTCATTAGGAATCTGTTTAAAGTTTTGACGCAATAAATAAATGTAGAAGACGCTGATCCAGAAAGGAACAATCATCGCAGCGTAAGCTTCAATTAGTGTTTGGCCTTCACCAATCCAACCAAAAGAAGCAACGGTAACATAGTTGGAAATGACCATCATTTCACCAGGAATCATCATAGTCATCAAGAAGACTAAAAATAATGATTCACGGCCTTTAAATTTTAATCTTGCAAACGCAAACGCCGCAAAAATGGTCGTCAATAATGTACCAATTGTTGAGAATATCGCAACAACAATAGTGTTACCCATAAATGTGACAAAATCGAATACTTGGAAAACATAAACGTAGTTTGACCACATCACTATTGTTGGGAAAAACGTTTGATTGACATTTGTAATTTCGCTATTTTGTTTCAAAGATGTGATAATCATCCAATAAAATGGGAAAATAACAACAAGAGCAAGTGCAACAATAAATATGTAAGTTAATATCGTTGAAATAATATGAGTGACTTTTTCTTGTCTTTTGATTGAATCTACTGTGCGACCAGCTTCTTCTATTGAAATTACAATTGAATCAACATTTGGTGCAAAAATAGGATAAGGAGAACTATTTATAGGTTTATTTACTTTTTTGTTAGACGAATTATTTTTTTCCATAAACTGCCTCCTTCCTAATAATGGACACGCGATTTAGAAACCGCGAATTGTAATAATGTAAACAATAAGATGATAACAAATAAGAACACGGCAGCTGCTGCTGCTAATGAAGTTTGATTTGCAAGTTTATCATAAATATAGAAAACGATTGTTTCCATATTTGGATCACCATTTTCACCCATTGTACCAGGTCCATCAAACAAACCAACAACAGAAGTATATTCTTTAAATGCACCAATAAAGCTTGTGACAAGAATATAAAGTATTTGAGGTGATAATAATGGAACAGTAATTTTCCATAATACTTTACCACGACTACAAGAATCGATTTGAGCAGCTTGATAATATTGTTTATCAATTCCTTGTAAACCGCTTAAGAAAACTAAAATTTTAAATGGTATAGAAGACCAGATGATGTATAAACAAAGTGGAATCATAGCGGTCATTGGTTGAGCACCATAAATCCAAGTTATATCAGTATTAAAAATGTAATTGATAATACCATGATCATCAAATATAACGCTGAAAACCATACCAACCGCGATAGCGTTAGTAACATATGGTAAGAAAAATACTGTTTGTAGTACTTTTTGAAACCATTTTATAGAATTTAAAGCTACAGAAATAATTAACGCTAATAAGGTTGAAATAGGAACGGTTACAAAAACGATTAAAAAGGTATTAGGAATAGCGTATCTAGTAAAATATTCCTCATGGACTCCTAACGCTGTCGGTGTCAAATTTAAAATAACACCGAAGTTATTCAATGTAAAACCATCAAATTGACCTGATGCATATTGATAGTTTTCAGTAAAGGCGATAAAAATAGTGTTAATCAAAGGATAAATCAAAAATACTGCGATTAAAACTATAACAGGCCCAAGATATAACCAAGCTTTCCAATTGTTTTTAGCACTGACATCTTCAATACCAGTAATTTGATAAGGTTTTTTGTTTTTACGATGAGAAATAAGTCTAACAACAACGTTTTCTTCTTCGTTATAACTTGTATCAGAAAGAACCGCTGTTCCATCAGCGTTAACGTTGACGTTTTCCACCATTTCTTCTTTCTTCTTCATTTTAAACATAAACTTCACCTAAACTATTTGATATAGATTCTTTCTTCGCTTTCCGCGTCAAATATAAACATCTTATTTGGTTTAACTTTTAGGGATAGATTTTCTTCATCAGTGCGATCTTCACTTGAAATAATAATTTTAAATGTCTCTTTTGTACATTGTGGATTTGTCGCCACCATTGAAATATCGCGTCCAAGAATTTGAATCATAGATAATTTAGCGTGTAAAACTTCTTTATCTTTCTTATCAGCAATTGCAAAACCTTCTGGACGTATTGCAACATAAACTTTCTTATCTGCAACCTTTTCTTTTAATGTGTAAACAACATCATCACCAACAACAACTTTGTTATCTTTAATTTCGCCTTTAAAGACATTAATTGGAGGGGTGCCTAAGAATTGTGCAACGAATAAGTTAGCAGGATCATTATAGACGTTTTGTGGAGCGTCAATTTGTTGCATTTCACCAAGTTTCATAACGACAATTTTATCAGAAATCGACATTGCTTCTTCTTGGTCGTGAGTGACGAAAACTGTTGTGATACCAGTTTCTTTTTGAATACGACGAATTTCTTCTCTAGTTTGTAATCTTAAACGAGCATCTAAGTTAGATAATGGTTCATCTAATAATAACACTCTTGGTCGTTTAACAAGAGCACGAGCAATAGCGACACGTTGTTGTTGACCACCAGATAATTGAGAAGGTTTTCTTTGTAAATATTCATCTACCTGCACTAACTTAGCAGTGGACATAACAATTGATCTTCTTTCTTCTTTTGTTAATTTACGATGAGCGATTGCAATCGTTGAAGATAACTCAATATCTGATAACTTTAATTGTCTTGCTAATTCATCTAAAACATCTTTTGCCCCTTCTTTGCTTACACGCACTAATTTAAAGTACAATTTGATGTTTTTCTTATCAAAATATAATTTGAAATCAGAATACCTAATATTGTTTTGTTTTAAATGGTTTTTAACAACAACTTCTAAACTTTTATCTTTCATATCGGTGATAAAAGTATTGACGCTGTTAAAGTTATAAACAGATGAAATTGCTTTAACACATTCATCAATTCTTGCAAAATTGAGATTGTTTAACATTGCCATCAATTCATAACCACCTGATTGTGTTCTAGTAATAAGGACACCTTCAATATGAGCAAATTTATTAGTTTTTATAATATTTTTGGTCTTGTTAATTAAATCATCGATATTACCAACATCAAATTTCTTTGTTAAATCACCTTTAAATGTTAATGACGTGATTGCATTATCGCTGACATTATTAACAGTGGCTCTAAATGAACTATCATAAAGTGTTTCACTAGCTTTTTCTTCATGCAATAACTTTAAAGGTGTTTTAACAATAAGTGGAAAGGTTTCTTCTATTAATTTTTTAGCTTCCACTGACACTTTCTTTAACAAAATGTGAATTATAATGTGATTAGGATGTTCTTTGTTTTTTTCAATTTGAACACTATATTGATTAAAAGATAATCCCGCACGCATCATCAATGATTTAATAGATTTTTGTAAGAAATATAATTTTTCATTTTCGTTTAAATCATGTTCAACTACATATTCATAATTATAAAAGTCAACAAGTGGTACTTCGACTTTCAAATTAGTCAAAGGGAATTCGATGTTTTTATAAATTGTCATGTGAGGATATAAAGCATAGTTTTGGAAAACTAAACCAATACCTCTTTTTTCAGGAGATAGATTTGTAACTTCTTGATCACCAAACCAAACTTCTCCAGATGTTGGATTTTGCAAACCGCTTATCATATAAAGTGTTGTAGATTTGCCACATCCAGAAGGTCCTAATAATCCAACCAATTTACCATCAGGGACAACAAAGTCTAAATCTTTGACAGCGATTGTGTCACGAATATTTTTCTTTGGATCACCTGGGAAGATTTTAGTTAAATCTTTAATTCTAATTTCCATATCTAACTCCTTATTTATTTTGTACCATCATCATCTGATGATTCATCCAATTTTAATTTTATAACTCTTCTTCGTTCTCTTTCAGCCTTAACAGTTATTAAAAGATATCGAATGTAATAGCCAATAAATAACACAGAAGCAATAGCAAATACAATGACATAGATGTCAACAGGATTGAAAACAACAATCGCATTGTTAAATGGGACGCTTCTAAAGTAAATGAAGATTATAGCTAGTATTACTGTTAACATTCCTGCAAATAATGTAATTGCGGATTTAATGAATTTTTTAGGTTTGACACGTCTAAATTCATCATTACGAAATTTATGTCTCATATATAAGAATAATCCGACTGAACCTAATGCAAATACAATAGCAAATATAACGCAAGTTAGAATCAATACTAAATCGCCATTGTAGAAATTAACGCTGTCAAAATAATAATTTGTAGTACCGCTATCGGTGGATTTGGCTTCTGGTACAACCATGGTGCCGGTTCTAATTACTGGAATCACACCAAATCTTGTTGATATTGATGATTTAGAAACAATTGCTCCACTTGTTGTGAATAAATCCATTGAAATAGTTAATCCAACAAGAGAAAATTCTTTAATATTAGATCCATTAAATCCTTCTCCAACAGTGGAATTTTCAATTAAGAATGAAACATAATTACCTTTTTCATAAGATAAAATGTATCTTGGAATATCGCTATTGATTGGAACATCAACAGAAATAAGTTCACCATTGTATTCATATGTTATTTGATAATACATTGAATTTAAGTTAACAAAACGATATCTAATTGACATTAATCCATTAGCGATATTTTCTTTATTGGTTTCATAAGTTGATTCTTTAACTTTTTCATAAATGCCAGGGACTCTATCAACATTCATTGATAAGGAAGTAAAGCCTTGGAAAGAAGAACTCATATCAAATTCATAAGTAATATAATCAGATATATTTTCTCGCATTGCATATCCTACACCAGCCCCTGCATAGTAGGAATTAGTAGTAACAGGAAAATATGGTTTGCCTGGTCCTTCTCTTTCAGCATCATAAATACCATAAAAAACGATAGTGTCATCTTTGATTTGATATGACTCGCTCATTTCTATATCGATGGTTTTTGTATAAGTTGAAGAACCAACAGAACTTCCAACACCTTCATAACGGCTATTGACATCATAATTTCTAATTCCGCTATCTATTGGAAGAACAGCATATTCTTCGCTTACGCTATTAGTGGACAAATCCAATAAATCATATTTCATAATCAAAGGATAATATCTGCCATCACCATCTTCATATCCAAGCATGAAATTTCTATCATTACCAAAAGTACGATTGCTTTGCACATTATAAGTTGCTATTTTTTCTTGTTCATCAGTTAAAGTATAGCCCCAAACAATATTTTGACAATCCGTCCAATTATCGGCCCATCCTTCAGGTTTTTCATCTGCTTCACAATAAATTTTAACGTCAGGAAAGGTTAATCCTGTAAATGCGTTTTCAGAAATATATTCAATATTATTTGGAATGACAATAGAATTAACATTTGCCTTGTTGCTCTCATCAATAGCGTTTTCATAAATTGTATCTATATCGATGTAAAATTGTGTACCTCTTGCCATCGTACGAGGAATAACAACAGATTCACCTAATCCATTATTTGTTTTGACATTCGTAATAGTATAAACAGCTCCAGGATATCTAGGTCTTAAATCTGGATCTGAAATTGTTTCTTGTTCATTAGGATTAAATGATGGATCAGTTATTGTAACGTAAACTTTTCCATCTCTATTAGCGTAAGCCAAAATCGATGAAGAAAATGTTACAGAATAAGACTGTGTTTCAGGAGTTACAGATGATTTTGTAATTGATATGCTTAAATCACTTGTCGACAATCCAATAGCGTTTTCAAAATCAAAATCTTCAATAACTATTTCAGCGTTTTTCTTCGTATCAATACTAGCTGCATTATTAATGTTTTTTGTTTGAGAAAAATTATAGGAAGGTTGTAAAAGTGACGCACTTAACAAAGCAACACCACCTAAACCAATCGCGACAATAGACGCCGTTAGGAATAACCTTTTATTGCTCATGGGCAATTAACCTCCAATAATTATTTAATTATTTGTGCAATTAAATTGTAAATCACAATAAGTATATATGCAAACCATTTTTTATTTTCCAAACAATGTTGAAAATGAGTTTTTTTAGCGTTGACAGAAGACTATTTTTATGTTAAGTCACGATTTTTAAATTTGATATCTTTTGTTGGTTTTTCAATCGCATTAATTTTTGCATCAGTGAGATCATAAAATATTTTTAGATTTGTTGTATCAACTTCATACAATCCTAGCATATAATCGCAAAAACCTTGTCTTTTTTTAGAAAACGCCATTAACGAAAATGAAATAATGTATGGAATACCAAATGTAAACAATGAAAGAATTAATTCAGCAAAATAAAATATGCTAAACCTTGCAAAACTTCTACCAAATGATGGATTTAGAAAGTTTTTATCCACTAAACCAATACGATAGATAGCTTTTCCAAAAGTTTTTCTTCCTCTTTTAAAAATTAATGTTGGAACAAAATAAATTAATATACCTGACAGCAAATAAGAAACTGGTATTTCAACATAAAATAACATATCGCCAGAAAATTTATTTAGTTCATAATAATTAGGAATTGCGGTAATTAAATAACCTTGCAATACATTATCAATAAATGGTGCGTAAGCATTTTCATAATACTCTAAATAATTAGCGGGACAATCTTCATTTTCAATTACAAAACCATCAGCATCTACTTCTTTAAAATAAGGGGTGCTTGTACTAGTTTTTTCATCAAAATACACTAATTCGTCATCAAGAAAATAATTTAAATAACTTTCATAAATTTCATTATATGTTTTTTCATCACACACTTTTTGACTATAATTTAAAAATTTGTTAATCGATCCAACCGCATTAGATTTTTTTTGACTAGCGGAACCATAAAATTCGTTAATATAACTAACTATATCTAACAAACGATTGTCCTGACTAACAACACGTTCATATAACCCGCTTTCTAAACGAATATTATATAATTCTTCATTAACATTTTTACCATACTCGGTAGAATTAACTATTGCTCTTGTGGAAACAAATAAAATTCCAAAACAAAACAAAAATAAAATAATGTCAATTAGATTGGCCATCACACGTTTAAAAAATCTTGCGTATTGATAAGTTATATAAGTTTTGTTGTCTTTGTTTTCAATCATGCAAATATCCTTTTATTCTTGCCATTTCATCAAAGTCATCACTTGATATTAAAACAGTTTGGGAAATAAAGTCAATTAGACTGCGATTATACGCTGTTAGTAAAATAGATACAAAAGAAGCAATTATTAAAATCAAGGAAATCAAAGATACAATAAAAAGAGTCCCTGCGGAAAATAAATAATTAAAACTAACTACAAATGATGGCAAAAACATGATGAAAGCTAAATTAAATACTAATTCAAAAACAAATTGTAATATTCTTTCTTTTCGTTTTAAAAAATATAAATTGTTAATTGCCACTCTTTCAATTTTCATTATTTGCATTGTGATTGTTTTTCCGCTTTTATTAATCATAGGTATAACTAAATAAAAGATAACACTGCTAATTAAAAACGTAACATAAGAACACGTAACAATTAGAATATCATAATAATTGTTAACTTCTTTAACAACAGTTTGATAGTTGTTATATTCCGGAATAGTGTTATTTTGTTCAATATTTAAAAGCATTTCAGAATACAAAAACAAGAAAACGTTATTTAAAAAAGTATCATAATTATGTAAATCTTCTTCTCCTAAAACATCATCTTCATCAAAATATAATTTCAAACTATCTTTGTATTCTTGCTTGAGATGAATATCGTTATTTGTTATATCAAAAAAGTTATAACTTTTGTTAACATCGCGATATAAATTCAAATACAAAGATTCATCTTTTACTATTTCAACATAATATTTCTTAATGACTTCATATTGAACATCTTCATCATTTTCAAACACGTAGTAGCGTAAATATAAATCAAAAGTATAATTTAAATTTAATTGAAGAGAATTTTTTTCTTCGTCTAATTCATAATATAAAAGTTTATTATCGTATAATACTTGATTTCTATCTTTTTCAGCATTGTCAATTAAAGCCATTTTTTCATCATAACCAGAACTAACTTGTCCAATAGGAAATGCGATAATATTAAATATAAACATCGCAACAATAAAATTAATAAAAAAATCTCCAAGAAACACTAACATTCTTCTTCCCTTGGTAATTGGAGCAATATCTAAATATTTTTCTTCTTTCTTTTTTTCTTTCATTTCATATACTATCCTAGTGTAACATCTAACGCCATCATAATCAAAAACCCAATAACTGCTGACCAAGTAGCAAGATGCGGTTTTTTAAATGACATAGCGTCAGGAATAATATCTTCAATAACAACAAAAATCATCGCACCTGCACCAAAAGCCAAAAACCATGGTTGTGCTCCCACCAAGGCAAAAGATAAAAAGAAACCAATAATTGCCGCGATTGGCTCAACAATACCAGATGCACTTCCTAATAAAAATCCTTTTGTTTTAGAATTTAATTCAGTTGAAAATGGTAATGCAACAGTTGCCCCTTCTGGAAAATTTTGAATAGCCATTCCAATCGCAACCGCTAATGGAGCCATTAAAACTTCTGCTCCACCAGAAGCGACATTTGCCCAGGCTGCACCAAAAGCAAAACCAACAGTCAAGCCTTCTGGAATATTATGAATTGTAACAGCAAGAAAAAATTTGATTTCTTTATTCAATCTACTTTTTATGCCTTCTTCGTTACCAGTTTTATGAATGTGTGGAATGATATGATCGAGCAATAATAAAAATAAACATCCTAAAACAATGCCACCTACTGTTGGTAAAACTCCTAAAAATGTTACTAACCCATCACCTTCTTCACGTTCTGGAAATAAACTTTTAAAAAATTCATGTCCTTGCTCTAAAGCTGGATCAACTAACGACCAAATAGCAGCAGCTATCATTACACCTGCGGCAAAACCAAGAAATATTGTATTTAAGCGTGGCGAAATATCTTTTTTAAAAATAAAAACTAATGCACTACCTAAAGTGGTTCCTAAAAAAATAATCGCAAAGCCAATAACTACATATAAAATCGGATCCATAATACAAATATATACGTGCACAAAGCACGCATATATTATACTAAAAACATCATAAAGTTAGTAATATAAATTCATTGTCTACATAATACGAGACACATATAACAAACCAACAACAACAAAACCAACATCCGCTAATAAAAAAGAAGATGAAATAAATGTTACAATAAAAATTTTTCTTATTATTTTTATTTTAATGTAAAAAAAGACTGTTCAACCCATTAGATTAAACAGTCTTATTGGTTTTAATTAAGACGTTAACTTATTTTAAAATTTCGTTAACGGTACCAGCACCAACGGTTCTACCACCTTCACGGATGGAGAATTTGGTACCTTTTTCAATAGCGATTGGGTGAATTAATTCAACGGTTAATTCAACGTTATCGCCTGGCATAACCATCTTAACATCACTTGGTAAAGTAATAACACCAGTAACGTCAGTTGTTCTGAAATAGAATTGTGGACGATAATTGCTTAAGAAAGCTGTATGACGGCCACCTTCTTCTTTTGTTAAAACATAGACATTAGCTTTAAATTTGGTGTGAGGAGTAACAGTACCAGGTTTTGCTAAAACTTGACCACGTTCGACTTGATCACGGTTAATACCACGGAGCAAGACACCAACGTTATCGCCAGCTTCAGCTGTATCAAGAATCTTACGGAATGATTCAAGACCAGTAATAACGGATTTGATTGTTGGACGAATACCAACGATTTCAACTTCGTCACCTAATTTAGCAGTACCTCTTTCAACACGGCCAGTAACGACAGTACCACGACCAGAAATAGTCATAACGTCTTCGATAGCGAGTAAGAAAGGTTTGTCTAAATCGTGAACAGGATCTGGGATATAGCTATCAACAGCGTCCATCAATTCAAGAATTGCTTTTTCGGCTTCTGGATCGCCATCTAATGCTTTACGAGCAGAACCTTTGACGACTGGAACTTCATCACCTGGGAATCCGTATTTATTTAATAAATCACGGACGTCCATTTCGACTAAGTCGATTAATTCTGGGTCATCAACTAAATCAGTTTTGTTTAAGAACACAACGATGTATGGAACACCGACTTGACGAGCAAGTAAGATGTGTTCTCTTGTTTGTGGCATAACGCCATCGGTTGCAGCAACAACAAGGATAGCACCATCCATTTGAGCTGCACCAGTAATCATATTTTTAACATAGTCAGCGTGCCCTGGACAGTCAACGTGGGCATAGTGACGTTTAGCTGTTTGATATTCGATGTGAGCTGTATTAATCGTGATACCACGAGCTTTTTCTTCAGGAGCTTTATCGATTTGATCATAAGCCATTTCTTTTGCTCCGCCTTGTTTGGCGAGAACTTTTGTGATCGCGGCGGTTAATGTAGTTTTGCCATGATCAACGTGTCCGATAGTACCAATATTCACGTGAACTTTGGATCTATCAAATTTTTCTTTTGCCATTTTGATTCCTCCTTAGTAATAGTTTCGTCAAAAAAACTCTAACGAAATAAGTATAGCAAATTTGTTTTTTTAGTCAATACCAATAGGTATTAATTAACGATTGTTCATTCCTGATTTTTTAATAATTTCATCAGCAACGAATCTTGGGCATTCACCATAGTGGTCAAATTGCATTGTATAATTACCTCTACCTTGTGTCATTGAACGCAAATCAGTAACGTATCCAAACATTTGTGCGAGCGGGACTTGGGCATCAATAATTTTTGCATTTCCTCTTTGGTTTTCGCCCATTACTGTACCTCTTCTTCTAGCAATATCTCCAACGACATCACCATAATATTGTTCTGGAACAGTAATTTCTAATGACATGATTGGCTCTAATAAAACAGGATTACATTTTTTAGCTGCTTCTTTTAAAGCCATCGAAGCGGCAATTTTAAATGCAGCTTCACTAGAGTCGACATCGTGGTAACTACCATCAAAAAGGGTAGCTTTGATATCCATGACTGGATAGCCAGCGATTAAACCACGATTTAAAGAATCTTCAAGACCATCTTTTGTCGGTTTAATGTATTCTTTTGGAACAGTACCACCAACGATCGCGTCTACGAATTCAAAACCTTTACCTGGATTAGGTTCAAATCTAATCCAAACGTGACCATATTGACCACGACCACCACTTTGTCTAATATATTTTCCTTCACATTCAGCAGTGGATTTAATTGTTTCACGATATCCAACTTGAGGGGCACCAACATTAACTTGGACATTAAATTCTCTTCTTAAACGATCAACTAAAACATCCAAATGCAATTCACCGACACCAGCAATAATTGTTTGACCAGTTTCATTATTAGTGTGAACTTTAAATGTTGGGTCTTCTTCTGCAAGTTTTAATAAAGCAATTGTCATTTTTTCTTGGTCAGCTTTTGTTTTTGGTTCAACTGCTTCTTCTATAACTGGCTCTGGAAACTCCATCTTCTCAAGAATAACAAGATGCTCAGGGTCACACAATGTGTCACCAGTTATTGTATTTTTTAAACCAACAACCGCGCCAATATCACCAGCGTGTAAAGCATCAACTTCTTCTCTATGATTAGCATGCATTAAGACAACACGACCAATTCTTTCTTTGACACCTTTGCTGGAATTATAAACATATGAGCCGCTTTTCAAAACTCCAGAATAAACGCGGACATACGCTAAACGACCAATAAATGGATCAGTAGCAATCTTAAATGCTAATGACGCTAAAGGTGCATCATCATCAGCGGTGCATAAAACTTCTCCACCATTTTTATCTTCCCCTTTAGCGGGTGGAATATCTAATGGTGATGGTAAATAATCGATAATACCATCTAACAATAATTGAATATTTTTATTTTTGTATGCTGAACCGCAGAAAACTGGGAAGAACTCACCTGTTAAAACAGCTTTTCTTATTGTTGATTTAATTTCTTCAACAGTAAGTGTTTCGCCTTCTAACACTTTCATCATAATATCATCATCAAAAGCCGCAATCGCTTCTAATAATTTTTGATGTAGTTCATTAGCTTTATCAACATATTCAGCTGGAATTGGAACTTCATGAGGTGGTTCATTGACATCTTTATCATATTCCCATCCCTTCATTTCCACTAAATCGATACAACCTTTAAGTGTTGATTCAATGCCGATAGGATATTGAACAGCAACTGCATTCGCGGCTAAACGTTCATGCAAAGAATTGACGCTCATTTCAAAATCAGCACCAATTGCATCTAATTTGTTAACGAAGACAATTCTTGGAACACCATATTTGCTTCCTTGTCTCCAAACAGTTTCAGTTTGTGGCTCAACACCATTTTTGCCATCTAAGACAGTAACAGCACCATCTAAGACGCGAAGTGATCTTTCGACTTCAACAGTAAAGTCGACGTGCCCAGGAGTATCGATAATATTAATACGATTACCTTTCCAAAATGCAGTTGTTGCTGCACTAGTAATAGTAATACCTCTTTCCTGTTCTTGTACCATCCAGTCCATAGTGGCACTTCCCTCATGGGTTTCACCAATTTTATGAATTTTATGAGTAAAGAACAAAATTCTTTCTGTACAAGTTGTTTTACCAGCATCAATGTGTGCCATGATGCCAATATTTCTTGTGTGTGCTAAATCGTATTCACGTGCCATAGCATCCACCTATTACCAACGATAATGTGCATAGGCTTTATTAGCTTCAGCCATACGATGAGTATCTTCTTTCTTCTTAACAGAAGCTCCTGTACCGTTAGCGGCATCAATTATTTCACCAGCGAGACGATCTTCCATTGATTTTTCACCTCTTAAGCGTGAATAATTAACAAGCCATCTAAGACCTAATGTTACTTTACGATCTGGATTAACTTCAATTGGTACTTGATAGTTACCAGCACCAATACGACGTAATTTTAATTCGACTTCTGGCATAATGTTATTCATAGCAGTGGCGAATACATCCATTGCTGGTTTGCCAGTTTTTGCTTCGACTTTATTAAAAGCACTATATAAAATTTTTTCAGCAGTGCCTTTTTTACCATCTAGCATAATTTTATTGATCAAACGTGTAACCAATTTTGAACTATAAATTGGATCTGGTAAGACATCTCTTCTTACCACACCTCCCTTACGTGGCATATTTATTTCCTCCTTAATAATTTAATTTTTGTTTGAATATTAATTAGTCATTGCCTTTTGGTTTTTTAGTTCCATATTGGCTACGACCTTGACGGCGTGCTTCAATACCTGCACAATCTAATGTTCCACGAATAATGTGATAACGAACACCAGGTAAATCTTTAACACGTCCTCCACGAATCATAACAGTTGAGTGCTCTTGTAAGTTGTGTCCTTCTCCACCAATATAAGCGGTAACTTCATATCCATTAGACAAACGAACACGAGCGTATTTACGCAAAGCAGAGTTTGGTTTTTTTGGCGTCATTGTTCCAACACGAGTGCAAACTCCACGTTTTTGTGAAGCGTTTTGGTTAGTGGATTTACTTTTCAAAGTATTCCATCTTTTACCAAGTGCAGGCGATTTGGATTTCTTGACTGATTGGGTTCTGCCTTGACGAACTAACTGATTAATTGTTGGCATATTTTTCTCCTTTCAATTTAACTGCAACGTATCCGGGCGTATCATTTTGCCCTTTAAAAAATAACCTTTCGGTCACAAAGCCTAAGATTTTAGGCGCTCTTATAATATATATAAGGTAAAAAATGATTGCAATATTTTTTTAAATTTTTTCAAATTTTATTGTTGCGACTTTGCTAGTCATATCAACAATAGAAAATTTATATGTTAAATCATCTCCATTATAAAACTTAAAACCTGAATATGTATTATAACCAAAACTATCACCTTTTTGAAATAAAGTTGCATTAGTTATTTTATTTCCTTCTTTAAAAGTGTTTTTACCACCTGCTTCTATAAGCGAAATAAATGGATGATTAATATTGCTATTAGAAAAAGCAAAATCTAAGCAATAAGTAAAATATTCTCCATTGTCTTCACATTGTTTTTTATATTCATCCATTTTATTTTTCGAATTTGAATCACCTAGAATAGTTATAATATTTCCAAGACCTTTGTTTCTAACATACGCTGCCCTAGCGTCAACATGATATAACTTAATTCCATATTGAGAAAATAAAGAAACTTTGTTGAAATTATTATTACTATCATAATATTCGTAATCTAATAAAGTATCCTTATAATTTATTCCAGTTGGAGAATAAAATTCTAAAAGTAAAAATTCATCAAATATTGAATTATTATAACCAGAAGAAGTTGGAATAAGTATACATTGACCAGTGTCTTGAAATAGTTGTAACTCGATTGTGGCACTTTCTTTAATTACAATTGGTGTTGTCCAATTAAATGCCATTTTAGAATATGCGTTGTGGTCGCCCAAATTACAATCCATCATATCGCTAAAGCCAAGAGGCTGATAATCCGTGTTATTGTAAAAATCATCCAATCCTAAAGCATGACCAAATTCATGAATAATAACATGACTATCCACTAAGTTATTACTAGCAGGTTTAATAAAATCATAAGAAGCCCAAATATATGTTGAAGCATAAGGCTCTTCATCATTAATAATGACATTATTTACTTTTTCAAAAGGATCAATTCGATCAGTATACCCCCAAAATAATGAATTGTTATTGCCTAATTTGTAATCATAAATTAAATAAACACAATCAATATATCCATCCTTATCATTATCAAAAGTTTCAATATCATCATAAGTTTCTTTATACCAATTAATAGCTAAATCCAAAACCATACGAGAAGCATTTAAATTAGAACCATACTCAGAAAGTAAAGAATTAGCAAAAATATCTGTATGAAAAAAATCGCTTACTTTTCCTTGTATTTTTAAATGTCCATAACTTGATTTATTATAAAAAGAGGTGAGTGATTCGTTTACATTTTTGCTCGTATCACCAAAAAAAGCATTTTCAATTAAAATCTTTTTATCATCTAAATTGGTTTTATTTGAATCTTGAAAACTTATTGGAATAACTAAAATGTTTATATCACCAGTTGTCTGGACTGTTTTATATGTTCTTCCGTTATTAGTGGACGCAACTAAATCAGACAAATTCTCAATTTCATTTTTTTTAGAAGTTGGATCTGGATAGTCACTTAAAAGTTCAACACTTTGATAAGTATGCTTTGTTTGACTTGGCTCGATAAAGTTTGTAAATGGTATGAAACTTATATCGACGTAATTACAAGCGGATAAAGTAACTAATAACATAAATAAAACAAAAATATTTTTAAGTTTCATATCAATAAATATTTTATCAATTTATAAGAAAAAAGGCATAACTTTCGTTACACCTTTATTTGTTATACCATCTATTTAATTAAGCTGCAGGAGTTGTTGCGTCTTCATGAACGGTTATTTCAATTGTGCAAGTTTTATTTTCATCATCAATTTCAACAATTGAAATATCATAGCCTAATGTATAGCGTTCATTTGTTAAAGAACCCTCAACATTAGTGTTCATTTGCCAATTAACAAGAGATTGTCCTTCTTGCCATAAGGCTTCATTATGAACGATATCCAAATTAGCGGTACCACCATTAAGAGGGGTAATTAATTGCAATAATCTGTTGTTATTAACGGTTCTTGTTTTGGTATTATCATGAGCAAAATCAGTGTAATAAGATTCAGATGCTGAAGCATTTAAATGTGGAGATTCAACATATTGAGCAAATGAACCATCTTGAAGACTGAAAACACCGATACGGGAATCAGAATGAATAATTCTTACACCATTGGTGTTATAAAACAATGGATAAGCATTTCTATACTTGTGCAAGCCATCAGCGTAAGCTAAACCATCAGGTGTATCAAATTGAATAATTAAGTATTCACTTAAGATTGTAAAATCTTCACCAAATTTAACATCAGCAGCATTATCCCCTGCTAATCTAACAGCTTCTTCATAATCGTTTTCTTGAACTGCACGAATTGGAACGATAATAGCGTCACCATATAATTCAAAACTTCTTAAAGTAATACGAGTATTTCCAGTAACTACCATTGGATCAATCCAACCCATCAAAGTTTTAGAATAAGCGTTGTTATCACCAACGTTATTATCCATCATGTCAGCACCACCCATAGGTGCGTCGCCATTATAATCGTATGAATAATAGTCCGCTAAACCTAAACCATGGCCGGTTTCATGAATATAAGTATGGCCATCTAAAGTTGCTTCTCCGCTTGTTTTTTGAGCATTTGTCCAAGAATGGAAATTATCATTATCGTCATAATATCCACCTTCATACATGAAATTATATGAAGCCCAAATATAACGTGAAATATTTGCAACACTTAAATCAGGGTTAAAATTAGAACGTTGAGTAGTGTATGCCCAGAAAACATCTTCATTACCATTTGTTCTTTCAGGACAAGAATAGACAAAGAATGTTAAATCGATATAACCATCATCGTTAGCGTCAAAATCATTGACATCAATAATTTTGCTTCCTTCACCAGTACGATAATAATCATTAACAGCGTTTACTAAGTTTTGCACTCCATAGTTATTAGCAAATTCTAAAGTATTCATGTCTAAAGTCCACCAATCCATGACTTCACCAGTAATTTTACATTTGCCATAACTAGATTTTTCATAAAATGATGTTAACGTTTCCCACATAACTTGATCATCTTTTGAAGAATCGTCACCGAATAAAACTGTTTCAATAGCGTCTTTTGTACCTTCTCTTCCTAATGGTAAATCATCAGCTTTGAAATTAGAAAATTCAACTGGCACCACTAACACTCTGACATCACCAGATTGATTGGCTTCAGTGTCGTAGACATATGCAGTTCTTAATTCATTAAAATCTTGATTAGCGTCACTGCCGTTTAATATAAAATAATTATCCCAAGTTTCTTCACTAGTGGATGAAACACCAGGAGTGGGATCACAAGCTGTTAAGGCTAACGCTGCAACTGCAAATAATCCAAATAAACTTAAACTTTTAGTTTTCATATTTATTGCCTCCTTTTCAATTAATTATTCTTCAATTTATTGAAGATGTAATTAATGCAAAAAGTGTAATGCATTTTAAAATATTTGTCAACAAAAGTAATTTTTTAATAAATATATGGAAAATTAAAATCCATGAAAAAATACTTAATTTTATGCAAATCTAAACTTTTTTTGTCTTTTTTTACAAAACATAGATATTTTTTGAATTTGTTAAAATAAAAAGCTGTTCACGTGATTGTTTTAAAATGAACAGCTTTTTTAAATTGTTATTTTTGATCAGGAATTATAAACTGCTTTCTTCTTGTTCTTGTTTTTTCTTAGCTAGTTTATTATCCATTTCTTGAATAGCACGGTCATGTGCTTCAATATATTGATCTTTAACTTTTGCCATGGCTTTATCAACACTGAAATCTTTTAAGATTGTGTCTTCTTGTTCTTCACTTAATAAACCTCTTCCAGCAGGAATAAGTTTTCCAGTAATTACATTTTCTTTTAAGCCATGCAAATGGTCTACTTTTCCTTTAATTGCTGCATCAGTTAAAACACGAGTAGTTTCTTGGAATGATGCTGCTGAAAGGAATGAACCACTTTCAAGAGCAATTTTTCTAATACCAAATATAGTTGGATAAAATACAGCTGGGCGTTTTCCTTCTAATAAAGCACGACGATTAGCTTCAGTAATAGAAGTTATATCAATGTTGACACCACTTAATAAATTTGTATCGCCTGAATCAATAACGTGTCCTTTACTTAACATTTGACGGATAATTACTTCGATGTGTTTATCTGAAATTGAAATACCTTGTAAAGAATAAACTTTTTGAACTTCTTTTAAGATATATTTTTCAACAGTAGTAATATCGCTTACTTCAATTAATTTCTTTGGAGAAATAGCACCTTCGGTAATCTTTCCACCATTTTTAATTGAATCGCCTTTTTTAACTCTTAATCTAGCACCATAATTAGTGATATATTCTTTTGATTCTAATTCGTTTTCAACAACGACTTTATAGCGACCATTTTCTTCGCTAATTTCTTTAACGGTGCCAGAAATTTCACTAATTGTGGCTTCGCCTTTAGGATTGCGTGCTTCAAACAATTCTTGGACACGTGGTAAACCTTGAGTAATATCGCTACCGGCAACACCACCAGTATGGAAGGTTCTCATTGTTAATTGAGTACCAGGTTCACCGATGGATTGAGCAGCCATAACACCGACAGCTTCACCGACTTTAACTTCATCACCAGTTGCTAAGTTACGTCCATAGCAGTGTGCACAAACACCATTTTTGGTTTCGCAACCAAATAACGAACGAATCTTTACATGAGTAATGCCAGCATCAATAATTTGTTGAGCGTGTTCTTCATCAATCATTGTATTGCCTTTAACAATAACTTCTCCAGTTTGAGGATTGACAATATCATTTAAGGCATAACGACCAACAAGACGATCATATAATTTGACAATAACAGCGTTTCTAGCTGAATCGATAATTTCGCTAACTTCAAATCCATGATCGGTATGACAATCTTCTTCTCTAACGATAACATCATGGCTAACGTCAACTAAACGTCTTGTTAAATATCCTGAGTCAGCGGTTTTTAATGCAGTATCAGCACCACCTTTACGTGCACCATGTGTCGCAATAAAGAATTCTGCCACAGACATACCTTCACGGAAACAAGATTTAACAGGTAATTCGATAGTTTCACCTGATGTATTACCCATAAGACCTCTCATACCTGCTAGTTGGACGAAGTTAGAAATGTTACCACGAGCACCACTATCGGACATCATGAATAATGGATTTTTATCATCTTCTTCAAATTGTTTAGTTAATTTTTGTTTAACTTGATCTAAGACATTATTCCAAACATCGACAACATGTTTATGTCTTTCAGAATCAGTTAATAAACCATTTTCAAATAATTCATTGATTTGACGGACTTTTTCATCACCCTTAGCAATCATTTCTTCTTTTCCTTCAACGATAGAGATATCCGCTAAAGAAACAGTAATACCGGCGTAGGTTGCGTAAGTAAATCCTTGGTCTTTTAATTTATCCAAGACTGCACTTGTCTTTGTTGTTCCATATCTAATAAAGATTTCATTAATAATCGTGCCTAAATCTTTCTTTTTAAATGGTTTATGAATAGGCATCTTTTTGATTTCTTCTTTAACATTGCTGCCACGTGGGACAAAGAATTTTTTCATATATTCTTTATCACCATGCAAATTAGCATCGTTAACCAAATTTAAATATGGGAAATCGGCTGGGAAAATTAAATTGAAAATAACTTTACCAACACTTGTTAAAAGATATGATGAATTCATATAGTCATCAAAATCTTCTTTTAATAAAGCTGAACCAACAATTGCAATACGATTGTGCAAATGAATTTGTTTTAAATTGTACGCTTTAATAACATCGTTAACTGTTTTAAATAGTTTGCCTTCACTAGCAGCGTATAATTCATATTTTTCAGCTTCTTCAATATCATTGTGACTTCTTAAAATTTCTGCAGTTTTTAAGAAATCTTCTTTTGTTTCTTCTAATGTTAAATAATAATTACCTAAAACCATGTCTTGAGATGGAGTAACAATTGGTTTTCCATCTTTTGGACCTAATATATTATTACTTGCTAACATTAAATCTAAAGCTTCTTCTTGAGCAGCTTTAGAAAGTGGGACGTGAACCGCCATTTGGTCACCATCGAAGTCAGCATTAAATCCTGTACACACTAATGGATGCAAACGAATTGCACGTCCATCAACAAGTATTGGTTGGAAAGCTTGAATACCTAATCTGTGAAGAGTAGGTGCTCTGTTTAACAATACTGGGTGGAAGGAAATAATTTCTTCGATAATATCAAAGACAACGTCATCATAACGATCGATAATGCGATCAGCTTGTTTATGAGCGGTAGCGTACCCTCTTTTTAATAATTCACAAGCAATAAATGGTCTTAATAATTGAATAGCCATTTCTCTTGGTAAACCACATTGATACATTTTTAATGATGGTCCAACCGCGATAACACTACGTCCAGAATAATCGACACGCTTACCTAAAAGGTTTTGTCTAAAACGACCTTGTTTTCCTTTTAATGTCGATGATAAAGATTTTAATGGTCTACCACCTGTTCCTTGAACTGGTTTATTGCGACGGCCGTTATCAATTAAAGCATCCACTGCTTCTTGTAACATACGTTTTTCGTTCATCAAAATAACTTGAGGAGCACTCATATCAATAAGTTTTTTCAAACGATTATTTCTCGAAATAACTCTTCTATATAAGTCATTTAAATCAGAAGTGGCAAAACGTCCGCCATCTAATTGAAGCATTGGTCTTAAATCTGGTGGAATGACAGGAATAACATCTAATATCATCCATTCAGGTTTATTATTAGACTTTCTAAAATCTTCAATAACTTCTAAACGTTTAATTAATTTTGCTCTATTTTGTTCGGTTGCGTCTTTTAAACGAGCTTTGATCGATTCACTTTCTTTATTTAAATCGACAGCTTGCAATAATTTTTTAATTGCTTCTGCACCTTCACTAAAAACCGCACCATTGCCTGTTTTTGGATCAATTGTGTGATTGGCAACAAATTTAGAAGTAGTTTCAAAATCAAACACTTCATTACGATTGCTCAAACGATCAATTAATTCAACACATCTTTGATAATCATAACTTTCGTTTTTACCTTTTAATCCCCATTCATCATTTTCTAAAATTTCTTTTAAAACAGGAATAAAGACTTCACGTCCATTTTTTTCATCGATGAATTCACCAACAGATAATTTGCTAGACATACCTGGTTCTAAAACAATATGTGCCGCAAAATAAACAACTTCTTCAAGATGTTTTGGCGAAACATCTAAAATTAATCCAATACGAGAAGGAATACCTTTTAAATACCAAATATGAGTACATGGAGACGCTAATTCGATGTGGCCCATTCTTTCACGTCTAACTTCTTTAGTGGTAACTTCTACACCACATTTTTCACATACAATACCGGCATAACGAATTTTTTTGTATTTTCCGCAGTGGCATTCATAATCTTTGCTAGGACCAAAAATCTTTTCGCAGTACAATCCTGCCATTTCTGGTTTTTGGCTACGATAATTAATAGTTTCTGGTCTAGTGACTTCACCATGTGACCAACTACGAATTGCTTCTGGAGAGGCTAAGCCAATTTTAATCGCGCTTAATTTTTTGACATCAAACATATCTTATTTTCCCTCCTTTAATTATTTGAAGAATCAAGAGTAAACGATGAATCTTCAACATCTACTTCAGTTTGGTCAGTAGTTTGTCTTAAATATGCATCTGATTTTCTTTCTTCTTTTTCAGCATCTTTTGCAAGTTCATCCATATCGATGTTATAACCTTCACCATCTAGCAAACGTACATCTAAAGATAAGGCTTGCAATTCTTTAACTAAAACCTTAAAGGCTTCTGGAATGCCTGGTTTTGGTATTTGTCTACCACGAATAATCGCTTCATAAGTTTTTCTTCTTCCAACGCGATCATCAGATTTAATTGTTAAAATTTCTTGTAAAATGTGAGCAGCACCATAAGCTTCCAAAGCCCAAACTTCCATTTCACCAAATCTTTGTCCACCATTTTGAGCTTTACCTCCTAATGGTTGCTGTGTGACTAGTGAATATGGACCTGTCGCGCGAGCGTGCAACTTATCATCGACCATGTGGACAAGTTTAATCATATACATGACACCGACAGTGATTCTTTCATCAAAACGTTCACCTGTACGGCCATCATATAAGACTGTCTTACCATCTGGATCCATTTTGGCTTTATTCATCAAATCAAATATTTCTTCATTTGTAATACCATCAAAAACTGGTGTTGCAATTTTATAGCCTAATTTCTTTAAGGCCATACCTAAATGGACTTCTAAAATTTGTCCAATATTCATACGAGAAGGAACACCAAGAGGATTCAACATAATATCGATTGGTGTGCCATCAGGTAAAAATGGCATATCTTCTTCAGGCAAGATACGAGAAATAACACCTTTATTACCATGTCTTCCTGACATCTTATCACCTTCAGAAATTTTACGTTTTTGAACGATATAAACTCTTACAACTTCATTAACACCAGGTGCTAATTCTGCTCCTTCACTACGTTTGAAAACTTTGACATCCAAAACAATACCGCTTCCACCATGTGGAACACGTAAAGAAGCATCTTTTCCTTCTTTTGTTTTGTCAGAGAAAATAGCCATCAATAATTTTTCTTCTGGTGTTGGCTCGGTTTGTCCTTTTGGTGTAACTTTACCAACAAGGATATCTCCTTCTTTAACTTCCGCACCTGGAATAATTATTCCTCTTTCATCTAAATAAGCTTTAGCATCTTCTCCAACGTTAGGAATGTCGCGAGTAATTTCTTCATCGCCTAATTTTGTTTCACGACACTCAATTTGATGTTCTTCAATATGTATTGAAGTATATGTATCATCTTTAACGAGTCTTTCAGACATAATAACCGCATCTTCGTAGTTATATCCATTCCATGTCATAAAGGCAATGGTGACGTTTTGCCCTAACGCTAAATCGCCATTTTGCATTGCTGGTCCATCAGCAATAATTTGTCCTTTTTTAACTTTATCACCTAATTTGACAATCGAGTGTTGATTAATACATGTTCCTTGGTTTGATGGTTCAAATTTTTGTAGTTGATATGTACGAACTTTGTCCCCTTCTTTGACTTTGATCGAACAAGAATCGTTATACACTACTTCTCCATCATTGCTAGCAATAACCGCTAAACCGGAGTCATGTGCAATTTGATTTTCCATACCAGTTCCAACAAATGGAGCGTGTGGTCTTAACAATGGAAGGGCTTGACGTTGCATGTTTGCACCCATCAATGCACGTGTAGTATCATCATTTTCTAAGAAAGGAATACACGCTGCTGCAATAGAAACAATTTGTTTTGGAGAAACGTCAACATAGTCGACATCATTTTTATTTGCAACAATGTTTTCTCCTCTATAACGAGCAATAACTTCATCATCAAGAATTTCGCCATCGCTAGACAAATTAATATTTGCTTCAGCAATAACTAATTCAAATTCACTCATTGCATCTAAATAATCAGTATTTTCAACACCATCTAATACGAAAGCCTTACCATCGCGATGTTCAACACGACGATATGGTGTTTCAATAAATCCATAAGGATTAACTTTAGCGTAAGTTGCTAAGTTATTAATTAAACCAATGTTTTGACCTTCTGGAGTCTCAATTGGGCAAATACGTCCATAATGTGAGAAGTGAACGTCACGAACCTCACTTGATGCACGATCTCTAGTTAAACCACCAGGACCTAATGCAGATAGACGTCTTTTATTTGTTAACTCTGCTAAAGGATTAACTTGATCCATAAATTGAGAAAGTTGACTTTGAGCAAAGAATTCTCTAATTGAAGAGGTTAAGGGACGAATATTGATTAACTTTTTTAAAGTTGCTTCTTCAACATTCGTAGTAGACATTTTTTGTTGAACAGATTTGGCCATTTTAGAAAGGCCAACTCTAAATTGATTTTGAATCAATTCACCAACGCATCTAACACGTCTATTTCCTAAATGATCGATATCATCAAATGTGCCAATACCATCTTGAATATTCATAAAATATGAGAAGGTAGCAATCATATCAGAAATAGTAACGCGTGAAAGTGTTTCGTTTAAATCTGTACCAATAATATTTGCAACAGTATCTTTGCTATCATCAGTGTAAACTTTAACAATGTTTACTGTTGAATGAGTATCAAGGTTTTGATTAACTTTAATTGTCTTGGTGTGTGCACCTTTTTCAAAAAATTCAATATCGCGCAAATGATCGACATCACTTTCAGTTAATCGATCACCTTTTTTGTAAACGACTTCACCATCACTAGAAATGAGGTTTTCCGCTAAGATAGCGTTGACTAAACGATTATAAACACCTAATTTAATATTAAATTTATAACGTCCAGCACGGCCTAAGTCGTAGCGCTTATCATCAAAGAATTTTTGTACTAAAAAATTAACAATACTTTCTTTTGTAACTGGTTCACCAGGTTTTAATTTTCTAAAAATATCCACTAATGCACATTCGCTAATGGAATAATTTAATTTTTTAAGTTGTGGATCTTCAGTAATATCGACATTCTTTTTTAATGTCTCTACTAAGTTCTTTCTTTTGCCAAACAATGAGAAAATAGTTTCATCTTTTTCTAAACCGATGGCTTTTAAGAAAGTTCCAGCATTCATTTTGCGTTGACGATCAATACGAACATTTAAAATATCTTTTTGATCGCTTTCAAATTCTAACCAAGTTCCACGACCTGGAATCAAATCAGCTTCATAAATAAATTTACCGGATTTTTCATCACGGGTTTTTGACATATATGCACCAGGAGAACGAACTAATTGCGAAACAATTACTCTTTCCGCACCATTAATGATAAATGTACCAGAATTGGTCATTAATGGTAACTCGCCCATATATATTTTAGATTCTTGAATTAAACCGCTTTGTTTACGGTGCAAGCGTAAAGAAACATGCATCGGAACACAATAATTCAAATCGCGAGCTTTGCAATCTAAAAAGGAATGCTTTGGTTCTCCAAGTTCAACATTAACATAACTAATTTCTAATGTATTAGTGTAGTTAGTAATAGGAAATATTTCTTTAAATACTTCATCTAATCCTTTTTGTTTAAATTCTTCATAAGACTTGGTTTGAATTTCAACAAGATTAGGTAAAGGAAGACTACCAGAAATTTTTGAATAATTAACACGGCCGTTATTTAATTTGGCCAATGAATTGATATCTCTAATATTGTTTTGTTTTGACATCAGCGGGCTCCTTTATATTTTTAAAGCTTTTATTATCCAGTAACCTTTGCCCTTAGCAATCACACAAACACTCTTAAATAGGCTTTCTAAATATTTAAAAGCACTTGGTGCGCCTTGAGCTTTACGAATTACGATAAACAAACACCCATTTTTCTTAAGATGCTCATAAGCACCTAAATACATTGAATAGGTAACATCCTTCCCAGCACGTATCGGCGGATTAATGATAATATTATCAAATTCGCCAGTAATGTTTTCATATATATTAGATATTAAACACGTGCAACGCGCATGAAGGTGATGATTATTAACATTTAATTTTGCTAGTTCCACTGCTCTTTTATTAACATCGGCAAGAACTACACGACAATCCTTATTAAAATAGGCAATCGTTATTCCAATAACACCATATCCGCATCCTAAATCTAATATGTCATTAGATAGACGAAGAGGAACGAGTGCTTGTAAAAGCAACTTCGTCCCTTCGTCAATATGCTTTTTACTAAATACGCCGTTATCGGTTATAAATGTTAATTGCTGCCCCAAAATTTCGAATTTAATTTCTCTTTGAAAAGTTTTAACTTTATCATCGTTATCAAAATATTGAGACATATTTTTTGATTAACTATTTAATTTCGACTTCAGCACCAGCAGCTACTAAAGCTTTTTTATGTTCTTCAGCTTCAACTGGTGAAATGTGTTCTTTAATTGGGCTTGGAGCAGCATCAACAAGTTTTTTGGCATCCATTAAGCCAAGACCTGTGATAGCTTGAACAGCTTTAATAACTTGAACTTTGCTAGCACCAACAGCTTTTAAAATTAAGGAAACTTCACTTGGTCCTTTTGCAACTTCTTCTTCAGCTGGAGCGGCAGCAACTGCAACAGGTGCAGCAGCGGTAACACCAAATTTTTCTTCAACTGCTTTAACTAAATCGTTTAATTCTAATACTGTCATTTCTTCTAATGAAGCGACAATTTCTTCAATTGTTAATTTTGCCATTTATATATCCTCCTTTTGGCTAGTTTTTATCCGCTACTGCTTTAACAGCGCAAGCAAATGAGCGAACTGGTGCTTGTAAGCACGATAGTAACATTGAAATCAAGCCTTCTCTACCTGGTAGACTTGCTATTTCTTTGATGCCTTTCGCATCAACAACGCGGCCTTCAACCAAACCGCCTTTTAAAACGAGATTATCATTTCTTCTTGCAAATTTTGCAGCGACTTTAGCCCCAGCAATAACATCTTCTGAGAAAATGATTGCGTTTGGGCCAGTAAGAATATCAGATAATTGTTCTTGTCCTACTTCTTTTAAAGCACGAACAACCATTGAATTCTTATAAACGCAAAATGTGGAATTTGTTTCACGTAACTTATTACGCAAATCTTCTAATTGATTGACAGTCAAACCGCGATATTCACAAACGACAGTCGTTTTAGCATTGTTTAACTTTCCAACAATAGAATCCACTACTGCTTTTTTTGCATCCAAAGTTATTTGATTCATCGTTTTACCTCCTTCTTTAAAAATTTTTGAGGTTCAATATACGTTAAGGAGAAATAACTAAATCTATATTCCACCTCGGTAACATTATTAAGCAAAGCCGTTACTGTCTTAGGTATATTGAAATCTAATTAGCCGACCAAGATGGAATTATCTTCCATCAAAAGTAATTTTAATGCTAGGTCCCATGGTCGTATGAATAACAGCATTGGTGATATATACACCTTTGACCGCACTTGGACGCACTCTAACGATAGTGGTAACAATAGTCTTTAAATTTTCCACCATCTTATTGACGTCAAATGATACTTTTGCAAAAGCAATGTGCATATTACCATCACGGTCACAACGGTATTCAACTTTACCAGCTTTAATTTCGCTGATAGCTTTTGCAATATCGTTAGAAACTGTACCTGTTTTTGGATTTGGCATTAAACCTTTTGGACCAAGTAAACGACCCATACGGCCTAATTCACCCATCATGTCAGGTGTTGCCACGATGACATCATAGTCAAACCAATTTTCTTTTTGAATTTTTTCTAACATTTCTTTACCACCAACAAAGTCAGCACCAGCTTGTGTAGCTTCTTCAACTTTGTTAGTAATTGCTAAGACACGTTTGGTCTTACCATTACCATTTGGAAGAATCAATGTACCACGAACTTGTTGATCAGCTTGTTTCATATCAACATTGAGCTTTAATGAAACACCGACTGAAGCATCAAATTTTGTTACAGAAGTTTTTTTAACAAGTTCACAGGCTTCTTCTAAGGTATAAAGTTTGCTGTGGTCCACTAATTGGTCTACTTCACGATATTTTTTACTTCTATGCATGATTTAATACCTCCTTAGTCATCCACTTTAATTCCCATGTTACGGCATGAACCAGCAACAATTTTCATTGCAGATTCAACATCATGGCAATTTAAATCAGGTAATTTGTATTCGGCAATCTTTCTTAAATCTTCCTTGGAAATATGTCCAACGATGTTTTTAGAATTGCCAGAACCTTTACTGACACCTGCTGCTTTTAAGATTAAACCTGCAACAGGTGAGGTTTTGATGACAAAACTAAATGTCTTGTCTTCATAGGCAGTGATAATAACTGGAACAATCTCTCCACGTCTATCGGCAGTTTTTGCATTAAAGTCGGTACAAAACTTTGGCATAACAACACCGGCAGAAGCAAGTTTTGGTCCTGGTTTGGCATCGCCACCAGGGAGTTCCATCTTCACTACTTTTGCGATTTTTTTACTCACGTGACTTTCCTCCTTTAAAAATGTCCGTGCAGTGGGAAACGGGTGAAATCACACGCCCTACCACGTATGCATATACGCGCATTCAAGCGATATGCTTTGATATGATATCAAATATAAAAACTTAATTCAATATATTTTTAAAAAGGAAAGAAAATTATTGTAGAAAAATGTTAAGAAGTAAATTAGTAAAATTTACCTCTCAAAAAATAAAATTTGCAAGTTTTATAGTTTACATATATCATAGTGGCATTGAAGGACTTATGTTTAAAGACAAATCGATAAAAAATAAAATTCATATATCACCATTTCTATTATCAATTATTTCTTTTTTTCTAGTCATCTTTGTTGGTGCGTTTTTTATTTGTACGCCGATGGCACAAACGACAGGACAATGGGGAGATTTCGTTGATGCATTATTTACTGCAACAAGTGCAACATGCGTGACTGGTCTTGTATCTTTAAAAGGTGGAGTCGTTAATGACTTAACTTTTTTTGGACAATTAATTGTTATCATCTGTATTCAAGTCGGTGGTTTAAGTTTTATTACAATCCTTGCTTTTATCATCACTTTGTTTAAAAAGAAATTACAATTTAAAGATAGATTTTCATTAAGTCAAATCGTCGGTGCTGAATCAATGAATCAGCTTGCAAAATTTGTTAGAAAAGTCATTTTAATTGCATTTTGTTTTGAATTTGCAGGGTTTTTGCTTTCATTGCCAGCTTTTTTAACCATCTATCAAAATCCTTGGGATGCCATTTGGGCAAGTATATTTCATTCAATTTCTTCATACAATAATGCTGGTTTTGATATGTTTTCTACGACATCCTTTGTAAGAGAAACCGCAATAGAAGGATCACTGCTTTTAATGATGCCGGAATGGGCATATCAATATCTATGCATTATTACGATGCTGTTAATTGTCTGCGGAGGTATATCATTTGTCGTTGTTATTGAAGTCTTTACTTTTAAAAATCCAAAACAATACACTGTTTTTACAAAAATAGTATTAATTATGACCACAATATTAATATTTGGAGGGGCTGGATTATTCATGCTGACAGATGGCATGAAAGGTGAAAATAGTATGGACTTTATGCAGGCCTTATTCCAAAGCGTAACGCTAAGAACAGCAGGGTTTGCAAGTTATGATCAAGCATCATTATCAGTAGCAGGAAGAATATTATCTTGTTTATTAATGTTTATAGGTGCTGCACCACTTTCCACTGGCGGTGGTATTAAAGTCACGACTGCTTTTTTAATTGTGTTAACTATGTATTCCTATTTGCGAGGAAAACGAGTGATTGCTTTTAAAAGATTTTTTTCACAAAAAACAATTTTAAAAGGTCTCTCATTAACATTTTTAGCGTTTGGTGTTGTAATATTGTCTTATGTAATATGTGCATCAATTGAGGCAAATAATCCAAATTATGATCAAAATCGATTAACTGATTTATTATATGAAAGTTTTTCAGCATTTGGAACAGTTGGCGTATCAACAGGAATTACTCCTACTTTACATCCAGCTTCAAAAATAGTTTTATCAATAGTAATGTTTATTGGTCGATTAGGACCTATTACATTCTTCCAAGTATTTAATAGCAAAGATAGTCAACAAGACGCAAATATCCGTTATGTTGAAACAGATATTCTCATCGGCTAAGGAGGTATAAAAAATGGCAAAAAAATCTTATGCGGTAATTGGTTTAGGACAATTTGGCACTGCTGTGGTTGAAGAATTAGTGGACAAAGGAGTCGATGTAATAGCAATCGATTCTAATGAAGAAAGTGTTAAAAGAGTTGCTGATATTCTCCCAACTTGCTTTATTGCTGATTCCACTAATGAGGAAGCACTTCAAGAATTAGGAATTAAAGATGTTGATGCTGCAATTATTGCTTTTGGTCAAAATGATAAAGCAATGATTTTAACTACTGTTATTTTAAAAGAAATCGGTGTTAAAAGAATAATTGTTCGTGTTGATAATGATTACTATATTCCTATTGTTAAAAAGTTGGGTGCTACTGAGGTTGTATCTCCTCAAAAAGCAGCAGGAGCGGGATTAGCTAATCGTTTAGAAAGTTATGATTATAAAGATTATTACAAACTAGATAGAAAATATAATGTTGTTTCAATTATGGTTAATCCGAGTTTTATTCCCACTACATTAATGGAATTGCAACCAAAAGAACGATTCGGTGTTAACGTCTTATTAATCGTTAGAAGCGATGGTGCTTCATTTGTTCCGGGTGGAAATGATAAAATTCTTCCAGATGACAAAGTATTTGTTGTTGGAACAACACGTGAAATTAAAGCTTTTAGAGAAGGCATTAATGGCAAAAAAGTGCGCGTTGTAAAAAACAAAAAAACAAAAAAATAAATTATATTTTAAAGAACATTTTTAAAAAAAGAACTGCAAATCGCAGTTCTTTTTGTTTATTTTGTCTTAATTTAAATCTATTAATTTATCGCCATCGTAAACGCTATCGACAGTTGAATATTCAATTTCATTAGCAATCGATTGATAATTAGTAGCGTCTTCTACTGATTGATAATAACTCGATTGAGATTTTATAATTTCACTATTTTGAATTGTCAACGTATCTTCACGATAAAATTCGAATTGAACATAACTACCTTTTTTAAATGCTAAACGATAGTTAAATGATTTAACTCCATCTTGATTAAAATCAACATCAAAAATATTAGTGTCTAAATATGCCGAACAACCGCTGTATTGCTTTAATGCTGTTAAAGAAGAATCTAATACTTCATAGCAATAAATAGTAGCAAAGTCGACTGAGAAAAAATATTCAAGATAATCAGCAGGATATTCACCATTATCATCTCTATCGATAAAAATTTTATCAAGAATACTATCGACTTGTGTTATTTGATAAAGATGCTCTGAATTATCAAAACCGCGATCGATTCTTCCATTATATGGTGTACTTTCACCAATTTGTTCAGAATATAAATCTTGATAAAAATAATCTTGATAAGATGTTTTTTCACCTGTGCGTGTCGTGGTTATATCAACCGCTCCATAATAATCAAACTGTGTAATGGTATAACTAGCGTGATTATAATTACCTTTGAGTTCTTTCATTATTTGACGCACAGCTTCAATATTATCCTCAATAGCGGGTTCTTCACTTGTTGTTGAAGTGATACTTGTAGATGATGAAATAGAACTACTAATTGATGTTGAAGAGCTAGAATTTTCTATATTATTGCAACCACTCAACAAAACAATTGATATGATAGGTAAAATTACTTTTTGAAACTTCATAATTATGCCTCTACAACTGGATAAAAATAGTGAACATATGCAGTAACATCAACACGTAAAGTAATTTCTTGGCAATCTAAAGAGATGTCGCCGCTATTATATGCATATGGATAATCTGGGTTTGTTAAATTAGAAACAATTAATTGAGAGCCATTTAACGAATAAGTAAAATCAGTTTCAATTATTTCGTTGCCTGAATAAAAACGTAAATGTGCGGTCGTTTCACTTACAAATGTCAAATCAGCACTTCCGCCTTGATACAACGAATCCCAATGATATTCTGTGTTCATTAATATAGCAATTCTATCTTCATCAGTTAGTTCATCTTTAATATTATAAGTGACATCATAAGAGACTTCTCCACTTTTAAATGTAACGGTAACTGATTTTGAAGAATTATTTGCTAATACTTGGTATTCAAGCTCAATCATTGTTGAATAAGTAGCAACCTTGGTTATTGATAAAACACTAGAATCGCTTATTTCCCAAGTTAGATTATCTAAGCCGGCTTCTCTTGGTTCAACACCGACATAAATGCTATCGTAAGTTTGTCCAACATAAATTGAATAAATAGGATTATCATCGCTATCATAATCTAATTCAATATCACTAGTAGCGTGTGTATAAGTAATCGATTCAACATCAGGAATACCAGCAGCGACACTAACATTTAAAACAACACCAGTTTGGCTTTCAATAGTTAATGTTGCTCTACCAGCAGCAGTAACTTCAAATACATTTCCGCTTATTACAAATGCAGGGTTAGATGATTCAACAGCGTTCATAGATAAGTCTACTGCTAAAGATGGTTCGTATACGCTAGCTTCAAATGCTAAAAATATACCGACAGGAACATCGTTTAAATCAACATAAACTTTTTCACCATTATCATAATAAAAGCCTTTAACTTCACTTACGCTTGCTAAAAAGTAATTACTTGGGTCCATATCAATATTAGAATTAGCAAACGATGTTCTTTCATCATAACTAACCGTATATGTATCGTCAATTGTGATAACATAATTTTCGCCATAATCTACACTAGTGTGAAGCTCAGCACTTATAATTCGATCATCATCAAATGTTAATAAAAACGTGTATGTGTATTTTAAATCATCTACTTCAAAAATAAAATCTTGTAATTCATAAAATTGATTTCCGTCTTTAACATATGAAAGAACATATGGAATATTACCATTTGCCTGACTTAACATAACAGCGATAAAGTTGCTAGCAATTAAACTAACTTGTTTATTAATTTGACCAATAACAGAGCCTTGTGCTAAATAATCGCTACCTTCCACTAAACCAGGCATTTCACTTTCATATACTGGTAGTCTTGTCGCATCATCACGCCAATTTTGATATTGTGCCCCATCATTATTAAAATCTGTTACAAAATAAATTACTTTTTGATTTGAGATAGTTTCCGTTTTAACAATATGTCGATATGTATCTTCTTTATATGAATTGTCAGTATCGCTATCTGGATAATTAAGTGTATTTTTACCAGTTGCATATCCAACTTCATCATCATAAACAGTCCATTCCTCGTCATAAGTGTAAATGGCTGTGTCACCACGGTTTTCATCACCATGATAGACAATTTTACTCGCGTTTCTTACTTCGTTAGCGTAATATTGCTGTGTTAATAATGTTTGCAAATCGCTAGAAAGAATTTGATCAACATTTTGAGAAGATGTTGATGTATTAGAAGATGCGGAATTAGAACTACTTGAAATTGTTTCAGGTGTACAAGCAGTTAATCCAAGAACTAATACACTTGCAATAGATAAAATAGAAAACAATTTTCTTTTCATACTTTTACTCCTTTACTAAATCACTTAAAACATTTGCACCAAAGAAATCAGTGCATGTAAGTTGAAGACGGGCGCTTTTCCCATCAAGCCATAACCACATTGTATTATAGTCATAAACTGTCCAGTCAGCGGTTATTTCAGAAATAAGAATTTCTACACGATCTATATAACCACTATTTTCGTTAACAGACCAAGTGAATTGATATGGTTGATTTGGGACAAATAACATGCCTGTATCATCGCTTTGACATGTGAATTGTCCGCTGTTATCATCAAAAAACTCAATTTTTGCAGCGTTTTCAATATAATTTTCATTATTTTGATCTAACATTGGACCATACCAAGTACCAATTAAATTTGCGATAACTTCTTCTTTTGATTTTTGTTCAATTACTTCATATTCTATCGTAGTGGAAATATCAGGATTATTTACACATCTAACGGTTAATTTGACATCACCAAGTGCAATATTTGTTACACTATAGTAATTGTTTTCATCTGGTCCATTTAACTTTGCGGTTTCAGGGGTGTTATTAATAATTTCAAAAGAATCTAATGTGTTGTCAGGATAAACTGTAACATAAATATCTTCTGTATCATTTAAGTAATGATATTGTGAATAAATTTTAGCTTCAATTCTTTCCATACTAGGAGCTTTGACTGTAACTTGTAATGTTTTGCTAATAGTTTTGTTTTCATTAGTAATAGTTAATGTTGTCGTGCCTTCTCCAACACTGCTAGCAATGCCATTACTAACTCTTATAACTCCACTATTGGAACTAGCACTAATTGTTAAATCAGTATCTAAAGCGTTAATAGGTGTAACTTCTTTAACTTGTGCAATTAAATAACGATCATAAGCAATTGAATCATTATCTTGAAGAATAGGTGTTTCACCACTTACTTCATAAGCATAAATCGCAGGAACAAAATCAGTCATAAAATAATCTAATGGATTTAAAAAATCATTGTTATATGTTTGTTTTGTCCCTAATGTGACTATAGTATTATCATTTATTGAATAGATAACAAAACTTTCTTCAGTTGTATCACCAGTTACATCATCAATAATAAATTGATGTTCAGAATATTCAAAATTAAATTCTAACAAATTTCCATCTTTATCAAATAAAATACCGATGTTGCAAACAAAACCAAAATCAATAGAAGAAATGGTTTCTGTCCATGATTGATTTATTTGATATGAAAAAGAGCCGTTTGTTGTATCGATAGTGGGTTCAATATCGTCAAAACCTTTGATAATTTGACCAGATAAATATGTATCGTAATAACTTAACAAAGTGCTAACAGCGTTAACAGATGTCAATTCTAATAAATAATTAGACATTGAGGATGTAAAATCAACGCTTGTCGCGTAATCGTTTTCTTTTCCATTTTCAAAGTCAACAATTGAATAAATTTTATTATCTAATAAAGTTGTGATTCCTTTATAATTATCCTTTTGAGTTGTTTCATCTACACCATTATTGCGTGTTGTTGTTTGTGTTCCACTTACAGTAAGCGTGGTGTCGAAATAAGATATACCACTTGAGACATCGCTAATAGTTGTGGACGAGTATTGAGTTTGTTCAAATTGAGACATGTTTTTTTCAAACGAAACCCCATTTTCAACTTCTAAATCAAGACCATCGGTTTCTAAATATGCAAATATATCAGTTATCGAATGAAAAACATCAATATTTGGCAATATATCTTCATTGGAACTTGAAGTTGAAGAAGATGTAGATGAATTTATTATGCTTGAACTAGATGTATCATTATTGTTACAACCAACTAACAGAAGTGAAGTTGCAACTAGTAGTGCTACTTTTTTTAAATGCATATATTGTTTCTCTCCTATTTTTCTACTTATAGTAATCAAAGACGCCTTCAAAAGAAGACGTCTATGATGTTTCAAATTTTAATATTTAGTTACGCTTGTGGTTGTTCGATAGTGGTTCTTGTGATAAGTGCAAAATCATAACTATAAGCATAACCACCATTGTAACTAATAGATAAACTTACTGATGAGATTGAAGCAAAAGAAACTTCTTCAATATTATAACGAGCGGAATCATCATCTGGTGTGACGGTAACTTCTAATGTAGATTCGTCAACTGACCAAGTAAAAGTTGAATAATAATCAGTTCCACTTTCGTTAACATGCATAATGCCTGTGTTGTCGCTATTGAAATTGACCCAGTATTCATCAGTATATTCGGAATAATTTAATGTATTGGATGTTAAAATAGATGTAATTTCACTAGCGCTTTCAGGAACTCTAAAATCAACACGATCACCAAATACTAAATCCATATCATAATCGCTACCAAAATAATGGGCAACAGCGAATAAGTTATTTTCATCAACAATTACAAGATTAGTAAATGGAGAGAATCCTCCAGTTGTAGCGGATGGATTATCAAATACTGTATCAATAGTTAAATTGACTTCATCAATTTCCCAAGTAAATGAAATTGGATCACCGCTATCGACTTGATAATATCCACGTCCATTTTCTTCAAAGGTAATTGTATGATCGCTATAATAAGCATCACCTTTTAAAGACATTGTGAACAATTTTTCTTTAACAACTTCAACATCTGGTTTTTCACTAGCGACCAATTGAAGAACTACGCTTAATTCTGGATTAGCACTAGATGTAATTAATAATGATAAATCGCCAACTGAAGCAGGTGTTATGCCAAATACGCCATTACCTTTATCGACAATATTGGCTTGAATAGAACTTGATTCATCCACTACTACTGTCACATCTTGTGAAGCTTCAGCAGGTAAAATAGAAACTGTTAAGTCTGTTTCTTGCTCAATGAAAATGGTAGAACCATTTGTTAAAGATGTAGAAATAACATGTGGTTGAGCAGGAGTAGAAGTAAGCGCAACAGTCTTAATTTCACCTAAACCATTATCGAAATATAATTCAAAATTGCCTTCTTTTAAAATACGAGCTTCTTGACCATTAACTTCGACAAATCCTTCTGTTCCACCAACTAAAATTGGAGCGTTAACCCATGGATTATCATCTTTAACAGTAAATCCAAATGATAATGTAGAGCCTGCTTCAACAGTGCCATCTGCCACTGCTAAATATTCAGAAACGCCATCAACTTTCATATATGTTCTAACATCATAATTGCTAGGTGCATAATATGTTGGATCAAGAACTGGTTCGACATGTAGTTTGTATCCACGAACAAAGTCAAAGTTGGTATAAACATCTAAAATTGGAGTAGCATCACTTGCTAATTCACCCAATGTTTCATCGTAATCATTGATATCATATTCAGTTCTTGTGTAATGAGCGGAATTTAAGAAGCCATCACCATCAAATGTTAGTAACATTTCACCAATACGATAAGATGAATATCCAACATAAGTTCCATAAACAGTTGTAGTGTAAGTTTTTTTATCACTATTTACTTGACTAGAAACTTTAACTTCATCATAGGAATATTTATCACCAAATTCATCATTTGTGAAAAATTCCTCCACTAATAAATCGACCAAACCATAACTTGACACTAATTTACTAGCTTGACTTTGATAAATATGATTGTCATCTAAAGTTGGAGCTTCTTCGCCTTCTTGTAAAGTTGGATCTGCTACCACTAATTTAAATTCAGGTTCAACGCTTAATGATTCATAACTTGAACTAGTGGTAATTGAATAATAATGTTCTTCATCATACATTCCACGTTGAACAGAAAGATGTTCACTAATCGTGGAAGTATCGCTAGATAATGTATAACCATTCATCATTAAAACATTATTTTTACCTGCTACTACTTCATAATGTGTAATATCATCTGTATCAAAATCATATGTTGAATCCAAAGTCGCGGATTTCATATAAGTTCCTTCAACAGCACTTGCGTATGCTAATCTTTCTTTTAATGTGTCATAAGAAGTAGGAACATCTTCTTGTTTAACATCGCTGACGTTTAATAAACTACCATCACCAATACTATTAGTGGCGACAGTAATTGTTGTGTCTTTATTAGGCATAACAAATGAATAATTGTTGTTTTCAAGTTTAACAACATTTGTGTCGCTAACACTGACGCTTACAATTTCGTATAGATCATTTGTTAGGACAACACTAAATTCAACACTGCTTCCAGCTGCATATAAACCATTTTCTTTTGCGCTGGTAACCAAAGTAACATCGACACCCTCACCTTTATTAATACCGACTGCATAATCAGTAACAACAGGATTTGGCTGCGATGATGTAGTAGTAGACGATTGAGACATTGAACTAGAACTTTCAGTTGAAGTACATCCGACTAAGGCCCCAGTCATTAAGGCGACTACTGCTACTGCACTAAGTACTTTTTTCATCTTTAAGACCTCCCTTAAATATAAGCAAAAGATACGCCGTTAGATTACATTTGTCAAGCAAATGTATTAAAAAAGCTGTCAATGAGACAGCTTATCAAGTTCTACTTATATTACTAATTATAATATATTGGATTTTTCAATATTCGAGAATTCAACATCGAATGTCGAAGCTCTACCAAAGAATGTCGCTTCAACAACAACCATTCCTTTTTCTTTATCAATAGAAATGATTTTTCCTTCGGTACCTTCAAATGGTCCATTAATGATTTTAACATAAACGCCTTCTTTATAACGATCATACATGGAATCATCAACAACACCCATTCTTTTTAAGACAGGTTCAATTTGTTCGCGTGGAATTGGGAATGGCTTTGTGCCTTTTCCAGATGAACCAACAAAACCAGTAACACCCGGGGTGTTTCTTACAACATACCAAGCATAATCAGTCATAATCATTTCAACAAAAACATAACCAGAATAAATAATTTTCATTCTTGTTTTTCCAGTTGGTTTGCCATCTTTCATTACTGGCACTTCTTCTTCTGGAACTATAATACGAAATACCAAATCTTGTAGTCCCATTGATTCAACACGTTTTATAAGATTATCTTGAACTTTCTTTTCGTGAGTAGAATAAGTATTAACAACATACCATTCTTTTTCACCTAAACCACTTTTGTGTTCTGGATTAGTATCTAATAATACACCTTGATTTTGGCTCATAACTTTCTCCTACTCCTACAATTATTTATTTAATGTTGAGAAGGCATCTCTTAATAATTCTAATAATGTATTACCTGCCCAATCCTCTAACCATAAAATTAATCCAGCAAAAATAGCAATAACTAAAACTGTAATAACACTTGCTATCATAATATCTCTTTTTGGCCATCTTACACGGCGACCTTCTTTAACAACTTCGCCAGTAAATTTTTTTAAACCCATAATATTGTTTCTCCTTTATTTGGACTGCTTGTGAATAGTGTACTTATTACAACGGGGACAAAATTTATTAATTTCTAAACGTTGTTTTTGCTCGCCTTTTTTAACTGTTGTTACGTAGTTTCTTGACAAGCATTCGCTGCAAATTAAAATCACTTTTTCTCTCATCTAAAGCCTCACTATTTTAATTTAAGCAAAAATATTATATTTTTCAATATCTATCTTGTCAACATATTTAAATAAAAAATCACACGTAAAGCAAAAGCACTTGATACATCAGTGAATTTTCTACTTGATAGCATTGATTTCCTTTTCCAACCGCGCCACTGCGCTCATGATTTCCTCAAAACTCGGTTTTTCACCGAATAGCATATTTTGCATGTGTTCGTAATCCGAACGGAGCTTTACGACATTATATTCGGGCGGCAGTAATTTCATCGTACCGCGTTTTGCAAGGTCGTACCTTGCCCACGGACAATGGTAAAATTTGTCTTTGAACCGCACAACATGTTCTAACAGGTCGTTATCCTGCAAGGCGTTATCTTTTACAGGACTTTGCATCATTTTATATAGATCGTAATAATGCCGCGAATATCTTAACGGAAATGGCCGGTCTTTGGGGCGAAACGCCTCTCTATGTAAAATCGTGACCTTTTCCCAAAACGTACGTTCCGGCAAAACGGTCAAAACTTCCGTTGATGGTTGCTCAAAAAGTCGTGCATATTGTTCAGCGGCGTATGGCGTGATCATCGTATATTTGACGGGCGTCCAAGCGGCAAGCGCGCCTATTTCAAGGCGGATTTCTTGAAGGATTGATGTGTCGGAAAAACTGTTCGGATATATAATCTTTACCGTCTGCGGGTCGTCGCTATCGATATAGCAATGAAGATTCTCACCAAGTTCGGCAGTCAGATCGGAAGCGATCGCCGGAAGAAACGTATCACGCAAAAATACTTCAGCGCGGGCATTTGCTTCTTTGTTGAACGTGTCCTGTTTGGTGTTGCTGCGTTGTTCCCACGGTTCGTTGATGCCGTATCCGAGAACGCGCCAATCGAGGATCAAATCGATATCTTCCGAAAATCGTTCTATAAGGCCATATGCCTTTGATAAACTCGTACCGCCTTTGAATGCGATTTTGTCTTTCCAAGTGCAGCGGTGAAAAAGATAATCGAGCATATAGCATACCCAAAAATCTTTTTCGACAATGGCATCCGTCATGCCTGTTTTAGCAGCTGTATTATGGAAGAGCGCTTTTCTGTCGCGCTCATTGATCTTTGCGATATTTCTCATTTTTCACCTCTGCAAATTTGTTTGATGTATTCGTAGATCCATGAAGTAGCGATTTTTGCTTCGCCCAACATCGTCGTTTTTTCCTCGGTAGAGAATAATTTCCGTAACTTTTCGATCACGGTTTTATCGACTTTATTTTTTCCCAATGCTTTTAATGCCTGAATGGTTAGCGCAGTCTTGTAAGAGAATTTCGATATGTCCTTATTCGTCGTCCTTTTGAAACGGATGACGGTATTATCATAAGAATATTCTTTATAAGGCCCGTCGCTGACATATAGCCAAACGGCAGGAACTTGTGTCGATAAAGCAAGCAAGTTCAAAGCCGTATCGCCGCATGGAACGATTGTCCACCCGAAATTACGGGCAATCGCATGGGCTACATTGTCTGGAACGGGAGCAATGTACTCTTTCAAGAAATCACTATATTCCGGCTTATAATAAACACCTCGGAGAACTCGCTTGATAATCCCGTCGGCTTCAAGCCGCGTTAATCCGACGCTTACCGTCTTTTTGTCGGTGATGTCCGTAAAATCGGCGGCAACGAAAACAGATCCGTTTTTGGAAGCGGAGATTCGACTTTTGATTTCGTTAAGATAATTCGGTCTGATTATAGAAATACCTCGTTGATAATACTATATTCTTTTTTCAACGAAAATGCAAGAGTTTATGCGCTCATAATGCAAATTACAGAAAATAATTTTTAACGATTTTGTCATCGAAAAACCACTTTGGCACCATGACGTGTGTTTGGCGTATGAATCAGGTTGGTGTTCTCAATCGAAAAGAGTACATTTTAAATCGTTAAAAGACGCTATTGATAAAATTAAAATTGAAGGTCTAACTTTTGAGGAAATATACAATTCTCAAGAATCAGAATTAATTGATGTTAGTTAGAAAATGATTTCACATGAACAACACATCCGCATATAAATTCTTAATGTGATAAATTGTTTATTATATAAACATTTAAATATTTTAAGTATTCATGCTTTAAATGATTGCAATATTATTCAGTATTGACATTTGGGGTTTGTTAGATATTTTTTCCTTATACTTTAATAAAAGACTTCCAAATACTAAATTTAAGCAAATTAACTTATTAAAACTTTAATAAGCATCTCATTTACAACCAATAGCTATTATGATATCTTTTATACGTTTATGTGGATTGAGATTATTTTAATTGGAATTGGCCTAGCCATGGATGCCTTTGCAGTTGCAATATGTAATGGTATACGTATCAAAAATATCAAAATATGGCAATCTTTATTTATTGCCTTAACCTTTGGATTATTTCAAGGAATAATGCCAACAATTGGTTATTTTTTAGGCACTACATTTATGGACTATATAAAAGACTACGACCATTGGGTAGCGTTTTCCTTATTAGTTGGAATTGGTTTATGGATGTTATTTGAAGGCATTAAAGATATCATTAAAAAAGAAGAAGAAAAAGAAATAACGTTTAAATGGTATGCAGTATTATTTCAAGGATTTGCAACTAGCATAGACGCTTTAGCGGTAGGTATTACATTAACGACATTTGATTTATTTATTGCATATGATGCTTTAATAATTTTTACTATCACATTTGCTATTGCATTAGTGGGTGTTTTATTAGGCCATCAAATAAATAAATTATTAAAGGGCCACTATAGCATTGCTAATATTATAGGTGGTCTAATTTTAATTGGATTAGGTATATATATTGTTTGCGAACATACATTAGGTTTTTAAAAAAATATCTGCTTTTTGCAAATATTTATGTAAAAATATGACATTTTTCAAAATATAAAAAGCGAAGAAAAATACAATAATTTCTTCGCTTTTTTAAAATAAAATTAAATAGTTTTATTAATAAACAGGTAATTCTTTTTCTCTAACTGTCGTGATTAATTTATAAACGATTCCGTTACCACAATCAACAGAAGTTACATAATCATTATCTTTTAAAGAAACGCGATGCAAATGAGGAATGTTTCCTTTTGCGGGTTCTCTAACAAATACACAGACATAATCATGTCCGACATAAGTAATTCTTATTCTTTGTGTAATTGCATTTTCAACAGAATGATTAAATGCATCAAAACCGATATATCCTTCTCCTTTGATGTCTTTAACTTTCCATTTGCGTTTACCAATAATTTCATCTTTACCATTGATTGAACACACTAATGTGCATTTAAAACGATCAATGATTGTGTCTGGTTCCACCACGACATGACGTAGATTGAATAATTCTTGTTCGGTATATGGTTCTAACATAAAACTTCTACCTTCCTTTCTTATTTATTTAATAAAGAATTTTTCGCTAATACTTGATCGATAAGATAATTAGGAACTTCTTGGAATGAATCAAATTCACGATTAAAGAAACCGCTGCCTTGTGTTAATACTCTTAATTTTGTTACATAATCAAGAATCTCACTTTCTGGAGCGAGTGCAACAATGTTTTGAGTATCATCACCTAGTTCTTCCATATTTAAGACTCTTGCTCTTCTTAAATTCAAATCACTTAAAATATTACCAATATATTGATTTTCAACATTTACTGTTATTTTCATTATTGGTTCTAAAATTGTTGGTTTACACTTCATATATGCTTCTTTAAACGCTAAAATAGCGGCCATCTTAAAGGCTAATTCATTTGAGTCCACACTATGATATTTTCCATCAAGAAGCGTAGCTTTAACACCAACGACTGGGAATCCTGCTAAAAGACCTTGTTGAAGTGATTCATAAAATCCCTTTTCAACAGCGGGGAAATAGCTTTTTGGAACAGACCCACCGAAAATTTCTTCTGTAAATTCGTTTTTCTCATTTGGTGAAAATCTCATCACAACTACACCATAAAAACCAGAACCACCAGATTGTTTAATATATCTTCCTTCAGCTTCAGCACTAGCTTTAATTGTTTCACGATAAACAACTTTTGGTTCACCAAGTGCAACAGTGATGTTATAAGTATTTTTAATTCTTTCAGCAATGTAAGCAATATGAGAATCACTTAAACCACCTATTAAAAGTTGTTTAGTTTCGTGATTACGTTTTAATTCTACGCATGGGCTTTCTTTTAAAATCTTTGATAAAGCATTATTGATTTTTTCTTCATCTTTCTTATTTTCAACTTCTAGCGATTTAAAATAAACAGCAGTTGGTAAATGTGCAGGTTCATATTTTGCAACATTATTTTTATCACAAATTGTATATCCATTTTCTAAATCGTCAATTTTAGAAATACCACATATATCACCAGCGTGGACGATATTAGTGTTTTCTTGACTATTGCCATTTACAAAAAACAAGGTATTTATTTTATAAGATTGACCATTGTTAGGACAATAAACTTCATCACCTAATTTTAAAGTGCCAGAATTGACTTTTAATATTGAAACAACACCAGAATATGGGTTAACTGTTGTCTTAAATATATAAGCAGAAAATGGTTCACTATCTTCTGTTTTTCTTACTATTTCGTTTCCGTTTGCATCAGTGCAAGTAAATGGTTTTAAATCATTTGGTGCTGGCAAATAAGAAATCAACATATTTAATAATGTATGAATGCCAATATTTTTAAGTGCACACCCCACTAAAACAGGAGTTAAATCACCATTTAATACACCTTTACGTAAGCCAGTATGTATTTCATCCATCGTCAATGTTTCACCAGCAAAAAATTTATCTAACAACGCATCGTCGGTTAGAGCAACTTGCTCAGTAATCATGTTATGCAATTCTAAAACTTTTTCTTTTTTGTCATCGTGTATAACGTCATCAATACATTCTACACCATTATATTTTCTAGCTTTTAAATCAACAACATTGATAAATCCATCAAAATTGTGTTCATGACCAATTGGTAAACAAAATGGAACACACGTTTTAGAAATTTTAGTTTGAATATCACTTAACACATCATCAAAATTAACTTCTTCTTTATCCATTTTGTTAACAAAGATAATTGTTGGAATTCCTCTTTTCTTTAACAATTTATAATGTTTAACTGTTTCAACTTGTACGCCTTGTGAAGCATCAATTACTAAAATTGCACCTTTAACTATTTTAGTAACCCCAATGGCTTCATAAATAAAATCGTCGTTACCTGGAATATCAATAAGATTCATCTTATAATTTTGATACGCAAGATTAACGACGCTTAATGAACATGAAGTAAGACGATTTTTCTCTTCAACTGTAAAATCGGAAATTGTGTTTTTCTTTTCAATACTTCCTTTGTCTTTTTTATTATTCGCGACTGCATAAACTGCTTCCACCAAAGAAGTCTTGCCAGACCCTTGGTGCCCGAGCACAACGACATCACGAATATTATTTGCTAAAAAATCCATATAGCAAATTCCTCCTTATGTGTTTAAATTGTTTGATGTATATATTTTATCTAATTTTTAATTCAATTTAAATCTAAATATTCAATTTAATTACTATCAATACTTATTGATAATATTTTTTACTAACTTTTAAAAGTAAGTTTAAAACAATTGTATTGAATGTAACATTAAAAAACATTGTTAATACTTGGCAAAACAAAATTATTAAAAATAAATCTAAGCCAAATGCAATTGCTTTCATTAAAGATCCAAATAAAGTTATTATAAAAACATCTAAAACAAAACAAACAAAAACTAATTGAAAAATATTAATATCGATTTGAACAGCGGATTGTTTTTGTTTTTTATAAAGAAGTTCACAAACAACAACCATCGTAATGTATAAAAACAAAGATAACGTTGGAAACAATATTTTAATCCAAAGATCTATTGTATATACATTTTCAAAAACGATTGCCTTATCGCATATTATTAAATATAAAGATGTCAATAATAAAAAGGCAAACATTGAACTATACGTAATAATTCTTAAGACATTTATATTTTTTATTTTTTTAACAAAATATATTAAAATCGGTGCACAAAAACCAAGCAAGACATAAGTAAGAGTAATTGTAGGAAACCATGGATAAGCTTTTATGTCGAATATAAAATACCCAAGAACATCAGAAAGCCCTCCTATCAACATTCCATAAATTGGGCCAAGTAAATAAGATGCAAATATAATAATTGCAATACCGCCAAAAGAGATTCTAACAAATGGCACTGCACTTATATAATTAATTGCTAAAACTTTGTTTAATATGCAAGCAAGAGCAATAAACAAACCGCCTAAAGCAATTTTTTGAATAACGCTAAAATTATATCCTTTCCATAGTGAATATGTTTTCATCTTATTAACCTCTTGTCTTGTCAATCATATAAAATGCAAAAGCTAAACTGCCACATATTAATATTAAATCGTTAGGAAAATCGTTTTTTAATTTCTCGTATAACACTAATGGATTTTCTTGGTAAGAATAATCTTGTAAATATAAAAGATAATCTTCTTCTTTTCTAGCCCGAATATGAGGGAAAGTAGTTAAATAAATATCATTAGAAATAAAATTTAAACTAGACAGCATATTTTGAATATTTTTATCTAAAAAGGCTGCAAAAATTACATGGATTTTCAAATTTTCTTTATTTAAAGCGTTAATTGATTCGCATAAAGAAATGATAGCTTCTGGATTATGTGCGCCATCAACAATGCTCAAAGGTGATTTATTAATTATCGTCATCCTTCCAAGCAATTGTGATTTATTTAAACCTTCTTTAATGCTTTCTTCATCAACAGGTAAAATTTTATTTAATATTTCAATTGCTTTAAGAGCAATCATAGCGTCTTCAATTGAATATTTTGCAAATGATTTAATTAATAAGTCATGATATTTGATAGTATCAAACATATAACCATCGTCAGTTAATCTTTCATTAAAATAATTGTCTACTTGGTAGACAATTGATTTATTTTGCAATGCAACTTGATAAATAACTTGAGTAGCTTCCTCGTTTAATTTGCCAATTACTACATCAACTTCACTTTTAATAATTCCAGATTTAGCTTTGGCAATTTCTGTTATTGATGAACCTAAAAACATTGTATGTTCAAGAGAAACGGAAGTAATTATAGATAATTTAGGAATGAATATGTTAGTAGCGTCATCTTCCCCACCCATTCCACATTCAACAATAGCGATATCAACATTATTATCTTTAAAATAATTTAAAGCGATAAATGTTTCTAATTCAAATTCAGATAAATCAAATTTTTTAATATATTTATCATATTTAGAAATTATCTTATCGATATAATCAAATTTAATTGCTTCATTATTTAATAAAATCATTTCTAGCATGCTTTTATAATATGGTGAATGAAAATATCCAACATTATATCCTTTTGCTAGATATATGTTTTTTAAATAATTTCCAACGCTGCCCTTTCCATTCGTACCACTTATATGAACAGATGGAATGTTATATTCAAATTTAACTTTTTCCAAAAAATTATCAAAATTAAATCTTTGATAATCACCTTTTCTTAATGTTGTTAAATAATTATTTAAATCATTTAAATTAGTTATCATAGATAATAATTTATCATTTTAAAAATTTATGTAAAGCAATTAATAAAAGATAAATATAACAAATCATAATATTTATTTTGATATTTGATATTTATTTTTCTAAATACTTTTTATATATTTTTATAGGATAATATATTTATGAAAGAAAAAAACGCCTATAAAATCATTTGCAAAAATAAAAAAGCTTCTTTTAGTTATTTTATTGAAGAACCAATAGAATGTGGAATTGAATTAAAAGGTACAGAAATTAAATCTATTAGATTAAATAAAGTATCTATTGATGACGCCTACATCATGATAAGAAATAATCAGGCATATATTATTAATATGAACATTTCTTTATACGATAAAGGTAATATTTTTAATCACGATCCATTAAGAGATAGAAAATTATTGTTGCATAAAAAACAAATATTAAAATATGAACAAAAATCTATTAAACAAGGCTATACAATTATACCCACAAAATTGTATTTAAAAGATGGAAAATGTAAATTAGAAATAGCCTTAGGAAAAGGTAAAAAACTTTACGATAAAAGAGAAGACTTAAAACAAAAATCTATAAATAAAGACATTCAAATTAAATTAAAACAATACTAAAAATAATTATTAAACTCCATATAAAAAGACTGGCAAACTGCCAGCCTTTATTAATCTTGTTTAGTATCTAATTCTCTATTTTGAGAGTCTTTTACGACGATAGACAATGACAAACACTGCGATAGCTGATAACGCTAAGACACAAACAGAAACGATAATAATAATATTATTTGTTTGATCCACAGCTGGAACAACGCCATTAACATTTTCTGTTAATGTTCTGTTCATGAAATTGGTATATGTGCTGTCGCCATATTTATCCATAACATAGTCGTATTTTGCGATTGCTTCATTAACAACTTGCGATGCACCTTCACCAGTGGTGAACACAGCTTTTTCTTCTTCTGATAATAAAGCAAATTCATCTGCTAGAGCATTCCATTCTTCAGTACTTGGGGCGGTTACACCATCAGGATCACAAGTTAAATTCGCTAAGAATGAACGCGCAAATGTTTCAACTTTATCAACTTCATAAGTTGATGCGCTTGTTAAATTAATTTCTAAAGTTTGATTAAATCTTGCGTAAACACCAGTAAGGGTAACAGTGGTTACATCTTCTTGCCAATCAGTCATTGCAGTGGCTAATGCACTCTCATAATCAGCACTGTTGGAAGAGTGATTATACAAAACTAAATCTTTTGAGGAATCACCATTTTCATAAAAATGGATATTAGTGGTACTTGCTGCACCGCTATGCCATACCATATTTTCAATAGCGATGTAATCACTTAATAAATCATCATTTAAATCATCATAAGTAACAGTCTTAGGAGTAACAGTTTGTCCTGTTGCTTCAGTAGACATAATAACAGGATTAGCTAATTGTTTTGCACTATTATAAGTATCTGTTTCACCATTAACAACAATTTGATCACCTAAATTAACATTTAATGTGCTGTATGTAAACAATTGCATACCAGCACCGTCGGAATCAGCAATGTAATATGATGAACCATATTTTGCATAAACAATACCTCGAACGTACGCATTAGTGCCATCTTCCAATGCTTTTGCTTCTGCGACAGTTAGAACATCGTTAATTGTAATTGCAACAGAAGTATTTGCTGTTTCTTCACCAGCTGTAACTTCCAAATTGATTGTTGCTGTTCCAACATTGTTTAAAGAGACCGTTACAGTTTTGGTTGTTTCGTTTGTTAAAGAAACGAGTGCTTCACTACCTCCAGCAACTGTCCAATTATAAACATATTCTTCCGAAGAGAAACCTTGAGTAACAGCAGTTAATTCTACTTCTGCACCAACCATACCTGCTGTTGTTCCAGACACGTTAACAGTAGGAGAAGAGACTACTGCTGTTGACTTTCTAAACAATGTAACAGCTTGTTGGTTGGAAGATGGTTTATAGCATGCAAAGCGTGGAGATGAGCTGTTGTAATTTATAGAACGATCAGAATAATTATTAGGTGAAATAGTTGCCTCATAAGATGAAGGATTAATAGTTATTGACCAACCATTACTATCTGCACCTGTTGAACTATGAATATTATTTCCGTTGCTATTCAATACCAAATAAGCATTGGTTTCAGAATCTTGAAGTGTCCAATTACCAGATTCACCACCTAATACAAATTCAACAAAGTGTTCGCCAAGAGCGGCACCAGTTGCACCACCATTGCCATCATACCAAGTAATTTGTCTTGATTCTCCAGATCCCAATAAATTTGATGTTGGCAACCCGACACGGTAACGAAATCCTGTGTTACCTTGATCTGCCATAACATATCCCATGCCAGAAGTGTTGATGCGTGCAATTAAATAACTATCACCAGCAACCAGGTCAGCTTCACTGGTGACTATGTTATAGACATCGCCTTCTGCTGCCTTAACTGGTGAGGTTTCAGGCATGGTGTGTAATAATCCTGCGCCGACAGACAATGCCAAAACTCCTGCAAAAAGGAAAGCGTAGGACTTTTTGAATTTCATCATAAATCAAATCCCCCTTTTAGTTGTGATTTAAATAGAAATTATCTAATGTATTTAAGGCGTTAAACATTAATCGCCCATAATTACATAATAATTATAACGCTAAGTTAATTAGTTATCTAGACATTAATAAAATATTTAAAAAATCTTTTGCTGTCGCTAAAAATTTGATGATTTTTATTATAAATTTTTAAATTTTATTTAAGACAAACACCATTTTTTGTTTCAACAAGTAGCGGTTATTTAATTGTTCGACGATTATGTGATTGGATAATCTGACTGATTTTAAATTTGGTAAAAAATACAAAGATAATAAATATAGTAAACCAATCAAAATTAAAATTGATGATAAAGCAATAATTGAAAAATCAAATGTTAAATTCATAACATAAAATGTTGGAATAAAGATAAACAAGAATAAACCAAAATATATGATGGTTGGACGAATTGTGTACTTAAGTATTAACATTGCAAATTCTTTAGCGTTAGATTGCAACACTAATGTGAACACTAATTCAATAGATAAAATAATCGCAAATACAATTACATAAATCATCAAATACAATTCAATTGAACCATTCACAAAAGCTCCGATTGAAACAGCGGGAATAACTGGAATTAAAAATAATATCAAAGTTAAAATCGTTGCTCGAGATACGCTTACACGATGGGAAGTAGATTTGTACCACATTGCGATTAGATATGGTAATAAAAGATAAGATAATAATAAAACAACAAACACAAATGTGTTTACAAGTAAGTTTTTGCTAAGAAATACAAAGTTAATCGTACACATCAAAAGCAAACAAGAAAGAATTATAGATGATAATTGAATAATCATCTTGCTAGAAAAATTAATAACATTTAAGTGGTTGTTGTTGTTATTAGTCATCAAAGATGATTCAATGTATGGCACTTTTCTAACATGATTAAACTCAATCAAAATTGGAAGAGCTATTAAAATAAAGGAAATTGTACCGATAGTGTTTGGCATAAAAAGAACATATGTTTCAAATCCATCATAAACTAATAATGAAATTAAAATTATTAAAGCTGGCATGGTAATGAAAACTCTTTTTTTAGCCATGCAATAAAAGGCAATCACAATTAATGCAAAAATACCACTTGCATATGTTAATAAGCCAAGAAGACCATATGAACCAATAATATAGACGTATGTTGAATCAACGTGATAAAGATCAATGCCTTTTAATGCAAAAGTATAATCATGATAAAGTTGTGTAAAATTACCATATCCTTTACCAAAAGCAAAATCTAAAGGCGTCTGTAACATCGACATAGCGCGTTCCCAGATTTGTACACGGCCGGTGAAAGTTTGATAATCTTTATCTAAAATTTTATCTATTATAAATTCCTTTAAATTTTGAACAAACTCTACATTACTCAAGTTCAAAAAACAAAATGAACAAATTACACCGACAATTAAAGTAGAATAAATTGAAAGTAAAATTGTGTTTCGATATGGATGTTTTTTTATACTTTTGAAAAATAAGTAGACAATATAAAGCGTAAAACCAAGCGAAGCAACTAATAAAGAAGTATATGATGTCGTGAATATTAATCCGGCATAAAGAATAAAGAAGAAAATAAAATGCCACCATTTGCATTTAATGGCATCTATCATCATAACTGCAAAAAAAGATAATAAAAGCATTTGTCCAAAAGAATTTTCATTCATAAATAAAGATTTAATTGGCATAATATTTTCTTTTTCGCCTAAAAATATGGCTTGATATGAAGAAAATTCAGTGGCAAGAGAATAAACTATACAAAAGATTCCTGCTAAAACTATTAACCAAAAAATGATTCTTAATGATTTGACTCTTAAAATTCTTTTTGAGAAAATTGCAAAAGCTAAATACATCACAGTTAATCCAATAGTAAACTCTATTGTCCAAGAAAGTTTTTGAAATAAATCTACATTATAATCAAATGTTACTCCATCGATAGTGTATGATGATTGGCTAAACCAAATACCAAATAATCCGCAAAATAAAAATATGATAAAAATTGGAAATATTCCCCATCCAATTTTTGCTTTGTTTTTTCGTTTTTCAATTATGTAATAAATCAAAGCTGGAATAGCAACTAATAAGGAAACAAGTATTAATTCGCTAGCACCAAACCTTGTTAAAGGTGTATCAGCAAAAAAATTAATGCCTTCAAATAATACGACATTTAAAATAAGTATCAACCAAAAACCAATAGTTGTCAGACCAAACCGGTAGTTGCTCATAAACAAAATTATAATACAATAATTTCGCTATACTTTAAAGAGTTAGTAAAATATTGTGCAAGTCAAAAAGAAAAAGTGGCAAATCACCACTTTTTACACTGTTTTTAAATTATAATTCTTTAACCCAGAGGCCGTGTAGATTGCAATGGGCATAAACTTTCAAGACTTTTTCCCCCATCGATAAATTTAATGTAACTTCTGGATTTTCATTTGGTTTTAAAACAAAACGATGACGACCTAAACTAGTATGAATCATAACCCAATCAATATAATGTTCTTCAGTCATTGGATGAGCTACTTCACCTACTTTAACTAAACAAGTATTTTCGCTTAATTCAACATGTGGGACATGTTTTTCTTTAGCAGCGTCAACACTGTTGGCTTTAATTTCTTCCATAGGTTTACCACAACAAATAGGTCTTACTCCACCATCACGAATTACACCAAATACATTTCCACATATTGGGCAGCGATAAAATTTATCTTCCATATTATTTCCTCCATATTTTTATTATATTCTCAAACTTTTTAACATCATAATAAATTGCTTCAAAAATGTACTATAATAAATTTGATGGATAAGTATTTAAAACTAAAACAAATTATAGATGAAAGTAAATCAATTATACTTTTTTCTGGAGCGGGAATTTCTACCGAAAGTGGAATAAAAGATTTTAGAAGCGAAAATGGTTTATATAACGAAAAATTATCTATCAATGTTTCTCCAGAAGAAATAATATCCCATTCTTTTTTTATTAATCACACAAAAGAATTTTATGACTATTATAAAGAAAAAATGATGCCTTTAAATGCTAAACCTAATTTAGCGCATTACTATTTTGCAAATTTAGAAAAGAAAAATAAAAGAGTAATTGTCATAACACAAAATATCGATGGATTACATCAAAAAGCTAATTCAACAAATGTTATAGAACTACATGGATCAATTTATCGAAATTATTGTACGAATTGTAATAAATCTTTTGATGCTGAATATGTTAAAAATTCAATTGGAATACCAAGATGTGATAAATGTAACGGAATTATAAAACCTGATGTAGTCTTATACGAAGAAGGATTAAATGAATATGACATACAACTCGCTATCGCGGCGATGATGACTAGTGAAACTTTGATAATCGTTGGAACATCATTAAACGTTTATCCTGCAAGTGGCTTAATTAGATATTTTAAAGGAAAAAATATTATTTTAATTAATAAACAAAAAACACCATATGATAATATTTGTGATTTAGTTTTCAATGAAAATATAATAGATGTGATAAAGAAAATTCAATAATTTTAGCACTCTCACTTGACAAGTGCTAATTTTACGTGTATAAATATTATGTCCAATAATTTAGGAGGTGATATTTATGCAAGAAATGCAAGATTATACAAATGATGAAAATATCTTAGAAAAGTTTGGTCGAAACATAAATGCCGAAGTCAAAAGTGGCAAAATTGATCCAGTAATTGGACGAGATGAAGAAATCAGAAAAATTATTCAAATTTTAGCACGTAAAACCAAAAACAACGTTATTTTAATTGGCGAACCTGGTGTTGGTAAAACTGCAATACTAGAAGGCTTAGCGCAGCGAATAGTTAAAGAAGATGTCCCCAATACTTTAAAAGGAAAAGAAATATATGAACTAGATATGGGTGCGCTTGTCGCGGGTGCTAAATATCGTGGTGAATTTGAAGAAAGATTAAAAGCGGTTTTAAATAAAATTAAAAAATCAGAAGGAAAAATAATTTTATTTATTGATGAAATTCATCTTATTGTTGGTGCTGGTAAATCAGATGGTGCACTAGATGCATCTAATATGTTAAAACCAATGCTTGCACGTGGAGAAATAGATTGTATAGGTGCAACAACATTAAATGAGTATCGAGAATATATTGAAAAAGATCGTGCACTTGAAAGAAGATTTCAACCTGTTTTAGTTAACGAACCAAGTGTTGAAGATTCTATATCTATTTTAAGAGGATTAAAAGAAAGATTTGAATCATATCATGGCGTCAAAATTACTGATTCCGCTCTTGTCAGTGCTGTAACATTATCTAATAGATATATTACAAATAGATTTTTGCCAGACAAGGCTATTGATTTAGTGGATGAAGCGTGTGCTTCAATTAAAGTTGAAATTGAGTCTTCCCCTGCTGAGTTAGATGAAATAGATAGAAAAATTCGTCAATTAGAAATTGAAAAATTTGCTCTTAGTAAAGAAAAAGATGATTCATCTAAAAAAAGATTGCAATCATTAGAAAAAGAATTAAATGATTGTAAAATTAAACAAGAAGAATTATCTAAACAATGGCAACAAGAAAAACAAGATATTAACAAAGCAAAACAACTTAAAAAAGATATTGAACAAGCAAAATTTGATTTGTCGATTGCCTATAACAAAGGCGATTATGAAAAAGCAAGCAAACTTCAATATCAATATATTCCAAAATTAGAAAAAGAATTAAATGAAATTGAAGTTAATAATAAAGATGCATCTAAGTTAGTGTCAGAAGTTGTCGATGAAGAAGAAATAGCTAAAATTGTTTCAAAGATGACAAACATACCTGTTTCAAGAATTAAAAAAGGTGACAAGGAAAAAGTATTGGACTTATTTGAAACATTACAAAAAAGAGTCATTGGTCAAGATGATGCTTTGCGTTTAGTAAGCGATGCGATATTAAGACAAAGAGCAGGTATAAAAGATCAAAATAGACCAATTGGTTCCTTTATGTTTTTAGGTCCAACTGGCGTTGGTAAAACAGAGGTTGCTAAAACATTAGCGAAAGCCCTATTTGACAGCGAATCTCATATCATAAGAATTGATATGTCTGAATACATGGAAAAATTTTCTGTTTCAAGATTAATAGGGGCTCCTCCAGGATATGTTGGCTATGAGGAAGGTGGACAATTAACTGAAAAAGTTAGAAGAAATCCATATTCAATTGTCTTATTTGACGAAATTGAAAAAGCCCATCCAGAAGTATTTAACTTGCTATTACAAATTCTTGATGACGGACGATTGACTGATAGTCAAGGCCGATTAGTGGATTTTAAAAACACTATCATCATAATGACAAGCAACATTGGTAGCGAATATCTTTTACACGGAGAAAAAGACAAAGTAAATGAATTATTACATCACACATTTAAACCAGAATTCTTAAATCGAATTGATGAAATCGTTTACTTCAATCCATTAAATAAAGATGTTCAACTAAAGATTGTTGATAAAATGTTAAATGAATTAAAACAAAGATTATTAGAAAATTATTATAGTTTTGATTTCTCTGACAATTTAAAACTCTATATATTAGATAGTGCTTATAACGAAGAATTTGGTGCAAGACCTTTAAAAAGATTTATTCAAAATGAAGTAGAAACTCCTTTAGCAAGAGCAATAATAAAAGGAGAGATAAATTCAAAGAATAAATACATTTGTGATATTAATAACAATAATGAAATTGTTATCAAACAAGCATAAAAGCGGCGTTGCCCGCTTTTTTGTTATATAATAATTTCATGACTATTGTAGACAAAATTGGAAATACACCGCTTATCCGTTTAAAAAATATTGAACAAAAATTTAAAATTAACTGCAAAATCTTTGCAAAAGTTGAATATTTTAATCTTACTGGTTCGATTAAAGATCGACCAGTTCTAGCTATTTTAAAAGATTTAAAAAAGAAAAAAATAATTAATAATAATTCAACAATTATAGAAGCAACTTCTGGTAATACAGGTATATCGCTTGCTGCATTGGGAAAATATTTTAAATGTAACGTTATAATTGTTATGCCAAGTTCAATGTCAAAACAAAGACAAGATATCATTAAATCATATGGTGCAAAGTTAGTGCTGTGTGAAGGTGGGATGAGTGAAGCTAATAAAATAGCTAATAAATTGTTGTCTGAAATCCCTAACAGCGTCATCTTAGGCCAATTTGATAATGAAAATAATTTTTTATCACATGTTAAAGGAACCGCTAAAGAAATAGATAAACAATTAAAAAATATCGATTATATTTTTGCTGGTTTTGGTTCTGGAGGAACTATATCTGGAGTAGGATATTATTTTAAAAACAAAAACAGAGAAACTAAAATTATTGCCTTAGAACCAAAACAATCTCCTCTAATTAGCAAAGGTTATGCTTCATCTCATTTAATACAAGGAATAGGTGCTAACTTTGTTCCTAAAAATTTTAAAAAAGAATTTGTTGATGAGGTTTGTTTAGTGGATGATAAAAACTCGATTGAAATGGCAAAAGAAATTTCAATTAATGAAGGTCTATATGTTGGATATTCTAGCGGTGCAAATTTATTAGGAGCCATCGAATATATAAAAAAGCATAAATTGAAAAATAAAAATATTGTAATCATTTTCCCTGATTCAGGGGATCGCTATACTTTCTTTTAACGGGGTGAATTATGAAATTAGAATTAAAAAAAGAAAATATATTAAATAAATATGGGATATTACGTTTTGTTGAACAATTACGAAAAGTAATATTTCCTACCTTATATTGTTCAAATAAAGAATTTTATGATGATGAATGTAAAAAAGCTAAACAAATGTTTTTAAAATATATATCAAATAATAACAATGATTGTGAATCATTTTGCCACGCTATGGACAAAATATCTGATGATTTATCAAAAGATTTAGATTTCTTTTATAATAGCGATCCTGCATGTAATAACATTGAAGAAGTTGCCACTACTTATCCAGGATTTATTGCTATATTTTATTATCGTATTGCTCACGTTATATATAACTTAAATTATAAAGTTGCTGCACGCATTATATCTGAACAAGCCCATTTTTTAACTGGCATTGATATTAATCCTGGTGCACAAATAGGCGTACCATTTTTTATTGATCACGGGACTGGTATAGTTGTTGGTGAAACTACAGTTATCGGTAATTTTGTTAAGCTTTATCAAGGAGTAACGCTAGGCGCTCTATCATTATCAAAAGGACAAGAAATGAAAAACATTAAAAGACATCCAACAATTGGAAATAATGTAACTATATATTCAAATGCCTCTATTTTAGGAGGAAATGTGACAATTGGAAATAATGTGGTAATTGGTTCTAACGTTTTTATACTAGGTGAATCTATACCAGATAATTGCAAAGTGATTAATGAAAAGCCACGATTAATTTTAATTAATGGATAATAAAATTAATTAATGAATAAAATTAAAACCTTTTTTAGTATTTTTTGGTGGCAAAATATTGTTCTTTTTACCACATTCAATAGTCTTTAATAACCAAGCCATATTCTTAGCTAAATTTTCAAGAGTATTGACTCCTTCAATATCTTGTTTTAATTGTTCCTTATTCATACCAAATCCTTGATTCCAATAGGTAGAAGAAACAACAACCATTTCATTAATGGTAAAATGTTTATTTATTACATCGAAACTTGATTCACATCCAGCACGTCTAGCAACTAAAACAGATGCTGCGACTTTGTGTTTTAAATTATTTCCATATGCATAAAATAATCTATCCATCACCGCAAGTAATCTAGCACTAGGATGAGCATAATATACAGGTGAAGCAAAAATAAATCCATCCGCACTTAATGCTTTCATTCCTATCTCATTTACAATATCACCCATAATGCATTGCCCGCTAGTAGTGCATTTACCACATCCTAAACAATCAGGTATATTTTGACTAGCCAGTGAAATGATTTCATAATCAATTCCTTCTTGTTTTAAAACGTTTGCTATTATTTCTAATGCTCCATTTGTTGTACCATTTAAATGGCTAGATCCATTAATCATTAAAACTTTCATTATTGTTCTCCTTTAAACATATATTATTTATATTTATTGTAAAACTTTTTTGAGTAATTATAATTTTAATTTTTTAATGGGTTTTTGCTCAAAAAAATTTAAAAGTTATCTATTTTTTACTTTTTTATATTTTGTATAAATCATTAATCCATTAAAGAAATCGTTATTCTTATTAATTTTTAAAGTAAGTGTCTCATTCTTTTGATTAATGACTCTTAATAACATTTTGGAATTTAAATCATATATTTTTTCCACTAGTAGATATTTATTGTTTTTTGAAAATTGTTTATCTTGTGTTACTAAATAGTATTCTTTACCATACATCTCAATGTTTGCATCGATTATTGGTTTTACAATATTTTCATCTACCATCAAAACATTTTTATCACTATCGCAAATACTTATTTCATTTATTGGAACATATAATTTCACTTTATCGCCTAGCTCATAATGTTCATCTTTTGGACATATAAAGGTTATACGAATATTGTCTTTTATTTTTTTAGCAAAATAAACATTAGATTTTGAACGTATGTCTTTTGCACATACTTCCACTTCTATAACATAATCATCTTTATTTGTTTTTTTGGTTTTAAATGCATCAGATGCAATGCGAATATATCCATTATCAAATTGTTTTATTTCTGAGAAAATACATTTATTAGAAAAATTATCAATTTGATACTTACTATCAATATGAAGAATGTCATTTTCTAAAGACAATTTGCTAGGAACAAAATTATAATCATTGATTTTCAAAATTGATTCATCATCTTCATTGAATAAATGAATTTTGTCCTTATTAACTTTTAAATAAAGTGGTCCTTTTAAATCATCCGCCATATCTAATTTTAAAGAAACAATTGTACTTTCTTCTCTTCCTGGCAAGGTTAAATATAACAAAGTCTCATTTCCTAACTTTTCAACTAAATCGATTTTTTCAATACAAAAGTCATAATCAGATTTATTAGCAATATCAAAATCACTTGGTCTAATTCCTAAACTTAACGTTTTTCCATCATAACCATCTATCATTTTATTTTTGGTTTTTTCGCTTAATTTTAAATAAATATCATCACTAAAATATAACTTATCTTTATTAAGTTTAACTTTAAAAATGTTCATCTGTGGAGAACCTAAAAATGTTGCAACAAAAATATTAACAGGGTGTTCATATAAATTAACTGGCGTATCAATTTGTTGAACAAAACCATCTTTCATGACAACGATTCTATCCCCCATTGTCATTGCTTCTGTTTGGTCGTGTGTAACATAAATAAATGTCCCTTGGACTTGTTTATGAAGTTTAGATATTTCGCTTCTCATTTGTACTCTTAATTTAGCGTCTAAATTAGAAAGAGGCTCATCAAATAAGAATGCTTTAGGCTGTCTTATCAAGCATCTTCCTAACGCTACTCGTTGTCTTTGACCGCCAGATAATTCACGTGGTTTTCTATTTAATAATTCTTGAATATTTAATAATTTAGCTACCTTTTCTACTTTTTCTTTAATAACTTCTTTCTTTTCGTGATGGCATTTTAATGAATAGCTCAAATTATCAAAAACACTCATATGAGGATATAAAGCATAATTTTGAAACACCATTGCAATATCTCGGTCTTTAGGTTCAATGTTATTGACTAAGGTATCTCCAATATATATTTTTCCTGATGTTATTTCTTCTAAACCCGCAATCATTCTAAGGGTCGTCGATTTTCCACATCCAGAAGGCCCGACAAAAATAATAAATTCTCCATCTTCAATTTCTAAATTAAAATCAGAAACTGCACGAACATTGCCTTTATAAACTTTTGAAACATCAATTAACTTAACTTTTGCCATAATAATTATCCTTTCACAGCACCGCTTGTCATGCCATTAACCATGTATTTGACTAAGAAGAAATATAATATAACAATTGGAATAGCAATAAAAACACTGCCAGCAGCAAATCTTGCAAATTCATTTTGTTGTAATTGCATTAATCCAACTGCAACTGTCCAATTATCTTTATTGATAAGAAGTAATTTAGGCAGTATAAAATCGCTCCAAGGCCAGGCAAAACTAGTTAGTGCAGTATAAACAATAATCGGTTTTGCTAATGGTAGAGTAATTGTTGTAAAAATTCTTGCGTTAGTTGCACCATCAATTTTTGCTGCTTCATATATTGATTGAGGAATTGTATCAAAAAAACCTTTTTGAACTAAATATCCTAGTGGTGCGGTGCAAGAATATATCAATATTAAACCCCAAATATTATTCACAAAATTAAATTGAGTCATCAAAATATAAATAACCGTCATCCCCATAAATGATGGAAACATCGATAATACTAAAGCACCTTTCATTAAACTTTTTCTTGCTTTAAATTGGAAATATGAAATAGCGTAAGCTGTACCAATAATCAATAGTGTTGATAATATACAATTACAAATCGCAATAATTAATGTGTTAAGCAACCACATTGGGTAATTATATTGTGATGTATCTGTAAATAGTTTTATAAAAGCATCAAAAGAAAATGAAGATGGAAAAAATCCTTGAACATCGTATAAAGAACCAGTTGAAGAAAAACTAGATAAAATCAACCAAAGACAAGGAAAAAAGAATATACCACATACAACTATTAAGATGCAATAGATGGCTATTGCAACTAATACTTTTTTAACTTTTCGATTCATTGTCTTACTATTAGAAAACGATCTCATCTAAATGTATCCTCCTTTTTATATGCTGGAGATTTAATATAAATGATTAAAGAAATTGCAGAGGTAATTATAAAAATAATTAAAGATATTGCAGCACCTATAGAATAATATTTGTTGTCGATTGACAAACGATAAAGCCAGTTGATTAAAAGATCAGTGTCATTAGAAACAAAATAACCATTGCTTGTAACATCACTTCTTAAAAAATAAAAGACGCCGAAATTATTAAAATTGCCAATAAAAGAGGTGATAAGTGTTGGCGTTGTGGCAAACACGACAAAAGGAAGAGTAATATCTTTAAATTGTCTAAACGCTCCTGCACCATCAATTTTAGCGGCTTCATATAAGTCATTATTGATATTGCTTAAAATTCCAGTTGCCAAAAGCATAACACTAGGAACTGTTAACCAGGCATTGATTAATAAACCAATAAGTCTAGCCCACCAAGTACCATCTTTAGTTAAAAAAGGAATAGCACTTCCACCAGCCTGTTCGATATAAAAATTAATCGGACCACCTTGTGAAAACATAAATTTAAAAGCGGTGAGTGTAATAAATCCAGGAATAGCGTAAGCTAAAATAGGAAATAATCGCCAAAAAAACTTACCTTTAACTATCTTTTTATTTAACAATATAGCTAATAACAATCCTAAAACATAATTTAATAATGTTGTGGCGATAGCCCATAAAATATTCCACCCTAAAATCTTAAAAAATGTTGGACCAATATCCCCAATTGAAAATACTTTGATAAAATTTTCCAGTCCTATCCAATCAACCAATACTGGAGGAATATATGGTTCTCCATAATTTGTAAAAGCAATTAAAATCATAAATACAATTGGCAAAAGACTAAAAATAATAGTTCCTAATATAGGAAGAAATAAAACTGTTTTATAAAATTTTTTATCTAATAAATCTTTTAAATCTTGTTTAAAAGTTTTAGGTTTTTCACCTCTTAGCACTAATTTTGAAGTATTATAAACATCACGAACATTTAAAATATACAAAGAAATAAATAAAATTAACAAGACTAAACTCATTAATCCTAAAAGCATGAATATAACAGAATTATCGCCTTCTAATCCAGTCCATGGATCGGCTTCCACTGTGCCTAAAGTTATTAACCCCACTAGCCATTGAAATCCATATATTGAGAAAAATAAAATGCCTAATATTTCTACACCCAAATACAAGATTCCACGACCGATTTGGCGGTACATAAATTGACCAGCACCCATTAAACACATGCTCGCTTTGACATTTAAGTTTGCAACTTTAAAAAAGTTAATAAAATTAGTCCATAAATCTACAATATTTTTACCAAGTCGGCGAAAAAATCTTTTCACAAAATTTCCTCCTTGTTTTTTTAATTAAGCAAATGAATTGCATCATAAATGTCACTAGATAATTGTTCTAATGCTGCTTGAATTTTATCAAGTGTATCATATTTAGCGTTTCCACCACGGCTTGGATCTGCAGCAACATCCGCCATAAAGGAACCAGCAGGTGTCCAAACTTGATTAATTGCTTTAATGGATGGCATTAAAACAATACTCCCGTTTGTGGTTCTTTCAAATAATTGTTGTGATAATTGTGTGCTTTCTTCTGCGACATCGCTTCTACAAGGTGCTATTTGAATAATTTGTTCTCTTAATTTGACCATCTTATAGGATGTTGCAAAATTAATAAAAGCAAGAGAAGCATTTGGACATTTAGTGTAACTAGACATCGCATATCCATTAATTCCGCCCATTTGTTTACATTCAATATAATCATCGCTTGGGTTAATTAAATCACCATTACTAGGTAAATCAGGGAATGGAACACCAACAACATTTTCTTCAGCTTTTGCAATTGCTTCTGTTTGTGATAATCCTTGTTCGCTTTTATATGTATCCGCTAAAGCATCAACAATAACGCTTTTAACATCAGGAGTTGTAACACTTGCAAAATATTTTCCGCTTGCCATCGCACTTGAAATTGCAAGTTTAGCACTATCATCTCGACAAGCTGCTGACATTTCTGCTGCAAATTGTCTTAAAATTTGTACGCCGTATTTAGCATTGCCCTTATGCAAACCAATATCAGTGTCATCACGATTATTATTACCAAACAAATATCCGCCATAACTAAATAAATATCCGCTTGTAAAATAAAAATCATTCAATGAAAATTCAAAACCATATTTTGTATCATCTTTTGCATGATATTGTTTAGAAAATTCATAAAGGTCAACAATATTTTCTACCATATCTGGAATGTCGTTATTATTATCATCCCAAGTTTCTTGCCAATCTGAGGGGAGTAAATCTTTTCGATAATATAATAATGGAGATTGAATATTTACCGGAACTCCAAAAGTATAATTAACATTATTAACCACTGATTTATATGCATCATGTGCGGTATCTGGTATGACTTCGCTTTGATATGCTTCTATTAAATGAGTGGGAATAGGAGTTATATGTTTATCATTAACCCAACCCATCAAAACATCATTGGCTTGATAAACAACATCCGGACCATATCCATAAGGACCTGTATTTGGTAAATCCGCGAATTCACCTTGGTTTGCATCGACCGCGGTTATTCCATATTCTTTATATTCTTCATTAAACGCTGCGATTAGTTCATCTAAATACCCCATTTTAATTGCGGTATCATTTTCAACAACTTTTACTGTCACGCCTTCTTCTAATTGACCTGTAAATTTTGCAAATACGGGATCATCTTCTGATGGATCGACAATTGTTGTTTGTCCATTAGAAGATGTATTTTGATTGCTAGTTGAAATATTAGGGTCACACCCTGCTAAAGTTAAAAGTGTTACGCTTCCTAATAACAATGGTAAAAATTTAATATTTTTCATAATCGCTGTCCTCCTTTGTTAAAACAAAACCTTTATTATGAAGAATGTTATTTGAATAGTTATTTTGAACTAATATTTCTCCTGAAATATCAAGTTTAATATCAGAGTTTGATAAATTTACAATTAAAGTTATGTTCTTTGCTTTATTAAACCTAGATAAATATAAGATGTCATCTTTTGCATTAATATTTATTTCTAATTCATTAATAGATTCATCTTTATGTATTTGTATAAACTTTTTAATAGTGTTAAAAATCTTATGATTCCATTCATTTTCATTCCAATTAAAACACGCACGATTATAGGGATCATAACCACCATCTGTTCCTATCTCATCACCATAATAAATACAAGGAACACCGATGTATGTAAAAAGAATTGCATATCCGATTAAAAATTTATTGACATCGTTATTACATTCATCTAAAAAACGATTTACATCATGACTAGAAATTAAATTCAATAAGTTATAATTTACATTTCCTTTATATCTAAACAAATTGCTAATTAATCTATTTTTAAAATCCAAAGAATTAGTGTTGTTATATGCGACATAATTTAAAACTTCTTTGGTGAAAGCATAATTCATAATGCTATCAAATTCTAAGCCGCTGTTTAAAAATGCATGAGCGTTATGCCAATTTTCACCTAATAAAATTATGTCATTTTTGATAGTTTTTAATTCAGCTTTAAATTTAGTCCAAAAAGCATGCGGAATTTCATCACTAACATCTAATCGATATCCATCTATTTGGTAATCTTTCACATAATATTTACCAACATCTAAAATATATTGTTGGACTTCTAAATTATTAAGGTTAAGGCGTGGCAAATAATAGCACGAGGCAAATGTCTCATAATTCATTTTCTCTTCAAAAACTTTATCGCCTTTAATGAAAAACCAATTAAAATATTTGGATTTTGCACCGTTTTTAATAACATCTACAAAAAATGGACACAATCTTGAAACGTGATTATATACACCATCTAATAAAACAATCATCCCTTTTTCATGAATAGCTTTTATTAAAGAATGTAAATCAGATTCATCACCAAAATCTCTACTGACTTTATAATAATCTATTGTATCGTATTTATGATTAGAATCCGCAGAAAATATTGGAGTTAAATAAATTGCATTGATGCCTAGACTAGATAAATAATCAAGTTTTTCTTCGATACCTTTTAATGTTCCACCTGCTATAGATTTAGAATCTACTTTATCACCCCATTTGATATTGATTCGTGGATTGTTGTTGTTTTTATCTTTATAAAAACGATCTACAAATATTTGATAAAATACTCTATTTTGTAATTTCTTATTTATTTTTATTGTATCTAATTCATTTATATAAGATATTTGGAAAAAATCATAATATCCTTTTGTGATATCATATTCTTTACTAACACCACTTTCGCTAAAATAATATTCTTCATTATTTTCAAGAGTCAATTTAAAAACATACGCAAAGCGTTTATCTTTTAATTTGATTCTTATAATGTAATAATCATAGACTCCATCATCACATTTTTTATTTATTCTTTTGTATTTTACACCTTCATGAAATTTATATTTTTCGTTATAAACAAGTTCGACTTTTTTAATATCATCATCTTTTTTAGTCAAAAGTCGAATTTCAATTTCATTATCTGATAAAGGAAAAGAATAAATTGAATCACTTACGTGTTTTAATGCGGCAATTTCCATAATTGTTTCCTTTAATAAATTAATGTAATAAGTTAGAATATTTTTTGATGAATAATAAGAAGAAAATTACCATGCTCGATATTGCTAAAATATGCAATGTAAGCGTTGCAACTGTTTCTTATGTCTTAAACAATAAAGCTAATTCACGAATCCCTGATCCCACTAAACAGAAAATTTTACAAATTGCAAATCTTTACATGTATAGATCAAATCCTTACGCCCGTTCATTAGCGACTGGTGAAAGCCATAATATTTTATTTTTTTATGGCGATAACGATTTTTCAATTTATCGTGCTGAAGTATTAAATTTCATTAATCAACTATGCACTTATTTGCGTCCTTATAAATACAATATCATAATTGCTCCAAATAATATGATTGCTAAATATAATTATGTTGATGCAATTATAACCTATCGGGTAGATAAACAAACTTTTAAGCAATTAGGCGAATTAAATTTTATTCCACTTATTTCTGTTGATTGTTTTATAGATGATAATTTGTTTTTTGAAATTAACAATTCTTTTAAGGAAATAAAAAATAATAACGCTATTTATTTATCTCTTCCTTATAAGGATGAAAAAATAATAAATTTTTTATCTAGTAAAGCGAATGTTTATTTTATAGATAGTTTTCAATCTTTACAAAATGCGATTAATAATAACAAAACAACAATTGTTTGTTTAAATAGTGAGTTAGATAAATATTTAACATCTATCAATATTGAACATAGTTATTTAAATATCGATAATAAATTAAAATTTGATGCGATTATCAAGGCTTTAAATTTCGCTATTAACCGCGATGATGTAGATACTCATCAATACTTGATTGATTAATAATTCAACGGGTGTAGCAAGAAGGTTAACTACACCCGTTTTTCGTTTTATGTTTATTCTGCTACTGTAATAGTAATGATGTGTGAATATGTATTAATAGAAATGTTGTAACTTCCTGGTGTGTTAAAGGAAATATTTGTTGCGCTTAAATCGTATGCTTCGCTTTCTACTGCTACATATGCTGAACCAAAGAAATCAACATATGGAGATGTTAATTCTGCATTGTAGTATTGAATACCTATTTGCTCACCTGCAGCACTGACTGTAATAGGTGCACTTAATTCATAAACTTCTGGATCATCACTGCTTGCAACAAGTTTATAATTTTCATCGATACCCCAACTTCTTCCACCAAAGTTGCCATCAACATAATATGAAGCTTCTGCTGGAACATAGGAATCATTTTTAGTAACTGTTAATGTCTTAGTATCATAATCATAACTGAAATTATAATAACCATCTTCGACAACTTTCATATTAGATTCGCCAGTTACTAGTGTTTTGCTTTCTTCACTTAAATTTGATCCTCTAATATATTCATTACCAACACTTGTTTCTCCAGTTGTAGTATCGGTAACAATTGACGCAAACATAAATTGATCTGCGGCTTTTAAATATACATTGTTTAAGGTATGGACACCATCGGTTTCCACCATTAATGTATGATCATTTTTTAAATCTGCCCAGGCAGTAATGAATTCACCCTTTAAATAAAATTGTGTGGTTGTTTCAGCTTGTACTTCAGTAGATTCGCCAATTCTTTCCCATTCAAGAGTATCATAATAATTTCTATTATTATATGTTTCTGGAGAGTCATCTTTTTGGAAGTCGCCAGCTGGATAAGTTGTTAATGTAAATCTATAACGTCCTTCCACTAAAGCGGTGATATTTGAAGTATAATTATCAGTGCCTAAACCACCGCCGACAGAAAAATATTCAACACCATCACGAGTTGGTTCGACTAAATATCCACCACCACGTTGATGACCCCATGAATAAGTTTCGGTTTCTTCATCATAAACAGGATCTGTAAATTGGAATTGATCATTAACGAAAAGATTCATTTCCATAACAAAGATATTTTCTTCACTAGTGGATTTATCTTCCATATAATGTGCATCTGTATAGACAACACCCCAATTTGATTGTTTTAACAATTCGGTAGCACCACTTCCAGCAAGTGCCCAATGACGTGTATCATCTTGATAACCGACAAACGAACCAAATATTGATAAATCGTCTGTCACAGGAAGAGTAAAATCATACTCATGTGTTAATGTTGGCTCACCAAACCAACCAAAAAATTGTTTATCGGTGATTGTGGTAGTTGGGTCCCATTCCGGAGCGGTTTCTCCATCAACTACATTTTCGGTGTGAATAACAGTTTCACCATCATAATAACTTACAACATGTGTTTCAAGACCAGGTTGTGTTGTGGATGTGTTAGGGCCTGGTTCTGTCGAAGTAGATGTTGTCTCAACCGGATCGCATCCTACTAATCCGACAGCAAGAAGAAGCCCACACACAAGTGGCAAAAATTTAAATACTTTCGCTTTCATTAGCTTTCCTCCATTAGCTTAATCGTCTTGCTTAAACGTTTAAGCATTTTCTTAATTTCATAATAAAAGCATTTTTAAACCTTTGCAATCAAATTTTTTTAACAATTTTTTTTGCTGATTTTTTTTAAGCAAAATGCATTTATATTTTAACAAAGTTAATTGTGGGTTTTTTATTTTGTAGCAAAATTTTTAATCATTATATTTAAGCAAAAAAATATTTTATAAATGCGTTTTATTTGTATTTTTGTTTATTTAATTTTACCAATCTAAAGAATCTAAATTCATCAAAAAGTCTAATAAACTAATTCTTAAAAAACCTTCTTTTGTGTAATAAAACTTGCCTTCATTTTTGACAATAATTACTTTTTTAAATGATTCGGGTATGTTTTTTATTGCTAAATATTCTTGATCTTTTTTTTCGGGTGTATCAATTTGTAAAGCTACCTGTATGTAATAGGTTTTTAAACCTTTTCTTGCAACAAAATCTACTTCAGTATCTTTTTCAGCATAAATTGGTTTGTTATTTTTATCAAAAGAATTTGTTTTGACTTTAATTTTCACTACACCTACATCGACTGCAAAACCACGATAACGCAATTCATTATAAACAATATTTTCAATCAAGTCTGTCTCATCAACTTCTCTAAAATTTAATATTGCGTTTCGGATACCTATATCTTCAAAATAAATTTTATATGGTGAACCTATATATTTTCTACCTTTAACATCATACCTTTGTACTTTATTAATCAAATAAGCTTCTTCAAACCAATTGATATAGTCTGCGATTGTATCATTTGTTATGTTAATATGATAAATACTTTTGAATGTATTTTCGATTTTGGTTGGATTTATTTGTGTTGATATCATCGATGCAATAACGCTTAGTGTTTCATCCAAGCGATTTTGATTTAATCTTTGATGTTTTAGCTTTAAATCTTTTAAATAAGTCTCTTTTACAATTGAGATGGCTTGTTGAGTTTTTTCATCATCGTTGATTTGAAGTTGAACCAAAGGAATACCTCCATATCGAATGTATTGATCCAAAGCATCTCTTTTATCTAAATCTACATTTGAAAGATATTCTAAAAACGAAAGTGGCAAAAGATGTATCCTATCTCCTCTTCCTCCAAATTCGGTATCTACTTCACTAGAAAGCAAATTTGAATTACTTCCGGTGACATAAATATCAAAGTTTCCTTTATATATAAATGAATTCAAAACACGCACAAAATTTTCAAGATTTTGTATTTCATCCAACAAAAGATAATAATGACCATTATCCTTACTTTGTTCATGAATAAAAGTTAAAAACTTTTGACTATCAATCAAAACTTGTCTTCCAATCTTTTTCAGTGATTTTCTATCCTTATCGTATTTATCAAGTTTGAGAATGTCTTCTTCATTATCAAAAGCAAATTTGATTATATTATTTGGATTAATGTGTTTTTCGTTTACCAAATAATTATAAAAAATATTATTCAACAAAAATGATTTTCCACATCTTCTTACTCCAGTGATAATCTTTACTAATCCATTGTTTTGCTTTTCTATTAGCCTTTTTAAATATAAATCTCTGCTAAACATATTTCGATATTTTTCTCCAAACTGATAGTTTTGTCGATAATAATTATAATGGTTATCGCGATATAAATCAATGTGAACATCGATGTTTTTCTCCAAACTGATAGTTTTGTCGATATTATTTTAAATCTTAAAAATATGTAATATGATTCAAATATTGTAAATTATCGTGGAATATTCAACATATTTGAGATTATGTACGGGCTAATATTTAAAACTATACTTCACATTTTTTACAATTAAACCCACAATATGCAATTAACATCTATTTAATACTTTTTTATTTTCCTCTTACAAATTTGTATCTTTGATTCCTTGATGTTGGTTTATCAGGGAATTCAACTAGCACCATCCCTAATCTAATTGCGGGATCTAAATAATTTTTTCTAAAATTTGCTCTATCAGAAAGATTTAATAATTTTAGCATTTCTTTGCTTGTGTACCACCTATCTGGAACAAGCATTTTTAATAATTTGTTAACATAAGGATTAGTATTTTCTATTATTGATGATGTTTCTATGAGCAATTCTTTGATTGATATATCAATCATTTTAAGCATAAAGGCAACAAAAACAGTCGATTCCCCGTCATTGTTAGATTCTGCGATAGCATCATAATATTCAGTTTGATATTTCTTGATTAACGATTCAATTGGAATAAATTGAAAGATTGGTTTCCATCTACTTAATATTAGATTTTGCCATAGTCTAGCCATTCTACCATTTCCATCACTAAATGGATGAATGAAAACAAATTCATAATGGAAAATAGAAGATAAAATTAAAGCATTAATAGTTCCAAAATTGTCTTTCGTCCAATTAATTAAATTAAACATTAGTTCAGGAACCATTTCCCCTAGTGGTGCTATAAAAACGACATTTCCATTTCCATCAACTACACATTCACCACCAGTTCTATATTTTCCAGGCGTTTTCACAACATCTTTTGTCATGATGGAGTGAATATATTTCAAATCTTTTTCATTAAAAGGATTCCTTTTAAAAGCAATTTCATATGCCTTAATAGCGTTCTTAATTTCAATAATGTCTTTAGAAGGACCGACAACTTTTTTACCATTAATCACATCTTTCACTTGTCCAAATGTCAATGAATTAGCTTCTATTGCACAACTAGACTGAATTGATTTAATTCTATTTTCTTTTCTAAGCATAGGAAATTGCAAAAAATTATCATAAGAAGAAATTTTTCCAATGTTTTCCATGATAGAAGAGACAAGTTCTAGTATTTCATTTGTAACAGCAAATGGCGGTACATATTTTTCCATATTAATAACTATATCATTAATATCACATTTTTCAATGTTATCTTATAGGGTTTCTTGTATGGTTTCTTGTAGATAAGCAAATAAAAACAGGACCCATTGTGTGGTTTTTTGTCTTTGGTGTAAGCAAACTATAAAAACTCAAACCATCCGGACTTTTGACCGGTTAGATCTTTCCATCTAAGGAATGTTGGATTAGATAGGTTTTGAAGATAAAGGATATACGAAGCAAGATATTTTATATTCACAAATCTTTCCTTTTGCTGCGTTTATCATAAGCGTTTATTACTTCTATGTTGTAAACAACATTTATTAAAAAGAAATTAAGAGAATCGTTAACAAATATATTGAATCCTCAAGACCATTAATGATGATACTTAACTGGAAACAAAATTATAGTTTTTTTAAATGTGATAAATCAATTAGGAACATTAAAATTTGAATAAATTATTGTATCAACTGTAAATATTGCTCATAACTAATATTCCAATGTATTTGCTCTTCATTAGCCCAATAATTATTATAACCATCTAGCTTAGAGGTTGCTTCACAATAAATTTGAAGATTTAAACAATTATAAAATCCAAACATAGGAATATTGATAATACTATCTGGAATATAAATAGTAAGAATGTCTAAATTTTCATTAAAAGCATATTTAACAATGCTTGTAACTAAAACATTTTCACCATTAACGTTTATATATTCAGGAATAGTTAAATTAACATCATCGCCCACATAACCAGTAATAGCAATGGTTTTATTACCTTGACTATCAGACATAGCAATATAATTAAATCCATTATAAGTTCCAGTAAAATAGCATCCAAAATATACTGCTGCATTAACATTCCAAATATTATGCCAATTATTTGGTGCTTCGATAGCCTCGCAATAAACATTAACAGCCCGAATAGCGTTTTCACCAATATATTCGACAGAATTTGGAATATAAATATAATTTAAATTAAAACAATTATAAAAAGCATGAGAACCAATTTTAGTTATACTATTAGAAATAACTACAGAAACAAGTTTGCTGTTATCGTTAAAAGCATATGCTTCAATTACTTTAACGATTATATTTTCGTCATTAACATTTATATATTCAGGAATGTATATATTTGTATCTAAGCCGCTATAATCATATATAGCTATATATTTAAATACACAACAAACTCATCGCAAATACTAACCATTTTAATATTCTTACAACTTCTTTATAATGTTCTTGCCTTCTTTGCTTTTAAAGTGGTATTTTTGCTGATGGTGATAAGACCCCAAAATTTTAGGATAGGACATAGTGAGCACAAATTGATAAGAATTGGTAAAAAACCTATAATGTATAACATTATAGGTAGTTGACAAAGTGGCGGCCTTCACGAGAATCGAACTCGTAGTTTTCGATTTAGGAGATCGATGTGTTATCCCTTACACTAGAAGGCCCAAAATTTATTTTAAAAAGAAATTTAAAATATCATTATAAACTTCGTTTTTAATTTCATCACTTTCATTTAATATTTCATGACGGGCATTTTTATAAACTTTGGTTTCGACATCATTAATTTGATAACGAGCATACATTGTTTTTAATTGTTCGGGCGCTTTTCCATAACCAGCGACAGGGTCATCTTCACCCGCGATTATGAATAACTTTAATTTTTTATTAACTTTTTTTAAAAATTTATCTTTGTATAAACGATTTAATCCTTTTAAAAATTCATAGCAGAAACCATTGTTTGGACCAAATCCACATAATGGATCAGCAATATAACTATCAACATTAGCTTGATTATAGCTTAACCAATCATATTCAGTTCTTGGATTTTCAATTTTCTTATTAAAACCACCAAACATTAATTTAGCTAAAATCTTAGATTTTTTGTCTCTATTTTTAGCTTTAACTATCATTTTTGATAACATAAATCCAAATGGAACAGCAGGATTTTTGCTTCCACTTCCACATAAAACGACCTTGCTAACATGTTCTGGATAGCGTTGAATGAAATCTTGACAAATAAATGAACCCATCGAATGGGAAAAAATATAAATAGGGACCATTGATAGACGCAAAAGAGCGACCAAATCATCGATTGCTTGAACCATTTTTCTAAAACCAGAAGTCGGCCAAATACCTAGATTAGACTTATCTTTATTAACATTTTCGCCTTGTCCAAACATATCAATACAATAAACATTAAAATTATTTTTACAAAGAAACATAGCAAAATCATGATAACGCGATGAAGTTTCTTCCATTCCTGTCACAATAATTACATTTCCTTTAATTGGTTCATCATTAGTCCATGATAAACCATACATTTTAGAACGATCTTTTAAAATAAGTTCCACTCTTTGTTTTTTGATTACCATAATTTGCCTCCTAAATATTATTAATTATAGCCGTTTGGATTTAAAGATTGCCAATGGAAAGAATCTTTACATGCTTTTATTATATCGTATTTGCACTGAAAGCCTAATTCTTGATATGCTTTTCTTACATCAGCGTAATAAATATCAATATCCCCTGGTCTTCTTGGTTTAAATTGATAAGGAATTTTAATATTGTTTGCTTTTTCAAAAGCATGAACTAATTGTAAAACGCTGACACCTTCTCCTCGACCAAGATTATAAATATGCACACCTGTTTCATTTGATAATTTATTTAAAGATAAGATGTGACCTTTTGCCAAATCCATCACATGAATATAATCGCGAACTCCCGTTCCATCAATCGTATTATAGTCACTACCAAAAATATCTAAATGATCAAGTTTTTTAATTGCTACCTGGCTAATATATGGCATTAAATTATTTGGTATTCCATTTGGATCTTCACCAATTAATCCGCTAGGATGTGCGCCGATTGGATTAAAATACCTTAATATAATAACGTTAAGCCAGGAATGATTTTTTGCTAGGTTAATCAGACAATTTTCAATTTCTACTTTGTTATAAGCATACGGACTAAAGCACTCACCAATTTCTGCATCTTCATTAACTGGTATTGTTTTTGGCTTTCCATAAACCGTCGCAGAAGAGGAAAAAACAATATTTTTTACATGATATTTTATTATTAAATTAAATAATATGATTGAGCCATCAACATTGTTATGATGATATATTTCTGGATGAAGAACTGATTCTTTAACAGATTTTAATCCAGCAAAATGGATGACAGATGTAATATCTTCTTTTTTAAATACTTCTTCTAATTTTTTTTCATCTAAAATAGAAATCTCGTAAAATATTGGCTTTTTGCCAGTTATTTTTTCAATTCGACTCAAAACTTCTTTTTTTGAATTGCATAAATTATCAACGATAATTACTTTATTATTATCATTTAATAATTCACATACAGTATGTGAACCGATATAACCACATCCACCTGTTACGAGTATTGACATTTCTACCCCTTTGTTATTTTTTCTAATACAATTTGTTTTGCTAAATTTGGATTAGCTTGTCCTTTACTAGCTTTCATTACTTGACCTAATAAATAACCTAAGGCACGATCTTTTCCGTTTTTATAATCGATAATTGATTGCTGATTATTTTTAATAACATCATCAATTATTTTAATTAATTCATCAGTATTTGTTATTAAAACAAGTCCTAATTTTGTTGCGATATCTTTAGGAGATGTATTTAAATCTTTTAACATTTCATTAAAAACTTCTCTAGCTTGTTTATTAGAAATAGTGTTATTTTCAATAAGTTTAATTAAAGAACATAATCTTTCTGAAGAAATTGGAAAATCTTTAATTGAAATTTCTTCTTTGTTTAAATAAGATTGAATGTCAACAATTATCCAATTAGCTATGATTTTACTATCACAATTATATTTAAGTGTTTCATCAAAATAATCAGCGTTTTCACGATTTGACACTAATACGGAAGCACTACTTTCACTTAAACCTAATTTTAAGTATCTTTCCATTTTGCTATCCGCTAATTCATTAGATGTTTCAATAGCTTTTTGAATAAAATCATCACTTAACTTAATAGGAGGAATATTTGGTTCAGTAAAATATTTATAATCGACAGCGTCAGTTTTAACACGCATTAAAATGGTTGTTTTTGTTGTTTCATCATATCTGCGTGTTTCTTGAATGACTTTTTCATTATTTAATAGCAGTTGTTCCTGTCTAGCAATTTCATAATCTATCGCGGCTTTAACATTTGATATGCTATTTAAATTTTTAATTTCAACTTTAGTTCCTAATATGTCACTATTTTTTTCTTTTAAAGAAACGTTTACATCACATCTTAATGAACCTTCTTCCATCTTTCCATCAGAAACATCTAAATATGAAACAATGGAACGAATTTTTTCTACATAACGCATAGCTTCCTCTCCGCTTGACATATCTGGATAAGAAACTATTTCAGCAAGAGGAATACCTGCACGATTATAATCAATTAAAGTATAATCGTTAAAATGGAGTTGTTTACAAGTATCTTCTTCAAGATGAATTCTTTCAATTCTAATTTTTTTCTCTTGCCCGTCAACCTTAATTGTTAAATACCCATTTTTTCCAATTGGTCTTTCATTTTGAGTAATTTGATATCCTTTTGGTAAATCGGCATAAAAATAATTTTTACGATCAAACCATAAAACATTATCAATTTCCATATGAAGAGCGTGTGCTACCCTAATACCATTTATGACTGCTTGTTTATTTACAGTAGGCATTGTACCAGGAAACGCCATGTCTAAAAGCGCAACTTCACAATTAGGGTATGCACCATAAGTATTAGGAGCAGACGAAAACATTTTCGATAAAGTTTTCATTTCGACATGAATTTCTAAACCAATAACTGCTTGAAATTTATTCATCTTCTTCCCCTTTCTCTGCTAATGGTGCAATAAGATTTCTAAGGCCAGTGATTTTTTCTATGCTATTAGCAAAATTAAATAAATTTTTATCATTAAATGGTTTGCTTGAAATATTAATTCCGTAAGGAAGATTATTAGACATAGATAACGGCATTGTAATAGAAGGATAGCCTCCAAAATTACCATATGCCAAATAATCATCAATAATATCATATTGCTTTCTAATGGCTTCGCTAGCGTTTTCAATTGTTGGTGCAGTATTTTTACTCGCGGGAAGCATAATAAAATCATATGTTTCAAATAATTTATTGAAAGCATCAACAATTAAACGTCTAGCTTTTTTTGCACGCAAGAATAATTCTTTTTGATTATCTTTCATCAAAGCATATGAACCAATAACAAATCTTCTTTTTATTAGCTCACTAAAACCATTTGTTCTAGCTTTGACCATTACTTCTTGATAACTATTTCCTTCATATCTAGGACCAAATTTAATTCCATCAAGATTAGCGTTATTAGAAGTTGCTTCTGCACACGAAAGAATAATATATGTAGGATAAATAGCTTTTAATAAATTGATATCAAAATCAACATAATCAACTTTGAATCCTTTCTTTTTTAATTTTTCCACTAAAATGTCAAAAGAATGTTTGATGAGGACATTTTCCACTTCTCTAAAAATTGGATTAATTACAGCTATTTTAAAATTTGTATTTTCAATATTGATATCTTTACAATAATCGACTTTCTCTTTTAAAGAAGAAGTCATATCATTATCATCGTGACCAGATAATATAGTCAAAAGAGCAGCAGAATCATATACTGACCTTGTAAAATAACCAACGTGATCTAAAGAAGGAGCAAAAGGAAATAAACCATAACGAGAAATCAACCCCCAGGTTGGTTTATATCCCACTAATCCAACATTGCTAGCGGGTTTTCTAACGGAATCACCAGTATCAGAACCTAAAGAAAATGGAACAATACCAGCTGCAACTGCGCTAGCACTTCCGCATGAAGAACCACCAGTTAAATGTTTTTTGTTTAAATCGTATGGATTATAAGTTATACCTTTATGGCCGCTTGTTCCAGTACCACCCATAGCTAATTCATCAAGAGTAGTTTTTCCTATTAATATGGCACCGGCTTCATCAAGTTTTTTAACTACAGTTGCATCAAATAAAGGAATATATCCATTTAAAATATCACTAGATGCTGTTGTTGGGATATTTTTAGTGGAAAAATTATCTTTTGCAACATAAGGAATCCCCCAAAACAAATTATTTGTTGGTTCCACTAATGAAGTAGCTTTTTCGATAGCTTCTTTTTCACATATATATTCAAAACAATTGTTTTTATCAGATTTTGCTCTGCTAATAGCGGCTTTCACCAATTGAAGAGGGGTAACTTCTTTATTAACCAAAGCAATATGTATTTCTTGTAATGTTAAATCTAAATATGACATCTTAATGCACCACCTTTGGCAATTTAATTTGACCAAGAACTACATCATGAGCATTTTTCAAAGCATCGTTTTGGCTTAATGGCTCGCTTGGAATATCTTCACGTAAATAATCGATAGAAACATCAAATGGAAATGTCATGGGTTCAACTTCATCAATGCCTTGTAATGTACCTATAATATTCATTTGTTCTAAAACAACATCAAATTCATTAAGCAAAGTATTGTATTGCTCACTAGACATATCAAACATCAAATTATTAGCGGCTTTTTTCAATATTTCTAATGTAACTTTTTCCATCTTTACCCCCTTGATTTATGCATATTATAAATATTAATATTTTTCAAAATTAAATTAAATAAAAATTTATTTAATTAATTCCATAAAAGTATTTTCGTCAATAACTTCAATATTTAATTGATGAGCTTTATCAAGTTTTGATCCAGCATCAGTCCCTGCGATTACAAGATCAGTCGAACGCGTAACACTCGTTGTAACTTTTGCACCCAAATCTTCTAATATTCTAGTTGCTTCGCTTCTAGACATAGAAGATAAAGCACCTGTTAAAACGCAAGTTTTGCCACTGAAAAATGAATTGCTTGCAATCGATGTAGAACCTAAATATTTAAAATTAAGGCCTTTTTGACGTAATTTTTCAATCATTTGCATGTTTTTTTCATTTTTAAAATAAGTGTATATGCTATGTGCAACAATAGGACCAACATCATTGATTTCTAATAATTCTTCTTCGCTTGTGCTCATTAATGCATCCAACGAAATGAATTTACTTGCAAGCGTTTTGGCCATTTTTGCACCCACTTCTTTAATTCCTAAACCAAATAATAATCTTTCTAAAGAATTAGATTTTGATTTTTCAATTGCATTTAATAAATTATCAATTGATTTTTGCTGCCACCCATCAAGATTGATAACATCTTGACGATACATGTACAAGTCATATATTTCATCAATCGAATGGAAAAATCCTTGATTAAAAAATTGCTCCACTACTTTTTCTCCCATTCCATCAATATCCATAGCGTTTCTACTAGCAAAATGTATTATTCCTTCGATATGTTTTGCTTCACAATTTTCATTTAAACAAAAATGCATCGCATCAATTTTTGTTAGCGGTCCATGGCATACAGGACATTCATCAATCATTTTGAAAGGAATTTGAGTTCCATCTCTTCTATTTAAATCCGCTCGTACAACTTCAGGTATTATATCTCCAGCTTTTCTTAAATAAACATAATCATTAATCATTAATTCTTTTTCTTTAATAAAATCTTCATTATGAAGAGTTGCTCTTTGCACTAAGCTTCCTGCAACACGAACAGGCTCTAATACAGCATTAGGAGTAATTTTACCAGTTCTACCAACTGTGAAAATAATATCTTTTAATTTAGTAACAACTTCTTCAGGTGGAAATTTATATGCGATTGCCCAACGTGGCGTTTTTGCGGTATATCCAAGTTTGTCATAAAGAGACATGTCATCAACTTTTATAACGATTCCATCAATATCATAATCCAATTGATTTCTTTTTAAGGTGTATTCTTTTATATAACTTATAACTTCTTCTATACCATAACAAAGTCTTCTTTCTTTGTTTGTACGAAAACCTAATTTGTCACAATAATTTAATGCATCGCTATGATAACGAATATTGAATTCGCTGGCATTTACAAAATAATACCAGAAAGCTTCCAATTTTCTAGATGCCGCAACTGATGAATCTAAATTTCTTATTGATCCTGCGGCAGCATTTCTAGCATTAGCAAATAGCGGTTCGTTGTTTTCTTTTCTTTGTTTATTTAATTCTAACAAAGACTTTTTAGGCATATATACTTCGCCTCTTATTTCAAAGTCTTTATCAGTATTAATTTGCAATGGAATTGAATGAATTGTAATAACGTTACTAGTCACATCTTCACCAACATTACCATCACCTCTTGTTACTGCATATAATAATTTTTTATGATAAACAAGCGACATTCCTAGTCCATCTATTTTTAATTCTGCCATATATGTTGGATTCGTTAATCCTGTTGCTTCTTTTACTTTCCGATCAAAATCATATAAATCATCTTCGTTGAAAGCATTAGCAAGAGAAAGCATCATTCTTTTATGAGGTATTTTTTTAAATTCATCTTGGACTTGCCCACCGACTCTTTGTGTTGGGGAAATATTGCTTTTTAATTCTGGATGTTCGTTTTCTATTAGTGTCAATTCTTGCATTAAACGATCATATTCTGCATCACTTACAGAAGGATTATCTAAAACATAATACTCGTAATTATATTTTTCTAACAAATTATATAATTCATCAACACGCTTTTTTAAATCCATAATTTTATCCTCTCTCTATTAATTAAGATTTTTCAACTTTGCTTAAAAAACGATGATTTCCGACTAAAGATTTGATTCCTTCTTTTTCAAAATCTACTTCAATAATGCCATCTCCTTCGACTTTTGTAACAACACCTAGTCCAAAGTTTTTATGCATTACTTGATCGCCCACCTTCCAATTGATGTTGTTGGTAGCAGGAGGAATCTCTTCTTTATAAAATTTATTTTTATCCACAAATACTTTTGGTGGTTCATAAACATTATCTTGGTTGATGAAGAAACCATCATCATCAAAATGATAAGACTTCTTTGTTTGGTTGTAAGAATTAATTTCAATATTTGCCTCTTTTATAAATGGAGAAGGAGACAAAAAATCTTTAGCGGAATACGAATAAGAAGAATTAAATGTAATATATAATTTTTCTTTTGCTCTAGTCATTGCAACATAAGCAAGACGACGTTCTTCTTCTAAACTATCATATCCTCCACTTTCCATACTGCGATAACTTGGAAAAACTGTTTCATTATATCTAACAACAAAAACAACAGAATATTCTAATCCTTTCGCGGTATGCACGGTCATAAGCGTTACGCTTTCCGTATCCACTATTTCGTCTTGAGAACTTAATAAAGCTGTTTCTTGCAAATAATCCGCAAAACTAGAATCTGGATTTTTTCTTAAGTAGTTACGCATATCTTGGAATAAGGCTTTGATATTTTCCATTCTCTCTTCACCATCTTCTAGTTTTAAAACTTCATCATAATAATTTAAATCTAATATCATATTTTCAATCAAAGATGAATAAGCTTCTTGATTTTTTTCAACATCTTTTCTTGTCATGTCAATTCTTTCGACAACAACTTTTAAAGTGTTGAGTACTTTCTTACTTACTTCGCTATGTTCAAAATCTACTTTCTGTACATATTCATATAAACTCAAATGTTCTTTAGAAGCTTCGTTTTTTAATTTTGCAATGCTAACTTCACCTATTCCTCTTTTAGGAACATTAATTGCTCTTTCAAATGCACTGTCATCTCTTATATTTACTAATAGACGCATATAGGCTAAAACATCTTTAATTTCTTTTCTTTGATAAAATTTAAGACCACCAAAAATCTTATAAGGAATATGACTAGACATAAGTGCCTTTTCAAAATCTAGCGAAACATAATTAGAACGATATAAAATGACGATATCTTTATATGCGTAACGACCAGAATTTTTTAATCTTAATATTTCTTTTACAACATATTCCGCTTCGCTTGAATATGAATTAAACCCTTTGCATATAATTGCGTCTCCACCCAATAAATTTGTAAACAAGTCTTTTTTTATTCTAAAACGATTATGTGATATTAGACTATTTGCACTATTTAATATTTTTTGTGTGGAACGATAATTTTGATTCAAAATGATAGTTTCAATATCTTTAAATGTGCTATCTAGTTTTAAAATTATATCTTGATTTGCACCTCGCCAGGTATAAATTGTCTGATCTGGATCACCAACAACATATAATGATGTATCTTCGTCTTTTAAAAGCATTAGCATTTTAAATTCGGTGTCGTTTGTGTCTTGAAATTCATCCACTAAAATATGTCTAAATTTGCTTTTCCATTTATGTTGAATTCGCGGAAATGTTTTTAAAATATAAATTGTATAAAGTAACAAATCATCAAAATCTAATGCATACATTCTATTTTTAGTTTCTTCATACATTTGATATATTTTTAAACAATCTTTTTCATATTTAAATTCTTCTTTAGTGGGCTCGCTAATATCACTAGGATATTGCTCCTTTAATTTCTTATTTGAAATATAGTTAGTGGCGAAATTTACAATTTCGTGTCTTTTGCTATATCCTAACTTGGTAACACAATCTTTTATAATGTGATCTTTATCATCTTCATCTAAAATTGTAAAAGCGGATGGAAAATTAATATTATGTATTTCTAACCTTAAAAAATAAGCGGCAAAACTATGAAAAGTTTTAATTTTTAAATTAGGAATATCTTCTCCTAATAACAAAACCACTCTATCATGCATTTCTTTAGCAACTTTATTTGTGAATGTAAAAGCTAAAATTTCATCAGGATAAACTTTCATCGCATCCATTAAATAGGCGATTCTATAAGTCAAAACCCTAGTTTTGCCACTGCCGGCACCCGCTACTACTCTTACATGCTGTTTTTGAGTAATTACTGCTGAATATTGTTTTTCATTTAATTCATTTTTATAATTCATATATTGCAAGCAATATAATATCATTTTTTCTAGTATTTTTCAATTAAGTATCGCCTTTTAATAATGACAAAATTATATCCTCATTGGTGGTGTTGATTTCTACTCTTTTGTCGTTGATATAAATAAGGGTTGGTGTTCCTATAATAAAAAATTCATCGATAGTAGTTGCTCCAATAGTGTCAATAACATTACTCCCTATTGGTATTTCATCCACATATTCAACAAAATATAAATTATCTTTTTTTAATGCTAAGGGAATTATTTCATTTTTTAATAAAAGGCAATGCAAACAATTTTTAGAATAGAAATAAACATAATATTCTTTTTTATCAACATTAAAAATATTTTCAAAATCTAAATGCAAGTTCTTAACCATATCATAATCATAATTAACCATCGTTGAACTATTATCACTAACACTGCAAGAAATTAAAAATATAGGCATTTGGATTATAAAAAATAAATTCAATAAAATCTTTCTCATAATTACTAATAGGTTTAAAAGCAGATTTTATCTAAAAATGTTAATATAAATGTATGAATTTTTTTCAAAAAAAAGAAACACCAATTCAAAATATGACATTTATGGCACTGATGAGCGCAATAAATGTTGTGGTTACACTACTAACATGTTTTTTATGGTATTTAGCTATTGTTTTAATATTAATATTACCCCTTACATCTGTTTTAGTAGGTCTTTATTGTAAAAAAAGATATTACCCACTATACATAATTTGTTCATTGCTTTTATGCTATTTAGTAACAATATATGATCCTATTAACACATTGTTTTACGTTTTTCCAGCCTTGTTAAGTGGCTTTTGCTTTTCAATTTTTGTTAAGATAAAATTTCCAAAAATATTTCTTATAATTGTTCCAGCGATAATTAATTTACTTTTTAATTATCTCGCTATTCCTTTTATAAATTATTTTTATGGACAAGATATATTAAATACTTTGCAGCAATTGTTATTTTTAACAAAATTTGAATACTTTAATTTAATTGTACCAAGTATTTTATTTATATTTTCTTTTATTCAAGCTTTGTTATCTTTTTTAATTATTAAAGATGAATTAATTAAATTTAAATATGACATTAAAAATAACGATAAATATATTTATCTAGATATTGTTTTTGGCACATTCTTTTTAATTTTAAAAACGATTTTATGTTTTTATTATTTAGATTTTGCATATCTTATGATGATTGTATCTATGATATTTTTTCTTGATTACATTATTTATCAAATTATTAAAAAGCCTAAAATTAATTCCATTGTTTATTTAAGTGCACTAGCTATTAATATATTTTTATTTTTATCACTATATCAATATATGGATAAAGAAAAGTCATTATTGATTTTAGATGGATTTACTTTTATAAGCGTATTTGATTATCTTATTAACTATCAATTGTTAATAAGAATAAAAAAAGATAAAATAAACTCATAAAGATATGGCAAATTTTTTTAAAACATTTTTAAAAGGAATATTATACGTAGTTACATTTCCATTATTAATTGTCGGATTAGCGATATATTTTGTGTTTTCTTTGTTTTCTTTTATATTTTTATCAATAAAAGGACTGATTTTGTTTTTTAAAGGCGAAAGTATTGTAGGCGATTTAAAAGAGGATATCGAAGCAAAAAAACGGATGGAAATTTTAATGGATCCAATTGGCGCTTTGCAAAAACAAGAACCCCCTGTTACTAAAGAAGTTGTTAGCAATGTTGTAATTGAACAACATGATGAAAATAAATATCCAGAATTAGCAAGCACAATTGAAAGTTCAACAATAGAAAAACAACCTGATATTCAAGAAAAGACAATAAATATTTTAGAACCAGGAGAAGAACCAGAACACGAAGATGATATTATCCAAGATAAACTCATAGATGACGACATTAATAAACATATTGAAGAAATATCTATTGAATCAACAAAAGATAATAACCACACACCTTATAATGACGAGCCTTATGATGAAGATGATGAAGATAGTGGCGTTACAATAGAAGGATATGATGAAGATGATGAATAATATTTTGATTGCATTAAGTGAAACAGATAAAAGAGTAATTATTGCATTATGTTTTGTATTAATTTTCTTATTTGTTGTCGCTGGTTATCTTGGACTTCTTATTACAAGAATCATGAAACACCAAGGTAAAAAAATGGACACAATGATGCATGATATAGTTATTACAAGGGTGGTAACAAATAAGAAAGAATTTTTAAATGTTGCACGAAAGAAAAACTGGAGATATTTTTTCAAAACTGCGTATATCCCGCTTATAATTTTAATTTTTGCATTTATTTTGCTATTTATCGCGCAAAGTGTAAATGATTTTAACTACAATATTTTTGACTATCAAAAGCAAGGATTTACAACATTATTATTTTTATTTGATTTTGATAATGCGGAACATGTTAATTTCTTTGGAATAGAAATAATTAGTAATTGGCCACCTCTTCTTAATGAACCACATTTTGAAGTTGAAGCATTATTTTCTTATTTCTTTGTTCCTATATTTTTAGTGGGGGCTGTATGGTATTTAATCAATCTACAAGCTTTGATTGCAAGAACAATCAAAATGTATCAATTGAGTAGTTCGATTTATGACAAGAATTTAGAAACTTTCAATTTGAACGAAGAAAATATGCAACAAGTTAGAGCCAATCAACAAGCAATAAATCAAGCAAGAATCAATCAAATGATGAATACAATTAATAATAATATTCAAAATAATAACTCACAAAATCAAACGACAGACATTACTAATATAAACAATAACAATGCCAATAATGATAATAAAACTAATTTATAAGGTTATATTGTCAAATATAGAACTGTAATCAACTTTATCACTAAGGGTTGGAAAAGATAATTCATTATAATAAATTTGGCATTTTGAATAACTTAAAGTATTAACTGCGAAGAATTGTGTATTAATATCATAATTTTCTCTTGAAATATATTCTTTCATCATCAAGGAAGAATCCACAACAATTTTAACTCCAATCGACTTAAAAGTCGGAGCGGATGTTTGATATGCAATGCTTGGTGCTCCTTCAAAATTTGTTGTTGTCATCATATATTTTCCATAATCGTCAGCACTTTGTGGGGATAAATTTAAAGTTATAACATAATTGTTATTTTCTTTAACGATTGAATTTTCAAAAGACATATCATCAATAGTAACTTTATCAGCAAGTGAATATTCATCGTTAAGTTTATAGTGGAAAGTATCATAAATGCTAATTCCAAAGTTATTAATATATTGTTCTTGATTATATTCTTTAAAAGATTGACTATTGTAATTTGCTGATTGATTATCAACAACACTATCGCCACTGACTTGATAATGTTTAGTTAAACTATCATCATAAACAAATCTTTCAGCCATTTTTAATTGATCACCGACAGCAATATTTTCTTTAAAAATTTTGTTTAGATTTTTAATATGAATTGAATTTGTTTTTTGTGTGTTAGTTATAAATAAGACACTGCTGACAGCTTTATTAAAACTAAGAGTGTAGAAGTTAGATTCTTTGTTTAATAAATAAAGTGAAATTCTTGCTATTTCAATAGGTGTGAAATTGTTTAAAACTTCCTCGCTTGAAAAATCAATATTTTCAATTTGTCTATTGTTCACATAGTTTAAAAATTTTATGTAAGTTTGATCGGCATTTTCGTTTGCTAATACTTTGGTAATGGTGGTTACATCATTTTTAGCAACGAAAGCTTTAAATTCATATTCGTTATTTAAATTTTTAGTTATATTATATTCTTCGTTTAAAAATAAACTCTCGATTGCTAAATTACTATCTAATGAACAATCAATTTTTACAAAAGAATTAACGTTAACTTTTCCTTGCGAAGAAATATTTGAACTAGAAAGTTCTACACCATAGTTATTAGTAAATGAAATATCCACTAATTTGCTATTATCATTTTCAAATTGATAATGTGTTACTATATCAATTTGTGTATCTAAAATTTGAAAAGTAAAATAGTTATCGCTATTGGTTACATATTTTTGATTTTCAAATTCGATATATGTTAGTTTATTCTCATTAGTTTTTTCCTCCACTTTAAAACTAAACATATCACCTATTCGATAATCTTTATTTTCATAAATTATATTTCCATAATCATTATTATTTTCAAAATTAAAATTAATTTGAGAATTATTTTGACTAGTAGTACCTGAACTAGTTTGACTAGATGAACTTGAACTTGTCTGGCTTGACGAACTAGTTGTTGAACTTGAACTAGTTTGAATTGATTCGTTGTTTAACGCTTTGTAAATGAAGTGACCTGATACTAATCCTATGCATACAACCGCCACGGTCAGAGCAGAAGTAATGATTATTGTCTTCTTTTTCATGGTTTCAATTATAGGCTTTAAAAATACGAAATCAAGAACTTATTCAACATTTTTATCGAAAGTGTTGTTTATTTATACAGTTTTAAAGTTTTTGTACACAAAAAGCATACTTATTATTCTATTTGAATAAAATTATGCAAGACAAAAACATATTTATTAGAGTAATAAAATTAAAATATTGTAATCTTATATAATCAAATAAATAATTTGGAAAACAATATATGCGACTAATAAAATGTTAAAAATTATTAGAAAATAATATATACGTTTTTTAGATAAAAGTTTCTTTTGATTTTCATCCATATTAATATTTTATACTATTTGCGGTACGTGGGTAAGGTTGAACATCACGAATATTATTCATACCAGTTAAATACATTAATAATCGATCAAATCCAATGCCAAATCCTGCGTGTTTGCATCCTCCAAATTTTCTTGTATCAAGATACCATTGCAAACCTTCAGATAAATTAAGTTCGTCCATACGATTTTTTAAATAATCATATCTTTCTTCACGTTGAGAACCGCCAACCAATTCGCCAACATAAGGAACGAGCAAATCACATGCAGCAACAGTTTTGCCATCGTCATTTAATCTCATATAAAAAGCTTTGATTTCTTTTGGATAGTCAATCAAAAAAGTCGGTGCGTTAAAAACTTGTTCAGTAATATAACGTTCGTGTTCACTTTGTAAATCCATACCCCATTTAATATTGCCATTTTCAAATTTGTGACCATCTTTAACTGCTTTAGTTAACAAGTCAATCGCAGCGGTATAGGTAATTATTTTAAATTCGCTATTTAAGACATGATTCAATCTTTCAAATAATGTCTTATCTATCATTGTATTAAAGAAATTCATTTCGTTTGGACATTTATCCATAACATATTTTATACAAAATTTAATGCATTCTTCGATAAGATTCATATCATCGTGTAAGTCTGCAAAAGCAATTTCTGGTTCAATCATCCAAAATTCCGCGGCATGACGAGTAGTATTAGAATTTTCGGCACGGAAAGTTGGACCAAATGTATAAACTTTTTTATAAGACAAAGCAAATGGTTCGACATGCAATTGACCAGAAACAGTTAAATTTACAGCTTTTTTAAAAAAAGCATTAGGATCCTTGCCTTTAGTTACTACATCAAAAACTTGCCCCGCTCCTTCACAGTCGTTAGCGGTTATTATTGGCGTATGAACATAAACAAAGTTATGACTTTGGAAAAATTCATGAATAGCCATAGATAAAATAGAACGTACACGATATAAAGCATAGAAAGTATTAGCTCTTGGTCTTAAATGAGCAATATCTCTTAAAAATTCAAAACTATGTCTTTTCTTTTGCAAAGGATAATCGTCGCTGACTTCGCCTAGTATATCTATATCATCGACATGAACTTCAAATGGTTGCTTATTTTCTGGAGTTAAGATAACTTTTCCTTTAACTGAAATTGCCTCGCCAGTTTTAACTGCTTTTAACACATTATATTTTTCATTTAAATGATCAGCGGTATAGACTAATTGAATATTTAAAAAATATGTTCCATCATTAAATTCAATAAAACCAATAGAACCATTATCGCGATTTGTTCTAACCCAACCATTTAATAAAACATTAGTTACATCCTCATGGTTTTGCACTTTTTTAAATAAAATGTCGTTATCAATTTTTAAATATTCCATAAAATTCTCCTCTATTTTAAAAGTTTATCACACTTAAAATATTAAGTTTATTTAAAATTTAAATAATCTTGAATTTCCCAATTAGGATCACAAGATAAATCTAACTGCGCGAAAACATTTTTATCAAATAATAAATCAGCTACTTTTGCAATCATCGCAGCGTTATCTGTTGTACACCATAGTGGTGGAATAATTACATCAACGTTTTCATCATTTGCTAATTGAGTTATTTTTTCTCTTAAATAAGAATTAGCAGATACACCACCAGCGACAAGAATTTGATTTATTTTATAATTTTTTAAAACATGCTTAGTTTTTTCAATAATCATATCAATCGCAGTATCTTGAAAGGATTTAGCCATATCATCAATATTTATTTCTTCATTATTTTGTCTTAATTTATGAACTAAATTTATAACATTAGTTTTTAATCCGCTGTAGGAAAAATCATATAAACTATCATGAAGTGGTGATGGTAAGTGATAAGTGTGTTTACCATTTTTTGCATGATTATCTATGTGAACACCACCAGGATATGGCAAACCCAAGACACGGGCAACTTTATCAAAACATTCACCAACAGCGTCATCTTTTGTTTGACCAATTATTTGAAAATCTAAATCTTTATTCATTAAAACTAATTCAGTATTTCCTCCACTTACAACAATAGCAAGTAAAGGAAATTTAAATTCTTTGACAAAACTATTTGCATATATATGTCCTGCTAAATGATGAACGGGGATTAGTGGTTTGTTATATAGCCAGGCTAATGTTTTAGCGGCTTGTAATCCAACATGTAAAGCTCCAATTAATCCAGGTCCTCTCGTTATGGCAAAAGCATCGATATCATTTAAAGTTAAATTTGCTTTTTTTAATGTTGCATCTATTACAGGTATAATATTTTCACTATGAAGTCTGGATGCTATTTCAGGCATGACTCCACCATATTTTGCATGTACATCAACTTGACTTGAAATAACGTTAGCAAGAAGATTACCGTTTTTAATAATGGCACATGCAGTTTCATCACAACTTGATTCAATTGCTAAAATAATTTTTGACATAATCAACCTCCGATACCATATAATATGCATCTTCGCCATCTTTATAATAGTTCTTTTTAATTGTTTCAATTTTAAAATTAAATTTTTTATATAAATTAATAGCTTGAGCGTTCGATGTGCGGACTTCTAATGTTACATATTTGATATTTTGTCTAATTAATTGTTTAAACATTTCTTTTAATAAAGTTGTTCCAACATGATTATTTTGATATGGCAAATCAACAGCGAATGTTGAAATTGTTGCTGAATCAAAAGTAATCCAAAAATCAATATATCCTAAAATAGTATTTTTATTACACGCAACATAGAAATAACTCACTGGATTTTCATTTGCTTCGTATAAAATGTATTCTTTTGCATTTTCTTTGTGCAAAAGTTTTCTTTCAAGATTAATAACATCTTCTATTTGATTTTTATTTAATAATTTTATTTCGTAAATTAAATCCATTTTTAATCCTTTAAATATATAGGTTTTACATGAAACGAATCTGTTGGTGTTATAGATGATTTTAATGCTAGCATATTTAAACATTTATCATTTTTATAACCTTCTAAATTCAAGTATCCACAGTCACCACATATAACATATTCTTTATGATTTTTGATATATTCAAGAACATCTTCATTTTTCATTACTTGATCTTTTAAAATAGTTTTATTTCCATCATAAACTCCAATATAAGACCTACAACTTCTAGCGTTAATTAAGCAAATCGAAGGTTTTTTTTCAAATTGTAGTATTTGCAAAGAAGAAAAAGGATAGATTTTAATATTTAAAGAATATGCGATGACTTTTGCAATTGTTAACGCTATACGGATACCAGTATAAGAACCAGGACCAATAGTTAATAAGATAGAAGATATGTCTAATTTATTAATGTTATTTCTTTTAAATAAATTGTCCAATTCTTGAACCATTAATTCTGATTGCTTTTGCCATGCTTCATATTCAATTTTATCAACAATTGTTTCATCTTTTGCAACAGCGACAAGAAGTTCTTTATCTGATGAATCTAAAATTAAATCATACATTTTTAATCATCATCCTTTCTTATGGTCAAATTATCAAACATTATAAAAAGTTTTTCGATGTTTGTTGTAAATGTAATTTGCCTACTGTTGTTAGCAAGAGATAATAACTCAATATTTAAAATATGACTAGGTATATATTCCTTGATGTATTGAGGCCATTCGATTGCACAAACTCCATCACCATCAATATATTCTTCTAATCCTATGTCTTTATTAGTGTCTTCTAAACGATAAGCATCTATATGATATAAATTTAAAGTCTTATTAAAATAGCATTTTAAAATATTAAACGTTGGAGATAAAACTTTTTCTTTAATATCTAAACCTTTAGCAAGTCCTTTAACAAAAGTAGTTTTTCCAGCACCTAAATCACCAGTTAAACAAATTACTAACCCGGGATAACAATATTTACTAACTTGCATGGCAAGATCAATAGTTTGTTGCTCATTATTTGCTATTAGAGTCAGGGTTTTGTCCATCTTTTTTCACCATTACTTTCTTTTTAAACATTTCATAATAATCACAAATTTGTTTATCGTTAAAAGGGAATTTGTTTTTTTGTATCATGACACTAATTTCTAAAATTTGATTCCACAAAACAAGATTTAAATCATCGCTGTAGTTATATTGTTTACGATGAAGTTCATATTCATTGCGATCGAGTAATTTTAATTGTTTTTTTTCGTTATATTTTATATCTAAATCATAATCAATGTATTTGATAGTTTTCTTTTCAACCAAACACGGCGAAGCAATATTACAATAATAAGATATCCCATCATTTTTAATCATTGCGATAACATTAAACCAATCTTTTTTAGAAAATATTGATATCGCTGGTTCTTTTGTAAACCAACTTCTCCCGTTAGTTTCCACGACTTTCGTTTGCTTACTTGCAACAATTATGTAATTGTTATCTTCATGCAAAACAAAACCACGATCCCAAAATCTATGGCTTGTTCCATCGTGTTTAAAAGACTTTATTTCTATCCAATTAAAAACTAAAGACATATTTCTCCCTTTAATTATTTAGAAACTTCGGTCTCTTTTGTTTCAATTTTATCTGTTTTGATGTGTTTATCTTTGTTTACAATTTCTAAAAGTTCCAAGGCGTTTAGTTGGTTGTTTTTTAATATCTCAATATTGTCTTTTGTAAAGACATTCTTATAAGGAAGAGTTAATGATTCGTCATCATATGATAAATAAATGGCGCTATGTCCACCCCAAATAACAACGTTTACATTAATTAGGTGAGTTTCCTTGGCTACCTTTAATTGTGATAGTTTATTTAAAAATTCATCGGTAATAATATTTTCATAATGAAGTCCTTCGCTAGCGTAAACTGTAAGCGTTCCATCTTTTAACACTTCTTTTAAATCTAATACATCGTTAGGAAGATCATAATTTTTGACGCTATTATCATTACTTAAACAAACATTTATAACAATTCTACCATCAAATTTTAATCGGTTTTCATAAGTAATATATTTGCCAAAGAATAAATCGACACGATTATTTTTTTCTCCACCTTGAACAGATAAATCACAAGATAAAAAAGAAAATTTGTCAAATAACCCTTTACATACATTTCTAGAACCAAGATCTTTAACACCAGAATATACTCGATCGGAAGATACTTGGGATAATTGTATTCTTTCTTCATTATCTGCGAATACATTGCTATAGCGGGCATCATGGTAGGTATAATTATTAAATTGTTTTGTGACATATTCACTATACACTTTTCCATTTGGACGCAATTTCCTCATAACCAAGGTATAAACAATCAAGGCTACGACCGCAAATCCAATAAGACCATATCCAACATAATTAACAATATCAATTCCTAAAAAAGCCATTATTGCACCAGCAATAGCTAAAACCATAATGATTGGTCTAACAATTTTGGATATCAAATTTAATTTGTCAGATTTTGTAAAATATTCTAATCGTTTTTCCTCTATGTCTTTTTCAAAATTAGAAGGATTAAAATCTTTATCAATGCTATATAAAGCTTGTTGGACCTCTTCTTTTCCTAAACCAGCAATAACATTTTCAGAATTTTGACTTGTTTCATTTGATACATTTTCTACTTCTTCATTATTCAATTTATCGTTATTTTCTAACATAAAATGACCTCCTAGATAAATATAATAATATTTAACTATTGAAAAATAAGCAATAAATATTCTTAAAGCAAGTAGAAAATAGACAAAAATTTATATTTAATTTTTAACCTCTTGAATTTCTTCTACTTTTACTATTTTAACAGGATATAAACGATTAATTAGTGCAAGCGGCGAACTTAAAATTAAACATGCAGCCACGCATATACCTGCACTAGGACCTACATATATTACATTATAAATCAAAGCATCAACCAAACTATAATCATAATAAATCATTGAAGAAATACTAGAACCAATCATGCGTGTTAAAAATACACCAATACCTCCAAAAATACTTGCGATACATATACACGCAATGTCGTTTCTAGTTTGTGTCTTAAATTTATTTTTTAACAATTTTTTACTGATAGAATAAGCAAGTGCTGCTAATGCATATCCGCTAAATCCAATCATATAATCAAATGGCAAAGTTTGTAATCCATATCCATCCAGTAAACATGTAATAACACTAAATACAACTGAACTTGAAATAAGTGATTTTGTAAATCCATATCGAACAGCGATTAATAACAAAGGTATGCCAGAAAAATTAAAACTTCCTCCAGTTGCACCTATATCTATAGATACAAATTTATCCAAAATAATTGCAAGAGCGATCAACATGGAAATTTCCACCATTTCCCTTGTTTGAAATTTTACTTTTGCAAAAAAGTTTCTTGATGTTACTAATAACATGCCACCCAAACAAATAAGATAAATAATAAAACCTAAATCATTGAATTCAACAGAAATACTAGCTTCTGAAATATAAAGGTAGTTTCCAATAATCAAAGATGAAACACATAAACAAATTATTGAAATTATTAGCAGCAAACTATTGATAATATTTAAAATATCAAATTTATTTTTCTTGCAAAATATTGCTAAAACTTTGTAAATCCAACATAAAATTAAAGAAATACCAGCTGAAGAAAGTATAAAAATAACAACAAAATCAGGTTTTAAATCTACCATTGAAAAATTATGGCCAATCATTAAATCCAAATAACTAACATTGATAATAGATTCATCAGGAAATTCAAATATTAAAAATGAAACTGGTAAGCATCCAAAAATTATAACTGCAAAAATCGTTAATAAAATTTCACCGCCAAAATTAGCAAATACTTTTTTTAATTTTTCCATAATATACTCTCCCTAAAATAAAAAAACTACCGCTAGGGTAGAAACTGACTTAAAAAATTCCTCCGCTAGCATTATCTAGATCAGGTATGGTCGAGTTAGACTAAACTCCTCTCAGCCTGTTCACCAAGCTCCCAAAAATGATTATATATCGATTTTATGATTTTAAAAGATATTTTTAATCTTAGAAAAAAAATAATCCAATAGTTACACCAAAAACAGGAAGCAAATAAACTATAAAAGTATATAAGAAAGATGCAATTACATTAATGATAAAAGAAATTAAAGCTCCTATACCAGCTGCTTTTGAAGATTTTGGTTTATCATTACGCCAAACAATGAATAAAATCAAACCAGCTATTGGTATGAAAAATCCTAAAAAGCCCCAGCCAATAGCACCGCTATCATCTGGATTAGATTGTTTTGCGGTAGTGTTAAAATTTGTTGGCTGAACATTGCTAATATCCAAACCACATGTCGAACATTTTAAGTCGGTGTCAAGATTATAAGAATGACAATAAGGACAAACTTTCATAATAAGTAGTATTTTATCACACAAAAATATTCAACAATAGCAATTTATTTGTTGATTTTTACTTTAATATTTTTTATCCTAATAGCAGGAGGAATTTAGATATGTCAAATAAATCAAGATTGGTTGCTTTCCTATTAGCTTTCTTTTTAGGCGTTTTAGGAATTCATCGTTTCTATGTTGGCAAAATTGGCACCGGCGTCATTTGGCTACTCACAGGTGGATTGCTTGGCGTTGGTGTCTTAGTTGACTGGATTGTGATTCTTTGTGGCAATTTTAAAGACAAAGAAGGCAATAAATTAGAAAAGTGGTAATTTAATAAAACTATCTAAATTTAAAAGAATCCACGTCAGATGGATTCTTTTTTTATTGTTTGCAATTATTAATCTTATTTTGTATTTTACATTAATAATAAATAAAAAGGACCTACAGAAGAACCAAGTTCACCAAGCATAAGGCCTGCCAAAACTACAGCAAAAATAATGTAAAATATGAGAGCTACAACTCCGACAATTACACTAATTAAAGCTCCTATACCAGCTGCTTTTGAAGATTTTGGTTTATCATTACGCCAAACAATGAATAAAATCAAACCAGCGATTGGTATGAAAAATCCTAAAAATCCCCAGCCAATAGCACCTTCTTCCGCTGGTGCATAATTATTAGCGGTATTATTAGTAGTTTGTGTTGACACACTAGGTCCGACATTTTCTAAAGATGCACCACAATTTTGACAAACAACTGCTTCATCAATATTTTCAGCATTGCAATATGGACACTTTTTCATATTTTTTCCTCCCGTTTTTATTATAACTTACTTATAAATATTAAAAATATAAAATTTAATTTTTTGAAACTGTTATCGTTACTTTTTCACTGCTCATACTATCAAATCTAATTGTATAAGGAAACACTTCTCCTTCGTTTGTTGTGGAACTAGTTTTTCCTGTCTTAGATAAGAAATGAGAATAATCTGCAAAAGTAAACACATCGCCTTCTTTAAATAAATCTTCTTCACTTAAAAAGTGTCGATAATAGCTTGAATTAGTGCTAGAAAAAGTATCTTGTTTGCCTTTTTGAATTACTGTCAATAATTTAAAATCTTTAAATTGTCTTATATCGTAACCATAATCGCTAGAAACACGTGAGTTGTTAGCGCCTGTTACAACGGTATCATATTTTGCGATGTCTTCTTTGCTATTTATCGGATTACCATCATAATAATAATCATATAAATTGGCTTCTAAACCTGCTAGACGAGCATCGACATGATACATTCTTACACCATAATCTCCAAGGGTAGTAAAACCGCTATCATAATAACTAGCGTTATTTTCATATTGTTGCCAATCATCTTTGTTGTTGTTATATGGTGAAAAGAGTTCAATTAAAAAATATTCATCAAATGCCGATCCATTCCATGTTTCAAAATTAGCAGGAATAATAAGACAATCTCCAGTTAAAGATGCAGCATTAAGAGTAAGCGTCACACTATCTTTTTTACCATCTATAATATATGGATTAACCCACCCCATTGATAATTTTGAAAATGAGTTCCAATCAAACATATTGAAAGATTGCATATCTGCGTAACCAACATAATCAATATAGGTGCTATATCCGTTATATTGTTGAGTGTAGTCATAATAATCATCTAAACCAAAAATATGACCTTGCTCATGGATTGATGTGCGAGCGTCTTCAACAGAAGAAATTTTAGAAATTGAATAAACATTTACACCAGGTTTATCAATGGTTCCTTGTCCGCCTCTAGAGTACATATGTGGCCATAAAGGATCAGACCAATCAACTTGATTACCAGCATTAGTAATTAAATGAATAGAATCAAAACATCCATCATCATTAGAATCATATTCAGACCAATCGATATCTGGATTATTACTTATAATATAATCAACCGCATTATCAATTAATTGGAATAATTTTTCAAAAGAACTATCGTTATTAACATCCGACATTGTTAAATCTTGTTCATAATAAACTTCACTTACCATTCCTGTGACTGTCATTTTATTAAATGAAGCTGTTTCATAATATGATTTAAAGGAATTCCATCTATTCGGTGTGTTTGTCTTTTCACCAAAATAATAAGTATTTAGATTTGCTAAATCTTGGCTTGTCCAAGTTTCTTCAGTTATGCCAGAATAACCAGCATCTAATGAAATAGGTATAACTAAAACTTTTACTTCACCAAGGCTGGGAGCGTAAGTGTGATTAAAATCGCTTGACACAATCGACATTGAATCTGCAATTATGTATCCGCGTTCTTCATTTATGACCTCTATATTAAATGTAATAGTATTACTCTTTGCATTATTTGCTAACGCAAATAAATAGTAAGTTTCATCGCTTCCTAAAAGAGTATTATTGATTATATTGGTTTTGTTATTTCCTAAATTCAAATTTAAAGAAATCCTTTTAGCAACATCATCACTATATTTAATTAATTCGTATCCTGCTTCATTGTTGTCATAAACAACTTTAAATTCCACGGAAGATTTATCAAAAATATCGCCTTCTTGATATTCGACCTTGCAATCTTCGATTGTTATTTTAGTTATTTGGTTATTCAAATTAATTCCAGATTGAAAATTAATTTCATATGAATATACGCCATCAAGATGTTCATATGCATAAGTTATTTCAACTCTATACTCCCCTGCTTTGTGAACATAGTAATAGCTAGAATATCTGGTATTATTAGATAAATCAATCACAACAGCGGTATAATCTATTAAATCAGTAACATCTTTTGATGTATCATCATCATAAAAAGCTTTAAATCTTAATTTAGAACTTTGATTAAATGTTTTTCCGATATAATATTCGCTAGCCAAATCATTAACTTCAATATCTATTAAAGTTTTATTACTAGAAATAGATGTTGTGGTAGTATTTGAAGAAGTTGTTGAGGTGCTGCTTGATGTAGTGGATGAATCTGATCCACTAGAAGTTTCAAAAATGGAAGTATTGCTTGTTGAAGAAGAATTAGTCATTAAAAATGTACAAGATGATAAACTTAACACTCCAAGAAATACAATACTAGTAAACAATAATCTATTTTTGTTTTTCATATGACAAAATACCGACCTTTCTATTAGTTTGCATTATTAGTATAAAGAAAATTGAATATTTTTCATAGTAAAAGACACAAATTCACAATTATCAATTATAGAAAATTAAATTATTTTTGACTTATAAAATAAAGGTTTATAATAAAACTATGGAAAACTTTTATCATTTAAATCCGCAGGAATACATAAAAGCGACTTTTAAAGCGGATATGAGTAATGAATATCGCTTTTATCTACAACATTTAAAACCAAAAGGAAAAATTTTAGAGATTGGTTTTGGTTCTGGACGCGACATGCTTTATTTCAAAAACAATGGTTATGATGTATATGGCATTGATATTGAAGATGAATTTGTTGAGCATGCAAAGGGATTGGGTTTAAACTGCGAAAAAGTTAATATTATGGATTTTAACAGTGATGACAAATTTGATGGAATTTGGGCGTGCTCATCATTGATTCATTTTACTAGTGATGATTTAGAAAATGTATTTAAGAAAATCGAATCATTATTAAAAGATGATGGTGTTGCGTATGTCTCTTTTAAGTATGGCGATTATGAAGGATATATTGCAGAAAAATACTACACTTATTTAACAAAAGAAAAGCTAAAAAAATATAATCTTAATATCATTGACATGCACATAAGCAAAGATACATTAAATCGCGGTAATGATTGGATAAGTTTTATATTTAAAAAGTAAAAATTAACATTTATAAAAAAATATGGCGTAAAAACCATATTTTTATTTTTTTTAATATAAACTAAGTTTTCTAAATTAAAAAATTATTTTTAAGTTTAATCATTTCTATAATTTTGTTAAATTATTTATAGTCGAGGTGATTGATTATGGCAGTCAGAAAATTTTCTACATTAAGTGTTGCTCATGTTCTTTTTTATGTAGCGGGTCTTTTACTAATTATCAAATTCCTGCTAGATGGAGGAATACCAGCACTAAATAATAACAATATTGTCGAATTTATTGTTGGTATTTTTAAACTTATTGTTGTAATAGGTTTTTATTGTTTCTTTTTATTTGGCGCAAGAGGATGTTCTTCAACAATTAGAGCACTAGCACCATGTCTTTTATTATTTATTATTTTTGGACAATATAATATCTCGTTTGGTAATGATGCAAATGAAATTGCTAAATATTTTATTGGTATTGCTGGAATGCTTTGGATTTTGATTTTAATTTGTGGATTTGTTTATTTATTTATTCACAATAAATTAATCGGAATTGTTTTTACTTGGTCGACATTGATATATGGAATGTTTGTATTAGTTTCATATATTACTTGTCTTATCATAGACTTAGTCAACGGCGGACAATTTAGTTTACAAAATATGTTTATGTCTTTGCTATTTGTTATATCTCTTGGTTTAATTGGTGTTGGTTCATATTATGTCAGTCGTGCACAAGAATGGTAATATTTAATGTCAAAATTTATAAAGCTCATCGTTTTATCCACTATTATTTTGTTAACAGGATGTGTTAATAAAAATTCACAGCCTATTTTAGTTACAAACGAAAGTAATAAAACGACTTTTAATGTCGGAGAAAGCACTAAACTAAAAAGTAATTTAGAAGATACTGTTTTTCTTAGTACAAATGAAACTATTGCAAAAGTAAATGACGCTGGAATAGTTACTTTTTATGAACTTGGAGAAGTAACTATTAATTGTTATGAGAAAAATAATAAAGATAATCGTTTTTCTTTTGATTTTGATATCATACCAAATTTAGTTGAAATATCTAATACATTAAAAAATACAATATCATTTCAAGGAACTTTAATTGTTGAAGATTATGATGTTGATGGCAATTTTAAAAATCAAAGTAAATATGAATTAATCAAATTTCATAATGAAAGTAGATATTCGATTTATTTGTCAAACAATAATGAAGTTTTATCAAAAATAGATTATTTTAAAAATCAGGATGGAAATGTTGTTACAAAATCAATTGATAATCATAATGAAATTATAGAAACAATTGTAAATCCAAATGCTCCTATAACATTTGATGAATCTTTTATCAATCCATTTAATTCTATTGACATAACAAAATATGAAATAACATCATATCAAGAAATAAAAATTCAATCTGATAATAATTATTTATTTGGACAATTCACTTCTCTTGGTGAAGATTATTTAGGCTCCACAGCAAATTTGACACTTACTAATGATGGTAATATAGATACGATTTCATTAATAAGTGATAATGTTTATCAAGATGATGGTTCTTATCAAAAATGCACATTTTTTGGTGAATATAAAAATGAAAGTAATTTAAATATTTCCCCATTTACATCATATCCAAGCAAAGAAGAAAATAAATTATTAGAAACTTTATTTTCAAAGTTAAAAAATGATTCATATACATATACTTATGTTGATCACGCTGATGATGGAAGCAAAGATATTAATGCACATGGTATAGTAACAAATCAAGGTATATCTATATACACTAGTGAAGGAAATAAAATATATTCACAAATAGATTCGAATTATTATAATCAATCGATTGCTAATGATAATAACAAAACATTAAATGAGGTCGTCAGTGCAATTGAAGGTAATGCAAAGGATTTAACACCTGATTTTGATTATTCAAAAGATTTATTTTTAAAACAAGGAACAACTTATACGCTAATTGATGCATATGATTATGTTGAACATCTATTGGTGGATAAAATGTTTACAGATAATTATTATTTTATGATTTTAAATACACTGACAATAAATTTAACCAATGATTTATCTAGAGCAATGATTAGTTATAAATATGACATATTAGGACAATTAAGCGGCACTATTTTAGTAACTATAACTAATATTGGTTCAACATCGTGGACATATGATGATTATGAATTATTACCATATGACAACAGGTTAACTTGGATGAATTTTGATTCGACGTTTGTCAATAATGTTGAACAATATATTCATAATGAAATAACTTTGATACCATTTTATAACATTGCAGGTGGTTATACTGGTTATAACTCCTCTACTACAAATTACGCTTACTTAGAAAAGCAATGTAATGATATGGAACAATTAGAATATCATGGTAATGAATATCAAAAATTATTATTACAAAATAATTGGTCATTTTCTTATATCGATGAATATGGTGGTTTTAGATATACACATAATGAATTAGAAAATGTTGAAGTAAGTTATGAATTACAAGATGATTTTGGTGTATTTTTCTTTACAATATTTATTTATTATGTAGGCAATTAACAATAAAAAATAGGCAAATTGAATAAAAAACTCTGCAAAAAGTTATTTATATTAAAAAAAGCGATCGCAATCGCTTTTTTGTTTTTGAAATATTATTTAAAAATTACGCTACTACAATTGTTATATTAAACATTCCATAACTAATATCTAGTTCAATTGTAATATTATCATTACTATAAACCATATAGCCATACTCATGTTGATAAGAATCATATCCGGCGTTTGTTAAAGTTGTATCAAATAAATCATATGCACCTTCCACATCAAAATTTTCATAATATGTATTTGATATATAAGTGCTATCTCCATATGAACTAACAAACCAACCAGCATCTAAATCAATAGCAGGTAAAATATCTTGATAATTCTCACCTAATAATGCGATTAATGTTTCGACAACATTAGTTTGATATTTTTGATCTAGCTCTAACCAAGTTGAAACTACTAAAGGATCTTTTGTTTCAATAACGCTTAAATTTAAAGTTAAGATATATATTCCATATAAATCATTAGAAGTTGTTTCTAATTCTATAGAAATAGTGTCTTTTATATATAAATTACTAGCGTCTAAACTTTGACTATATCCTGCTTCTATTAGCAATTCACAATATTGATTTAATGCATTTGATAAAGCTTCGCTATTCAAAAAATAACCATCTAACATAATTCCTTCAACACTAGAAGACATTTCCCATTCATCAGTGTATAAAAATGGAATTAAATTACTATCACCAAACATTGTATTTAAAGCTTCACCAATCTCTTCGTTATATTCATTCCATGTTGTTGGCTTACTATAACTAATATAGTCATTTACATCAAATGGAAAAGATGTTGTCCCAATGTCTGTAAGTGTAGTGGTTACATGACATTCAAAGCCAAAAGAATCGATATATGTAAATTCAATAATTACAGTGCTTACACTTCTATCAGTTATTTTGATTTGAAAACTATCATTTAAGATATATTGTGCATATCGATTAGTGTAATAATCATAATCCACTAATTCGCGTTTTATATCACTAAAATCATATTTATCTGTCAATCTATAAGAATTATCTCCTTCTGGAATAAATAATTCAGGTGCAATGTCAAATGACGCTCTTACATCATCCATTGTCTTATTTTCTGGTTCGGCTATACCTTTAGGATTATCATCAAAATTATTTGCAGAAAATAATCCCATTTGTGTATCGCTCAATTTAATATAACCAGTAATGTCAACTGGGACATCTCCTGCTAAAGGAGTATCATAAACAGCATATCCTTCATCAGTAAATATCGCTGTTGCGTTTTGATATTGATATCCGTCGTTAGCGCCAACATCGACCGTTTGAACTTTATAATTGCCTTTTTTAATAAAAAGTATCGCTATTTTTAATAATTCGTGTTCTGGTAACGTCTCTAATGGTAATAAACTGCCAGCTCCTATGCTTTCTTTATCAATAAAATTTGCAGTAAAAATAGATCCTGATTTAGACACAATACTAAAAGTAGATAAAACATCGTTTTCTGCAGAAATAGATATACTTATAGATTCCGCTTCATCATTGATACCAGTTAATAATTCAAATAATTTTAAATATTTAACATTGTCTAAATTTATAGTAAAAATATCACTTTCTTTTTCTATTTCATCTATTGTTAAAAACGCAAACGGATTAGAAAATGTTTCAAAAGATATCGGTTGGTTATTATCATCCAATAATAATTTTTCAATAACCTCGTTTTGATAATTATAATTTTGAACGACTACATTATTACTATTTTCACCACTTCCTCTAAAATAATGAATATTTGTTTTTTCTCCATCGCTAGAATTTTTATTAAGCATATATTCATTATTATCAATATAGACATCGATGTTAGTTTGCTTTTCTTCAACTTCTAACATGCCAGACAAAGAAATATTGCTCTGCAATGTTTCTAAAATATATTCTTCATCAATGACTACGCTTGTTTGTGATGATGTTGTAGTGGATGATGAAATACTAGAAGTACCACTGCTAACGGATGACGAGCTTGTTATATTAGAATCACAAGAACTTAACATCAAAGCAAGAATTGGTAGAATGAATAAATATTTTCCTTGTTCCATAGTTTTTACCTCGCTATACACATTAAATAATTTTATCAAATTGAATTTAGATAATAAACAACAAAAGCAGGGATTTCCCTGCTTTTATATTTTTAAAGTTATTAACTTTGTTATTAAGCGGCTGGAGTTAATATAGATGTATCTACAGTTGTTGTTCCAACATTGGAAATTGTTAAAGTAAAGCTTTCTTCAACCCAACCAATAGTAGTATAAGAATCATCTAAATACCACCAGGCTCCACCTAAATCGACGTTAAATGTTAATGTGCCAGCTTCTTCATCTAACACAGCGGTCGCGGTGATTGAATCATATTGACTGGAATCAAAGAAATTAGTCATATCCACTAAATATGCAAGTGCTGTATCATTTATAACATTATATGTATTAGCAGTTGCAGTGGCTTCAAAAATATTTTGAGTGCCCACTTCTAAAAGCATGTCATATGGATAAGCAAAGCTTACGTCCAAAAGCGTTCCATTTCCTAACAATTGTTCTGTCCAAACACCATTAACTTCTTCCCAAGCACTGACTGTACCTGCAGCAGTATCTTCAGTGTAGTAGTAGGTAATTCCATCTTCAACCCAATCTTGTTTAATGGCGCTTCCTGAGAATGCCCAACTTCCATTTAATGAAGATGTAGTTGGTTGATTACCATCAGGAATATATGGCATTTCGCTTTCGTCAAATGCACCAATAGTGACTGTTTGATTAATTTCATAAGAAATTGTAAATGAATTTGTTGGATCAGCAAATGCATTTCTCACCCAATCATCAGCATCGTTTGCAACATATGGTGCTTCTGGTTCATAGATATAAATTATTAACAAACCACCTTCTGCCATGATACCAATTTCTAGCACAGTACCATCATCTAATGTATAGTTATAAACTGCTTCGCCATAACTATTTGTTCCGCCTGAAACCCAACCGGCTTCAGTTAACACAGCGACAAATTCTGCTAAGACAGCATCATCTTCACCAGTATAGGAAGTATAAATATTTGCACCAAAGTATCCTGCAAAATCTTCATTCCATTCTCCGTCTTCGGGTAACCAGAATGGGAAGATGTCTGGAGTAATTCCATAATCAGCTAAGCCTTCAACCATACCATCAATATCATTCCAACTTGTTTGTGGAGTGTATGGTACTAAGTCTTCGACTGCACGTGGGAAAACAGTTGTGCCAATGTCGGTGACATCGACTTTAACATCATATTGTATTGAAAATACTTGACCAAATATTTCAAAAGAATAAGTATATGTATATTCAATTGTTAAACTTGTTTCACTATTTAATGTCCAATAGACAGTGCCATGATCTGGTACAATATCAGAATACATTCCAGCAGTAGCACTTGGATCATTTAATAAAGCAAAAGCTTCTGTACCAGGTGTTAATTGATATTTGTTTTCACCAACTAAATCAAACATTTCTGGTAAAACTGTAAAGCCTGGTAAATAATCAGAAATTGAAGAATCTGCATCTGGTGTTGTTGTACCAAGTACTGCATCACCAGTAGACAATTCGTATTGAACAAGACCTTCAGGTGTAACCATGACACCACCGGCACCATTCATTTCAATACCTTCTTTTGTAACAATTAAATTATCTTCGGCAGGTTCTTCATCAGAACCAACAGTTGTTTGAGCAGCAGATACTGTGAAGTTACCTTCTTTTAAAGCGTCGATCATATCTGCCATAGCATCATGATCAGCGGTTCTTGTACGTGGTGTGACGTCATCAGCAGCGATTTCATCAGCACTAACAAAATCAAATGCAAAACTTATAGTTTGTGTAGCAGGAACTAATTCTCCTTCTGAAGTTTCTACATTTCCTTTTGCTGCTTCGGTTTCTAAAACAGCACTGACGACATCTAAATTGTCATCAACAGTAACAGTCATGCTTGTGGCAACAGCATCATAGCCACCACTTAAAATGGAGAATACTGCACTTCCTGCTAATTCATCAAAATTAAATACTACTTGTCCATTAATTACTGAACCCATATCTTCTTCAACAAGAACAAATGGATTGTAATATTCACTAACAAATGCGATTGGCTCACCTGTTTCCTCACTAACAAGTTCACTAACTTTTGTCTCATTAGTGGTTGCGTCCAAATATCTTGCTTCAAGTGCACCAGTTTCAGCATTTCTAAAATAATCAAAATAATACAATTCTTCACCTGTTTGATCGTCGGTTTCAATGCTTACATATCGATCGCTACTAACAAGTGTTTGAATTGAACGATTAAGTGCTTGAAAAGTCTCACCAGTTGAATCCAAGGTGATAACGTTTGAATATGGTCCTTTGACTGCTAAAGGATTTGCATTTTGCAATGCGCCTAAAACATCAGCAACAGTTAAAACAGGTGCTGGTGGTTCAGAACTTGTTGTGCCCGTAGAAGTTGTACCTAGACTTGTTGTTGTGGTTGATGTTTGGGTATTTCCTCCACCGGAAGTTGTACTTGTTGTAACATTAGGGTCACACGCCACTAACGCTAAAGCAAGTACTGGAATTAATAACAAATACTTCTTGTTCATTAAAAACAGACCTCCTTATCGTTATTAAAAAATATGTAAATAATTTTATCAAAAATGTTCTTCATTGCAATAAAGTTTTTTAAAAAAATTGTATGTTTTTAATTTAGATTTAAAATATAATTGTTGGAACCTGAATTTAATATTTTTAATATTATGGGAGAAAAATATGAACTTGCTTAAACGTTTTATCAAATACTATAAACCACATAAAAAAATCTTTATTTTAGATATGACGGCAGCTTTTCTAGTAGCAATAATTGGGATGGGTTACCCAATTATTACTAGATATATGTTGCAAGATTTTATACCTAATAAAAAAATAGATTTGGTTATTATTTGTGGTGTTGGTTTATTACTTATCTATATAGTAAGAATGTTATTAAGATATTTTATTCAATATTATGGCCACGTCATGGGTGTAAGAATGCAAGCTCAAATGAGACAGGACATGTTTAATAAATTGGAAAAATTACCATACACTTATTATGATGAGCACGAAACAGGAAAAATCATGTCAAGAATGACAAATGATTTATTTGATATTTCTGAATTAGCGCATCATGGTCCTGAAAATATATTTATTGCAGGTTTTACTCTTTTAGCAAGCTTTATATATTTGTGTTTTATAAATTGGATATTATCCTTGATTATATTCGCGTGCGTGCCACTACTATTTTTTATAACATCACATTTTCGTCATCAAATGCGTATTGCAATGACAGAATCAAAAGTAGCTATTGCAAAAGTTAATGCTCAATTAGAATCTTCCATTTCTGGTATTAGAGTAACAAAAGCATTTACAAACACCAAAAAAGAAGAAGAAAAATTTGATAAAACAAACAAAGAATTTGTAAAAGCAAGAGGTTCTGCTTTTAAAGCAATGGGCAAGTTTTTCGCATCATCACAATTTATTACAGACGTTTTTAATGTCATCGTTTTAATAGCAGGTGGTTTATTTTTATACAATGAGCAAATTGATTTTGCTGATTACTCAACTTTCATAATTTCTGTGAATATGTTTATAAGCCCTATTAATCAACTTATAAATTTTGTTGAACAATTTCAAAATGGATCTACTGGTTTTAAAAGATTTTTAGAAATCATGGATGAGGAAGAAGAAAACATCCATGAGGGCGATAAAATTTGTGAAAATGTTAATGGAGATATTGCTTTTAATCATGTTAAATTTCACTACAAATCATCAAAAGGAATATTAAAAGATGTTTCATTTAAAATACCACATGGCGAAAAAATAGCGCTTGTTGGTCCTTCAGGAGGAGGAAAAACAACAATTTGTCATTTGATACCTAGATTTTATGATGTGGATGAAGGAAGTATAACAATTGATGGAATAAATATTAAAGAATTTACTCTAGAATCTTTAAGAAAACAAATCGGTATTGTCCAACAAGATGTTTTCCTATTTGGTGGAACAATAAAAGATAATATTGTTTATGGCAAATTAGATGCGAGTGAAGAAGAAATAATTGAAGCTGCTAAAAAGGCAAACATATATGAATATATAATGAGTTTGCCAAAAGGCTTTGATACTGATATTGGAGAAAGAGGCGTTAAACTTTCTGGTGGGCAAAAACAAAGATTATCAATTGCAAGAATATTTTTAAAAAATCCAAAAATCTTAATATTAGATGAAGCAACAAGTGCATTAGATAACACAACCGAATTATTAATACAAAATTCTTTAGATGAACTTTGCAAAAACAGAACAACGATTATAGTTGCACATCGTTTATCGACAATTAGAAACGCTGATGAAATTCTTTTAATCAGCGATGGGCAAATTAAAGAACAAGGAACCCACGATGAACTTATCAAGAAAAACGGTTCTTATAAACTTCTTTATGAATTGCAATTTATAAACAATAAAGAAAATGAATTTATACTAAATCAAGAATTAAAAATAACTGGATAATTAATTTAAATATCTTGCAAAAACTTATTAATTTTAATAATTTAAGGCAAAATATGTCCGGCTTTTAAATATAATAAATACCAATCTTTTTTTGATAAATCAATATTTAAAGATTCTATACATTCATCAAAATGTTTAATATTAGAACAACTAAATACAGGAGTAATATTAAAAGGTAATCTCATTATAAAGCTAAGTGAAACACTTGCTTTGTTTGTTCGATATTTGCTTGCGAGTCTATCAAGAGTTTCGTTTAATTCTTGATATTTTGGATTATTGATAAATCCTCCTTCGCTTAAAGAAACTTTAAGAGGTGACCAAGCTTGCAATTCAATATTATGCGTGTAACAATATTCGACAATTTCTCCTACTTTATCATTTGCTAAATCGTTGTTGGTATTCATATTCAATATATGATCAATTAACTGCGTGGAGGTTAATGAAAATTCTAATTGATTGATTTCTAATTTAACATCAACTTTGTCTTGCAATAACTTAAAAAACGATTTGTTCATATTACATACACCAAATCTTTTGACTAAATTATTGCTTTTCAAATAGTTTAAAGCATCGTTTAATTCTTTAAAATCAACAAGGACATCAGGGCGATGTAATAATAATATGTCAACATAATCTAACTCCGTTCTTTTTAAAGAATTTTTGACACTGCTGATAATATGTTCATAAGAAAAATCATAATAACCTTTACATATTCCACATTTGGTTTGAATAATAATATTTTTACGCAAGTTTTTATGAAGTTTTAAAATCTTGCCAAATATCACTTCGCATTCACCATTTCCATAAATATCTGCGATATCAAAATATCGGATATTTTTATCATAAGCATGCAAAAATAATTCTTCTGCATCTTTTAAAGACAAATTATTTAAATTCATCAATCCAAAAATTAATTTTTTCATACAAAATTTATATTACCATATTGATTTATTTTAGCAAAATAAAGTTATACACTAATTTATATTAGGAGGTTTAAATATGAGTAAATTTAAAATGAATAACTATCCATTAGATGAAAAAATATTAGAAAAAATGAAAAAGGATTATCATAATAATCCAACAAATACCATCATAAGACATGCCCTATCAAAGTCACAAATAAGTGACATTGTTTATGTCAGTGAGCAAGAAGGAAACATGCAAAACAAATTTTCAATTGATATAAAAACCATGAAAGTTTGTAATCAAAAACAATCTGGCCGCTGCTGGATATTTGCTGGCCTCAACATTTTAAGAGAAATTATTGGAAAAAAATTAAATGTTGAGCAATTTGAATTGTCCCAAAATTATGTGGCTTTTTATGATAAGTTAGAAAAAATTAATTACACGCTAAACGCAATAATGGAACAATTAGATAAACCACACGATGATCGTATTATGATGCATTTATTAACATTTGCAGTTGGCGATGGTGGTCAATGGGACATGTTTGCAAATATTGTTAAAAAATATGGCATAGTTCCAAAAAGTGCAATGGTTGAAACTAATCAATCATCACAAACTTCTGCTTCAAACCAAATTATAAACACTAATATCCGTAATTTTGCAAGCCAAGCAAGCAAGTTGTACGCTGAGGGGAAATACGAAGATATATTAATGCTTAAAGATAATGTTCTTGAGAAGATGTATTTTTTATTGACTAACAGTTTTGGATTAATACCAGAAAAATTTGATTTAGAATACATTGATAAAAATAAAGAATATCATCTAATTAAAAACATGACTCCTAAACAATTTTTTAATGAATATATAGGTGATGAAATTGATTTATATCATTCAATAACTAATTCGCCAACAAAAGATAAACCATATTTAAAACCATATACCATTATGTATCTTGGAAACGTTATAGAAGGTAAAAAAGTAATTCATTTAAATTTAGAAATGAATAGAATTAAAGAATTAATCATTTCGCAGCTCAAAGATAATACTCCAGTTTGGTTTGGAAGTGATGTTTCATTTTATCGCGATAGAAACGGAGGCAGTTGGGACAGTTTAGCGTATGATTATACTTCAACTTTTGGACTTGATTTAAAGTTTGAAAAAGGTGATATGCTTGATTATTTTGCTAGTGCAATGAATCACGCGATGGTTATCACTGGTGTAAATATTGTTGATGGAAAACCCACAAAATGGAAAATAGAAAATTCTTGGGGTGAAGATGTTGGAAATAAAGGATATTTTATTATGTCAGATGACTTCTTTAATAGATTTGTTTATCAGGCTGTCATATTAGAAACATATTTTAATGATGACGAGTTAAAAGCATTAAAAGAAGAACCGACTATTTATATGCCTTGGGATCCAATGGGCACGTTAGCAAAATAATTTTTAAACCAATCAATTCAAAATTTGTGCAAAATCAAATTATTTGATTGGTTTTTTATTGTTTTATAACCTATTAGATGATAAACTTTGCTAGTGAGACAATGTGTTTAACGGAGGTAGAATTATGTTAGAAAAAGCATACAATGCGAAAGGTTATATTATCGAAAGTTTTTTAAGACTTTTAGCTAAAAAACCATACAATTCTATAACTGTTACTGATGTCGTAAAAAAAGCTGGCGTAGCACGTGCTACTTTTTATAGAAACTATAAATCTATCGATAATTTATTAAACGTTACTTCTTCTCTTTTAGCGGACACATTAAATAAGAATTTATCTATAATTTTATTAGAAGAAGATGAAAATAAGGCAATTGAAACCCTTACATCATTTTTAAAAGAGTTATCATTATTAAGACCATATTTGATTAAAATATCCCGTGATAATATTGGTATTATTATCGATAGAATTAACACAAATGCAAATATTAAAGAAACGCTTTTAGAAAAATCTAACGATGATTTTAAAAGTAAATATAATCTTATTACTAAAATTGGAATAATCGACACTGTTGTAAAATCTTGGCTATCTGATCACTATAAAGATGATGTTGAGTTAATTGCAAAATTTATAGTGGAAAAACTTAAACAAATTAATTAGTTTTATCTTTTTTTAAATCTTCAAACATTTTTTTCATTGTTTTGTTTTTATATGTTAATTTTCTAATTGTTAAATCTTGCGCTTTATCGTTTGCTAGCTTCAAATTATTTTCACTACTCAATAATGCCTCTTTAACTTTTTGTAGTTTTGTAATTGAATTATCTATTTCTTTAATTGCGGCTTGGAATTTTTTTGAAGCGGTTTCAAAATTTTTTGAAAATTTGGATTTAAATTCTTCCATTTGATCTTCAAATTTAGAAATATCTAAGTTTTCTTCTTTTATTTTTAAAAGTTCTTTTTTGTCTTCTATTGTTTTAATAGCGGAATTTCTTAATATTGTTATCAAAGGAATAAAAAACTGTGGCCTTATAACATACATTTTTTCATAATTATAAACTTGATATATGCCGGTATTATATAACTCGTTATCTGGTTCTAACATAGATACCAACACAGCGTATTCACATCCTTTTTCCTTTCTATCTTTATCTAACTTAGCAAAGAAATCTTCGTTTTTATGACGGTTCAAAGAAACATCAGATTCGTTTTTCATCTCAAACATAATAGAGATAAATTCAATACGATTTTCATCATTACTATAATCGCGATATATAAAATCGCCTTTAGTTCCATCTTTTACATCGTTATCTTTTTCAAAATAAGCATTTGGAAATGCCGTTAAACGAACTTTATTAAATTCTATTTGGCAGTGTTGTTCTAAAGATTCTCCTAACAATTTGACAGACATCCGACTTTTAAAATCTTTATATTGTGCAATTACTTCATCTTTATGTTTTAGTTCTTCTTTATATTTATCTTCTAAATTTCTTTTTTCTAAAAGAGACTCTTTTTCACTTATTTTTAATTGATTTTCCAGTTCTGATATTTTTGCTTTAGAATTTTCAATAGCTTTTTGAATTTCTATTTCTTTATTTTGCAAATCATATTTTCTTAAATTTTCAAGCTCTTTAATTTTAGCGTTTTTATCATTTTCGATTTTTTCTATTTCGTTTGTCTTTTTTAAATTTTCTTCTTTTAATTTAGATTCGAGTTCTTGAATTTTAAGTTCATATTCATTCTTTTTGTTATTTTGTTTATATTCCCATTCTTTTTCTATAGAATGCAATTTATCATGAAGTTCTTTTTCAAATTCATCATTTTTAATTTGTTTTAATATTGAAGAATATGTAGATTCATCAACTTGAAATACTTCTCCACATTTTGGACATTTAATTTGGCTATTCATAATTAACCTCCTAAAATAATAAGTTATTTTAATAATAACATTTTTACTTTGTTTTGTTTGTTTAAATTAATTTATTCCAACTAATGAGTATATTTTGATACAATAACTTGATGAGCGTTTTACAAAGACATTTGATTTTATCAATAATCTTAAAAATAATTTTAATAACTTGTTTTGCTTTAGGCTTATTTTTTACTTATCAAAGCCAAGCCTTTATGTCAATGTCACCATTTCTTTATTACACAATACAATCGAATACTTGGATAGCCCTGGTGGAATTGGCTTTGCTTACCATAGATATCATTTCTTTTATTAAAAATAAAGAAATTAAAATTCCTTATTTTTTATACATAATTAAATATGTTTGTGTAGTCGCAATAACTATTACTTTTACAGTATTTTTTGTCTTGCTAGCACCTTATATGGCAAGCATAGGATATGTATCTTATTTATATTCTCCAAGCAATTTATTTCCTCATTTATTTGTACCATTTTTTGCTTTGGCTGACTTTTTTGCTGTTGATTATAAATTCCAAAATAAAAAATTTGATTTCTTTTGGGGATTATCAACTCCTCTTTACTATCTAGCATTTGCGATGATTTGTTATGGACTTAATGTTGATTTTGGTGGAGGGCAAAGATTCCCCTATTTCTTTTTAGATTTTTTAACTAATGGTTGGTTTAATATTGGGGATGGCAAGTTTGGTGTATTTTATTGGATTGTCATTTTAATTTTATATGTTATTGGTTTGAGTTTTTTAATAATGTTTATTAAAAATATCATTAAGAAAAAAGTAGAAAAGAAACAAAATACAAATAATTGATTTAACGTTTGCCTAATATAAATGTTAGATAATGCGGTATAGTCAAAACATTATCTTTTTCGCTAATATTGTAATCTCCTATTTTGATTAATCTTGTTTTGCCATAATGTTGTGGGTGAGATAAAACAGTTTTTGCAGATTTAGAATTGCCATTTTTAGCCTTAACTTCTAATAAAGTGACTTTTGCTTCATAACAAATAACAAAATCAATTTCTAAACCACTTTCTTTGGCAAAATAATATGTCACACAATCAATATTATTCTAAATTCGGAGCGAGTTTTATAAAAAATCATAAACTATATATTTTTTGTAAATCTACATTTTGGATAATTGGAACAGCCATAAAAATTTCCATTTTTTCCTTTTCTTAAGACTAGTTTTCCTCCACAACGTGGACATATGTTATAACTAATTTCTATTTGTGTTTTTCTAATATTTTGAATGTGTTCACTTTTTGATATATGAGCGTTTGCGTTTTCTAATTTTTGATATATTTCGTTAATTTCAGAAGTTGTTAAATGAACACCATTATCAAATGAATTTAAATATGATTTTAAATTTCTTAAATTAATTACATTACTACAGCTTATGTTATCAGCGTTGTTATTACTCATTACTATAATCGAATTTACTATATAATTGTTTCCTATAATTTGTTTTATATGATAACAATGAGATTGATTTTGTTTTATCGGATTATAAATATAATGTTTTTCACCAGTATAAAGAGTTTGAGTCCAATATTTGCTTTTTTCATCACCAAAAACAAACCCAATTAAACTTTTTGTTTCAATACAAAAAATGCCATTTTCTCTAATTGAAATATGATCAATTTGGTGAGTCTTCATATTATTATCAACAATGGTTAAATTGTTTATTGAACAAGCATTATCATTTCGTGCTAATGACGTGTTAACTTTAATTTCACCAACTTTGCCATGCACTTTAGCGCGAACTGGGCGTGTGATGACGCGAAAGAGCCTATTTAATAATCCCATATAACGATAATTTTATAATAGCCACACTGTGTTGTCTAACATAAACAAAGTGATGTTTGTCACAACACCACTTCTATGTATATATGTATTGAAAAGTTATTATTTTCTTATAAAATTATTCTCTTGTTTTAAACAAAGATTCAAACGTAAATTTTCCAGTTGAAATTAAATAAGCTATGATTGAATTAAACACCCCTACTGCTGATAAAAGTATTAGTGCAACCATATATACAAATGGTCCAGCTTCATAAGTATTATACATATTATAAGGAATGATAATAACTGTTCCTATAATGCCTAAAATCATTCCTAATAACGCTAACGCGATTCTTAAAATCAGCATAACTAATGGTTTTTTAGGTTGCTTTTTAAAACCAAAATGTCCTAATGAAGCAGATATCACACATAATAACATTCCAAAAACAATTAAGAAAAATTCAAATAAAGGGGAATTGCCATCAATCCCATTTACAATTAAATCAAAAAAAGAATATGATCGTAGTTCTAATTCAAATGCTCCTGTTGTTTTTAAACTATATGCTGGTATAAACATTGCAATGATAAATAATAAAAAAGAAAGTAAAACCATTCCTCTTTGCAAATAATCAAAAATTTTAATATTTTTATCGATAGTTTTCTTTGGAGGAACAACAATACTTCCCGCGATTGGTTTAACGTTGTCGTTTTCCTCTTTGCCTAATAAATAGTCGACAGTCACACCAAAATACGATGCGATGTTTTTCAAATTATCTAAATCTGGTGTTCCTGTGTCAGTTTCCCATTTAGAAATAGTTTGTCTAGTAACATATAAAGATGTTGCTAATTGTTCTTGACTTAGATTATTTAATTTTCTAAGTTCGGTAATAATTTGTCCTGTAGTTTTTTTGTTAGTTTCCATAAACGATTGCTCCTTTGATGTTATTATAAAGACAAAAAGTTTGTCAAGAATAGCAACGTGTCGTTGCTGCAACAACAAAGCGCAATTTTAATTAGTTTTGGCTTTTTGGGTATTAAAAAAATTATTACATTTTTGCTATATAAATAAACGAATTATTTAAATTTATTAATTTTTATCAATTAAAACATAAGGAAAAATATGATTTTCGTTGTTTATAGAAAATATACGATAATTAAATTTAATCTGCTGCAAAAATTGATTATTTTATAAAATTTTTAAATAGCAAAATATTATATGCAATTAATTAAACACTGTTTTTAATTCATCAATTGAATGAACAATATGATTAGTTTTTGTATTTCTAGCAATAATAGTGCTAACTAAACCTACCCCTGTTTTACTTAGCCCCCATAAATGATAAATTTTCTTTTCTTTAAATAGTTTGGGATATAGTATTGGGATGTTGTTGTTTAGACAAAAATCATAAAGTCTATTTCTGTCTTCTTTTGTAGAAATAATTACTACATATAAATCATCTTGTTGATTAATTTGTGGCATAATAGCCCTCCTATCTACCACAAAGAATTTAAAAAGCCATCGTCGCTGATGGCTAATATAATCAATCTATTTCCATCAGCCAAGCTTTAGCACCTTGCTTTTGCAGGTTGCTGACGGGTCATTGAGCTTGTCTCTCACCGCACTCTTTATGGATATATATAAATTAACACATTTTTACTAATGCTACTATTGAATTGTAAAATTATTTATTATTCTTCATCAAACAAACTCATTTGGGTGTATGCTTCTTCTATATCTGACAAATCTTTAACGACGAATTCAAACAAACTAATAATTGATTCGTAATCTTTAACAGCACTATTTGGAATTCGTATCAATTTAATACCGTATCGCTTGCAAACTTCTTCTTTTTGTCTATCTAGAATTGAAGTCTGTTTACTACCAATATGTTCTCCGCCATCAATTTCAAAAACAACAATTGTATGATATCTGCGATTTATAAAACCGCCTGTTACTTGCACTATAATATCAAACTCTTTTTTGCCTATTAATTTAATATCATCTGGATGAATATTTTTGATAGCTTCTTTTACAGGAACATTGCGTTCAATTTTAAATTTAGAACCTCGTCTGTTGAAGTATGGTTGAATGGTATCAAAAAAATCTTTCTCATTTTTAGAATCATTAGAAAAGTCATATGAAATAACAACGTCACTTTTTGGTACGACTATTTCACCATTTTTGTAAACATAATCAGAAAGAACTTTAATATCATTAGTTTCATCTCTGCTTAACTTATCAATGGCCTCTTTGTCACCAATAAAAATAAATTTTTCTTTAGCCCTAGTAACTGCAACATTTATTAACTCGTGATTGTTTTTAATCCAATCCATCGTTTTTTTACTAGTTCTTGGTGACAAAGCCGAAGACATAATAATTATAGATTTTTCTGATCCTTGGAGTGTATGGATGGTGCCCGCTCTTACGTCGGTAATTTCCATGCGTGACAAATAGTAATTAATAAGGGCGGCTTGATTAACAAATGGCGTGATAATTCCAACGTCCTTATAATTATTATTTTTAATAATTTTTGCCACTTGAATTGCTTCCTCTTTATAAGAGTTTCTTGCTTGTGAATTATATGTGTTTTTAACATCATAGTAAACTAAATCACCTGCATTATTATTCAATAATTTTAGTTGTTGTTCATAAAATCTTTGATTAACAAAATTGGCAATTTTTTTGCCACAGCGATAATGATATCTAAGCAAAATATTTTTAGAATTATTGTCTTTCCTTAACATGGTAGAAAGAATGGAATTGTGAACATAATCATATTCTTCTCCAATGCCATATTTTTGCATTAATTCTTCATTGATGGACTGCTCTATTACGGTTACTGGTTGCAGCTGATTTATATCACCTACCAAGAGCAACTTCGTCCCTCTTACAATCGGTATGAGCGATGTTGCTATATTGCATTGACCAGATTCATCCATAATTGTTAAATCAAAATGAGGTTTTGCTGACCCAAGTTTATCGCATGATAAATTGGTGCAAATAATAATTGGAAAAACCGCAAGAAAAAGTTTTAAATTACCATCATTTTTTAAATATGTATTAAAAAGTCTAACAGCGGTTTCTAGGTTATCTGTTGATACAACATTTATTAATTCCTTATATGGATCGGTTAATAATTTTTTAAATCTTAACAAAGATGAATAATAAACATAATTTTGAAAATTTATATCTTCCGAAGCTGAAATTGCATATTTTAAAACATCTTCATCTTTAATAGTCTGAGAATTTTTAATTTTTGTTTTATAAATTTCAATTTGATTATCTAATTTACTATTAATTTGATTTATATTAGTTAATTTTCTTATTTTTTCTAATATGTGGAACCTTTCTTTTAAATCCACTAATTGCTCGTATTCTATTATTAAATTTTTTAGCTCATTAAAATTTGATAATGATTTATTTTTGCTTGATTCAGTTAGTCCTTCTTGTGCCCTAATATTCTTATGTTTAGAAATAAAATCAATAATTATTCTCAATTTTAAGATGGCATCTTGCATCTCCGTGTTATTTCCAAGACGTATCATTGGGAATATTATTTTTTCTATTTCTTTTTGGTATGGTTTTTTAATACTCAAAGATTGATCTATTTTTTTAAAGATATCATCAACTGGGTGATTATTATTAGAACATATTAAAACTGTTTTATTGTTTGCATAAGCACTTAATACTACATTAAATATTGTCTCGGTTTTGCCAGTTCCTGGAGGACCTTTTACATATGTAATATGATTTACCATTGAATTATAAACCACTCGCATCTGATCAATATTAATTTTGTTTCTATTAAAAACGACAATGTTTGATTCTTTTGATGTTCCAGAACGATTTTTGTTTCTACCAAAAAATGCTTTTAAGGGGATTGTTAATTTATTGTCGATATCCATTTGATGAATGCTTTCAAATGTTTGTTCCACGCTTCGCTGACTATCTCTTGCTAAGAAGAATATAGTGGGCCGAGTATTAATTTTTTCTCCATTATGAAATGTTTCTTCAATAAGTCGTTTATATTCTTCTTCATGCTCATCATATGTTGAGCAAAAATAATCACGGTCCATATCTAAATACATTCCAAGAGAAACTTTTTTGCCATCGATCAAAAAAGATTTATTTATAAAAGACTTGTCCGAAATTTTTAATGTTTTATTTTTAAAATTTAAAGTCAAAATTCGATAAGCAACAACATATTGTTTGTCATTAATATCAATTGAGATTTTGTTAATAGCTAATGTTTGATATCTGTTAATAATTTCAGCTTCATATTTAGGCTTTTTAAAAACTTTATCAAGCAATTTGTTAAATTGTTCATCGTCCAATTGATATTTTTCTGAAGTTAACAAAGTGTGAGTATCGATGCCATCCACCATTACAATTTCTTTAAGAAACGGATCGTTATCTAAGTGATAGCAGTCCGAAAGATATCCCAAAATATTATTGTCAAAATTCACCACATCTAAAAAATCTTCAATCTTTTTATCTGTGGTTACTTGTTTTAATAATTCTTTTGGGGTTTCATAATAACTTTGTTTAAGAATAGATGCAGACTTAATGCTTTCAAAGTAAATAAAAGTGTCTTTTTTATCTTGAATTATTTCACTGCTTTTAAATGGATTAAAAATATCACAATATATTCTTCCTTTTTCAATATCTAGACCTTTAATACCTATATAATAATCAGTTGATTCTTTTGCTTTATTCACGTATGAAATGTCTAACCATTTATTATGGATGATAGCTTGATAAATTAAATTTTTTACAGATAATTTCATTTTAATTTAATCCTTAATTTCGATAATATCTCGTTTGAGGACCTTTGCCGAGTTTTATAATTTTTTTATTTTTTACCATCTGAGTTAAAACCATTTCAATTGTCGAAATTGAAACATCAGGTAGAATATTAGAAATTTCTTTTTTTGAAATAGGTACAATAGAATTAAGAACTGTGGCTTCTATTCTGCTGGTTTTATTTACCTTTTTAGAATTAATAGTAGCAAATCTTTTATCTAATTCTTGATAACAAGTCAATAATGTGACTAAAAAATTTCCAATAAAATAAAAATAATTATTTTTATTTTCGTGCCAACCAATCGATGATTTTTTTAATGATTCATAATAATTAACTTTGTTTTTATTAATTTGTTCCTCAAAAGAAATATATTTCCCTGCATCAAAGCCAATTTTATATAAAAGCAGCAGTGATAACAATCTAGACATTCTTCCGTTACCATCGCTAAAAGGATGAATACATAAAAAATCCAAAATAACACACGGAATAAGTAGAAGTTGGTTGATTTCACTATCATCTCGAGCATCCATATATGCCAAAATTAGTTGTTCCACTGCATTATCGGTTTCTTTGGCGGGCGTTGGAACAAATCTTATATGCCTAGACCCATCATTTCTTAATTCCATAATAACATTATCTTCATGTTTAAAATTGCCTGCTGTATCTGGTCTAGCCATTTGGAGCATAATCTTATGCAAATCTAGTAATGTTTGTTTATTAAAAGATAATTCATTGTAGTTTGTATGAACAATATTCAAAGCGTCGCGATAACCAGCAATTTCTTCTTCATCATGATTTAAAGGAGCGCTGTTTTGATTAACAATAGCATTAATTCTTTCATCTGTGGTGATAATCCCCTCAATAGCGTTACTGCCCTTAATAGATTGGACCTTTGCTATTTTTTCTAATTCAGAATAAACGTTTTTAAAACGAGATTTTCTAAATTTATCAGAGGTGCTGAAAGATGTAATGTTTATCAAAAGATTTGCTAAATCGTGTGGAATATCACAATGTTTAAGAAACGAATAATCAAATACTCTCATTTGCTTTCCTTATTTGCTATCTGCATAAATTTTATATTTTTTTATGCATATAATCAATAAATATCTGCATAATTTTTTAATTTTTTTATGCATGTATATTTTTAATTACATTGAAAATTTAGATTATAAATACTCTTTCTAAGATATTAAGTTATTGCACTTCTTTTTCAATTCTATCCTTAAAAATATTTTTTCTTCAATAAGCGATACAATCCAGTGAATAATGTTACCACAGCCAATGCTTATTTATAAACAGCATTATTTCCACGAACTCTTGAAACTGTACTTTATGTATAGTTAGCTTATTTTTATTTATATTTTTAATCTTTTAAGCAACCGATTGGAATAACAAAAACACCATCTTCCCTTTTCTCAGAAAATCTAGTTCCAGTGATGACAAGTTTTAATGATGGTAAAGGCATCTTGTTTTTTGGATATTTTTGATTAAATTCATTAATTAATTTTTCTATTTCACAAAGATGTTTTGCTCCTTCATCGATTTGATTATTCCCCAGTTTAATTTCAATTAATGCATATCTTCCATCATCTAGATGCAAAACACAATCTGCTTCTACACCATATCTATCTCTATAATAAGAAAGTTCACCACCATTTTTGGAAGAATAAGCTGTTAAATCTCTTATACATAATGATTCAAACAAAAAGCCTAATGTATTGAAATCATTTTTTAGAGATTCAGGAGAAGCTCCCAATGCAACAGCTGCAATGGAAGGATCAATTAAATTTCTTTTTGGAGTGCTTCTTACATTAGTCTTACTTCTTAATAAAGGAGACCATGCATTAACATCTTTAATAATACATAAACGCTCAAGTGCATTAATATATTCATAAAATGTAGATTCTGACATACCACAACTTAAATACACATCTTGATAAATAGTTTTTGTATTAGCAAGAGTACATATATTTCTAGAATATGATTTTAAAATCGCACTAACCCATTTAGGATTTCTTTTAATTTTATCTAAAGCTGACATGTCTTTCTTACATGTTTGGTTAAATAAATCCTTGGCTATATATAATTTTTCTTTATCGCCTTTTTGAACTATGGTTTTTGGCCAGCCACCTTTGCAAATAGAAAAAACAATATCATCAATATTCATTTTTGATTCACAAGGAATAAAAGAATCCGGATTATTAAATAAATCAATTAAACTAATTTGTCCGGTTGAGTCACCCATTTCAAATAGTGACATAGGTATCATCTCTAATTCAGAAATTCTTTGAGTTCCAGTGTGTGGTGTTTGAACATTGTTTGAAGAAGAACCTGTTAAGATAAAACTGCCAACTTCTTCTGGATGATCATCACAATATTTTCTAATTGTACCCCAAATCTTTGGAGCATCTTGCCATTCGTCAAAAAGAATTGGCTTTTCACCCTCAAGCAATTTTGTTGGATAATTATTTACTAATTGAAGATAATAATCACGTTTTTCCTCATCTTGAAACTCAATTATTGTTTTTGCTTGTTCTGACGCAGTTCTTGTTTTGCCACAACCTTTTGGTCCACTAATTAAAACAGCACCAAATACGTTCATCCTAAATTTTAATATTTCATCAAATACTCTATTTTTATAGTTAGACATAATATTAATCCCTACTTTCAATATTATTGTAATAATAGAATACACTCTTGTAAAGTTAGAAATGGAATGATTTGTGGTATTTTACTGGAGTGATTTGTGGTATTTTACTGGCGTGATTTGTGATTATTAATTTTTGTGTTTATTAATCAAACAAGCATCATGTACCTCATGTTCACATCATGCTTACAAGGTAGTTTTGGTTTAAAGTGTACTTTAAAGTATACTTTGCCGGTAGACTTTAAAAAAATGGCCTGGATAGTACCGAGGTCATCTTTTTCGTCATATTTCTGTGCATTAAGCTATTTTTTCATATTCAACTTTAAAACTAGTTTTAGGATACACCATTTTGTATACAGGGATTCCTTTTGATGAAGCAATATCAATTAATCTTTTTTGATCTTCCTCTGATATTCGTAAACCTAAATAAATTGCTGTTGGTTTAGGTGCCTTAACAATAAAATATGGTTTAGGTTGCTTCCCTAGTGGAATAGTCAATCTCCACTCCTTTTCATATTGCCAATCAGTCCCCTTTATCATTGAAGCATAAGTTGAAATTAAGTTATTAAAGGTTTTAATATCATTTCGAAAATACAAAGAGAAATCTGGTATATCATCTTGATAAATAACCGGCTGAAGCGAACACCATAACGGTTGCCATCTAATTTCATCAAAATTATATTCGATACAGAAACCTCTAAATTTATCTGCATAATGTGCCCACATAGCGCTGGATTCATTATTTTCAGATAGCGCACAAATATATATATTATTAGAATTGCTTTCAAGAATTTTTTGGTTTCCAAAATGACATATCGAAGAAATTATTTCTTCTGTAAATTTTTTCAAGGTTCCCTTTGGCAAATTTGATTTTGAAGCAGTTTCACTCTTTGATTCTAATAGTTCGAAAAATTCATCATCTGAACATGTTTTAAGTTCCTCTTTCTCGTTAGTGTTGAATAATTCGCTATTTTTTAACATTTTTCTTAATTCATTAATGCAAATAGTAGGATTAACAACCTTGCTGGAACATTCAAATGGATCATTTAATTTTGAAACTTCAGTCAAACTTAGTTCATCATTCTCAAAATTTTCAACAGAATATTTAGTAATTCCGCGATATTTAAACAATCTTTTAGGAGTGTGCTCTGATTTAATTTTTTTTGCGCCATCAATATCAATGTCATTGTTATTTAAAGGAAATAATAATTTTACATACTCTTCTATCCACTTTTCCATAACCTAAGCTCCTTAATATTTAATAAAACTATTTTAAATGTATTGTTTAAATAACTATTTATTCTTTCAATATGTTTCCTAAGACAAACCTGACCGCATTAACACGACAGATAGTCTTTAGTATTTTAATATAAGTAAAATTGAGCAAAATGCCGAGTTCATCAACATTATTGCAACATTATTTTAAGTTTACTCTTTAAACGTAAAGCACAAATCGTCTCGACGTGCGATGTCATTGGAAACATATCAACAGGTGTTATTGATAATATATTATAATATGTTTTTAAATAGTTAATATCTCTTGCTAGTGTTTCTGGGTTGCATGAAATATATACTATTTTTTTGATTTTTTTATCTATTATTGCTTGTAAGAATTTTTCATTACTCCCTTTTCTAGGAGGATCCATAATCAATGCATCTATTTGATTAGAATCTTTATATAAATATTCACTCGCATCATCATTAACAAAATAAACGTTATTTATATTATTTTCTTTTGCATTTTTTATTCCATCTATATGTGCGGATTTATTAAGTTCAACAGATATTACATTTTTGCAATATTTACTCGCTATTAAGCCAATCGTCCCTACTCCAGAATATGCATCAAGCAGAGTTTCTTCTTTATTTAAATTTAATTTATTTATTGCAATATTATATAGTTTTTCTGTTTGTAAAGGGTTGACTTGGAAAAAACTAGAAGCAGATATTTTAAACTTTAAACCGCATATTTCATCTTTAATGTATCCTTTTCCGTATAATATTTTTTCTTTTTCACCAAGTATAACATTTGTATCTCTTGAATTAATATTTTCCACGACAGTGGTAATTTCAGGACATTGTTTTAATAATTCATTAATGAAGTTTCTTTGGCTTTTAAAATTTTCAACATTAACTACAAATACCACCATTATTTCATCATAACAATTCGATGTTTTAATTAGGACATGGCGTATTATCCCGCTTCTTTTGTCTTCATCATAAGGAAGAATATGAAATGAACCCATTAAATTTGCAATGGCTTTAAAAATTTTTTCAGTTTTATTATTTGCAATATTGCAATTATCAACTTGTATAAGTTTGTGGGTTTTGTTTCTGTACATCCCATAAATAACTTTATTATTTTTATCTAATCCAAAAGGCATTTGGACTTTATTGCGATAATAATATGGGTCATCCATTCCAACAGTGTTATCAACAATAACACTATCAAGATGTGCTATTTTTTTAAAAGCTTGATAAACCCTATTTCTTTTAAATTCTAGTTGAGCAGGATACGCTAATTGTTGAAACTGACAGCCACCACAAGCTGTACATATCTTACATAGAGGTTGTATTCTATCTTTTGATAATTTATATAACTTTTTTATTTTCCCATAATAGACTTTGCTTCTAATATATTCAATTTCTATATCAGCTTCTTCATCAATAAATAAGCCGTCGCAAAATATCACATCGTTATTTATTTTTACAATACCTTTACCTTCGCTTGATAAATCTAGACATGTACCATGAACTATTGATTTAATTGATAACATACAATTAGATTATATCAATTACTTACATAGAAATAATATTTTTCTTTAAGAAAAGAAAAAAATTGATAAAATATCTATTGAAGAAAGAAGAGGTAAATATAAATGCCATTAGTTAACACAAAAGAAATGTTTAAAAAAGCCTATGAAGGCGGTTATGCAATCGGTGCTTTTAATTGCAACAATATGGAAATTGTTCAAGCAATCACAGAAGCCGCTAAAAAATGCAACTCACCAGTTATTCTTCAAGTCAGTGCAGGTGCAAGAAAATATGCAAAACCTGTCTACTTAAAAAAATTAGTAGAAGCTGCTGTCGAAGATACAAATTTACCAATCGTTTTACATTTAGACCATGGTGCAGATTTTGAAATTTGTAAAGATTGTATCGATAGTGGTTTTACATCAGTTATGATTGATGCTTCTAGCAAATCATTTGAAGAAAACATCGCTATTACTAAAAAGGTTGTTGAATACGCTCACGCTCATCAACCATATGTCACTGTCGAAGCAGAATTAGGAACATTATCTGGCGTTGAAGATGATGTCAGCGTTGATCATGATAAAGCAATGTATACAGATCCGAATCAAGTTGAAGAATTTGTTAGAAGAACAGGCGTTGATTCATTAGCAATTGCCATTGGCACAAGTCATGGTGCTTATAAATTCAAACCTGGAACAAAACCACAACTTAGATTTGATATTTTAGAAGAAGTTAGCAAACGTCTTCCAGGTTTCCCAATTGTTTTGCATGGTGCAAGTTCAGTTAATCAAGAATATGTTAAAATCATTAACGAAAATGGTGGCAAGCTTGATGACGCTATTGGAGTGCCAGAAGAAATGTTAAGAAAAGCTGCTTCTATGGCGGTTTGTAAAATCAATATCGATTCAGATTTACGTTTAGCTATGACAGCAGGCATCCGCAAACACTTTATTGAACATCCAGAACATTTTGACCCACGCCAATATGTTGGAGATGGAAGAGACAACGTTAGAAATTTAGTTGAACACAAAATTAGAGACGTCTTAGGAAGTGCTGACAAATTATAATAACAAATAATCAACATAAAAGCGGATAAATCCGCTTTTTTTATTGCAATAGATTATTGTTAAAAATAGAATATAAACATGTTTAACAAATTTGCTAAAAAAGCTCATGATAGTTTCTTTAATCACCGCTTTGAAATACCATTTGGTATAAAATATTTTTCTTATAAAGACTTTGATAATTTAAAAGCAAAGCCTTTTGAATTTAAAAATAAAAATAATTATATTTTGCGAGGTTATTTTTACTCCCAAACTAAAAAGAAAATATATGATGATAAATTAATTATATTTTGTCATGGGATGGGCGGAGGTCACCAAGCCTATATGATGGAAATTAATTATCTTTGTCAAAATGGTTTTGAAGTTGTTTCTTTTGATTATCAAGGCACTATTTTATCTGAAGGAAATTCAATTAATTGTTTTTTACAAAATGTTTCAGATATAGATGATTGCATAGATTATTTAAATTCATTAGAAAAATATGAAAAAGCAACAAAATATATTGTTGGACATTCTTGGGGTGGCTTTGGTGCTTCTAGTGTATTAAGCAATCATAAAGATATTAAAAAACTAGTCATGATATCAGGATTAATATCAGTTCAAAGTGCATTTAATCAATATGTACCATTTTTTGTATCATTTTTAAAAAAACCAATGTTAAAAATAGAATATGATAAATATCCGCAATATTTTTTAGTTAACGCTATAACAAATTTAAATAATAGATTAGATGTAAAAGCATTAATTATTCAATCAAAAGATGACAAAATTGTTTCGTATAAAAATAATTTTTTAAAAATGGAAAAAGAAATTAAAAATAATAATGTTTTATTCTTATCGGTCAATAACAAAAACCATAATCCACAATATACAATTGAAAGCGTTAACTTATTAACAAACTATTTAAAAAAATTAAATAAAATTAAATCTATTGAAGATAAAAACAAGACAGCAGATTCAACCAATTTCCATAAATTATGTGAATTAGATGATAACATAATGAAACAAATTGTTGATTTTTTAAATTCTTAATTTGTTTATTTTCAAAAATATTAGATAATTTATATAGGGGGGCAAATTATGGCGGATAAAAAGGTTAAAACGGTTAACGAACCAGTTAAAGAGGAAAAAACTAAAAAGTCACAAAACCTTTATGTCCTTGAAAAAAGAAGTTCCGACAACATGTGGCAAGTCAAACGTCGAGGTGCTGATAAAGCCATAAAATTATTTAAGACAAAAGATGAGGCCAGCGAATACGTTAAGAAGATGGCGGAAAATCAAGGAATTAATGTTGTGACTAGACCTAGCAAGGGCAAAAACAAAGGTAAAATTCAAAAATTCTAAATAAAATAGGTGATGTGAATCACCTTTTTATTTTATTCAATAAGTTTGCAAAAATATAAAATATCAAGCAAAACAAAAGTTTTTTACTTAATATTCATCATTTGTTTAATTTTTTCTACTTCTATTGTTTCGTCCAATCTTGGGAATAGTGGTAAACCTTTGTTAATCTTAATATTATCTAAAATATGTTGATTTAATATAGTTTCATAATTTATATTGCCATCTAAACCTAGTTGCAATAGTATTTCTTTACTTTTTCTTGTTAACACTATTGATAATAATACTGCACATATATATAAACTATACGCTAAATGTGTCATTACTGATTGTAATGGTGTTTTATCTTCTTGTTTTGCTAAAACCCATGGTGTTGTTTCATCAATATATTTATTAGCGCGTGCACCAATTTTAGTCGCGGCAATTAAAGCATCGGTTACCCTTAAATCATTTAAACATTCTTCATATTCTTTAACACTATTTATAATTGTTTGATCTAAATCTGAATCGTAAGGATTGTTAATATTACTAATAAATTCTGGGGTGACGCCATCATAATATTTATTAATCATCGACAAAGTTCTATTTAACAAGTTTCCAATATTATTTGCTAAATCCATATTGATTCTTTCAACGAATTGTTCTGGCGTAAATTGACCATCACTACCAAAATTAACTTCACGTGCTAAATAATATCTAACTGCATCCACACCATATTCTTCAATAAGTGGATATGGGTCAATAGTGTTTCCTTTTGATTTAGACATTTTGCCATCTTTTGTCATCAATAAACCATGAACAAATTCTCTATTTGGCAATGGCAAATTTAAAGCTTTTAAAAACATTGGCCAATAAATCGCGTGAAATCTTGTTATGTCCGCACCTAAAACATGAACTTTTTCACAATTATCATTTAACCAAAATTTTTTAAATAAGCTATCATCTTGCTGCAAATATCCTAATGCCGAAATATAATTGACCAAAGCATCTAACCATACATATATAACATGTTTAGGGTTTTCTTTTACTGGTATGCCCCAACTAAAAGATGTTCTTGAAACACATAAATCTTCTAATCCGGGTTTAATAAAAGTATTAATCATTTCGTTTTTGCGAGATTCTGGTGTTATAAATTTTTCATTTAAATCATAAATTTTTAATAAATCATCTAAATATTTAGATGTTTTAAAAAAATATGCTTCTTCTTTTGCTTTACTAACTGGACGATGGCAATCTGGACATAAATGTTCTTCGCCAACTTGAATATCGGTCCAAAATGCTTCGCACTCCTTACAATACCATCCTTCGTATTCGCCTAAATATATGTCATTGTTTTTTAAAAAATATGAAAAAATCTTTTGCACTGTTTCAACATGCCTTTTTTCAGTCGTACGTATGTAATCATCGTTTGAAATATCTAACGCTTTCCATAATTTTTTAAAACCTACAACAATTTCATCAACAAATTCTTGTGGGGATTTGTTATTTAAAGCTGCATTTTTTTCAATTTTCATTCCGTGTTCATCACTACCAGTTAAAAAATATGTGTCATCACCTTTTAATCGATGATAACGCGCTAAAACATCACAAAGAGTTGTGCAATAAGCATGTCCGATATGCAATTTTGCACTTGGATAATATATTGGTGTGGTGATGTAGAATGATTTTTTCATATAGTTGCTCCTTACTACTAGTTTTTATTATAAAATAAAAAACTGAATTTAAAATAAAAAGCAGAATTTAATCTGCTTATTTGTCTTCGTTAGTTTTAAGACCGTATTTTTTATTGAACTTATCAACTTTACCTTCGGCTTGAACAAAACGTTTTTTGCCAGTATAAAATGGGTGACAATTTGAGCATGTATCAACTCTAATTTCTTTTAAAACAGAGCCTGTTTCAAAAGTAGAACCGCATGATACACATGTCACTGTGCAATGTTGATAGTTAGGATGAATACCTTTTTTCATAATCTTTTTTAACTCCTTCCGCCTTGGATTTGATTTACCAAAGTAAGTCGTGCTTATAGATAATATCATAAATTATTTTATTAAATCAACGATTTAATCTTTTTTTGAATAATTTTTATAAACAAATTCATAAGCTTTTTTTAATTCTTCACCTATATTTTTAAGATTTTTATCTTTTGCAATTTGATAACCTGAAGATGTGATTGAGGAATTATCACTCTTTAATATTTTATCTATTTTAAAAAGAAAGCCTTCATTATCACACGCTTTATAACAATTAACACCATCTGTTAACCAATCAGCATAAACACCAATGTCTCTAATCAAAACAGGACAATTAGATGCAAGAGCTTCTAAAACAACAATACCTTCAGTTTCTTCATAAGAAGGGAAAAATAAACATTTTGCAAAATGATACGCTCCTTTGATAATGCTGTTATCAATATAACCAGGCATAATAACATTATCAGGTTTATTTTTGATAGCTTTTTTAACAATATGTGAAGTTAAAATTTTTTGTAAATATCCAAACCAAATAAATTTAATATCAGGGCGTTTTCTTGCTACTTCAAAAAAATCAATTATTCCTTTTCTTTGAAATGGAAATCCAACCCCAATGACAACTATATCATCGTCATTTAAGTTAAAATATTTTTTAAATGATTCAACTTTGTTTCTATCATAGACATACTCATCAATATCAATACCATTAGAAACATGTATGACTTTTGTGCCAGTATTATATGAATCGATTAATTTTTTAGAATAATTTGTTGGAGTAATAATAAAATCAGCGTTTTTGTAAAACCACATTAAATTAGGATTAAACCAAACCGCCATCAATTTCCAAAAAGCAAAAGAATACTTAAAATCTTCAATCGTTGAATGACCATGAACTATGATGGGGATATGTCTCTTTTTTAATTTTTTCAATAATCGTTTTGAAGCCGGCCAATAAGTATTGATATGAGCTAAATCGAAATTGTCTTTTTGTGAAAGCGTATATTCAATACCAGCACTTTCAAGTGCAATGATTTGGTGTTTAAGTGCTCTACCAATACCAGATCTTTTAATTTTATCTTCTTTTTCAAAATATAATAAAACTTTCATAACACAAATAAGTTTATTATTTTATAAAGAAAAAATCATCAAAATAATATAACTCCACTGATTGTTACCTGTAAGGTAACATAATAAAAATAAAAGGTATCTCCACTAAAAGTAGAGATGTATTTTTCTATCTACCAAATTAAAATCAACAGTTCGAAAAAATAATTAAAAAGTAGGTAATTTTTTTGTGTACATTATTTTAAAATTGCTTCGAAAAGAGGTAATCGAATATGTCTATCAATCAATTAAAAGCTAAGTTAATCTCTCAACCAATTCCAAAATATAGTAAAGGTGAGGAAACATTTAATTGGATAACTCATTTAATAGGTGCAATTCTAGGATTTGGATTAATGATAATATTTATTTCTTTAAGTATTATTAATGATTATAGTCCTTTAAAAGCTTGTTCTTTAATTATATATAGTTTTTCAATTATGTTTTTATATGGCATATCAACCATTTATCATATGATTAATGAATCTTCTCCATGGAAAAGATTATTTAGAATATTAGATCATAATACCATCTATGTTTTAATAGCAGGTACATACGCACCTGTATGTGCGATAGGCTTTCCAAGCAATCCAGAAATAGGATTATCTATGATTATTGTTGAAGCAGTATGTTTAATTATTGGTTCGGTTTTGAATCTAATAAATATTAACAATAAGTTCATTAAAATTTTTACTGTCGTTTTGTATGTAATAATGGGTTGGCTAGTAGCTTTTGCCTATCCTGCTATAACTTTGCTTGATACATCGGCGATGTTATATATTTTATTAGGTGGTATTGCTTATACGGTTGGCGTTATATTTTATGCAGCAGGAAAAAAGAAAAAGTGGATGCACAGCATATTCCACTTATTCGTTTTAGTAGGCACTATTATACAACTAGTGGGCATTATTATTTTACTTTAATTTTCTTTTTCAATAATAAAATTGAACACAATATTAAAAATAAAGATAATCCAGTGTCTGCAATGACAGCAACCCACATTGGTACAAGAGATAATAATGACAATATCATGATTGTAATTTTAACTACTAATGCAAATACAATATTAAATATCGCTTGTGTTCTAGTCGCTTTTGCTATACTAATAGCTTCGGCAATTTTTAAAGGATCATCATTCATTAAAACTACATCGGCGTTAGTTACACTTGCATCGCTCCCTAAACCACCCATTGCAATACCAACATCGCTTAATATAATGCTAGGAGCATCGTTTATCCCATCACCAACATACGCAACTGCATAGTGTGATGAGGATTGTTTAAGTTCTTCTTTTAAATGATTAATTTTATCTTCTGGTAGCAGATTAGAATAATAGTTATTGATTCCTAATTTTTTAGATATCGCATCAGCACTTTTGTTGTTACCGCCAGTGAGCATTAATGTTTTAATTTTACGTATATTTAAATAATTTATAAGTGCTTTTGAATTTTCTTTAATTGTGTCATCTACAATGATGTAACCAACACAAGTTTTATCGACCGCTAGATATAAAATATTACGATAATCTTCAATTTTTGCAAAGTTTATAGAATGTTTTGCAAGCAATTTATAATTTCCAAATAACAATTCGTGTCCTTTATAAAGACCGCTGACACCATAACCAGATAAGTCATGATAATTGTCTAATGTTTCATAATTATCTTTATAATTTAGTCCACTTACAATTGCTTTTGCGATAGGGTGAGTGGAATGTGATTCTAATACACTTACATATTCATCAAAAGTTTTTTCATTAATATCATATTTTTTTTCTTGAATAGAAAATTTACCAGTCGTTAAAGTCCCGGTTTTATCAGTCACCAATTCTTTAACGTCATTTAGTCGATCTAAATAATTACTTCCTTTAATCATAATGCCTCGCTTGCTGGCAAGTGCTACGCCAATAAAATATGCAAGCGGTACCGAAATAACAATTGCACAGGGACATGATATAACCAAAAATGTTAATCCAATGTAAATATAATGATACCAGGTATTATCCCACGACCAATTTCCATTAACTAACGAAACAATCAAAGGTACAAAGACACCGATAATTAACGCTAATGCAAAAACAATTGGTGTATAAATTTTCGCGAATTTTGATATGAAATTTTCGGCTCTTGACTTATGTTCTCCGCTATCAATTACCATTTTTAAAATTTGAGCGGTTGTAGAATCTTTAAACTCTTTTTTAACACTAATATTTATAGTTCCATCAACAATTGTGGTTCCAGACATAACATTATTATTTTTTGTGACCGGAACAGGTTCAAATTCTCCAGTAACAGATGATGTATCAATTAATGCATTTCCACTTACGACCTTTCCATCTACAGGTAATACTTCTCCTACTTTTAAAACAATTTCATCATTTATGTTTAAAGTTTCAACACCAACTACTTCAATTTTTCCATTATTTATTTTTGAAACAACTTTTGGTCTCATATCAATAGTGTTAACAATTATGTTTCTAGATTTATTAACAGAAATATGTTCAAAAACTTCCCCTACTTGAGCCAAAATCATGACAAGAACAGCTTCTGGAAATTCTTGAATGGCAAAGGCGCCTATACTTGCTATTGTCATTAAAGTTATTTCGTTAATCATAGTTTTTGGATGAGTGAATGATTTAATAAATTTAAATAAATAATCATAAGAAACAATCAAATATGAAATGATATAAAAACTAAGCATGCACCACCAAAACACATCAAATGTTTCTCTAGAAAGCAAATTAAAAACGGCAAAACCAATAATTAACAGCAAAGCAGAAATAAGTATTCGAATAATTAATGTTATTACTTCTTTATCAAACACTTTAACATGATAATCCGTATTATCTTTTTTGTAAGTTAAATTAACAGGGTCATCTGTTCCTTTTTTTATTATTTTTAGCAATTCATCAATTGATAATTCTTTATTTGGATAATTAACTTTTAGTGTTTTGGTTAAAAAGTTTAAATTAACTGAATCAATTCCTTCTTTTTGACATTTGTTTAAATAACTTTCTAACGATTTGGCACAATTAGCGCAATCTAGACCATCAATTTTATAACTAATCGTTTTCATTTTTTCTTTCCTCATTTACGTGATCGTAAGCAACTTTAATTAATTCATGGATATGATTATCATCTAAGGAATAAAAAATTTTATTCCCTATCCTTTTAAAAGTAACAAGTTTATTTTTCTTTAACACTTGAAGTTGATGAGATACTAGCGATTGAGATGCATTAATTTCATTTTGCAAATCCCCTACACACATATTTTTATTTGCTAAAAGGGAGAGCAAAATTTTTAATCTTGTCTCATCTGCGGCAATAAACAACAATTGTGACATATTTGTTATAATTTCATCAGTCAAGCGTAATTTTTTCATAAATATATGAACCTCCATTCATATTCTTCACATAAATTATATGAATAGTTGTTCATATTGTCAAATATTTTTATAATTGTTTTTTTAACTTGAACTAATGTTCAAGTAAACGTATAATATTCACTGCAAAAAATATTTAGAAAGGGAAAAATTATGTTAAATAAGAAATTGGCTATTGAAATATTAAACTTAGCGTTATCAACTGGTGCTGATTTTGCAGAAATTTTTTATGAAAATAGTTCCAATTATTCTTTAATGATAGAAAATGATGTAGTTGAACAATCTCACGATTCATTAAATGAAGGGGTTGGAATTAGATTATTAAAAAAATTGCAATGCGTATATGGATATACTTGTGATTTATCAAAAAAAGGACTTTTAAAATTAGCAAAAGATTTATCAAGTTCTTTTAAAGATAATCAAACTGTATTTGTTAAAGATTTAAAAGTCAAAAAATATAAAACTATTAACCCAATTAAAATTGACTATGATAGTGTTTCTCGTGAAGAAAAAATTGCTCTAATACGTTTGGGATTAGACGCAACAAAAGATTATGATCCAAGAATAATTCGTCGACAAGGCAGTTTTGCTAACAACCATAGAAATGTTGTAATTTATAATTCAAAAGGCGAAATAATAAAAACATCCACACAATATGGTAGGTTACTATTTATGATTTTGGCTAGCGATGGAAAATCATTAGAGTATGGATTTGAAGGTCCTGGTTGTCAAGATGATATAAATTATTTCAAAGAAAAAATTGATGTTAAAAAAATAGCATTGAATGCAGCAAGAGTGGCTATTCAAAATCTAGAAGCTAAAGAATGCCCATCTGGTGTTATGCCGGTTGTTTTAGGAAATGGTTGGGGTGGTGTATTGTTCCATGAATCATGTGGACACCCTCTTGAAGCTTCTTCTGTCAGTAAAGGTTTGTCTTGCTTTTCTAATAAATTAGGAACAAAAATTGCTTCTGATGTTGTAAGTGCTGTTGATGACTCAACAATTCCTAACGCTTGGGGTTCAATAGATTATGATGACGAAGGAATTAAAGGCGAAAAACGCCAGTTAATAAAAAATGGCATTTTAACCGAATATATGATTGATGAATTCAACGGAAGAAGAATGAATAGCAAAGCAAATGGTGCGTGTCGCCGTCAATCATTTAGATACACTCCTACATCTCGTATGTCTAATACCTACATTGAAAATGGAAAATCAACACCTGAAGAAATAATACAAGCAACAAAATTAGGTTTGTACGCTGTTGGTTTTACTGGTGGAAGTGTTAATCCAATTACTGGTGAATTTAATTTTTCTTGTTCGGAAGCTTATGTCATAAGAGATGGCAAAATTTGTGAACCGGTTAAAGGGGCAACATTAATTGGAAAAGGAAACGAAATATTGCAAAAAATAGATATGGTCGGTAACGATTTGGCATTAGGACAAGGAATGTGTGGAGCATCAAGCGGAAGCATTCGAGTCAATGTAGGTCAACCAACCTTAAGAATATCTTCAATTACCGTTGGTGGAAGAGGAGGCGAATTAAAATAATATGAATATTTATCAAAAATTTATTAAACTAGCGTTAGAAGCTGGTCTTAGTGAAGTTGAAATTTCAGTAAATAAATCTTCAAGTTTTAATGTTGATATCTATCACCACGAAATAGAAAATTATGGTGTGAGCACCGATATAACAACAACAATTAGAGGTGTTTATAACGATAAATTTGGAACCGCAACATGCACAGCATTAAATAAAGATAACACATTAAAATTAATAAGAGATTTAATCGCCAATGCTAAATCAATTGAAAAAGTCGAAGTAGCGTCATTATTTGAGGGCAGCAAAAAGTATCATAAAATCTCCACCTATAACAAAACATATGAATCAGTCTCTTCACAGAAAAAAATTGATGATATGTTTTTGTTAGAAAAAACTATTGAATCTCAAAGTCAATTAATTAAAGATGTGGTTGGTGTTTCGTTTTCTGATACCACTAATGAATATCTTATAATTAACTCACACGGATTAAATTTAAAGCAAAAATCCAATTATTTTTACATTTCTGGTGGTGTAGTGGTTAAAAAAGATGAAGATGAACAAACCAATTTTGAAGTTATAATTGATAACAACTACAACAATTTTAATATAGAAAATTTTGCTAAAAAAATTGTCGATAATGCTATTAGAAAGTTAAATGCATCTCCTTGCGATAGCAAAAAAATGAAAACTATTTTGGGCAAAAATTGTGTCAGTACGTTGTTATCAACATATCTTGATTGGGCAAATGCAGAAAGCGTCCAAAAACATACTTCTTTATTTGAAGGCAAATTAAATACAAAGATAGCTAGTAGTAAATTAAACATAGCTGATATGCCACAAAAAAGAACAATATACGCTCGCTGGTTTGATGATGAAGGCGTTGCAACATATAACAAAGACATTATTAAAAATGGTGTTTTAAAAACTTATTTATATAATCGAGAAACCGCTAAAAAAGATAATGTTGAATCTACTGGCAATGGTATAAATTTAAATTCCAAAATTGCTGCTGGAAGTTTCTTTACTTATGTTAAACCAGGTAAAAAATCACTAAATGAATTATTTCAAATAATTAAAGATGGCATTTATATTACAAATCTAGAAGGTGCCCACGCTGGAATTAATTCTGTCAGCGGTGACTTTTCTTTACAAGCCGAAGGCTTTTTAATTGAAAATGGGAAACTTTCAAGACCTGTTTCTTTAATTACATTAAGCGGTAACATTTTAAAATTATTTGCGGATGTTAAAATGTTAGCTAACGATTCGGAAATATTGCCTGGAGGAATATCAACGCCATCAATATATATTAAGTCTTTGTCAATAAGTGGGAGGTAGAAATGGCAAAAGAAAAGACAAAAAAAATGAAAAGATCTTTTAAAGAAGTTTGGATAGAGTTCAAACAATTCATCAATCGTGGCAATGCCTTAAATTTAGCTGTTGGTGTTGTCATAGGCGGTGCATTTACTGCAATCGTTACTGCTTTAACAAATGTTTTAATGGCTATATGTACATGGGGCGTTCCTGGTGGTTTAAATGGTTTAATCACTGTTTTGCCTGCTGCAAACGATCTACAAAAAGGCATGGATGGAATTGGTCAAACATTTGCAAGTAGCAATTTGCAAAGCGTTGCACAATCTTACGCAGAAAGTTTGTATGGTGCTGATGTTACTGATACACTCGTGCAATCATTAAAAACAGAAATTTTATCAAAATACACTCTTTATGGATCAGTTTATGTGTCCAACAGTGCTGCTGTTATTAACTGGGGTGCAATTATTAATGCAGTTATTTCATTCTTAATTATTGCTGTTGTTTTATTCATTATTGTTAAAGTTGTTACATCAATCATGAACAAACAAAAAGAATATAAAGCAAAATTAAAAGAAGAATATTATCAAAAGCATCCAGAAGAAAGACCTGTGGTTGTTCCTGCTGAAGTTAAACCAACTGAATTAGAAGTATTATTACAAATTAAAGAATTGTTGGCTAAACAGCAAAAACCGACTGATACTAAATAACGAAAATTAGATGTTAAAAAACCATGGATTTCCATGGTTTTTATGTTAAACAACATTATTTCTTTTCTTTGTTTTTTTGTTCTTCCAATTCTTTTAAACGATATTGTTCAAATTCCCAATCTGGATGAGCTTCTATAACTTTATCCAAAGCTTTATTGAATAATTTAATTTCTATTGCTCTTCTTGCAGGAGCGGTTCTTTTAAAAGCTTTTTGGATATTAGAAATAGTAATAAGACATTCGGATTTAGATTTATCAAGCAAACCCGCTAAAAGGATATAGGCTCTAGAACACACCATAGTATCATCTTTTGAAATATCTCTTCTTAAATCGGCTGGAACTTCTTCATCTAATGTTTTTATTGCATCTTCTAAAGGCGTTGTCATGATATCTATATATACTTTTTGTGCAATCGCTCTAATATACACTTTTTCAGAAATATCTTTTTTGTGTTCAATAATTTGATTAATTAAAACCAAAGCATCTTTAAAATTATCTTTTTCTAATAAAAGATAAACTTTGTTTAAATTTAAATCCGCGGTAAAGTTTGTGATTTCCTCAAAAGTTTTGATTTCAACATTTTTATTGCCTTGGCTTATCTCATATTCAACGCGTAACAATTCATTAAAAGCTACTTTGTTTTTTGGATTGCTAACTAATGTTAAACGATACCCATCTGTTGTTGAATCTAATTTGAAAGGAAGAATATTGTAAAGAAAAATCATTCCGCCTATAAACACAACCACTAATAAGAAATAGGCAATATCACATAAAACAGGATCGGCGCTTAAATTAAACACCACAAACATCGTGACAAACGCAATTAATTCCACTACATAAAAAAGTGTTCCAAATAACAAATATGGACGCGGATTTGGTTCTTTTTTTGCATCTTTTTTTGGTATGATTTTGGTTTCCCCAGTTAACCCATCAAATCCTGCGAATTTAAATTTAAATTTTCCGTTTTCTTTATAAAAACAAAATCCTAAAACATCAAATTTAATTACTTCATATCTCCCGATTTTTGCACCTGCTAAATGCATTAATTCAAACATAATAGAATTAAATAATACTCCGGTAATTATTGCTCCAATGATGAATATTGCATATTCTACACCGCCTAAACTTGTTGTGGTTTCTCTATTTTGCAGAATAACTAATCCAAAAATAATAGCTAAAGCAATGATAAATACATAAACTATCAACGCAGTTATATCTTCTTTTTTCATAAATAACCTCCTAATCAATCGCTAATTGATAAATTGCTCTTGCGACAGCCAAATCCATATCTTTATTTCTGTGGCCAATCACACGTGTACCACTTTCCAATAATTTTTGTACTAATAGATTACTATCAACAACAAGATTTAAGTCTTTAAAACTAGTTGGCATATTCAATGATTTAAAAAACTTTTCAAATTCATTTACACACATTTTAGCATTTTCATATTTGCTTTTAAAAGAAAGATGAAAAAGATTTCGTCCAAGGTAATCAAATTTATCTATTTCGTAAACATAATAATACTTTGCCCAAGCAATAAATAAAATAGAAAGTCCTTCTCCATGACTAACATCAGGATAAAGTGCGCTTATAACGTGCTCTAGTTTATGAACAGGCATTACATATTCCTTATTAATTGAAGTGATTCCGTTATGTGAAAAACTAGACGCTAACATCAAATTACTTCTTACATCATAGTTAAGCAAATTTTCTTTTATATCGATAGAATTATTAATCACATTTTTCAAAAGACCGACAGCAAAATCATCCGCAAGTGGATTTTCATTGCTATCGTAAGAAAAATATCTTTCTAAGGTATGCATTAAAGTATCAACTATACCAATACATGTTTGCTTGTAACTTACAGTAAAAGTCAAACAAGGATTACAAATGGCAAAAAGAGGTCTATTTAATTGACTTGTATATCCTAACTTTATTCCAAGTTTATCATCTTGTATAACGCACGAATTTGACATTTCTGATCCGGAACCACTTACAGTCAAAATAACACCAAATTCAATACGCCTGGTAGGTGAAAATATGTGACGAGAAATATCAAAAGGATCACCATCATAGTAAAACGATGTAGCTATTAATTTTCCTGTATCAATAACCGAACCACCACCGACGCATAAAATAAAATCGATGTTTTCTTTTTTTGCTAATTCTAATCCACTTCTAACTAAATCAATTGTGGGGTTAGCACGCACTCCACTCAAAAAACAATAATCAATATTATATTCTTTTAAACAATCGGTGATAGTTTGAATTAATCCGCTTTTAACGGCACTGTTTTTTCCATATACAATTAAAACATTATGAAAATTGTATTCATTTAAAATTTTGCCTATTTTTAAATGCTCATCTTTCCCAAAAAATAATTTTGTTGTTAGATTTAATGTATAACTATTTTCCATTGTTTTTTCTCGCATTTATTATATTTTTAATTGAGTTTTGCAAAGAATTATCATTAATTAGCAAGAAATTATTTTTTAATCCTTCTAGTGTTTTTCTTTTGCTATTTTGAAAATAGAATGCAATCGTGTAGCTAAAACCCGCGGCATATAATCTTGCAATTGTTTTTCTTTCGCTCAAAGTAATTTGTTTACTATCATTATATAAATTTACAATTCTAAAAATTGTTTGATAACAATTGTTAAACAAAAACTCTGATAATAAATCTTTACACGCACTTTGAATTACTCCGTCTAAAAAACGAGAATTTTCTTTATAATAACTAAATATAATTTCCAAAAGTTGATTCAAATCTTTTGCCTCTTTGATATGAGGAATTTCTTCATTTAAAAATACAAGAGTAAGCAAATCATAAATATCGTGAAAATGATAATAAAAAGTTTGGCGATTTATTTTGCATTTTTTTGTTAAAAGAGTAACAGATATATCATCTAATGATTTATCTTGGGACATTAACTCTTTTAAAGCGTTTGCTAAGCGATATTCTGTTTTTATCATTTTACTTTCCTACTTGCTTTTTATTTTAGCGTATTCTTTTGCAATTTGTGCTCCTAATTTTGCATTATTTAATATTAATGCAATGTTAGCTTTTAAAGAATCTCCTTTAGTCATCTCAACAATTGTTTTTAAAAGATAAGGGGTTATTTCTTTTCCTTTAATACCTAATGTATCTGCTTTACAAACTGCTTCTTTAATAATAGACTCAATAAAATTTGCATCCATTTCTGCTTCTTTTGGAATAGGATTTGTAATTAGAATTCCGTTGTCTAATTTATTAATTCGTTGTTCATATATCACATCAGCAGCTTCTTTTGGATTAGATAATTGATATTCGAGTTTAATGTTTGATTTGCTTGTATAAAAAGCTGGTAGTTCATTTGTTTGATAACCAAAAATCGGCACTCCCATAGTTTCTAAATATTCCATTGTTAATGGCAAATCTAAAATAGATTTGCAACCAGCACAAATAACAGTGACACCAGTTTTAGATAGTTCTTGAAGATCAGCGCTAATATCAAAAGTTTGTTGAGCGTTTCTATGAACACCTCCTACACCGCCAGTGACAAAAATTTCAATACCAGCTTGCTTTGCTAATATCATAGTGGCCGCAACTGTTGTTGCACCCCACAATTTTTTACTATAGACATACGATAAATCACGACGCGAAACTTTTTTGATACCTTTTCTTAGGCCGAATTCTTTGATTTCATCATGACTCATACCAATAACCGCTACGCCATCAATTATTCCAATAGTTGCTGGAACAGCACCATTTTCTTCGATAATTTTTTCTACTTTATAAGCAGTATTTATATTATCTGGATATGGCATTCCGTGCGATATAATCGTGGTTTCTAATGCCACAACAGGCTTGTTATTTTTTAATGCTTCTTCAACTTTAGGAGAAATCTTAATCATTTTTTGCTTTCCTTTCTATGATTTATTATTAAATTCATCAAAGAAGTGCCAATTAAATACGCGCCTAATAAACTAATAATAATCACTAACATTTCAATATAATTTATTCCTATTAATGATTCAAAATTAACACTAAATAATGATGTAAATCCAACTGTATATTCAAGCAAAACACCAAAGCCCATCCCTACTAAATTTAGCACCGCCATACTAATAAAAACGATTAATCTATATTTTGAAAAAGGTGTACAAACTCGATATAAATTTCCAAGAGATAAAATAGAGAATAATACAAAACACATAGTTAAGAAAATTTCATCATTAAACACTCCAGTATAAGCAATGTTTGCTTGCTGCAAATATTTTAACAATTCCATAATTCCAACAGATGCAAGCATCATAATCGCACCAGGAACAGCGCCTTTTAAAATATTTGGTATAAATTTTCCTTTTAAAATATCTTTGTTTGGCTCTAATGCAACAAAAAATGATCCTAAACCAATTACTGTAAATTCCCATAAATACAAATGATTTGTTTTAAATGGATAAACATCACCATTAAAGAATCCTAAAATTACAAATATAATTGATAGAGTCATTGCAAATATTGTTTTAACTAAAAACAAAGAACAAGTTCTTTGTAAATTATTTATAACTCTTCTTCCTTCAGCAACAACACTTGGAAGAGAGGCAAAATTAGAATCAAGCATAACGAGCTGCGAAACGTTTTGAGCAGCATCTGAACCATTAGCCATCGCGATTGAACAATCCGCTTTTCTTAAAGCTAAAATATCATTAACACCATCGCCAGTCATAGCGACAACTTCACCATTTTCTTTAAATGTTTCAACCAAGATTTCTTTTTGTTCTGGGGTTACTCTTCCAAAAACAGTATATTTAGTTGCAACTTCTTTGACTTCTTTGTTAGTTAATCCGCTTAAAGAAATATAATTTTCAGCATTTTTAATATCGACACGGCGAGCAATTTGTGAAACTGTTAGAGCATCATCACCAGAAATAACTCGAACTTTAACATCATTTTCTTGAAACCATTTAATAGTATCTTTTGCATCTTCTTTAATGTGATCTTCTAATACAACAATAGCTAATGGCTCAACCTTACAATTTAAAGTTGTGCCATCTAATTGTTTTTCTTTTCCTTTTCCTAATAAAATAACGCGTTTGCCGCTGGCGGTATAAGTTTGAATAAGTTTCAAAATTTTTTCTTTTCCATCCATTTTCATCCCATCAGCGGCTCCTAAAACATATGTATTCTTTTTAAAAGTTACAAAAGAATATTTGTTTTCGCTATTAAAACTAGAAACATAAACGGCTTCTTCTGTTGCATTAAATGGGAATGCTTTTTTTAATGCTTTCGCGGTCGCATTATCATCTTTTGTCGCACTTAAAATATTAGCAATTATTAATTCTATATCTTCTTCTTTATAAGATTTATCAATTAAAACCAATTCATTCATCGACATTGTTCCATCAGTAATGGTGCCGGTTTTATCTAAACATAAACAATTCGAGCGAGCGAGCATTTCAAGTGCATAAAAGTCTTGAACCATCGTTCTTTTTTTATATAAATTTAATACCCCGACAGTAAGCGTAACTGACGAAAGCAAATATAATCCTGCTGGTATCATAGATACAAGTGAACCCGCTACATATCCTATTGTGTTTTGAAAGTTATCAATTAAATTATTCCATTGACTTGCAAAAGTTAAAATGCTAACCAAAATAACAATCGACCCAATTACTTTAAACAAGTTGTCCAAATCTTTTTTTAGTTGTGATTTTGAGGCTTTTTTCTTTCTAGCTTCTTTTTCTAATTTTTGAACATAATTATCGTTTCCAACATGCATGACTCTAATTTTTGCACTTCCGGAAGTAATATATGATCCACTTAATATTTTGTCGCCTTCTTTTAAATAAACGGTTTGTGATTCGCCTGTAAGCATCGATTCATTAACACCAAGAATAGAATCTAAAATAATACCGTCAACAGGAACTTGGTTAGAAGATTTTAAAATTATAATATCATCCAACACTATTTCATCTACCGGTATGGTAACAACTTTACCATTTCTAATAACTTCAATTTTGGCTTGTGTCATTATTTGAAGTTTCGTTAATAATCTTCTAGCTTTAATATCTTGATATAAGCCTATTATCAAATTGGCAAGATAAATAACAATGAAAAATAACGAAAAATACTGTCCGCCATATATCAATAAAATTGCAATGATACAAAGCAAAATGTTATAAAAAGAGCATAGGTTTTTTATAAAAATTTCAGGATAACTTTTCCCAACTATTTTTTTGGTTTTGTTAGTAAGTTTTTCCTTTATTCTTAAATCTACTTGTTCATCATTAAGACCTAAGTTTAAATCCGCTTCTACTCTATCTACATTAATTGAGTGTTTTTTCTTTTTAAAAATATTAAAAATATTCATATATACAATATTATATTGTATTTAAACTTTTAAAAAGAGGAAAATTAGTTTTGTTTTAGATTATACTTAATTCGTTAGTAATAGTTTTTTCTTCTAATAATTTTGATTCTTTGTTGTCGGTAAATTCAGCCTCTACTAAATCAGAATAAACTAGTTTTGTAATCATTCCGTCCTTTAAAACAATATCGACAGTTGTTGAATAACTAATAGTATGGGGCTTTGTCTCTTCGCTGTTAACATTAAATAATTTTTTAGCACTAATACCTAAATTTATAGATAAATCATCTTTGATTTCACCATAAAATACTTTTTCGTTTTCAGAATAAAATGTTGAAGATTTGATATCGTTTATTGCATCTAAAAAATAATCTGTTTGTGTTAAATTAAGGCAGTTTTGCAAATTATAATCAGTTAAATAATAGGAATATTCTTTATTTAACGTTTCTTCTTTTAGGTCAAGAATTTGCATTATTGTAGATGAAGTTATATCAATATTTACAAAATATTTTCCATCATTTATATCGTAATCTTTTACTGTGCCATCTTCATCAATTCCATAGTAATCAAGCGTTGCATCACCAACAACATTGTAATTATTGTTATCGCGTGTTAAATTCATTTCTAAAAGCGAATCAAAATTATTTGCGTCAAATACAGTTTCAGCATTGTCATTATTAGAATAATCATACAAATTTGATTCTTTTATAGTTAGTTTTGAATTATTTGCGTATAAGTCGTTTGTATTCAATATTTTTAAAACACTTTCGATTTCTTTAACGCTTAAAGTTTTATCAGTAAAAGTTTGAATTAAATTTGAAAGGTCGTCTTTTTTTGAAAAATCTATATTATAAACAAAAACATTTGAAGAAGAATTTGGATCAATATAAGTAAAAGAACTAGAATTGTCTCCATTAATATCACAAGAAGTTAAAAGTGCTAATATCACACCACAAGTTAAGATACTTGCGTTAATTTTTTGCATTTTTTAACCTCCCTTTTGTTTTTAAAATAGTTTTTGATAATCATACTGCATTCGTTTGCTAAAACGTTGGACTTGACATTTACCTTATGATTTAATCCGCTGACATTTGACAAATTTAATATGGTTCCAAACGAACCGCCCTTTTCATCAGAAACACCATATATAACTTCTTCTATCCTAGAAGCGATTATTGCACCGGCACACATTGGGCATGGCTCGATAGTAACATATATTTTACAGCCATTTAATCTCCATGATTTAATCTTTTTGCATGCTTTTTTTATTGCAATAATTTCAGCGTGTGCTGTCGGATCGTTTTTGCTTTCTTTTAAATTGTATCCTCTTGATAAAACCATACCATCCTTAACAATAACAGCACCTACTGGCACTTCATCTTTTAAAAAAGCTTTTTTTGCTTCGTTAAGAGCAAGTTTCATGAAATAAGAATCATCTTTTAACATAATACCAAAACCATCGCACATAGCGAATTGTCTTAAGGCTGCTACATTCCTGTCCTGACCTGGTTCGAGAATCGCTATCGCGATGGCAAGTGTATTATATCATAATTTCACGATAATTAATTCTTTTTGTTTGTTTTATTTTTGGCTTTATCTAAAACGTGAGAATACCCACCTTTAATATTGATTTGTTCGGTTCTTTCAATAGCCAATTCGTCAAAGTTAACATCTTTTGTTATGGTAGAACCTGCCGCTGTAAAACAATTATCATTTAATTTTATTGGAGCAATAAGTATTGTTCCTGACCCAACAAAGCAATTTTTACCTATTGTTGTTTTGTGTTTGCTAAATCCATCATAATTTGCGGTAATTGTTCCGCATCCAATATTTGTGTTTTCGCCAACTTCAGCATCTCCAATATATGAAAGATGGCAACATTTTACATCTTTATTTATGTGTGATTTTTTTATTTCTACAAAATTAGAGATTTTGACATTATCTTCAATAACACATTCATCTCTTAATCTAGAATATGGACCAATGTTTGTATTGTTTTTAATCTTACAATTACTAATATGAGAAAAAGTAATAACATTATGATTTCCAATAACAACATTTTCTAAAAAAGTATTTGGCCCTAATCTGTTAGAATGCCCAATTTTACAATTTCCAACAATAGTGGTTCCTGGAAAAATAATTGTATCAGGTAATATTTCAACATCTGGCGAAATATATGTTGTTTTTGGATCTTCTATTGAAACTCCAGACAACATTAATTTTGCATTAATTCTTTTCTTTAAAATTTTAGATGCTTTAGCCATGTGATATCTGTCATTAATAGAATAAATTTCGTGATTATCTGATGTAACAAATGTTTCTATTTTTAGTTTAAAATTATGGAAAATTTCCGCTAAAGAGATTATGGATAATTCGCCAGTTATATCTTTTTTGACCTCATCTATATGTTTTATCAAATCTTTACAACTAAAGATGTATATTCCTCCGTCAACTTCAACAGTAGAATAATTATCAAAATCAATTTCTTTTTCTTCGTTAATTTTTAAAACAGCTTGCGTTTTATTATCTCTTATTATTTTGTTATATCCATAAGGATTTAGTAAAATTGATGTTAAAATTGTTAAATTTGAATGGGTTTTGCAGTGTTTTTCATACATTTCTAATAATGTTTGTTTTTCAATTAATGGTATATCGCCATACGCTACTATTACATCCCCATCAAAATTTGATAATTCATCGACACAGCATTTTAATGCACCAAGAGTTCCATTAATCTCAACTTGTTCAACTACTTTACAATCATCTTTTAAAATGGATGTTGAAACATCTTTTCCGCTACCTACTACTGCAATTATATTAGCAGGATTTAATACTTTAATTGCATCAACAACATATCTTACAATTGGCTTTCCTAATATTGGATAACAAACTTTGTTATAAGATTTATCAATTGCGTGCATGCGTGTACCGTGACCAGCAGCCAAAACTATTGCAATTAATTTTTTATCAATCATCTTTTTTCTTCCTTTAAAACTGATGTAAATTCAATATCATAGTCTTCATATTTTTTTAAGAAAAATTTATAAGCTTTTTTTATTAATTTTTTATCGGTCGACATTGCAAAAACACTCGAACCAGAACCAGACATTAAAACGATTTTTAAGCCAAGATTTTTCATCTCGTCTTTGATTGTTTGTATTTCTTCTAGTAAAGAAATCGAAGTTTCTTCTAGACTATTTCCGATAACATCCACCAATGTCTCATCATCGCCGTTTGCTAATGCAATCAGTGCTTTTTCAATATCATATACTGGTAATTTAAAATTGTCGCTTGTATCATAGACTAGTTTTGTAGATAGTCCTTCTTTTGGCTTAACTATTAAAACACGATAATCATTTTTAACAAAAATAGGTGTTATTTTTTCGCCTGCCCCTTGAACCCTTGCAGGTACGTTATATAAGAAAAATGGAACATCGCTTCCTAACGAAAAACCAATTTTTGCTAGTTCATCTAAAGATATATCGCTGTTTGTAATTCTTTTTAATCCAATTAAAGTACCCGCGCAATTAGAAGAACCGCCACCTAATCCTGCGGAAATCGGTATCGCCTTATTAATTAATATTCTAAATTCCTCATTTGATCCTGTTTTTTCTTTAAATTTTTCTAACGCTAATGTTGATAAATTGTTTTCAAAACCACCCATTGAATAATCAGCAAAGGTAACAAAGCTGTCTCTATTGTCTTTTAACTTAGTAATAAGTATAGAATCGTGTAGCTTCAAAGGAAGCATAATTGAATCTATCTCATGCAATTTATCGTTATATTTTCCTAAAACATTTAATACTATATTTATTTTTGCATAACACTTAACTAGCATATTTTTATTATACCTTAATTATTTAAGAAATAATACAGATTACAATATTGTTCGATTGTTATGTTTTCTGGTCTTAAATTTGCTTCTATGTTTATTTTTTTTAAAATTTCAGATGCTTTTTCTTTATCTACAAGATAATTAGTAAGATTATTTAAAATTGTTTTTCTTCTATTTTTAAATAAAGTTTTACACATTTTATAAATTTTAAAGTTTGTTTCGGTTCTTTTATTAGTATCTATATTTATTGATAAAACAACAGAATCAACGCGAGGAATTGGATAAAAATTATTCTTCCCAACATAAAATTCTTTTTGTATGTTTCCTAACAAATGAATAAGAATAGAAACCGGTCCATAATCTTTATTGTTTTCTAGATTCATAAATCTACCAGCAGCTTCTTTTTGCATCATTAAAACAATTCTTTTAGCCCTTTTAGCGTGCAACAACAAATAAGTAACAATATCCGTTGTTATGTAATAAGGAAGGTTTGAAATTATGTATTCGTATTTTGAAACATCAAATTGTAAAATGTCGTCGTTATAAATATTAATATTGTCGTTAGGGTAAGTATCTTTTAAAAATCTAACTAATGATTTATCGATTTCGACAACATCCAAATGCGAATCCTTTAAAAAATGAGTTAGAGAACCTAAACCTGGGCCAATCTCTAAAATACAAGAATCTAAATCAGGATGAAGGCACGACACAATATCCTTTGCTATTTGGGGATTGATTAAAAAATTTTGACCTAAATTTTTGTTTGAATTAATTCCTAAGAGATGAAAAACATCTTTGATTGTTTTGCTATCTATAATCATAATCTATCATTACTCTTTCTATATCTTTTTTGGTATATTTTAAATAATTGAGTCGTCTAATTGTTGTTTTAAAATTACAATTTCCAATTTTAAGTCTGTTTTGCAAATATTTTCTCTTATTTACGTCAAATAAATCTAAATCAATCAAATCTTTTCTAGTTAATTGAAAAGAAGATTTTTCAATGTTTATTATAAAAGGCTTTAAAGCATTAAGCACGTTTTCTTTTGATGTTTCTGCAATACCATTTTTTTGATAATTTTTTCTATTTTTAAACACCACTAATGCATTATATGCATTAGGAAATGTATTTTTTAATCTTTTTGCTATTGTTCTTCCGGCTTCATCTTGGTCTGTTAATATTATTGGTTGAGATACACGGCAGAGTTGTGATATGTAGTCTAATGTTCCACGTGGCATATCATATCCACCCATACATATAATTTCACAATTTAAAAATGATGATAAAAATGCTTTATCTGCAATACCTTCAACAATCAAAAAACCATCAATACTTTGTTTCATATTTTACACGTGGAACAATTTTTTTGCATTACTAGATGTTGTATTTGCAACATCTTCATAACTTAAATTTCTTAATTTTGCAATTTCTTCTATTACTAAAGTAATAAATTTGGGCTCGTTTTGTTTTCCTCGATATGGATGTGGCGTTAAATAAGGACAATCTGTTTCTACTAACAAACGATTAATATTAATTTCTTTTGCAACTTCTTTTGGTTGTTTAGAATTTAAAAAAGTCACTGGACCATCTAAACCAATATAATATCCAAGCTTAATAAATTCGTTTGCCATTTCTATAGAAGAAGAAAAACAATGAAGAACCCCTTTGTGATTAGTGTCATATTGTTTTAATATTTGATAACAATCCATTATCGCATCACGACAGTGTACCACTATTGGAATATTGTTTTTGTTTGCATATTCAATTTGCTTAATGAACCATTCTTTTTGTTTGCTTTGTTTGTCGTGATCTTTAATCCAATAATAATCCAAACCAATTTCACCTAACGCTTTTACTTTTGTGTGTTTTAATAAATTCATAACTTGTATAAAATCGCTTTCTGAAACATCATCAATTTCTGTAGGATGAAAACCAACTGTTGCGTAAACGTTTTCATATTTAGAAGCAATTTCTACTGCTTTAAATGAAGTTTCTTTATCAAAACCAACAACTAAAAAATACTTCACTCCAACATCTTGCGCGCCTTCAATAATTTTTTCTATGTTTTTATATAAATCAGGATGATTTAAATGACAATGAGTATCAAAAATTTCCATTTTATTTACCTACACAAAATCTTTTAAAAATTTCATTAGCGATATCTACGTCTGGAGTTTTCCCAATTAACTGCAAACTATCTTGATAAGCGGCTGTTAAATTAATCGAAATTAAATCCATTGGTTTTAATAATTTTGTTTCGCTTTTAGCGATTTTTAAAGATTGTTTAATTTGTTCTAATAAACTTTCTTGTCTAGCATTAGCTAAGGAAGGTGTTACGAAATCGTTTTCTTCAATGTTTAAAACTTTCAAAATTTCCTTTTTTAATGGATCTATTTCCTTTTTTAAAGCAGATATATAAAGATTTGTTGATTCTTTAGTCGTGGTGTTTATTAAATCTGATTTATTAAATACAATTATTCTTTTTTTGTTTTTTGTTAAATCTAATATCTCTTTATCATAACTATCGAGTTGACTATTTGCAGCTAAAACAACAATAATCAAATCGGCTTTTTCAATTGTTGATTTTGCTTTTTCTACACCGATATTTTCAACATAATCATCGCTATTTCTAATTCCTGCTGTGTCTAATAAATGTAATATTACTCCGTGACAATTTATTTCACCCTCAACAATATCTCTTGTGGTACCAGCAATTGGCGTCACAATAGCTTTTTCTTCATCTAAAAGAGCATTTAATATCGAGGATTTTCCAACGTTTGGTTTTCCAATAATAGCAACATTTACACCATCTTTAATTATTTTTCCTTTTTTAGAATGGATTAACAATGTATTAATTTCATCAATTATCTTATCAATCTTCTTTTCTACTTCAATATAAGACAACTCTATATCATCAACTTCTTCTGGATAATCAAAATGAACTTCAATTTCACATAACAAATCCTCTATTTGCTGTTTAATAGGCAAAAATTGTTTTGTTGTTTCTCCTTTTAATGAGAGTATTGATATATTTTTAGCTTGCGGTGTTTTGGCGTCTATTAAATCTTGAATAGCTTCAGCCTGAATTAAATCAAGTTTTTTATTTAAAAACGCTCGTTGAGTATATTCACCATTTTTTGCTTGTCTAGCACCATATCTTGATAACAGTTTAAAAATTTGTTCAACAACAAGCATGGAGCCATGGCAAATAATTTCAATGCTATTTTCTCCTGTAAAACTTTTAGGGGCACGATAAATTAACAAAACAACATTATCGACAACGTTTTTTCCATCTAAAATATCGCCATTTACAATTGAATTTTTATTGTACTTATTTAAATCGCGCGAAAAGAAATTATTAACAACGTTTACACTGTCGTCGCCAGATATTCTAATAATTGCTAGTGCTGATTTAAATGGTGGTGTTGCCAAAGCATAAATTGTATCCGCTAACATACTCATATTATATCATTTAAAAAAGCGGTTTCCCGCTTTAATTATTCATTTTCTTGATTAGAAGTTTGTTCTTCAGCTACATCTGCAGCCGTTTCTGAAACTTTGTTTTCGCTTTCAACAAATACGATGTGAACTTGTCTGTGTGTTCCGTCGCCTTGTGAAATGGTTTTAACGTTTTTAAATCCATGAATTGCATTATGAACAATTCTTCTTTCATCAGCAGGCATTGGATCTAATACTGCATCGGTTTTTGTTCTTTGCACTTGTTTAGCGGTTTTTTTAGCTAAATGAACAAGCTTTCTATATTTAGAATCTTTATATCCATTTATATCAATGAGAAGACGGAAACGTCTTTTAAATTTAACAGCAACCGCTAATTTGGTTAATTCAGCCATTGCTTGAAGTGTTTTGCCGTTTTTCCCAATTAATATTGGGTTATTCGTAGAATCAATAGTGATTTTAATCATGTCATCTTTTAACGTTGTTGAAGCAGTTGCTTCAATACCTAAAGTGTCTGTGATGTTTAAAATGTATGTTTCTGCATAATCAACCACATCTTCAAGTTCGTAAACGTTAATCACAACACGCTTGGTAAAAAGCGTTTTCTTTTCTTCTTCAATTGAATAAACCAAATCTTCTTTTTCGCATTGCAATTCAGCACACGCTTTTTGCAAAGCATCTTCTAAAGTTTTTGCTACAAACTCTTTCATGAATTATTATCTCCTTTATCATTATTACTATCATTGTTTTGCTTTTTCAAATTACGATCTTTAAATTTCTTTTTTCCTGTTGGAGCAACAAATTGTTGTGGAATAACTTCAGCATCGATAACGACGTTATTAGAGGTTTGATGGACTGGTTTTCTAGGTTTGTTTTTGCTCTTGTTTTTCAAATATTTAATTAATTCTAAAATCAATGTTTGTGCAACAGACCAAATCGAACCCGCTATCCAATAAATAACCATACCAGAAGCCATCGAGAAGCCCATAAAAATAATGAATACAAGCATGATGATTGTAAACCATTTCATCATTTTGTTTTGTTTGTTTAAATTGTTGTTTACCAATGTTTTTGGTATCTTTTTTTGTCTGTGTTTTTGTATAAATTGTGGCAAAAGCATTGCAAAAGTCTGCAAAAGTGCCATTATTATGAAAACAACGAGCGCCGTCCACCAACCTGGATTGTTTGGCCAATTTTCTATATTAAATAAAACGTCTTGAACTGATAAACTAAGTCTTAAACCTAAAAATTCATTGCTTGCTAATACTGCTGAACCAGACATCGCGCTCCAGACACATAAGAAAACAGGGAATTGAACAATCATTAAAATCATTGATAAAAATGGGTGTACTTTGTTTTTCTTATATAAAGCGCTTGTTTCCATCGCTAATGCTTGCTGTTCACTACGATTAGTATTTGCGTTAGGATATTTAGCTTGAATTTTAGCCATTTCTGGTTGCAAGTCGTTCATTTTTTGACTGGTTAATGTTTGTCCTAATGTGAAAACCATCATAACAGCACGAATCAAAAATGTAATTACAAAGATAGCCAAAACTTGGCCCCAACCAGCACCAATACCAGCCATAAACGATACTGCCGTTTGATCAATCAACCAACCAATTGGATAAACAAGAAGCCCTTCTAAAAAGCCAAGACTCCAAGCATAATTCCAATCTTTTCCTTCAATAAACATTTCTAATTTGTTGTTATTATCAAAACCATAATAACCATAAAATCCGTCTTCTGTAGCAATACATGTTCTAGATGTTGCAGAATAATTTGTCATGTTGGTTTGATAATATTCAACAAAATCGTTGTCTGGACACATATCTACACCTATGTCGTATCTGACTTCGGTTAAATACAAATTCCATGTTTCCCAGTTAGTTTGAACGCCTTCACTATTTAAACCGATATATTTTAAATAACCATATCCTTTTTCGTTTCCGTTTCGATTACCAATTAAAATGTTACAAACATCAGAATATGTCATTGTATTTTTGTCTGTGTTATAACTTGCATTATTTTCAATTGCGGCTTGAATAGCTAAATTTAAAAATTTATTATCCATCTCAGCCCAAAACTTTGTATAATCGTTGACTCTAATGTTATTACTAATAGCGTTTTCGTTTATAGCTTTTAAGGCGAGGTTGCTGTCTATATCATAGACAACATAAAGTTGACCAAATCCGTCTAGTTTTTCTGCTTCTTTAGGACGAGATTCATCGTTTTCATCATAATACGTAGAAATACCAAAACTGTATTTTCCTGTGTTTTGTCCATTGTCATCGACTATATTATAAACATCATAAGAATAAACAATTTGGGCATTGTCTTCTATAGAACAAAAATTAGCAGAGCACGCAGTAAGTGCTAGGCCTGTTAATCCAATTGCACCAATTGATAATATAAATTTAAGTTTTTTATTCATTAATTGCTCTCCAAACGGTATTTAGCAACTCCGACAAAATTAAGCAGTTGTCATTAAAAGTTTTGTCTAAATAATTTTTTCTAATCACAATAACAATGTCGAAAGAGTTGCTTTGGAAATCGATAAGTTTATCACACATTGAACGAACTTGACGTTTTATTTTGTTTCTTATAACGGCTTTACCGATTTTTTTGCTTACCGAAATTCCGACTCTAATATTTTTGATATCATTTTTCAAAAAATGAATTGTATAGGAATTGTTTTTTTTGCATTTTCCTTGGTGAACGACTTCACCAAATCTAATATTGTTTTTAATTCGATAGTCTTTTTTCACTACGTTTCCTTTTAAATTTAAATTAAGCGGTTAATTTTTTTCTACCTTTAGCACGACGTCTTGCTAAAACTTTGCGTCCTCCGGCTGTTTTCATTTTTGCTCTAAATCCGGCTTTATGAGCGTGTTTGATTTTACTTGGTTGATAAGTTCTTTTCATAAATATACCCTTTCTAATTATATAGCACTTTGCATTATACGTGCATACGTGTGTGATTGTCAAATTAATAATTAAATAAAATGTAAAATTTTTATGGCATTTCCACAAAATTTATAAGAATTATTTAGGTAAAATTGTTTTTTCAACATCTGTTTAAAAATTGGCTTTGTGACGAGTATATATGTTTTAGTTATAAAATAACTATTATGCAACAAATCTTGAAAATGTTGTATTTGAGTTTTCAACATTTCCACACTTTGTTTTCAACATATTAGTTTTCCACAATGTTTTCCACATGTTGGAAAGTGGAAAAGTGGATTTTTTTAGTTATTTGAATGTATAAATTGACTATTTTGTGGAAAAAAATATTTTTTTACTATTTTGTGTTTACACTATATGTGGAAAACGTTATAATTGACACGTAAATTATGAACTTATCAGTAAGCGAAACTATAAGATTGTGGGAACGTGTTTTAGAAAAACTAAAACAACGTATTGTCGATAAGAACATGTATGATACTTTTTTCGATGGTTCTTATATTAGTGAAATATCAAACGATACAATAATTGTTGTTGTCAATACTTCTTTAGCGGTTCAACTTTGCAATACAAAATATTATTCCTTGCTAAACGAGATTGTCTTAGAAGTTACAGAATCGAATTTTAAATTAAATTTTATAACAAAAGACGAAGAAAAAAAGAATTCAAAAACACCACAAAAGCAAGAAGAAATATTTAAAACTTCTTATACCAATCCCAATTCAACATTTGATAATTTTGTTATAGGAACATTTAATAGATCCGCTGCTCAAGCAGCTTTAATGATAGCTTCTGATCCTGGAAAGGTTTTTAATCCACTATTTATACATTCAGAATCAGGACTCGGAAAAACTCATTTATTACACGCGATAGGCAATTATATAAAAAAGAATAGACCCGGTGCGAAAGTTGTTTGTATCACAAGTGACGATTTCTTTAATGAATTTGTCAAAAATTTATCAAACGGCAAAGATACCACTTCTTTAAGAGATTATTGCAAAACAGTTGATGCTTTTTTAATTGATGACATACAGTTTTTAACAGAAAAAAAGAAAACCCAAGAACTATTTTATTATGTCTTTAACGATTTGGTAAAAGAAGAAAAACAAATAGTAATTACTAGTGATAGACAACCATCAGAATTAAAAGACATCGAACAAAGGCTTGTCACAAGATTTTCTAGTGGACTAACAGTAAAAATAGACGATCCAGACCCAGAAACTTGTGTCGCTATTTTAAAGAAAAAAATAAGCTCAAGCGATTTAAAAGAACTTAATTTTGAGGAAGATTCTTTAAGACTTCTCGCAGAAAGATTTTCTAAAAATATTCGTGAATTAGAAGGTGCTTTAAACAAACTTGTATATCACGCTATATTAAAACAAACAAATCAAATTGACTTAAAATTAACTATTGAAGCAGTTTCCACAATTTCTGGTGGAAAATACATTCAAAACGAATTAGACGAACAAAAAATTATTTCTTTGGTATCGGATTATTACAACTTAACACCATTTGTTTTGACCGGAAAAAGTCACAATAGACAAATTTCATTAGCAAGACATATAGCTATGTATTTAATTAGGGATATTTTAGACTCTCCACTTAAAAAAATCGGTCAAGCTTTCGGTAATAGAGATCACACCACTGTTATGTCTGGCATTAGCAATGTTGAAAAAATGTTGAAAACCGACGTAATGACACAGCAAGCGATAAAAGAGTTAAAAAGTCGTATAAAAAGCGAATAAATTTATTTTATAAAAATAAAATATATAAAATTATAGGCGGTTATGGTAAAATAAAAAGAGTTAAAACATAGTTGTAAAAATGCATTTTCAACATTTCCACAAAGGATAATATTACTACTATAAATATATGTAAAAAAGAAAGGAAATAAAATTATGAAATTTACAATCAACCGAGAAGAATTCTTAAAAGGATTAAACATCACCGCTCGAGCAATAGCGTCTAAAAGTGTAACACCTGCCTTAAGTAATTTTAAAATAGATTTAGACGAAACTGGGTTATATTTAACTGGATCTAACAACAATCTAACTATTAAAACAATGATTCCTTACAAGGACGAACAAAAAGAAATAATTAGAAATTATAAAGAAGGTACAACTTTAATAAATGCTAAAATTTTAACAGAAATAGCTAGACGTGTTGATTCGGTAGAATTATCTTTGGATGTAATCGATTCTTCCACTGCAATTATTGGTGATGGTAAATCCGAATTTAAGTTAAATTGTATTAGAAGCGATGAATATCCGGATATTGATTTAGAACCAGACGGGCAATTCCTTTCTTTAAATAGCGCCGATTTTATTACCATGATTGATCAAACTGCTTTTGCAGCCTCAACAAAAGAACAAAGACCAATTTTAACAACGATTAATTTTGAAGCACATGACGGAAAACTAACAGCGACCGCGACAGATTCGGCCAGAATGGCAAGAAAAACACTAAACATCGAACAAGGTGTTGAATTTATTGCAAACATCAGTGCAAGAATGCTAGTTGAAGTGACTCATTTAATAGATAATGTTCAAACGGTCGATATGACGGTTAGCGAAAATAAAATTCTTTTCTCTTTAGGGAAAACGGTTGTTTCTACTCGTCTATCAAGCGGAGACTATCCTAATACAAAAAACATTGTTCCTAGAAATTTAAACTATGTTTTGCAAGTCAACGCACAAGAAATGATAAAAGCTATCGAAAGAGTGTCTTTACTTTCAATAGAAAGAGAAAATGTTGTAAATTTATCGATGTCTGATGATGGTATTGAAGTTTCTTCCAAATCTTCTCAAATCGGTTCAGCCAGCGAAAAAATATCATCGTATCGTTACGAAGGACAAAGATTAGAAGTTAGTTTTAATAATGAGTTCGTTTTAGCAGCGATTCGCGCTCTTGGAAGTGTGGATGTTACGCTTGCCTTTGTTGGTGAAATGAAACCTTTTGTTGTTAAGAATGATAAAGATGACTCGGTTATTCAAGTGATAACGCCAATGAGAACATTTTAATATTTATCGATAAAAAATACCTTTTTCCTTCAAACAACGCTTAAAATACGTTTTATGAAAGAAATAAGGGCATATTTTTACATAAAATAAGAGAATTATATTCTCTTTTTTATTTTTAAGTTGTATAATACCACTAGGAAGTTTTAAAAATGCAAGAAAACCCACTCCAAGTTTATATAGAAAGTGATTATATTGAACTACAGCAATTATTAAAAAAACTTTCTATTGTTTCTAGTGGAGGGCAAGCCAAAGTGTATTTAAATAACAATCAAGTTTTGGTGGATAAGCAATTAGAAACAAGAAGAGGGAGAAAAATTTACCCTCAAATGCTTGTTGATGTGGGTGGTAAAACTTACATAGTTTTGAAAAGATGATAGTTAAATCATTAACAATTAAAAACTTCCGAAATCATTCATATCTGACATATGATTTTTTTGATAAAATCAACGTTTTTGTCGGCGATAATGGTGTGGGGAAGACCAATATTGTTGAGGCGATTTATTATTTGTCGTTAGCAAGATCGTTTCGAATTCAAGACGACAAAGAATTAATCAAAAAAGGGGCTCTTCAAGCATATATAGATGCTAAAATATTTGGAAAAAATTTACACCGAATCGAAATTCTTTTTTCTTTAAACGGAAGAAAAATCTTGATTGATAAAAAGCCGATAAGTAAATTGTCAGAATTGTCCAGCTTAGTTAATGTAATTGTTTTTCAACCAAGCGATGTATTGATATTTAAAGGCTCTCCAAAAGAAAGGCGCAGTTTTTTAAATATAAGCATTTCAAAACAAAGCAATCAATATTTACAATTGATCAGCGATTATGAAAAGCTTTTAAAACAAAGAAACAATTTGTTAAAGCAAGATTCTTTTGATGGAGATTTGCTTGATGTTATCACAAACATGATGATAGATATATCAAAGCAAATCATTGATTTTAGAACAAAATACACCAGCAGCATTAATTCAATAATAGAAAAAATTATAAATGCATTATCAAGCGAAGACGACAACATCAAACAAGCAAAAATACAATATTTGCCCTTTGTTGAGTTAAACGAAAACTTTGTTAATAACGCAAAAGAGTGCTTTAAAAAAAGTTTAGATACCGATATGAAACACAAATCGACATCGGTAGGCGTTCATAGAGAAGACTTTTTTGTGACTATTAACGGGAAAAACATTGCAACTTATGGTTCGCAAGGCGAAAACAGAATTTTAGCAATCGCTCTTAAACTTGCACCATATTTTTTGATTAAAGACAGCGATAAAAAGCCGATTGTTATTCTTGATGATGCTTTTTCTGAGTTAGATAAAAAGCATCAAAACAAATTAATTAGATTTTTGAATAATTTCCAGCAAGTTTTTATCACCGCGACAAATTTACAAATTAAATCCGCTCATACATATTTTTTAAAAAAGAAAGGAGAATAGCTGTATGGAAGAAGAAAAAAATCAAAATGAAGTTAAAAATCCTGGTGTTGATGTTGAAAAAACACACCCAGAAATTACTGAAATGTCAGAACTTTCTAAACACGAAGTTGAAACCGACAAAGCAGATGCTAGTTATACCGCGACAAACATTCAAGTTTTAGAAGGACTAGAGGCTGTTAGAAAAAGACCAGGCATGTACATTGGAACAACCGCTTCACCTGGTTTGCACCATCTTGTTTGGGAAATTATTGATAACTCGATAGATGAAGCCTTGGCAGGTTATTGTACAGAAGTACAAGTAACAATAAACAAAGATGGAACTGTAACCGTAAAGGATAACGGAAGAGGAATACCAGTTGATATAGTTGCAAAAAGTGGACTATCTGGTGTTGAAACAGTGTTCACGGTTTTGCATGCTGGTGGAAAATTCGGTGAAGGCGGAGGATATAAGGTATCCGGTGGTCTTCATGGTGTTGGCGCCAGCGTTGTTAATGGATTATCTGAATGGTTAGAAGTATATGTACACAAAAATGGTGGAATATATTATCAAAAATTCGTTAATGGCGGACACGCTGTCGACCATCTTAAAAAAATAGGAGAATGTACAGATTCTGGAACAATAGTCACATTTAAACCAGATCCAACCATTTTTACTGAAACAACCGAATTTAAATTTGAAACAATTTCTGACCGCGTCAGACAAATGGCTTATTTGAATCGCGGATTAAAAATGACCGTTACTGACAACCGTCCAGAAGAGCCACTTACCGAAACATTCTTATATAAAGGCGGAATCAAAGAATACGTTTTGTATATTAACAACCACAAAACAGCATTATTCCCTGAAATTATTTATTGTGAAGGTGTTGATGATGTTGAATATTTACCTGGTGTAACAGGTCATATTTATGTTGAAGTAGCTATGCAATATAACGATGGTTATTCTGCAAACATTTATAGTTTTTGTAACAATATCCACACCCACGAAGGCGGTGTCCACGAAAGCGGATTCCAACTTGCGATGGTTAGAGTCATTAATGACTATGCAAGAAAAAATAAAATGTTAAAAGACAACGAAGATAACTTCACGTACGACGACATCAAAGAAGGGTTGACCGCGATTATTTCTATTCGACACCCAAATCCTCAATATGAAGGACAAACTAAAACGAAATTAGGAAATCCAGAAATCAGAAAGACGGTTTCACAAATTGTCGGTGCTCAACTTGATCGTTTCTTGATGGAAAATCCAAAAGTTGCACGCACAATAGTTGATAAAATTGTAAACGCCGCGAATGCTAGAATTGCTGCACGTCAGGCAAGAGATGCAACAAGACGAAAATCAGCATTAGATGTTACAACATTACCTGGCAAATTAGCAGATTGTTCAAGCAAAAACCCAGAAGAGTGTGAATTATATATAGTTGAAGGTAATTCCGCTGGTGGAAGTGCCAAAAACGGAAGAGATCGAAAAACACAAGCTATTCTTCCTTTGCGTGGAAAAATTTTAAATGTTGAAAAAGCGCAAGCTAAAAGAATTTACGCAAATGCTGAAATTGGTAATATGATTACCGCAATCGGGGGAGGAATCGATCCTACATTTGATGTTAGCAAAATTAGATACCACAAAATTGTTATCATGACTGATGCTGATGTCGATGGTTCGCACATTAGAATCTTGTTGTTAACATTCTTTTATCGTTTTATGAGGCCGTTGTTAGAACAAGGTTATGTGTATATTGCTCAACCCCCTCTTTATAAGGTTGATTACAATCACAAATCATATTATTGCTATAACGATGAACAATTAGAAGTGTTAAAAAAACAATTAAATTTACGTCCAGGCTATCCATTCCAAAGATATAAAGGTCTTGGTGAAATGGACGCTAGTCAGTTATGGGAAACAACAATGGATCCAGAAAATAGAAAAATGTTACGTGTTACGATGGATGACGCAATCAAAGCAGAAAAAGTATTCACAGATTTGATGGGCGATGATGTTTTGCCACGTAAAGAATTCATCCACGAAAACGCCAAATTTGTTAAAAATCTCGATATTTAATCTAGGAGGAATTAAAAATGGCAGAAGAAAATAAAACATTAGAAGAAATCGAAGAAGGTATTGTTCCTAGTTTAAAAGACACCGCAATTGTTGAACAAGTTCAAACATCTTTTTTAGACTATGCAATGAGCGTTATTGTTTCGCGTGCTATTCCAGATGTAAGAGATGGTTGTAAGCCAGTTCACCGCCGTGTTATTTTTGGCATGAACGAGGCTGGCATGTTTCCAAACACACCATTTAAAAAATGCGCTAGAATCGTTGGCGATGTTATGGGTAAATATCATCCACATGGCGATTCTGCAATTTATCAAACTTTAGTAAGATTAGCCCAACCATTTTCAATGCGTTATACGCTTGTTGATGGACATGGTAACTTTGGCGATGTAGATGGTGAAGAAGCCGCTGCAATGCGTTATACAGAAGCAAGAATGACTAAACTCGCCATGGAGATGGTAAGAGATATAAACTGCAACACTGTTGATTTTGTTGATAACTATGATGGAAGCGAGCAAGAACCAAGTGTTTTACCATCGCGTTTTCCAAATCTTTTAGTTAATGGTTCTAATGGTATTGCGGTTGGTATGGCAACAAACATCCCACCACATAACCTTGGAGAAGTTATCGATGGCATTGTCGCTGTTAGTAAAAACCCTGAAATTACACCAGAAGAAATTATGGCAAATTATATTAAAGGGCCAGATTTTCCAACTGGTGGAATTATTTTAGGAAGAGGTGGTATAAGAGAAGCATATAGTACCGGTTCAGGTTCAATTGTTATTCGTTCAAAAGCCTGCATTGAAAACATAGAACACGGCAAATCTCGAATAATTATTACAGAAATACCATATCAGGTGAACAAGGCTAAAATGATTGAAAAGATTGCGGATTTGGTTCACGAAAAGATAATTGATGGTATTACTGATATACGTGATGAAACCAACAAAGAAGGTATTCGAGTTGTTATTGAGTTAAGAAAAGATGTTGTTCCAGAAGTTATTTTAAATCAACTTTATAAAAATAGTGATTTACAAGTTAGCTTTGGTATTATCATGCTTTGTTTAGTCAATGGAGTTCCAAAAATTTTGCCTATCACAAAAATGTTAAGCGAATATTTGGATTTCCAAGTTGAAGTAATTCAAAGAAGAACACAATTTTTGTTGAACAAAGACGAAGCAAGAATTCATATCATCGAGGGATTAATTGTTGCCCACGACAATATCGATGAAGTAGTGGATATCATAAAAGCAAGCGACACCCCAGAATCTGCTTCAAATGCATTAAAAGAAAAATTCGCATTATCTGATGTTCAAGTTCAAGCAATTATGGGCATGGCACTTAGAAGATTAACTGGTATAGAAACACAAAAGTTATTACAAGAAAAAGCCCAACTTGATGAAAATGTTAAAAATTATCACTACATTTTAGAAAGCCGTCAGCACATGGTTGATGTTGTTGTTAAAGAATTGTTAGAAATTAAAGAAAAATTCTCTGATGAAAGAAGAACAGAAATTTCTGATGATTTATCTTCTATTGATGATGAAGATTTGATACCACAAGAAGATATAGTTATTACCTTAACAAAAAACGGCTATATTAAACGTTTAACAAGCGATACGTTTAGAACTCAAAATCGTGGTGGAAGAGGCGTTAGAGGCATGTCTATGAACGAAGATGACCTTGTTGATATTATGCTATACACAAAAACTCACACCGATTTATTATTCTTTACCGATAAAGGTAAGGTTTATCGTGTTAGAGGATACAAAATTCCAGAATATGGTAGAAATAGCAAAGGATTACCAATTATTAATTTAATCAACGTTGAAAAAGACGAAAACGTTAAAGCGATTATTCAAGCTGATGAATACGCAGAAAACGGATATTTATTCTTTGTTAGTAAAAACGGTATCGTTAAAAGAACAGCGGTTAAAGAGTTTGAATCCATTAGACAAAATGGTAAAATCGCAATCACACTTCGTGATGGCGACACACTTTTAGATGTCAAATTAACAGATGGCAATACCATCATTGGCATTGCTTCATCAAATGGAAAAATGGTCAAATTTAACGAACAAGAAGTTCGCCCAATGGGAAGAACTGCTTCTGGTGTAAAAGGAATGAATATTTCTGATGGAAGCCATTGTGTTGGTGTCACAACCTCATTAGAAGGACAATATGTTTTATCTATCACCGATAGAGGATATGGAAAATTATCCTTATTTAGTGAATATCGACAAACATCACGTGGTGCAAAAGGTGTTATCACTATTAAATCAAACGATAAAATCGGCGAACTTGTTTCAGTTCGTGCGGTTAACGGAGACGAAGATTTGATGGTTGTCACAATAAACGGCATCGTTATTAGAACTCCGCTTGCACAAATAAAAATTGCTGGCAGAAACACACAAGGAGTTAAAATTATTCGTATTGAAGACAAACAAAGAGTATCTTCAATCGCGATTGTAAATCACGTCGAAGAAGAGGAAGAAAATTTGTCTTTAGAAGAACAAAATCAAGACGATACCCAAATCAAAGAAAGCGAGTAAGGAATGAAAATTCTGGTTTGCTTTGACCCTAATAAAAAACACGATAATTTTGAGGGCTCTCGATTAAGAAAAACAATCAAGGGAGCCCTTGAAATTGCACAAATCGATTACACATCAGATGTTTTAGATGACGACTATGATATAGTTCATCTAATAAGTTATGATGATTTTGATTTACAAGAAGACGCTATTGACAACAATAAAAGTGTTGTTGTTTCAGCGTTATCTTGTGAAAATGATAATTACGCTAATTATTTCCAATTCGACTATAAGGACGGACAAATTAAAAATGTTTTGTCTAATAAAGCGATAAAATTTTTAAATAATGCAAATGTTGTTTTGGTTCCGACAGAGAGCGCAAAACGACTTTTAATAAAAAATGATATTACATCAAAAATCAAGGTCGTTCTTCCTGGTGTAAACATATCTAGATTTGATTCTAATCATGACGTGGAGAAAGAATTGTTTTATCGCTATTTTCGAGAAGACAAAACAAAAAAGCTAGTCGTAGCGATTGGTAATTATGATTATCTTGATGGAATTAGTGCATTTATTAACGCCGCTAAAAACTGTCCCGATGCTATTTTTTATTTTTTTGGTCAAGCAAGCAGTACTTTAAGTGTTAAAAATCAAATCAAACAATTAGAAAAAAATAGTCCAAAAAATATTCATTTTAAAGACGTAGTGCCTGATGATATTTATCGTTCTGCTCTTATGAATGCCTCAATATTTATGTTGCCTTGTTATCATTATTGTGGCGTAGTATCTCTTTTAGAAGCCATGGCTGCAAAATGTGAATTAATCATAAGAGAACAAGAAATACTCGATGGATTTGTTGTCGATGGTGTTAATGGGCATGTTGCAAAATTTAGTGAAACACTAGTGGAATTATGTAAAGAATGTCTTGCGGGTAAAATAAAATCAACAATTCCAGATGCTTATCAATTAGCACTAGATGCTTCTTTAAAACACACAGGCGAAAGATTAAAATCAATTTATGAAGAGGAAACCAAACTTGGTTTTTATCTAAGGAGAGAAAAAAATGATTGATGTAAATTTAATTAGGAAAGATCCAAAAAAAATTCAAGACGCTCTAAAAAGAAAATTATACGACGTTGATTTTAGTGAATTTTTAAAATGGGATGAAGAAAGAAAAATATTGTTAGTAAAAACAGAAACCAACAAAGCAGAGCAAAATCAATTATCTAAATCTGTTCCGTTTGTAAAAAAACAAGGCGGAAACATTGAAGAAATTTTTGCAAAAGTTAAGCAACTTAGTTTAGAAAACGCGCAATTTGAGGATAAATTAAAAGAAATCGAACATAAAATATTTGATTTTGTTAGTGCTCTACCAAACATACCAGATGACGATTTGCTTGGTGGTGGAAAAGAAAATAACGAACCAATTAAATATCATTTAGAAAAACCAAATTTTGATTTTAAGCCCAAAGATCATGTTGAACTTTGTGAATCACTAGGACTGATTGATTTTGAAAGAGGAGCAAAAATTGCAGGTCGTGGAAGCTGGGTTTATACCGATAAAGGAGCGTTGTTAGAATGGGCTTTAATAAACTTTTTTATTAGTGAACATTTAAAAGATGGTTATACTTTTATTCTCCCGCCTCATTTGCTTAATGAAACATCTGGTTTTGTTGCTGGACAATTCCCGAAATTTAAAAGCGATGTATTTTGGTTAGAAGATACCGAACCAAAAAGGTTTTTGTTACCTACCGCTGAGACGGCATTAGTAAATTTACATCGAAAAGAAATATTAAAATTAGAAGATTTACCAAAAAAATATTTTGCTTATACTCCGTGTTATAGAAAAGAAGCCGGTTCATATAGAAGCGAAGAAAGAGGCACTATTCGTGGATATCAATTTAATAAAGTGGAAATGGTTCAATATACCACTCCTGAAACAAGCGATAATGCTTTTGCTGAAATGGTGAAAAAAGCTGAAACATTATTGCAAAAATTAGGTTTGCATTATCGTGTTAGCAAATTAGCAGCGGGCGATATTTCTCATTCCATGGCTAGGACATACGATATTGAAATTTGGATTCCATCAATTGGGATTTATAAAGAAGTATCTTCGGTTAGTAATGCTAGAGACTACCAAGCTAGACGCGGAGAAATTCGTTATAAAGATGAAAATGGCAAAACTAAATTTGTAAACACACTGAATGGTTCTGGCTTGGCTACTTCAAGAGTTTTTCCAGCGTTATTAGAACAGTTACAACAACCAGATGGTTCTGTTAAGATTCCTGAAGTTTTACAACCATATATGGGCGGCATTAAGGTGTTAGAACCAATTAATAAAAAATAATAAAATACATTAAAATTATTAACAACAAAAAAAGAGCATCACGCGATGCTCTTTTTGTTAAATATTGTTAACTTGACAATTACTATTTTTTAGCGTTAGTAATCGCAGCTTGTGCAGCGGCTAATCTTGCGATTGGAACACGATATGGTGAGCAAGAAACATAATCTAAACCAACTGCATCAAAGAATTGGATAGAAACTGGATCTCCACCATGTTCACCGCAAACACCGACATGTAAATCTTTGTTTGCAGCACGGCCTTCGTCAACAGCAATTTTGATTAAGCGGCCAACACCTTTGGTGTCAACGTGAGCAAATGGATCTTGTTCTAAAATCTTTTTAGAGTAATAATCTGGTAAGAATTTTCCAGCATCATCACGAGAGAATCCAAATGTCATTTGTGTTAAATCGTTTGTGCCAAATGAGTAGAATTTAGCTTCAGGAGCAATTTCTTTAGAAAGCAAGGCTGCTCTTGGAATTTCAATCATTGTACCAACATGATAATTTAATTTGGCGTTGTTTTCTTTGATTACTTTTTCAACTTCTTCCACTAATACTTCTTTAACATAACGGAATTCTTTAACATCTAATGTTAATGGAATCATAATTTCGGCGGTTAATTTTTTACCCAAATCTTTTTGGGCTTTAATAGCGGCTTCAGCAATAGCACGAGCTTGCATACGTCCGATTTCAGGATAAGAAACGTCTAAACGGCATCCACGATGTCCCATCATTGGGTTAAATTCATGTAAATAAGAAATTCTTTCTTTGACATGTTGAACAGTCATGTTCATTGCTTTTGCCAATTCTTCAATCTTATCTTCTTCTTGAGGTAAGAATTCGTGTAGTGGTGGGTCAAGTAAACGAACATTAACGTTCATGCCTTTCATAGACATATATAAGTGATAGAAGTCATCTCTTTGATATGGAAGTAATTCAGTGAGAGCTTTTTCACGATCTTCAACAGTTTCAGAAAGAATCATTTTTCTCATATGGAAAATTCTTTCAGGAGCAAAGAACATGTGTTCGGTACGGCATAATCCAATACCTTCGGCACCAAATCTTGCTGCTGTTTCGGCATCACGTGGAGTATCAGCGTTAGCACGAACATGCAAACGGCGATATTTATCTGCCCAATCCATAATGCGCTTGAAATAACCACCCATTTCTGGATCAACTTTTTTGATGTCGCCAGCATATACATTACCAGTAGATCCATCTAAAGAAATAACGTCATCAGCTGTATATGTAACACCACCTAATGTTAAGGTACGTTTTTCTTCGTCAATAACGGCACTTGAACAGCCAGCAACACAGCATTTACCCATACCACGAGCAACAACTGCAGCGTGAGAAGTCATACCACCTCTCATAGTTAAAATGCCTTCGCTAGAAACCATACCATCAATATCTTCTGGTGATGTTTCTGCACGGACTAAGACAACTTTTTCACCATTTTCTCTTCTTTCTTTAGCTTCATCTGCAGAGAAAGCAATTTTTCCTGTTGCAGCACCTGGGCTAGCTGGTAAGCCTACACCAATTGGAGTTGCGGTTTTTAAAGCGGTTGCATCAAAACTTTGGTGTAATAAGCTATCTAATGCTTGTGGTTCGACACGGCACACAGCGGTTTTTTCATCAATTAAACCTTCGTCCACCAAATCACATGCAATTTTTAATGCTGCAGCAGCGGTTCTTTTACCGTTTCTTGTTTGTAAGAAATATAATTTTCCTTCTTCAACTGTAAATTCCATATCTTGCATGTCTTTGTAATGTTGTTCCATGTTTTTGATAGTATTTACAAATTGTTCATATACTTCAGGCATTCTAGCTTTTAATTCTTCAATGTGAAGTGGTGTACGAATACCTGCAACAACGTCTTCGCCTTGAGCGTTTGGTAAATATTCAGCAAAAATTTTCTTTTCACCTGTTGAAGGAGAACGAGAGAACGCAACACCAGTACCTGATGTTTCACCTTTATTACCAAATGCCATCGATTGAATGTTAACAGCAGTTCCCCATTCGTAAGGAATGTTGTTCATTTTACGATATGTGTTTGCGCGTGGGTTGTCCCAAGAACGGAAAACAGCGGTAACCGCTTCAATTAATTGAACATATGGGTCGCTTGGGAATTCTTCATTGAATGTTTTTTTGTAATATTCTTTATATTTGGCTACCAATTCTTTTAATTCTTCTGCGGTGACTTCTGTATCGAGTTTATAACCGCGTGTTTCTTTTAAATCATCCAACATTTTATCCATGTCAGTACGTGGATGACCTTTTGCAATATTTGTAAACATTAAGATGAAACGACGATAGCAGTCATAAGCAAATCTTTCGTTATTTGTTTCTCTTGCAAGAGCACTACAGGTTTTATCGTTTAGACCTAAGTTTAAAATGGTGTCCATCATACCAGGCATAGAAACTCTAGCACCACTTCTAACAGAAACTAATAATGGGTTGTGTTCGCCACCAAAAGTTTTGCCGGTGTCTTTTTCAATGCCTTTAATTGCGTTGTCGATTTCTTTTACTAGATAATCTGGCAACTCTTTGTGATTTTGATAATACAATGTACAAGCTTCAGTTGTGACAGTGAATCCAGGTGGAATTGGAACACCGATGGATGTCATTTCTGCTAAGCCAGCACCCTTACCTCCAAGAAGTTCTTTTCCTAATCCATGAGCTTCTTTAAAGGGGTAAACATATTTTTTTGACATATAGTACCTCCTTAGTACTTTTCTAACGTTTGATACGTCAGAACTTACGTTAGATATATTATCATAGATAATAAAATCGCGCTATAAATAGATAAAAATATTAGAAAATATTTTTTAACAATAAAAAAATAGCTATCTTTAAATAAGACGCTATTTTTGTGTAATTTTTAAAAAAACTATGCAAATTGCGGATAATTTAGCAAATTAACTATTTGTTTGTTCTATAATTTCTTCTTTTGCCATTGGATTATTACCAGAGAATTGAGCGTTATATAAATCAGCGTAGAACCCTCCTTTTTTAAGTAGTTCCTCGTGATTTCCACTTTCAATAATGGAGCCTTTATTCATAACAATAATCATTTTGGCGTTTTTAATTGTTGATAATCTATGTGCGATAATAAACGATGTTTTATTTTCCATTAATTTATCCATCGCATCTTGAATCTGCATTTCTGTTCTTGTATCAACGCTAGAAGTTGCCTCATCTAAAATAAGTATTTTTGGCTGACTAACTATTGCTCTAGCTATTGTTATTAATTGTCTTTGTCCCTGTGAAATGTTTGTTCCATCTTCATTTAAAACAAAGTCATAATTGTTTGGAAGAGTTTTAATAAAATGATGAGCATGTGCGGCTTTTGCAGCTTGAATAATTTCTTCATCAGTCGCATCGCTCCTTCCATAACGTATGTTTTCTTTTATGGTACCTTCAAATAACCATGTGTCTTGTAAAACCATACCAACAGCACCCCTTAATGCTTTTCTTGAATAATGACGAATATCATATCCATCTAGCATAATGCGTCCGGCATTTACATCATAAAAACGCATTAATAAGTTAACAATGGTGGTTTTTCCTGCACCTGTTGGTCCGACAATGGCAATCGAATCGCCCTGATTAACTTTTAAATTCATATTTGAAATTAATTGTTTGTTTGGATCGTAAGAGAAATCAACATGTTCAATATTAATATTCCCAACAATGTTATCTTCGCTGTCTATACAATTTGCATCTTCTTTTGGTTCTTCTCTTTCATCTAAAACTTCAAAGATTCTTTCCGCTGAAGCGACAACCGATTGTATAGTTGAAGCAATTTCACCTATTTGTTGGAACGGTTGTTGGAATAAATTTAAATAAATAAAGAAAGCAGCGATATTACCGATTTGCTCTGCGCTTTGAGTTGCAGCACCCACTACACAAACGGCAACATAACCAAGATTATTTACAAATCTTATCATTGGGAAAATTAAAAACGCCAACCATCTAGATTTCCAATCAGCGTTTTTCATTTGATTAGATAATTTATTAAATGTTTCCAACGAATCTTTTTCTTTGTTAAATAGTTTAACAACAGTAAATCCAGCATATTGTTCTTCAGCATGGCTTTCTACTGCTCCTAATCTATTTTGATATGCGACGAATTGTTTTTGTGAATGCTTAGCAATCAATATTGTTATAGTTAAGCTAAGTGGGAGTGTGCAAAGTACCACTAATGATAATTGCCAACTAACAACAAACATTATTACCACAACAGCGATAAATAGTGCTACACCAGATATTGTTTGATTGATAATCATTGAAAGAGATCTTGATATGGTGTCGACATCGTTGGTGCCTCTTGATAATAATTCACCAACTGTGTGCTTATCAAAAAACGATAATGGTAATTTATCTAATTTTTCTTTTATTTGTTGCCTTAAATTAAAGGCGTAGTCAGCACTTATTTTAGCCACTATCCATTCTGCAAGCCATGAAATAAGAGCACTAGTAGCATAAAAAGCCATTATTACTCCAAAGGATCGCCATAATTGTCCCCACTGCATAGAAATTACTTGATTAATAATATCAATGTATGTTCCTTTTTCTCCTTGTTCCAATGCATGCGATACATCACTAGAAATCCCATTTATTATGTCTCTTAAAAACATCGGAGAAAGTGCGTTTAATACTGAAGAACAAACAAGAATGATAGCGACAAATATAAAAGCAGGCAAAAGAGGTTTAAATTGTTTTAATAAACGTTTTCCAGTTCCTTTAAAATTTTTAACTTTATAGGAATTGCCTGAATTATGAGGTTTATTTCTTGGTGGCATAATTATTCATCCTCCTCTTCGTCATCTTTACTATCAATAATTTGTTGTTTCATTTTTAAAGTTTTTTCTATCTCATCTTTATCAAGTTGAGACATAACTATCTGTTGATAAACAGGGCAATTAAGCAACAATTCATCATGTGTTCCTTGTCCTGCAATAGTTCCATCATTTAAAACGATGATATTATCAGCATCTAATATAGATGAAACTCTTTGAGCCACTACAATTACTGAAGAATTTCCGACGTATGTTTTTAGTGCGGTTCTTAATTTGATATCTGTTTTAAAATCAAGAGCAGAAAAACTATCATCAAATATATATATTTCTGGTTTTTTGACTAACGCTCTTGCGATTGATAATCTTTGTTTTTGTCCGCCAGAAAAGTTTTTACCACCTTGCGAGACAAAAGAATCAATACCATTTTCTTTTTTAGAAACAAAATGTAAAGCTTGAGATACCGCTAATGCAGAATTTAATTCTTCATCGGTAGCATTTGGATTGCCGAAAAGAAGATTTTCTTTAATTGTTCCTGTAAATAGTCTAGCCTGTTGAGGAACAAAACCAATTTTGTCTCTTAAATCTTTTTGACTATATTTTTTAACATTAACACCATCGACTAATATTTCACCAATTGTTGTATCAAAAAATCTAGGTATTAAATTAATAATAGATGATTTACCTGATCCTGTTGAACCAATAATCGCGGTTGTTTGACCTGGCTTAACAACAAAATTTATATCTTTTAAAGTTGGTTCTGTTGCATCAGGGAATGTGAAAGTTACATTTTTAAATTCAACAGTGCATTTATTGTCTTGAGGAATATCATTTACATTAATCGGATTTTGAGGATCTTTGATGGATGGATTAGTGTCAAGCACAGCTTGAATACGTTTAGCACAAGCGTTTGCACTTGGTAGTTGAATAAATATCATCCCAAGCATTAAAAATGACATCATGATATTACTAGAATAATTGGAAATGGTAATAACGTTAGTAAATGTTTCTAAACTTGACTGGGTTAAAAGCACTCCATCTAGCATGGCAAACCCAACAAAGAAAACCGCTAGATAGGTAAAGTTAAAAACTATATTAATTACTGGGCTAACAAACGAAAGTGTTCTATTAACCTTAATAATAGTGTTTGTCATTTTTTGATTTCTATCTGTGAATTTTGCAAATTCTTGTTCTTGTTGATTAAATGCACGAACTACTCTAACACCAGTTAATCCTTCTCTTAAAACCACCGTAACCTTATCTAATCTATTTTGAATTTGAGTAAATAGCGGGGAAGCAACTATAAACGTGATAATAATTGCAACTGCTAAAACTGGAAGAGCCACTACAAACACTAATGACATTTGCCAATCTAACATTACAGATTTAATAATTGCGACAATTAACATAACTGGAGAAAAGACAACAGTTCTACAAAATGATGTGAATGTATCTTTTAAAACATTAATATCGTTTGTTGTTCTTGTTAATAATGTTGCTGTTCCAAATTGATTAAATTCAAACAAGGAAAAAGACATGACCTTTTTAAAAATAGCTTCACGTATGTTTCTTGCATAAATCGCACCAACAATTGAATTTAAAATGCCAATTGCTACCGCACATAAAAGTATACCAAAACATATTCCAAGCATTATACCGCCATTTGTCCATATTTCAATCATTCTTTCTTCTGATGATAGTGTGACATCTTGAAGAATTCTTAAAATATCAGACATGTAGTCAGGAAGAGTTAATTGAAGCCAAGCTTGACAAACAATTAAACAAGTATTTAAAGCTAATGCCCACCAGATGTTTTTGATATATTTGACTAATTTAAACATATTTACCTCCTTTATTATTTTTTAAGAAAAATATTTGCAAGAATATCAGGATTTAATGGTTTAAATTTTTTAATGCCTAGATGTATTCTTGTGTATGATAATCCTTGTAAACAAGCTAGATATACTCTTATGTAATCTAATGGCTCGCCTTGTAAAAATAAATCCTGCTCCTGACCTCTTTTTACTATTTCAAATAATTTAGCAAAAGGTCCTTGCCTCTTGCTTTTTGCTTTTTCTTTAGGAATCGGAATGTTTTTTTGTAAATGAAATGTTAAAAACATATATAGAATATATGCATTTGAATCTTTTCCACTTAAATAAGAAATTAAAAATCTTGAAACATCACGTATTGCAAAAACAGGATTTTGTTCAAAATCAATAACACTATAATCACTTTCCCATTGCTTAATAACCTTACTCATTAATTTATCGAACAAATCTTGTTTTGAAGAAAAATAATGATAAAAAAGACCATGTGAGCATTTGCTAGCTTTGGTAATATCATCAATTGAAACAGCGGAGTATCCTTGCAAAGCAAACAACCTCAAACTAGTCTCAAGAATGGTGCTTTCTCTTTTTTGTGAAACTTCTTTAAAATCTTCTTTTGAACGCGGCATATTTATACGTTGACAACTTAGTCAGTGAAATATTTTTTACCATTAATTGACAATATAGTCAATATAAAAATTTAATGTTTTTTAAAAAATAAACAGCACATATTAAAATGTCTATTTTTTGATATTTTCAGTTAAATATTTTTTTAAATCATCAAAGTTACCATGATGAAATTGATTGATATCAACGTTATGTCTATTGATCAAACAATCAGTTAATAAAAACGTATCCATACCAAGTTTTTTAGCACACATGTCTTCATCAACATCATTTCCAACCATTACACATTCATTAGGATTTAAGTTTAATAAAGAAACTATGTCTTCATAGTACTTGATGTTTGGTTTACAGTGATATGAATTTTCATAAGTGGTGTATAATACAAAATCATTTTCATTTAAACCAGCCCAGCGGATTCTAGATTTTGTTGCAATTTTTGGAAACACCGGATTTGTAGCTAAAATGATTTTTATATTGTTTTGTTTAAGAAAAGATATTATTTCATTTGCTTTTGGGTTGTACCCACATACATTTTTAACATTTTGAAACTCGTTTGTATAAAATGTTAAAAATTTATCTTTATCATCTAATATTGTTGGAGAGTATGTTGCTGCAGCAGCAGCCCAAAACACATCTTCATTTGACATTTTTCCGTCGTTTTGTACCATTGCTATTGTTCCATTGAACACCGATTTAATGAGTTTGTCTTTATTATATCCAAGCGGAACAAATTTCATTACCAAATGAGAAAAATAACTTTTTATAAATTCATCTTGATCCATAGGGAGCAAGGTTCCATCTAAATCAAATAAAACATTTTTAATCATAGCGTTCACCAACGTTTAGATTTTAACAAACAGCTTAATGAAAATCTAATACAAAAAAATAAGTTTTTGTATAATCCTATTTTTTATCAAATAAAAATATTTTATACTACAGCTATGGAAGATTTATCAATTTTAGAACCAGTCAAGCTTTATAATTCAACTTTAAAAAATCAATTTAAGGAAAACGCTATAAAATATTTTGATGAATTATTAAAAGAATCAAAAGTTGATGAAAACGAAAATGTACGCCTAGTTAAGGAATACAACAAATATAAAATAGCTTTAGAAAAAACAAACAAAGAGATTTTAAAAAACAACGTGTTAAAAACGTTCATGATTCTTTTTATTATATTTGGAGCGATATCATTAATAGTTGGAATAATTGGTCTTGCAACAAATTTGTTTGAAATGTATGTTTCTTTAATTTTACTATTTGGTGGTGTTGGATTAATAATTGTTGGCGCTGTTGTTTTAGCGGTTGTTGTTAAAAGCAAAGCAACAAAACTTGAAGCCAAAAGAAACAAATTGCAAGCTAAAATTACTGAGCAATTTGATTTGTTATCTAAGCAAATCCAGCCTCTTTTAAAACTTTTTGATTATAATATTCCAGCAAAAGTAATTAGACAAACAACGCCATTAATACAAGTTGATGATTATTTTGATATTGAAAAATTTACTTATTTAAACGAAAAATATAACTTTGGAAATATTACTGATAAACACACATCAACTCATTTTGTGTTATCCGGATCTATCATTGGAAACCCTTTTCTTTTTGTTAGAAATTTAAACGAAAGTATGGGAAGTAAAGTTTACACCGGCTCAATCGTTATTCATTGGACAGAAACTGTAAGTGATAGCAAAGGTCGCACGCATTTAGTAACTAGAACTCAAACCCTAACAGCGTCTGTTTCAAAGCCATACCCTTATTATTCGTATAATACATATCTAGTTTACGGAAATGATGCAGCTCCAAAACTTACTTTTTCAAGAAATCCTTCTGGAACATTAGGTAAGAATGAAAAAGCTATTAAAAAATTAGTTAAAGACAGAATTAAAAATTTAAAAGACAAAGCAGAAAAAGCTGTTTCCGAAGGCAAAAATTTCACCATGATGTCTAATGAAGAATTTGAAGCTCTTTTTAATGCAGAAAATAGAAATAATGAAGTTGAATTTAGATTATTGTTTACACCTCTTGCTCAAAAAAATTATGTTGAACTTTTAAAAAGCCAAAAACCATTTGGAGATGACTTTGTTTTTGAAAAGAAAAAATGTTTAAATTTTATTGTTTCTAATCATACACAAAAAAACGATGTATATGCTTATCCAGAAAGATTTTATGGTTATGATGTTAAAGTGATGCGCGATAATTTTGTCAATTATTTATGTAATTATTTTGAAGGATTTTATTTTGATATGGTTCCAATATTATCCATTCCTTTATATCAACAGCAAAAATCTCATGAGTATATATATGAAAAGAAGTTTAAACAAAATTATACAAACTATGAAGATGAAGTAATGGCCAATCGTCTTGGATGGCAAAATTTTAGACCCGATGAAAGCGCGACAGATGTTATATTGAAAACATCTTATTTATCTTCGGATAAAAATACTGACAAAATAAAAGTATGTGCGTATTCTTATAAAGCGATTCCACGTGTTGATTATGTTTATGTTTTTGGTGGTGATGGTCGAAATCACGCTGTTCCTGTTCCTTGGAATGAATACGTTGAAGTAAAAAAAGATTCACTTATTGGTGTTAAAAAAATTTCAAGTGATAAACCATCTATAGATTCCGTTTCAGATAAAATATATGAATATTTCTCTAAATATAACAAAAAAGGTGTTCATCACTTTGAAAGGGGTTTACTAGCATTTTTGCTAGATCAAGATTATACTAATAGTGGTGATGATGAATTAAATAATCTTTTTAATTCACTGCTTGCCAAAAAAGAAGAAAATTAATTGGAGGTTACAAATTATGGCGAATCAATTAGATGAAATGAATGGGCCAACCCTTGAACAAGGAAGAGATGTAAACGTAATTGCAAAACAAATCCCTATTAAAGTTGGTTGGGGTTCTAAATTTTTTGAAGTCATGCTTTGGGTATTAGGTATTATTCCTGGCGTTATCTTTTTGTTTATGAAAATTAAAGCAGGCAATTATTTAAGACAATTAGAACAAAAAATTCAACATGACGCTTCGCAAATTGATAATTATTTGGAACAACGTGTTATGATTTTAACAAACGCTGCCAAATTATTAGACAAGGCTATTGATTTAGATAAAGAAACAATGGTTCAAATCGCAGCTTATCGTGGTGGAAATCATAACGATGATGAAGCAAGAAATGAAATTGCTAGCAAAATAGATTCTGTTGGAACCAAAATTAATCTTGCTTTTGAAAATTATCCTGATTTAAAAGCTCATAATGAAATCGCAGATGTTTTAAGTCAAAACTCTTATTTGCAAAAAGAAATTACTGCAGCAAGAGATGTTTATAATGACACTGTTAATGCTTGGAATAGAGATATTAATGCTTGGCCAACCAAGATGATTGTCGCAGCTAAACAAGGATATACAACACGTATTCCATTTGCGACCACTAGCGAGATTAAAGAACAAGCTAGAGGAGTGTTTTTCTAATTTTATAAATTAAAAATTTATCTTATATTTTGGATGGCATTATGACTAACAAAACAATTTTAGTTACGGGCGCTGCCGGTTTTATTGGTTATTCATTAATAAATTATTTATATGAACACAATTTTGATTATACAATCATTGGAATTGATAATTTAAACGATTACTACGATGTAAATTTAAAACTAGATCGAATAAAAATTTTAAAAAAATACTCCAATTTTACTTTTTTAAAAATGGATATTTCTAACAAACAAGATTTAGATGGATTATTTAAAAAATTTAATTTCGATATTGTAATTAATTTAGCAGCACAGGCTGGTGTTAGGTATTCTATTTTAAATCCTGATGCATATATACAAAGCAACGTGATTGGTTTTTATAATATCTTAGAATGTGTTAGACACGCTAGTAGCGTTAAACATCTTATTTATGCCTCTTCATCTTCAATTTATGGTAACAATCAAAAAGTGCCTTATTCTGAAAAAGATAAGACTAGCAAACCCGTATCATTATATGCCGCTAGTAAATTAACTAACGAGCAATTTGCTTATGCGTATTGCAAATTATACGGCATTCCTTGTACTGGATTAAGATTTTTTACAGTTTACGGGCCTTATGGTAGACCAGATATGGCTTATTTTTCATTTACAAATAAAATGTTAAATAACGAGCAAATAACATTGTTTAATAACGGGGATATGTATAGAGACTTCACATATATTGATGACGTATGTATAACAATTTCAAAAATTATTTGTTCAAACGTTAAATTAAACGAAGATAATTTGCCATATCAAGTATATAATGTCGGTAATAATCATCCGGAAAATTTAAAAGACTTTTATAATATCATTGGCGAATGTTTGTTAAATCATCAAATGATTTTAAAAATTCCAGAACCAACATATTTGCCAATGCAACCAGGAGATGTTTATCAAACTTACGCTGATACTGAGAAGTTAGAAAATGATTTTGAGTTTTGTCCCAAAACATCTTTAAAAGACGGAATAGAAAAATTTATTGTTTGGTATAAACAATATTATTTAAAATAGTTATGTTAGGATTTATTTGTATATGAAAATAGCAGTCGTAGGAACAGGATATGTTGGTTTATCAAATGCAGTAATGTTTTCTTTAAAACATGAAACGTACGCTATCGACATAAATAAAAATGTTGTTGAAGCAATAAACAATCGTCAAGCACATTTTTTTGACCCTGATATTATGGAATATTATAAGACAAAAACACTCAACTTAAGAGCTGATACAGATGGTAAAAAATATTATAAAGGTATGGATATGATATTCATTGCCACACCGACGAATTATGATCCTGTTAAAAACTATTTTGACACATCAAGCGTTGAATCAACAATACATGATATATTGTTACTAAACAAAAACGCTAAAATTATCATAAAGTCAACTATTCCTGTCGGATATTGTAATGAGTTAGTTAAAAAATTTAACTATGATGATATATATTTTGTTCCTGAATTTTTAAAAGAAGGAAAAGCCTTGCATGATTGTTTATATCCTACTCGAATAATAGTGGGTGTTTATAAAAAAGAAAAAAAATATCTCGAATTTGCACAAAAAATAATAAATTTAATGCTAGATTGTGGTATGAAAAAAGATTGCAAAAATCATATTTATAAATATTCAGAAGCTGAAGCTGTTAAATTATTCGCCAATACTTATTTAGCAACTAGAATCTCTTTTTTTAATGAACTAGATTCATATGCACTTTCTAAAAATTTAAACGCTAAAGACATTATTGAAGGCGTTTGTGACGATCCACGAATTGGAGATTTTTATAACAATCCTTCGTTTGGTTATGGTGGATATTGTTTACCAAAAGACACCAAACAACTAAAAGCAAATTTTAATGATGTCCCTAATAATTTAATAAGTGCTGTTGTTGATTCAAATAGAACAAGAAAAGATTTTATTTGTGATGAAATATTAAAAAGATTAAATTTTAAAAATGATGGAAGCGATTCCTTTTGTGTTGGTGTTTATCGTTTAACAATGAAAAGCGGATCTGATAATTATAAAATGAGTTCTATCCAAGGAATAATGAAACGATTAAAATCGAAAGGAATTGATGTGATCGTTTATGAACCAACATATAAAGATAATTTGTTTTTCAATAGTAAAGTTATCAACAATTTAAATGATTTTAAAAATAAAGCCGATTTGATAATAGCAAATAGATATAATATCGAACTTGATGATGTCAAAGATAAGGTATTTACACGCGATCTATTTAGACGAGATTAAAACAAAAGGGGAAAGCGATGGATTTTAGTGGAAAAACAATTTTAATTACAGGTGGCACTGGTTCTTTTGGAAATGCAGCTTGCAAAAAAATTCTAAAGACAAATATTAAAGAAATTAGGATTTTATCTCGCGATGAAGCAAAACAAGATTCGATGCGCACTTTTTATGATGATAATCGTTTAAAATTTTATATTGGTGATGTTAGAGATTTTAATTCTATTGAATATGCTTTTAAAGATGTAGATTATGTTTTCCACGCAGCAGCACTAAAACAAGTTCCTTCTTGCGAATTTTTTCCTATCGAAGCCGTAAAAACAAACGTTTTAGGTTCAGATAATGTGATAAAAGCATGTTTAAAATATCATGTCAAGAAAGCAGTGTTTTTATCAACAGATAAGGCTGTCTATCCCATCAATGTTATGGGAATGAGCAAGGCTTTAATGGAAAAAAACGTTATTGCGATAAGTCAAAAATTAAAAAAAGATGACACTATTTTGTGTTTGACAAGATATGGGAATGTGATGGGTTCAAGAGGATCTGTTATTCCATTATTTTTAAATCAAATCAAACAAAACAAATCTTTAACAATTACTAACCCAGATATGACTAGATTCATGATGAGTTTAGATGAAGCGTTAGATTTGGTTTTATATGCTTTTGAATACGGCGAACAAGGTGATTTATTTGTTAAAAAAGATCCTGCTGCTACCATTGATACTTTAGCTGATGCGATTCTTGAAATCACACACTCCAATGTTAAGAAAAATTATATAGGAACTCGTCATGGTGAAAAATTATATGAAACATTAATTAGCAGTGAAGAAATGTTTAGGGCGGTTTCTTATGAATATTTTTATAAAATCGTTCCGGACAATCGCGATTTAAATTATCATCTTCACAGTAAGGAAAGTATTGCTAAAAGTAATTTGAATTATGAAGCATATACTTCACATAATACAAAAAGATTAAATAAAGAGGAATTAAAAAAACTATTATTAACGCTTGATATATTTAAAGAATTTTTCAAGGAATAAACGATGAAAATTTTAATAACTGGAAGTAGTGGTTTTATTGGAAAAAATTTAACGTCTTGGTTAAAAAATTTAAACTATGAACTGTTATTATTAGATTTAGATAATCAAAATAATTTAACTGATTATGTTTTGCAAGCTGATTTTATTGTCCATTTAGCGGGCATTAACAAAAGTATAAATAGCAACGATTTTTATAGAGGAAACGTCACGCTTATTTCACAAATTATTTATATTTTGATTAATTCAAATAAACATACGCCTATTTTTTACGCTTCCTCTATCAAAGCAAATGAAAATTCTGACTATGGTCTTTCAAAAAAACAAGCTGAAAATCTTTTATTTAAAATGTCTAAAACATATAATTTCCCAGTTTATATTGTTCGTTTAGATAATGTATTTGGTAAATGGTGTAAACCTAATTACAATTCTGTTGTCGCAACATTTTCTTATAACATTTTAAATAACTTGCAAACAAATATTTTTGATGAAAATAAAGAATTAACTCTTATTCATGTTGATGATGTTTGTAAAAATATTGTTGCTATATTAGAGCAAGAAAAATATGATGGTTCAGATTCGATAATTAGTTTTAAACCAATAACAAAAATAACGGTAAAAAATTTATTTGATTTATTAAATAATTTTAAGCATAACAATTACAACGACATCGATTTTAATAATAAATTTATCAAAACACTATATTCGACATATATTTCTTATTTAGAAGAAAAGGATTTTTGTAGCTTATTAAAAACAAATTTAGATGAAAGAGGTATGTTTATTGAATTATTTAAAGAACCATTTGGACAAGTATCTTTAAATATAATCAATCCAGGTAAAGTAAAAGGCGGGCATTATCATAATATAAAAATAGAAAAATTTATTTGTGTAAAAGGTGAATGCGTGGTTCGTTTAAGAAAAATATTAGAAAAAAGAATTATAGAATATAATTTAAAAGAAGGCGATAACAAAGCATTAACAATTATTCCAGGGTATACTCATGAAATAATTAATAACACAAAAGACATCTGTTCACTTATAATTTATTGTAGTGAAGTGTTTGATGAATCTAATTCAGACACTTATAAATTAAAGGTTTAATATGAAAGAAAAATTGAAATTAATGACTATTCTTGGTACCAGGCCAGAAATAATTCGTCTAAGCGAAGTTATCAAAAAATGTGATAAATGTTTTGAACATATTTTAGTTCACACAGGACAAAATTATGATTATGAATTAAATGATATTTTTTTCAAAGAATTAGATTTGAGAAAACCTAACTATTATTTAAATTGCGCTGGCGAAAATTTAGGACAAACAATAGGAAACATCATTGATAAAAGTTATCAAATTATACAAAAAGAAAACCCCGATGCAATTTTGATTTTAGGTGATACAAATTCTGCACTTTCTGCAATTAGTGCAAAAAGGTTAAAAGTACCTATTTTCCATATGGAAGCTGGCAACAGATGTTGGGATTTTAATGTCGCAGAAATGACTAATAGAGTTATTGTAGATCACATAAGTGACGTAAATTTGGCTTATGTTGAAAATTCAAAATTGAATTTAATGAACGAAGGAATCGACATAAAAAATATTTTTGTGACCGGTTCTCCAATGTATGAAGTTTTACAAAAAAATATGCAAAAAATTAAAAATAGTCAAGTTTTGCAACGTTTAAATTTAAAACCACGCGAATATATTTTAGTTTCAGCACATCGTGAAGAGAATATTGATATCGATGAAAATTTTATGCTTTTAGCTAATTCTATTAACGCTGTTGCGAAAAAATATAATATTCCGATTATTTATTCTACACATCCGCGAACAATGAAAAAAATAAATAAGACGAATTTTAAATTTGATGAACTTGTTAATAATGTTAAACCATTTGGATTTATTGATTATACCAATTTAGAAATGAACGCACTATTTGTACTATCGGATTCTGGTACTTTAACTGAAGAATCTTCAATGCTAAATTTTAATGGTATTTTATTTAGAACCTCTACTGAAAGACCTGAGGGATTAGATGATGGCACAATTATAATAAGCGGTATTGATAAAAATAGTGTTTTGTCGGCTTGTGAACTCGCTCTTGAAATAGGAAATGATGGTAAGCCTAATCAAAACTATTCTATGAATAATGTTTCAGACAAAGTTGTAAAAATAATTCAAAGCTACACCAATATTATTAATAAGACTGTTTGGCATAAAAAATGAAAATTTTAATTGTTACGCCTAGATTTTATCCTGAACAATTTAAAATAAATGATATCGCTTTTCATCTTGCAAAATCAAACGACGTGGATGTAATTTGTAATATTCCTGATTATCATATTGGCAAATATTATAAGGGTTATGGGGTTTTTAAAAAAAGAAAAGATAAATATGACAACATTAACATATATCGTTTATTTACTATACAAAGAAGACACAATTTATTTTCGTTAGGACTTAGTTATATTTCTTTTTTGTTCTCTGGATTAATAAAAGCGAGTTTTTTAAAAAACAAATATGACGTAGTGCTAAATTATCAATTATCCCCAGTGTATATTAATTATGTTGGCTTAAAAATTGCTAAAAAACTTCACATACCTTGCATAACTTATATATTAGATTATTGGCCTGATTCTTTATGTGCTGCTAAAAAATCTATCAAGAAAGATTCTATTTTTTATAAAACAGTCGCTAAACATAGCAATAAATCTTATAAACAAAGCGATTATATTTTTATTTCTAGTTTAGGATTTAAACAAAAATTAATTTCTCTTGGAATAAACGAGAATAAAATTTTCTACATGCCAAATTTTGGGGAGGATATTTTTTATAAAAACATCTTAAATGAGAAATTGAATATTTCCACTCCTGAAAATAAATTCAAAATTTTGTATGCGGGGAATATTGGTCTTGTTCAAAGATTGGATGTTTTGGTCGATATTGCTATTATTGCTAAAAAAGAAAACGACAATAGTTTTGTATTTATTGTTGTAGGAGAAGGTTCATATAAGGAAGAATTAAAAGCAAACATAATTAAAGAAAATTTAGAAAATTATTTTATTATTTATGATGAACAACCTATTACAAATATGCCTAATTTTTATAATGATGCGGATGCATTTTTCTTTTCGCTTGATAAGCAATTAGCGTTTACCACACCAGCAAAATTGGTGACATATTTTGCATACAATAAACCAATTTTGGCTTTTGCTTATGATGAGTGTAAAGATTTAATAAATGAATATGGTGGTGGTGTTATTATAGATGAAAATAAACCATATCAAGCTTGTCATTATCTAGTCAACAATCATGTTGCTATAACTAATAAAATTAATAAATCATTTTACAAAACTAATTTTGTTAAAAATGAAGTGTTAGATAAATTAGAAAAAACAATATTTTCGATTGTTAAAAACAAATAATTGTTTTTGTGTTGCTGATTTTTTAAAATTATTTACGTATGAAATACACTTTTACAAAAAGGCAAAAGGTCTATTTGGTTTTTAAAAGAATATTCGATATTATCGGATCTATTTTTGGAATTATTTTATGCTCTCCGCTGATGGTAGTAGTGGCTATTATTATTAAATGTGTTTCAAAAGGCCCTGTATTTTTTGTTCAAAAAAGATATGGAAAAAATTTAAATATATTTAAAATTATTAAATTTAGAACGATGAAGGTTGATGCTCCAGAAGTATCTCAATTTAATTTAGATTATGAAGATGAAATTGCTATGACATATAAATTTGGCGAATTTTTAAGAAAGACCTCGATAGATGAATTGCCAAATATGTTTAATGTTTTAAAAGGGGATATGTCTTTTATTGGACCAAGGCCAAGTTTAATAAGAAACGAAGAAGCATTAAAAGAAATACGTTTGTCTTATACCCCAAATGCTTATGACGTTTTACCTGGCATTACATCTTATAGTATAGTAAAAGGATATCGCAGTCACGATTATGAATTAAAAGCTAAATTTGATAGCGAATACGTTAAAAAAATGTCATTTATAACAGACTTTAAAATATTTTTTATGACGATATATTATGTTTTTTCTAAAAAAGTATAATTAATCAATTACTTCTATGTGAAGATTTTTTAATATATCATAAGTTTCTTCTTCTAGTTTTTTATCATTAGATGCACAACAGCTTTTTTTGACATATATATTAGTGTTAGGAAAAATTGATTTTAAAATTATGGCGTTTGAGATAACACAAATATTAGTAACAACTCCTACAACATAAATAGATTCATATTCTTTGTTTTTTAAAACTTCAAATAGTTCCTTACTTCCAAATGTTTTCTTTTCGATTTTTAAATAAGGTAGTGCTAATTTTTCTATATCCTTATAGAGCCTATGACCATCAGTGTTTTTTAGACAATGTTTTATTGGTAAGTGTTTGCCTTCGTTTGTATCTAAATAATTGTTATCGTGAGTATCTAAAGTAAAAATAATCTCATCTTTTGTATCAATAAATTCTTTAATCAATTTTATTAAGTTTGGATAAATTTTTTGGGAATCCAAAAATCCCAATGTTCCATCGACAAAATCATTTTGATAATCCACTACTAATAATAATCTCATATTCTTTACCTCTAACGCATTTTATTATAACATTGTAACGCTAAAATTTGTTAAAATAATATAATATGGAAAAAACAAGAAAAACAATAGCGTTAATTGCTCATGATCATAAAAAAGAAGAGATAGTTGTTTGGGCATTAAAAAACAAAAATATTTTAGAAAAATTTGATTTGTGTGGAACTGGTCACACTGCGTCTTTGATAAGTAGAGCGACTGGTTTACAAGTAAAAGCTTATCTTTCTGGTCCATTAGGTGGGGATCAACAAATAGGTGCCCATATTGCCGAAGGACAAATTGATATTGTTGTTTTCTTTTGGGATCCGTTAGAATCACAACCTCATGACCCTGATGTTAAAGCTTTGCTTAGAATAGCGGTTGTTTATGATATTCCTATCGCGACAAACAAAGCCACCGCTGACTATGTCATAAATTCAAGTTTGTTAAAATAAAAACTAATCTAACGATTTTAATAATACTGGCATTGTTAAATTTATTTTTTTGTTATTAATTTCGATAATTTCGTTTGAAATTAAATCTAAATATTTTCCGTTTTCGATGGTGTAAAGATGATCTTTTCCACTCAAATTGAATAAACCATGTAATTGTTTTTCATCAACATCTAAAAATGATAAATCGATAGTGGTATCATCACCATCGTTATATTTAAAATCAACATATTTAAGGAAGGCAGGTTGTTTTTTTAAATATATTAACTTCTTAATATAATCGTAATATTCTTTGTCTTTTAGTTCAAAAGACACAACATCTTTTTCAAATAATTCTGGTAGATGAGTTAATTTATATTCCTCCCCAGCATAAACAAAAGCCATACCTTTATTTATAAATGAAAACGCGACGATGTTTTTTAATGTTAAATCGTTTTTACAAATATTAGCAATGCGTTCGCGATCGTGATTTTCTAATGTTGTTGACTTGTTATAATATTTTGGAAAAGTTTTTTCTTGTTCTTGCAGTTGCTTTATATATGGGATTATTGTGTTAGATTTTCCTTCTAAAAAATCAAATAGTGCAGTATACGTATTATAATTATAAGATGTATCAAAAGTAGGATATAAATCTTTATCTAAAGTTACATAATAATTTGTAGTTAAAACATAATCTGTAAATTCTTTATGTATTGATTCTGCAAAAAATATTGGCTTTTCACCAAGTTTTTCTCTAGCTCGCTTAAAAAATGAAATAGGTATTAAACTTGCTACATCAAACCTAAAACCATCCGCCCCTTGTTTTAACCAATAATTTAAAACATCAATAAAATAATCTTGAACTTCTTTTAAATCCATTCTTAAATCAATTACATCTGCCCAATCGCCAAGCTTATTAGCGGGTTTGTTATTTATATAAAAGAAATATTCCGGATGTGTTTTATACACAATTGAATCAATCGCGGTATGATTAAATACCATATCTAAAATAACTTTCATATTTAATTTATGAGCACCATCAAAAAGTTGTTTTAAATCTTCTAATGTTCCTAAATCTTCGCTTATTGCATAATAATCTTTTACAGCGTATGGCGAACCAAATGTTCCTTTTCTTCCTTTGATACCTATTGGATGAATTGGTGTTAATTGAATGATATCCGCCCCTAAATCTTTTATGCGTTTTAAATCTTCTGTTACTTTTTTAAATGTGCCCTCATTAGAATAATTTCTTACAAAAATTTGATAGTTAGTAGCTTGATTTAACCAATATTTTATTTCCATATTTTTTCTCCAAAAATATTATAAAAAAATACGAATATTTAACAAGAAAAAACATTGTTTATATTAAAATATAAATTTTTAATGTTATAATAATTTTCTGTATGAAATTAATTGTAGGTTTGGGTAATCCTGGTAAAAAATATGAAAACACACGTCACAACATGGGATTTATGGTTGTTGATGCTTTTTCTGATATTGCAAGAATTGATGTTGATAAAGAAGTTTTTAAGGGTTTGCTAGGAAGAGGACAAGTATTTGGCCACGACATACTTTTATTTAAGCCAACAACATATATGAATTTATCTGGCGAAGCAGTGAGTTTGATTGTCAATTATTTTAAAATCGATTTAGAAGACATTATTGTTATTTATGATGATATGGCTCTTATGCCTGGCACTATACGATTAAGAGAATCTGGTTCTAGCGGTGGGCAAAAGGGCATGCAAAATATAATTGATTATCTTAAAAGCGAACATATTAAAAGAATAAGAATTGGGATAGGTGAGCCAAAATATGACGCTATTGACCATGTTTTATCTAAACCAGTAGACGAAGAAAAAGAATTGATAGATAAAGCAATCCAAGTTGCAGTAAACGCTTTAAAAGAAATATTAAAATCTAATTTTAAAAAGGCAATGTCTTTATACAATGGCGAACATATTTAAAAAATTAGAAAAAAATTTTTTAGTAAATAAGTTTATAAATGCCTCTGATGGTAAATTTATTGTAGATGATATTTTATCGTCGGCTTTTATTATTTCCTCTTCGTATTTAGCAAAAAAGCAAAAGTACTTATTAATATGCCCTAATTTGTATAAAGCACAACTTTTGTATTCATCTTTATTAGATTTTGTTGATGATAAAAATGTTTCACTGTTTCCTGCTGATGAATTAATAAGAGTGGAAAGTTTAACACAAAATTATGAATTATCTTCTCAACGTGTATATACATTATTCCAAATTTGTAATAATGATGTTGATATAGTAGTCGCTAACCTAGCGGGTTGCATTAGATATTTACCTTCCGCGGAAGAATTTAAACAAAACATTTTTAAATTTCAAATTGGCGATAAAATTAACATCAAAGATATTCGTTTAAAATTAATTCAAGCTGGATATCATCTTGTTAATAAAATTGATCAATCTCTTCAATTTGCTATCAGAGGTGATATTATTGATATATTTTCTCTCAATTTGGAAAAGCCAGTCAGAATAGAATTGTTTGATGATGAAATTGAATCCATTAGATATTTTGAAATTTCTACACAAGTATCAACTGTAAACATTGAAAGTGTCGTCATATTACCAGCAAGCGAAATGTTATTTACAAATCAAGAAATTAATGACTGTATTAACAAATTAAATATTGAATTAGAACGATACAAAAAAGTACTTTCTTCTTCCAATTTTGAACTTTTAGAAAACAACATAGAAATATTAAAAGATAAGTTATTAATGTTTGAAAACGACTATGATATTTACAAATATTTTAAATTTTTCAAAAGGAATGTTTCTAATATTTTTAAATATTGTAAAGACTATCAAATAGTTTTAGTTGATGAAGAAGCTGTTTTTAGTGAAAATTCCTTACTTAATTTTGAAGCAGGAGAATTTAAAAAAGAATTACTAGCACAGCATAGTGTAATAGATAAAATTGATTTTTATTTAGATGTTAATGATGTATTTACCAAATACAAATACATCGGTTTATGCGAAGCTATTGATAATTTTGATAATAACATGTTTAAAGCCACAAGCGTTCAACTTTTAGCAAAAAGTGAAAACGAAATAATCGACGTTATAAAAACATATTTAAATAAAAAATACGATGTTATGATTTGCTTAAATAGTTTAGACAAAATTAATTCGGTTGAAAAAATATTAGAAAACGATAATTTCAGTTATGATAAATATGTTGATTGGACTATTCCTAGTAAAAATCACATATCAATCAATGTTAAAAATTTACCATATGGTTTAGTATTTGAAGAAGAAAAAATAGTAATTTTAACTGACAAAGAATTATTTAAAGGAAAAATTCATAGTTATCGATATTCATCCAAATTTAAAGAAGGGACGATATTAAAAAGTTATGAAGAATTAGAGCCTGGAGATTATGTTGTTCATGAATACCAAGGCATTGGACAATTTCTAGAAATTAATACTTTAGAAGTAGATGGAGTTCACAAAGATTATCTAAAATTGTTGTACGCTAACGATGAATATTTATATGTTCCACTTTCACAATTCCAATTAATAAGAAAATATATGGCTCGCGAAGGCGCAAAGCCAAAACTAACGCGTTTAAAAAGCAAAGATTGGGAAAAAACAAAACAAAAAATTCAAGAAAAAATTAATGATTTAGCGAACCGTTTGTTTAATTTATATGAAGAACGTTCAAAAGTTGATGGGTTTTCTTTTCAAAATGACGATGAGATTCAATTAGCATTTGAAAATGATTTTCCATATTCATTAACAAAAGATCAAGAAACTTCTTTAGAAGAAATAAAAAAAGACATGGAATCACCGATTCCGATGGATAGATTATTATGTGGTGATGTTGGGTTTGGAAAAACTGAAATTGCTTTTCGATCAGCCTTTAAGGCTATTTTAAGCGGAAAGCAAGTTGCAATTTTATGTCCAACGACAATACTAGCAAGACAACATTACCAATTAGCAAAAGAAAGATTTACTAAATATGATGTAAAAATAGCAATATTTTCGCGTTTAGTGCCTATTGCTAAACAAAAAGAATACATTAAAAGTGTTAGAGATGGAACAATACATCTAATTATAGGAACACATCGTTTATTATCAAAAGATATTGTTTTTGACAATCTTGGTCTTTTAATAATTGACGAAGAACAAAGATTTGGTGTTGAACAAAAAGAAAAAATAAAAGAATTAAAAAACAATGTCGATGTATTAACGTTAAGTGCAACTCCAATACCGAGAACATTACAAATTTCCTTACTAGGAATGCGCAGCCTATCTTTAATAAACACTCCAATTGAAAATAGAATGCCTGTTCAAACTTATGTCTTGCCATATAAAGAAAACGTTGTAAAAGAATTAATATTAAGAGAATTATCAAGAAATGGTCAAGTTTTTTATCTATACAACAGAATAGAATCTTTGTATCGCATTGCTGCTAAATTACAAAATCAAATACCAAATGCAAGAATAGCAACCGCACACGGTCAAATGAGTAAAAATGAAATTGAAGATGTAATGTTAAAATTTTATAATGGTGAAATTGATGTTTTAGTTTGCACTTCTATTATTGAAAATGGTATAGATGTGAGCAACGCAAATATGATAATAGTGGAAAATGCAGATATGTATGGATTATCGCAACTATATCAGATTAAAGGACGTGTAGGTAGAAGCGATAGAATTGCTTATGCTTATTTATTTTATAATGGCAAAAAAGAATTAAATGATAATGCTAAGAAACGTCTAAAAGCAATAAAAGAATTTGCAAGTTTAGGGAGTGGATATAAAATCGCTCAACGTGATTTATTAATTCGTGGAGCGGGTGATATTTTAGGACCAAATCAAGCTGGTTATATCGATTCTATTGGACTTGATTTATATATGAGATTATTAAATGACGCAGTCAAAAAAAGAGTATCGCCTAATGATTTATTTAAAGATAAGAACATAAATAAACAAATTGAAATAGATTTAAATTTAGATGCATATATCGACGATAATTACGCTAAAGGGGGAGATAAAATAGAACTTTATCAGCAAATACAAAATTGTGCTGATTTAGATTCTCTTATTCAAGTTAAAGGCAACATACGGGATATATATGGTCCAATGCCAAAAAATGTAAAACTTTTGTTTGAAAAACAGGAAATAGATATTTTAGTAAAAGAAAGTCAAATTGAAAATATTAATATTATGCAATATCAAATAGAATTAATTTTAGGAAAGAAATATTTAGATATTAAAGGCATTGGAAATATATTGTTTGAAAAATTAATGCCGTATGTAAATTTATGCAAAATTAATTATTTAAATGGAATATTAAAAATAACATTAAAAAAGAACAATCAATGGATAGAAAATTTAAAAAATATTTTAAAAGATTTAATACGAATAGTGAGATAATAAAAATATGCGGTTAGATTTGTTTTTAAAAAGTAGTCGAATAATTAAAAGAAGAGTTGTTGCTAATGAACTAATAAAAAATAACAACTGTTTTATCAATAACAAATTAGCCAAAGCATCAAGCCAAGTTGAAAAAGATGATATTGTCAAACTTGAATTACCATTGATGATATTAACGATTCGTATAATTGATTGTAATAATAAAAATAATGCTTCTTATGAACTAATAAGCAAGGAGCCAAAAAATGTTTAAATTATTGGATTTGGATAAAAACAAATATTATTTATTAGCGTGTTCTTTTGGTCCGGATTCTATGGCTTTGTTTCATATGTTGAAAAGTCAGGGATATAAGTTTATGGTTGCACATGTTAACTATAATGCACGTATAGAAAGTCAATATGAAACAGAATCTTTAAATAATATATGTGCTCAAAATGATGTCGAAATTGAAATATATCACTGCAAAAACCCAATATCTAGTGGAAATTTTGAAGCAAAGGCAAGAGAAATTCGATACAACTTTTTTAAAGAAATATATTTTAAAAATAAAATTGATGCATTGCTTGTCGCCCATCAGCAAGACGACGTAATAGAAACTTATTATTTGCAAAGGCAAAGAGGAGGTTATGTCGACAACTATGGTCTTATTAAGGAAGTAGTTATATTTGATATGTTAACTATTAGACCTCTTCTTGATTATACAAAGGAAGAACTTCTTATGTATTGTCAAAATAACCACGTCCCTTACGCGATTGATTCTTCAAATCTAAAAGACGATTTCTCTAGGAACATAATTAGACACAACATCGTAAGCAAATTAAATGAACGTGATAGAAAAGCTATATTAGAAGAAATTAAAAATTTAAATAATCACATTCTTGAGATTAATAACAAATTAAAAACAATCGATTTAAATTGCAAAGCCGAACTTTTAAAATTGAATGATGAGGAATTTCAAAAAGCAATGATATGTCTTGCAAGAAATATTAAACCTGGTGTTTCTATTTCTAATAAGTTAGCAGCGGAGCTTAAAAAGATTATTGTAAGCAGCAAACCAAATGTTCATTTTAAAATACAAGATGGTTTAATTTTTAACAAAGAATATGACTGGATTAATTTTATTAGTAACGAAAAAAATACCTCTTTTTCTTACATATTAAACAAACCATCTAAACTCGAGACGCAATATTTTTATTTAGATTTTACTAACGATGTAAAGGATAAAAACATTACTATTGATGATTATCCTCTTTTGATTAGGAACGCTTTTGATGATGATGAAATAATTATTAATAATTATAAAGTTAAAGTTAGAAGATTGTTTATAGATTGGAAAATGCCTATCACCGTTAGAAAAAAATGGCCAGTGATTGTCAATAAACACAACAAGATTGTTTATATCCCTCGATATAGAAAAGATTTTGAAATCAACGAAAATTTGAACTTTTATGTCAAGTTATAAACTTAAATCATTAATTGTGTTTACTCGATGATACATTTTGTAGTAAGATGTAGCAAAATCATAATTATTTGCAAATTACTTTAAAATAAGTTTTCTATTTTATATAATAAATCTCATCGCATTGCGATGAAGTCAAGGAGGAACTATTAATGCCTGATAATCCACAAAGAAAAAGAAGTTCATGGGGATTCATAATCTCGTTTATTGTTGTTATTGGTATACTAGGTTTACTTATTTGGTGGATGTTTTTCTCATCTTCACCAGTTGATAACCTTTCCTTAAAAGGATATGTCAATGCACTTGGCAATGATAGAGTTACTGAAGTAACCGTCACTCCAAAGGAAGAAACATTAGTCGTCATCGAAGGTCAATATAAACGCTACGAGCCTGATAATCCAAATAACGCAAATAGAGTGCATAATTTTACTTTGACTGTTACTTGGGATGAATGGTCAACTACAGCTCAAGATTGGAAATATCTACCTGATGGAAAAGATGATTTAGAAGCAAACTATGTTAATCTATATAACGAAGAAGGTAAGGAAGCAAATCTTAGGGAATTAACAACAACTTATGTTGGCAATTATAGTGTTACAGATCCATATGTAACTACATTTTGGGATAGTTGGGGTCCAACAATCATTTTGGGTGTAGTTTCAATAGTTATTGTTATAATTCTATTTTCAGTATTTTCACGAAGTATTGGTAGTTCAAATAATAAAGCATTGGAATTCAATAGATCACGTGCTAGAAGAGAAAATGCATCTAAAGTTAGATTTAGTGATGTTGCTGGTGCCGACGAAGAAAAATTAGAAATGCAAGAACTTGTTGCTTATTTAAAAGAACCAAAGAAATTTTCAAAATTTGGAGCCAAACTTCCAAAAGGTGTTTTATTAGTTGGTCCTCCAGGTTGTGGTAAAACTTTGCTTGCAAAAGCTGTTGCTGGCGAAGCGGGAGTGCCATTTTATTCAATTTCTGGTTCTGACTTTGTTGAAATGTTTGTTGGTGTTGGTGCTGGACGTGTTCGAGATATGTTTAGAGTCGCCAAAGAAAACGCTCCTTGCTTAATTTTCATTGATGAAATTGACGCTGTTGGAAGACAAAGAGGTGCTGGTTTAGGTGGAGGTAACGATGAAAGAGAACAAACATTGAATCAATTGTTAGTAGAAATGGATGGTTTTTCTGACAACTCAGGAATTATCGTTATAGCTGCGACAAATAGAGATGATGTTTTAGATCCAGCTTTGTTAAGAGCAGGACGTTTTGATAGAAAAATTACTGTTTCTCTTCCTGATAGACAAGGTCGTGCTGATATATTACGTGTCCATGCTAGAAATAAAGTTATTGAACCTAATGTGGATTTTGATGCTATTGCAAAAAGAACAACAGGATTTTCTGGTGCTGATTTAGAAAACGTTTTAAATGAAGCTGCTATTTTGGCTGTCAGAAGAAACGAAACTGCGATTTCAATTGATGATATTGATGAAGCTATTGATAGACGCATATCTGGTCCTGCTAAATCTTCTCGCTCAATGTCTGAACAAGAAAGAAAAACCGTGGCGTATCATGAAGCAGGTCATGCTGTAATTGGTATTTTCTTACCTCATTCAGATAAAGTCCAAAAAATTACAATTATCCCAAGAGGAAATACTGGTGGTCATGTTTTGATGACACCAGAAGATGATAGATTCTTACTAACTAAAAAAGAATTAGAGGCTCGTATAGTTGGGTATTTAGGTGGAAGAACAAGTGAAGAAATTTTCTTTGATGATATTTCAACTGGTGCCCAAAATGATATTGAAGTTGCAACTCGTATTGCTCGTATGATGGTTTGTGAACTTGGCATGTCATCTCTTGGTCCTATTCAATATGAAAAAGATACAGGAAGTGTTTTCTTAGGTAGAGACTATACTTCTAGCCAAAAGAATTTTTCCAGCCAAGTTGCTCTTGAAATAGACAAACAAATCCGTAGCATTATTGAAACAGCACACGAAGATGCTAGAAAAATATTGTTAGAGCATAAAGATGATGTCATTTTAATTGCAAACACTTTGTTAGAAAACGAAACAATTACTGCTGAAGAAATTGATATCTTATTAAAAGAAAGAAAACTTCCTTCTAAAAAGAAAGTTAACACTACAAATTCTGTTAATAACAATACAGAAAATAGCGATGTTCATGTTGATGAAGAAGAGGTCCAACCAAAAACCGAATCTAACAATCAAGAGGTCGATAATTCAAACGTTGAGACAAAAGATAAATAATTATGTTTGAATTTGCAAACTATAAAATTGATAGTAAAGTAATTCTCGCCCCAATGGCGGGATTTACTTTTTATTCGTACCGAAAATTTATGCAAATGTTTGGAGTAGGAATATCTTATTCAGAAATGGTTAGTGATCATGGTTTAGTATATGACAATAAACAAACTATTGCTTATCTAAAAACAGATAATTTAGAACATCCTTTTGGAATACAATTATTTGGTCATGATTCTAAAACTATAAACGGGGCAATTGATATTATAGTCAAAGAAAAAGTTGCCTGCGATTTTATTGATATCAATTTAGCGTGTCCAGTTAAAAAAGTAACTAAACAAGGTTCTGGATCTTCTTTATTAAAAGACTTAGATTATTTAAAGAAAATGATGAAAGAAATAATTCAGCATTCTCCTTTTCCTATAACCGCCAAAATAAGATTAGGAATCGATGATGAACATTTAAATTTTAAAGAAGTTATTCAAGTTTTGCAGGATTTAGGTGTTAAAATGATAGCAATTCATGCAAGAACTGCAAAGCAATTATATTCTGGTAAAGCTAGATATGAATTATTAAAAGATATAAAAAAAGATATGACGATTCCTCTTATTGTATCAGGTGATATTTATACTTTAGATGACGCTATACATGCTTTAAAAATCACTAACGCCGATGGTGTTATGATAGCTCGAGGTGGGGTTGGTAATCCAACGCTTATTAGACAAATAAATCAATATTTTAAAGATGGCACAAGATTAGATGACGCTGATTTAGATATGCAAAAACAATATTGTTTAACTTTAGCTAAAATGATGTGTGAAGATATGGGTGAAGAAAAAGCTATGCGTATATTTAAAAGCATCGGGCCAAAATTTTTCAATGGATTTAAAAATTCTAAAAATATAAGAGTCTCCATAGCAAGTAAAATCAACACCTATAACGAATTAAAATCATTAGTGGATTCTTTTCAAATTACATAATTAATATTTTTGTATATAATATTAAGCGAGGATTTTTTTATGGCAGTAGAAGAAAAAGAATTATTAAACGACCAACAACTAGCACGACGTGCAAAATTAGACAAATATAAAGAAATGAATGTAGATCCTTTTGGTCATTCATATAAAGTCACACATTCTTTTCAGCAAATCAGACAATTATGTAACAAAAAAACTCCAAATAGTATTCAAAAAATGAATTTAACTGTTTCTGTTGCAGGTAGAATCATGGCAATTAGAAAAATGGGGAAAGCTTCATTTTTTAATTTACAAGATAAAAGTGGAAGAATGCAGTTTTATATTGGAATAAATGATGTTGGTGTTAAAAATTATGAACTATTTAAAATGGAAGATATTGGTGATATTGTCGGCGTTAAAGGTGTTGTCATGACAACTAGAACAGGAGAATTAACTGTTAAAGTTTTAAAATTGACACATCTTTGTAAATCTTTAAATCCCTTACCAGAAAAATTTCATGGATTAACAGATGTAGAAGAACGCTACCGCCATCGATATGTTGATTTGATTATGAATGAAGAAGCAAAACGTGTTGCTTTTTTAAGACCAAAAATTATCAGAAGTATTCAAGAATATCTTGATAATCAAGGATATGTAGAAGTTGAAACAAGTGTTTTATCACCAATTTTAGGTGGCGCTAATGCAAGGCCATTTATCACACATCATAATGCCTTAGATAAAGATTTTTATTTAAGAATAGCAACTGAATTACCATTAAAAAAATTATTAGTAGGTGGTATGGAAAGAGTTTATGAAATAGGGAGATTATTTAGAAACGAAGGAATGGACACAACCCACAATCCCGAATTTACTACCATTGAACTATATCAAGCATATGGAGATTTAAAATCTATGCGGCATATTGCTGAAAAAATGATTAGATTTGTTGCTAAAAAAGTTTTAGGCACTACTAAGGTCCAATATCAAGATAAAGTACTTGATTTTTCTAAACCATTTAGATGGATTTCAATGGTTGATTTAATTAAAGAAAAAGTAGGTATAGATTTTTCTAAAGAAATGAGTTATGAACAAGCTAAGTTATTAGCAGATCAACACCATATTCAATTAGATAAATTTAAAAATTCTTATGGCTATATTGTTAATGAATTTTTTGAACAATTATGTCAAGATGATTTGATTCAACCAACGTTTGTATATTCATATCCAATTGAAGTTTCTCCTTTAACAAAAAAGGGCAAAGATCCAAGATTTACAGAAAGATTTGAATTATTTATAAATGGTAAAGAATTAGCTAATGCATATACTGAATTAAATGATCCAATAGATCAAAAAGAAAGATTTGTTGCTCAATTAAAAGCAAAAGAACTTGGCGATGATGAAGCTAACGAAATGGATTATGATTTCTTAAATGCACTTGATTATGGTATGCCTCCAACTGGAGGAATGGGAATGGGAATTGATCGTTTAGTTATGCTTTTAACTAATCAATCTTCGATTCGTGAAGTTATTTTATTTCCGACAATGCGCGATAGCAAAAAATAAAAAAATTAGAAAATTCATTTTTTAAACACTATTAGTAAGTAGAGGATGATATAAAATTCTTTACTAACTTTTCACTTTTATGTATAATACATAACGCTAAAAGCAAATTTACTCTCTGCTATTTTAAAAAATAGCCAGAAGTCCAAAGGGAGGTGTACAAATGAAAAACTATGAAATCATGTACATTTTAAGAGCAGATTTAGACGAAGCTCAAAGAAAAGAAGCACTTGATAAAGTCAACGCCATTCTTACTGATAATGGTGCTGAAATTAAAAGTGTTGACGAATCTTTAGGCTTGCGTGACCTTGCTTATCCTATCAAGGATGAAGTTAAAGGTTATTATGTTGTCTTAAAAGTTAGTGCAGATAACAAAGCGACTAGCGAATTTAATCGTTTGGTTAAAATCAATCGCAATGTATTACGTCATATCATTCTCGTCGATGAACAATAATTTAAAGGAGAGAAAAAATGATTAATCGTGTTGTTTTAGTCGGACGTTTAACTCGTGATCCTGAATTAAGAAAAACCAATAGCGGATCATCAGTTACATCATTTACAGTCGCTGTTGACAATTGGGGTAAAGATGCAAACGGAAATAAAACTGCTTCTTTTATTCCTTGCACAGTATTCAATCAATCAGCAGAAAACGTTTCAAAATATGCTAGAAAAGGTATGCTAGTTGGTGTGGAAGGACGTTTATCACAAAGAACTTATGAAAGAAAAGATGGCAGTAAAGGTTCTGCTATCGAAATAATTTGTGACAGCGTTCAATTTCTCGAACCAAAAGGTGCACAAAACAATACCGAGACAAACGATTCGTTAGATTTATCACAAGATTTACCTGATGAATCAAAAAATCTGGATGCAATTGACGTACCAGATGATGACTTACCATTTTAGAAAGGAAGATATTTAGATGGCTTTTAGAAAAGTTAGACCACATAAAAAGTTTTGTTATTTTAAGAAAAACAACATTAAACATATCGATTACAAAGATGTAGAGATGTTAAAAATGTTTATTTCACCAAATGGCAAAATTTCTCCAAGACGTACTACAGGAACTTGTGCACGTCATCAAAGAGAATTAGCAAGAGCAATTAAAAATGCTCGTTATATGGCTTTATTACCATATATTGCAGATTAAAATTAATAAACTCTTTTGAAAAATATTTAGCATGGATAAAACCATGCTTTTTTACTATATTTTTTTAAAAACAATGCAAATCACTGGTATTTTTATAAAAATAAACTAGTTTGTTTTATCAAGTTTGGTGTATAAAAATACAAATGTTAAATCAAAAAATAAGTATTTATTATACTTATTATTTACATTATAATATTTAATGATATGGGAAAATTTTTACAAAGATTAAGAACAGCAGCTTTTATTATCATACTGATTGAATTATTACTAATAATTTTATTTTGTATTTTTTATTTTTTTGATTTTTTTGAATTTAAAACAATTGTCGATCCTATTTATGTTCTCTTTGGTTCTTTAATATTAATCTTTCTTGATTGCTTGTTCATATGGATTGCAATTATTAAAGTTTCATCATTAAGAAGAAAAACTGATTTGAAAGCATCTGAAGTTTTAGGAAGCGATATCCAAGCTGCATATAATTTTGCAATGCTAGGTCTTGCTGTCGTCGATGATGATGGTATAGTAATTTGGACCAACGATTTATTTAAAGAAAGAAACATAAGCATTATTGACATGCATATTTATGATTGGAAATCGGAATTAAGAAATTTAATGGATTCACCAGATGAAAAAATGACGGTGAAAATAAATGACGCTAATAGGCAATACGAAGTTAAATATTTAAGTGAAGCCGGTCTTTTTATTTTTAAAGACGTGACTGATTTTGAAAACATATTACAATATTCAAAAGAACAAGCGCCAGTTGTTGGATTGTTAGCTATTGATAACTATTCTGATGTTGTGGGCACAGAAGAAGATTTTAATGATTCTATCTCTAAAGTTAAAAATGTTATTTTCCAATACGCTCGCGACATGGGCATTTTATTAAGAAGATATCGTAACGATACATATTTTATTCTTACTAACTACCAAACTCTTGAAAACATGAAAAATAATAATTTTTCATTAGTCAACAAAGTTAGAGAATTAGGTAAAGGAGAAGATGTTCCACTGACATTATCTATTGGTATTGCTCATGATTTTCCTGATGTTGTTAAATTAGCGGACTTAGCAGAAGAGGCGTTATCTATCGCCATGTCTAGAGGTGGTGATCAAGTTGTAATTTCCAAATATGGTTCTGACATGGAATTTATTGGTGGAAAAACAGAAGCGCAAGAAAAAAGAAATCGTGTTAAGGTTCGTGTTTTAGCAGACTCTTTGATTAGTTTAATAAAAGCATCAAGCAATGTCTTAATTATGGGCCACACTAAGGCGGATATGGATGCTCTAGGTGCTTGTTTAGGTATTAAAGCAATATGCGATAGAATTGAAAAACAATCTAAAATTGTATTTGATTTAAAAGAAACAGAGTATAAAACAAGGGCAGCTATTACTTCAAGTTTTTCTCGCGATGAATTGGATAAAATTATGACAACTCCTAAGGATGCCGAATCTAAAATGACACACAATACATTGTTGGTGGTAGTTGATGTTCACATTCCAAAAATGGTTATGGCACCAAATTTGTTAGACAAAGCAACAAAAATTGTTGTTATTGACCATCATCGTCGTGCAGAAGATTATATTGAATCCCCAGTTTTTAACCACATTGATCCTTCTGCTAGTTCTGCATCTGAATTAATAACTGAATTTATTCATTTTGCATCTATTAATCCTCGTATTGAGGTGCCACCTATATATGCAACAATTATGCTGTCTGGAATATTTTTAGATTCTAGTTACTTTAAATCTAAAAATGTTGGTATTAGAACTTTTGAAGCTTGTACATTTTTAAAGGAATTTGGTGCTGACAATGCAATGGCGGATGAACTATTAAAAGATGATTATGAAGAACACATGATAGTTAATAAAATTATTTCTAATGTTTCTACACCATCTCCTGGAGTTGTTTATGCAATTGCACCGACTGAACAAATGTTTGATGATGCAACTTTAGCAAAAGCCGCCAATGCTTTATTAGGTGTCAAAGCAATTAACGCTTCATTTGTTATAGGAAAAACGTCTAATAAAACTATTAAGATGTCTTGTAGAAGCGATGGAACAATTAATGTTCAAATATTAGCAGAAAAGATGGGTGGTGGAGGACATTTTAGCGCTGCTGCTGTTGTATTCAATAGCCAAGACTTTATTAGTGTAGAAGAAACATTAAAAAATGTTTTAGCTAATTATTTGACGAGTGCCAGAAATGATAAACCACAAGATATTGATAAGGAGGAATAATGCAATGAAAGTTATTTTATTGACCGATGTTAAAAAAGTAGGAAAAAAAGATCAAGTTGTTGATGTGTCAATTGGATATGCAAATAATTTTTTATTTCCTCACAAATTTGCAGTTCCTTATACCGATAAAAGTGTAGAAATCCTACACCAACAAGAACAAGACAGAATAAATAAAGAAAAACAATTAAAAGAAGAAGCAATTAAACTTAAAGAGGTTTTAAAAAACATTACTTTAGAATTTAAAGCTAAAGTGGGGAAAGACGGCAAAATGTTTGGAACAATTTCTTTAAAGCAAGTTGTCGAACAACTAAAAGAAAAATATGATATTGAAATCGATAAGAGAAAATTTGTAAATAAAACGCCAATCGATAGTTTAGGTGTGGTCATCCTACAAAACGAATTATATAAATCAGTCATCGCTGATATTCGGGTTCATGTTAGTGAGGAATAATGCTATGCCAAAACGGGTTGTTAAAAATGATTTGCCATTTAATGAGACTGCAGAAAAAGCAGTTTTAGGAATTGCTTTATTAAATAGAGAGTCCCTTTCAGTTATTTTATCATCTGTTCAAGAAGAGGATTTTTATTTGTATAAACACCAAATGATTTTTCGTGCCATATACAATTTATATGAGCAAAAAACTACGCCGGATATTTTAACGACAACAAATGAATTAAATAACATGAAATTAATTGATGATGTTGGTGGCGTTGATTATTTGCAAGAAATTACTGAAGATGTCATTTCTTTTGCAAATCTTCAGTTTTATATCAATATTTTGATTGATCAATCAGTTTTAAGAAAGATGTTACAAACCATTCGTTTTATTGATAACACTTATAAAACAGAGAAGATTGAAAACATTAATGATTTTATTTTGAATAGTGAAATGCTTTTTAAAGAATCAATTGCAAGAAGACATATTTCATCATTTATAGATTTAAAAACCGCCACATCTACAATTGAATCGCAATTAAATATGCAAAAAGAATTGCCTCCTAGTGATGTTATAGGATTATCGACAGGTTATCCTGGAATAGACCACTACACGCAAGGATTCCAAAGAGGTGAAGTTACTATTGTCGCGGCACGTCCAAGCGTTGGCAAGACCGCACTTTGTTTAAATTTTGCCTATCAAGTTGCCAGTAAAGAAAAAGTACCTGTGGCTATTTTTTCATCGGAAATGAATGTTGAATCTTTAACAAGAAGATTTATCGCTATGGTTTCACAAGTATCGTTAACATCAATTACAACAGGGCATTTTAAAAGTAGCGAAAGAGTTAGAGTCAATAACGCTATTAGAGAACTTTCTACTTTAAAAATATTTATTGATGAAACTAGTAATATTAAAATAATGGACTTGTTAGCAAAAACAAGAAAATTGCAAAACGAAGAACCAAATTTAGGTCTTGTAGTTATTGATTATCTTGGTTTGATTAGAAGTCAAGGCAAAAGCAATAACGAATCACGAACCGAAGAAGTAAGAAAAATATCTTCAGAAATAAAATCGATGGCAAAAGATTTAAAAATACCAGTTGTTGTCGTTTCTCAACTTTCTCGTAGTGTAGAAAAACGTGATGTTAAAAGACCAATGCTCTCTGATTTAAGAGATTCTGGTGATATTGAACAAGACGCGGATGTTGTAATGCTTTTGTATCGTCCTGATTATTATAAAGACCAAAAGAAAGCAACTGACACTAACAAAAAATTAAATCAAATGTCTGATGCTGATCGACTTGCAGCTGCAAACGAGATGAAAGAAAAAGAATTAGCGGAGTCATTGCCACTTGATGTCAGCGATGTTGAAGTTAACATAGCTAAAAACAGAAATGGTGCGACTGGTAAGGCTTATTTACACTTTTATAAATCATTTGGTTCTTTTAATACACCATCAAAAGAATATCTTGAAGCAAAGAAAAGAATAGAAGAAGAAGATTAAATGTATTTTAATATAATTGCAAGTGGTTCAAAAGGAAACGCTACTTTGATTGCAAATAAAAACGATTTATTACTTATTGATATGGGCGTATCTTTGACTTGTTTAAAACATGGTCTAGAAAACATTAATAAAACACTTGATGATATTGACGGATGTTTAATAACACACGATCATAGCGACCATATAGCGGGTGTTCGTTATTTAAAAAATACTAAAACATATGCCTTGAAAAATACTTTAAGTGGAAATTATAACGTTATTGAACCATACGTTTCTTTTTATATTAAATCTTTCAAAATCACACCTGTTTTAACATCCCATGACGCTATTAATCCATGTGGGTTTGTAATTGAAGATGGCGATGAAAAATTAGTGTATATAACAGATACTGGCTACATAAGTGACAAAACAATTGAATATGCATTTAATCCAACTTATTTAATAATTGAATCAAATCATGATTTATCAATGTTGATGAATAGTAATAGAAGTGCAGAATTAAAACGCAGAATTAGAAGTGATGTTGGACATCTTTCAAATGAAGACAGCGCTTTTTATTGTTTAGACATTATTTCAAATAATACTAAGCAAATCGTTTTAGCACACCTAAGTCAAGAATGTAATACACCATTTTTAGCTAAAACAGCGTATGAAAGAGTGTTTGATTATGCACACAAAGATATTAGCAAATATGAAATAAAGATTGCTCGTCAAGATGAAAATCTAATAGGTGGGCGATATGAGAATTAATATAATATGTGTTGGCAAAATTAAGGATAAAAATTTATCAAATATAATTGATGAATTTATAAAACGTCTTTCAAATTATTGCCAAATTAGTATTAAAGAAGTAGAAGATGAATCATTAAATGATAATAAAGCTAATATAAACCTTATTAATAAAGTTAAAGAAATAGAAGGAATAAAATTATTAAAATTATTACCAGAAAAAGCGTATGTGATTATTTTAGATTTGGTAAAAAATCAACCAACAAGTATCGAATTTGCGGACTTTTTGAAAAAAACTATCGATAAATTTTCAAATAATATCTATTTTGTAATAGGTGGAAGTTATGGATTAAGTGATGCGATAAAAAGGCGTGCTGATAAAGCAATTGGATTATCTAATTTAACTTTTACTCATCAATTTACAAGATTAATATTATTGGAACAAATTTATCGTTCATTTAAAATTAATAATAATGAGGTATATCATAAATGAAAATGATTTATTGGCCAAATTTAAAACAAGATAAAGATCTTAATAATCCATTTGCAACTTTATTTAAATATGAAAATGGGGATAGTTTTTATGTTGAACCTATTTTTTATAGCAAATTAGAATCGATGTTTTTACACCATCAAGACAAAAAAGAAATCATTTTAAAAGCAATGGAAAACATAGTTCATAAAAACCATCATGTTGTTTTTTGTGGTACGTTTGAATATCCTCAAACAGAGGTAGGAGATGAATTTATATTTTTAGAAATTGAAGATATTACAAACCCTTTAAATATTTATGTTGAAGACAAATCTCGTGGTTCAGATTATGGAGATTAAAAAAAGCGGTCTAGCCGCTTTTATTTTTATCTTATAACTGGTCTTAGTTGTCTAAATGACATCCACATGACTCTTAAGCCTAGTAGCAATATAAATCCTATCATTGCGAATTGTGGGAAAATAAATCCAACGATCATACCTAAAATCGCGGGTGTAAACATTACCCAAGCATTAATTTTTTGGCAAACATAGAAAGACAAAATATGCATGATATTTTTCTTTCCACGAGTTAATAAGAATATCATTAACCCCATAAAGAACGCTAAAACTAAATAGATACCTAAAGTTAAAAGAGTTGAATATAAAGTAGCGTTATTTCTATTTGTTATATATCCTTGATTAAAGAAATTAATAAAATTATTTTTGACTTCTTCAACATATCCTTCGTTTGCCATCACATCGTTGATGGTTGGAGGGGTTACACCTTCTACTTGTGGCAGAACAATAACTGGTGCAAATCCTGCTAAAGAAGTGCCGGATTCGACATTAACATAGTCTCCAGAAGTATTAGTAAAAACAGTCGTGGAATTTGGATTATAAATTTGAACAATATAAGTTGTTTGATTAAATAACATATATGTTGGTGTATATACAGTTGGAGAATCATCTTCTTGGCTAGAAGAAGATGAGGTATCTTGACCAATCGTATAGAGCTGGTCGGTGCCGATTCGATATTGTCTAGAAGCAATATCGTTATTAAGTTTAGTAAAATCATCTCCGGTTTCATGAGTGTAGTAGACTAAAAAATCAATTTGTTTGCTGTTTTGATTTGTATATACGTATTGTCTATCTTCGCTATAAGTATATGTATTTTTCCAACTATCATTTTTATCAATCAGTTGATGATTGTCATTGACATATAAATCAACATCTTTTAATGACATTTCGTAGGTGAAACCTGTTAAATATGTTTCAAATCCTTTAGTTTGTCCTGACATAAAATCAGAACCTGTTGTGTTATAATTACTCGTTATTACTGGAATAACAGGTAAACAAATTGATAAGACAAAGAAAATTAACGCTACCCACCAGGGATAATGTCTAGCATTGTCTATACAAACTTGATTTGAATATAAACTTTTTAAAATATTTACTGTATGTTGTTTTGCTTTTGCTGCAGCTTGCGATTTATTTTTCTTCTTACTCATAGTGTTTCTATTTTATTTGATTACTAACTATTTTTCAAATAGTTTATGTATTTTTATTCTTTTCTTTCAAAACCATCATCTAATGGTTCATTGTAATTTTTATATAATAATTTTAAAAGAATTGGTGTTATTAAAGATGAAATAACAATAAGTAAAATAACAAATGGCATAATTTCAGTTGTAATAATTCCTGCTGTGATACCTTTTTGGGCACTGACAATAATAACTTCCGCTCGTGCCATCATTCCAACGCCAATAATTAAAGATTGTCTGAATTTAAATTTAGAAATAATTCCACCTAATCCGGCACCTATAAATTTTCCTAGCAGTCCCAACAAGATAAATAAGAAACCAAATAATAATAATTCAGGTGAAAAATTTAAATCATTTGTAAATAGCATCAATCCAATACTTCCAAAAAATACTGGTGCAAATATTATGCCTGTTTCTGATTCTAATTTATGGTCTAAATAATCTTGCGATTTTAATCCAGATAGCATAAGCCCAGCCATAAAAGCACCAGTAATATCAGCAACACCAAATACTTTTTCAGCAATATAAGCTAATAAAAATGCTAATCCAAAACCAAAAATAGGTATTCTTCTATGCATTGGCCATTTGTCATTAAGCCAAGAAAATAATTTTCTGACTGGCCACCAAATTGCAAAACATAAGATGAAAAATCCTATCATGAAAACTATCAATAAGAAAATATCTAATCCTGCATTATTAGTGGTTATCCCAAATGGTAAATTGCTTGTTGTTTCATTAGAAACACCTAATGATAAAGCAACAGATAATAAAATAATCCCTATAATATCATCAAGAATAGCGGCGCTTTCTATACACGCTCCGACCTTGCTATCTAATTTTCCTAATTCCTTTAAGACAGAAACAGTAATAGAAATCGATGTCGCGGTTAATAAAATACCATAGAAAACATTTCTCCAAATGTCTTGTTCGTTAGAATAGCCAAAACAAGCAAAAGCAAGTCCGCACCCAAAACCAAGAGGCACTATTACACCTAAACTAGTTGTTATAACACTAGATAATCCAGTTGCTTTTATCTTTTTTAAATCTGTTCCTATTCCTGCGGAGAACATAATCAAAACGACGCCTATTTTTCCTAAGTCATTTATGCCTTCCATTGTAAAAGAAGTAAATATTGTTTGACCAGGAATAAGAATTATTAAACCTAAGACTATACCGCTTAATAGATATCCAACGACAACAGGTATACCAATTTTTTTACATACAAGTGCTAAAAGTTTTGCAACAATGATGATTAATGCTAACGGGAGCAAAATATCAAATGGTTGTTGGCCTTCACCAGGCAATATTTCAAATAAAGAATTAATAATGTTTGGCATAATACAATCTCCATTGCAAGATTTTACTACACCAAAAAAATAAAACAAGAAAATAATTAATTATTTTTTTAAGACTTAAATGGTTGAATTTTTTTATGAAAAATAATATATTATTGATACATCGAAATGGGGTAGTCCAGGTTTCGACAGGGATAATGGCTGACATATACGGCAGTCGGGTGGTGTCGTTAACACCAAAATAAACAATAACTGGCAATCAAAGAGTCAGTTATGCTCTCGCCTAATTAGCACTGATAGTTGTTAATAGGCTCGAATAAGAGCATCGTCCTTAAAGGTTTTCGCTTCTCACGCTTTAAGTAGACGTCATACCAAGAAGCTAAGCATTGTTTTGGCAGACAACAATGACGAAAACGTTATGCCTCGTATCTAATGTTAGATGATATTACAATTTAGATATTAAATTATCAAATTCATCTAAACTGTAGAAGTATCGGGGGCCTATCTCTGGACGTGGATTCGATTTCCACCTACTCCACCAAATAAAAAGCAATCGAGCGGTAAATAATCGCTCTTTTTTTATTCATTTATTTAAATTTATTTGTATCAAGGTTAAAATATTAAATAAAGGTGAATTTATATGTATTGTCATAAATGTGGTTTTATAACTAAAGGTATTGAAACAAAGTGTCCTTACTGCGGCACAAAATTTGCAGATGATAAAAAAATCGATCAGAAGTTTTATATGTTTAATTGGTTTGAAGTTTCTCCAAGACAATTAATTTCAATCGTCTGTTTTAATATTTTTGCTTTAATGTGTATTCTTGATTTAGTGTTTATATATGCTTATCCAGAAATAAATTATCATTTAACTCCTTATAGCTTTTTGGCTATTTTTGGTATTTTGTTTCTTTTTAATGAATTTATCTATCCAAGCAATAGTATTAACAAGTTATTGTTTTTGAAATATATTGGATTTTGTTTAACTTTTTCAATTTTAATGATGGTATCTTATCCTGCTTGGATAGATGGTTTTGAATTGTTTGGAAAAGACACTTTCTTATTAGCGTTTGGATATTTTTATCCTTGCATGATTACTTTTGCTTTTATTTTTGGTGCAGTTAGATTGCTAGTAATAAAAAACTACAATGTTTTTTCTACATTCTTTTATGTTTTGTTATTAAATTTAATGTCATTAGTGCTGTTTATTCTTTCTTTTATTGATGGATTGCCATTTAAAGAAGATTCAATTTGTCTATTGTTTATATATGTGAATTTTGCTATTACGGTAATTTTCTCTTTGAATGCATTAATATTCACTGTTTATCGTATGAAATCAAGATTTTCTATAAAGAGCTAACATTATGAAAATTGGGATAGTTTTAGGTGGTGGTTTTGCACGTGGTGCTGCTGAGATGGGTTTCGTCAAAGGCATGATGAAATACATCGATAGAAAAGATATATCTCTTCTTTCGTGTTCTTCAATAGGTGGTATAAATGGTTTGTGTTTGTCAATGAATTGTGTTGATAAAGCCGAATATATTTATAAAACATTAAATTTCAAAGACATGTCCAATTTGCGTTTAAATTTAAAAAATAAGTTAGTTGATCAAATAATAAAGGAAATTGTAAATTCAGGAAACGAAATTGAAATTCCAATGTATGTAACAGGAACATGTTTAAACACGCTTTCCACTCATTATTTTTATTTAGATAAGAGCAAAAATATTGATGAAGTATCAAAAGCAATTAATATCACATTAACTTTTCCGTTTGTTAACGGATTATTTAGAAAAGAATTTAATAAATTTTACTTAGATGGCGGAGCGACAGATAACATTCCAGTTTATCCTTTTTTAATTCATCATGTTGATTTTTTAATTATTTTACATTGCTATCCAAAATATTTACCACCAGCAGAAATCATAAATAGCGACACTGTAGTCGTGGATATTGATGTTTCTACTAGATGTGGAAATAACATTGGAACATATTCATTTGAAACATCAAATTTAACAAAACTTTTTGATATTGGAGAAAAATATGGTGAAGAATTTGGACAAAAAGTTTTAATACATCTTGCCGATAAAGAAAAATTAAAAGAAAAATGTCAGGAATTTATTATAGAAGAAATACCTTTACGAAAAAAAATAAAAGTCACGATTACTGCAGCAGTATTTTTTAATAAGTTACAACAATCGCGAGGTTTTAAATTATGACAAAAAGAAAATTAGGTTTAGCATTAGCAGGAGGTGGATCTCTTGGTGCTTATGAAGTGGGAGTATTGAAACGTTTTAAAGAAAAAAATTATCATTTTGATGTTGTTACAGGCACCTCTATTGGTGGTTTAAATGGTGCTTTTGTTGTCATGGATGAAATTGAAAAACTAGAACAATTATGGCTAGAAATTACTCCTGAAAAAGTTATGAAAGATGGTATTAATATTAATAAAGACATTCGTTTAAATTTTAATGATGATAATTTGATGATGTTTTTAAAAAACTACGCTCTTAACAAAGGCGCTGATATTACACCATTTAAAGAACTATGCAAGATGTATATTGATCCAGAAAAAATAATAAACTCAAGCACAGCTTTTGGTACAATTTGTGTATCGCTTCCTCTTATTAGTGAAGTAAAAGTTGACATGAGAAAATTAGATAAAGATCATGTTTTGCCTTTTTTACACGCTAGCAGTGCGTGTGTCCCAGTTTTTCCTGTTGAAAATATCGATGATAAAAAATATATCGATGGATTTTATAGAAATAACTTACCAATAGATTATTGTTTTGAATTAGGTGCCGATGAAGTAATCGCGGTTGATCTTTCAATGTTTGGTTTGTCTCCACAAAATTCATTTTTAATGAAATTGCCTATTGTCGATACGATAAAGCCGCGTTTAGATTTAGGATCTTTTATGGATTTTACTCATGATGTTATAGTTAAAAATATTAGACGCGGTTATAACGATGCAAAAAAATATTTCCATGAACTAAGAGGTTATCGATATTCTTTTGAAAAAAGCGAAGATTTTGATAAATATGGTTTAGAATTTGTTCATCAAATAATAGTAGATATTAATAGAAACGCTAAAAACACTGTCAAATTTTTGTTTGATAAAGTTAAAGAAAGCGATTTCCCAATTTCAGATAATACTTCTTTTTTAATTTTAGCTTTAGAAACACTTGGTGAAGAATTCGATATTGATGATTCTATTATCTATAATCATCATGATTTTTTTAAACTTATTGCCAAAAAAGCTATGTCCCAGCAAACTAACGCATTATCATTTTTATCCTCCGCTAAAAATAAATTATCTAAAATGTATCAAAAGTTAGTAAATAAAGATGAAGAGCCTTCTAAATTTGCACGCAACGACGAAGAGATGAATATCTTCTTTCTTTTAAACAATTTGTACGAAAATTGATTCAATTTATTAATTATTTGCGCAAAAATCAAATATTTTGGTTATTATTGCTTCCATGCAAGTTATAATATACTCACCCGATATAGGAGTTTATCTAGCAAAAATGGGTGGCTAGGTAGTTACAAATTATGAAAATAGCAATAAGTGCTGAATCAACAGTGGATTTAGGAAAAGAATTATTAGCAAAGTATGATATTAATGTCATACCATTTACAGTCATTTTAGGCGATAAGGTCGGTCTTGATGGTGATATTGTGCCTGATGAAATATTTGAATATGTTTCAAAAACAGGTGTCTTACCAAAAACAACCGCGATTAACGAATTTCAATATGAAGAATATTTTAAATCATTACTTGATAAAGGATATGATGCGATTATTCATTTCGCTTTATCTAGTAAAATTTCTAGTTCTTGGAGCCACGCGGATGCAGCAAGCAAACATTTTAAAGAAGGTGTTGTTAATATCATCGATTCTAAAAGTTTATCAACTGGTATAGGTTTGCAAACAATATATGCAAGAAAATTAGTTGATTCCAACAAATATACTTGTGAAGAAATTGTTAAAAAATGTAGTGAAAGAGTTCCGCATGTTCAAGCTAGTTTTGTTTTGGCAAGATTAGATTATTTATATAAAGGTGGAAGATGTTCTAAATTAAGTGCACTAGCTGCAAAAGCATTTAAAATAAGACCACAAATTTTAGTAGATGATGGAGCGATGCGTCCTGGAAAAAAATATTTAGGATCAAACGATAAAATTGTTGTTGGTAAATATTGCCAAGACACATTAGCGGAATTTAATAATCCAGATCATAGTGTTGCTTTTGTAACCGCAACAAAATACGATGATGAAGTATATGAAATTGGTGTTGAGGCATTAAAAAAAGCGGGTTTTAAAACAATTTATAAAACTGTTGCAGGTTCGACTATTACATCTCACTGCGGAGAAAAAACATTAGGTATTTTGTATATTAACGATGGCGATGAAGGACATGATTAATGTTCTAAATCAGAATCAATATCATTACTATCTAAAACATTAGGCGTGTTTGTTACACGCTTTTTAAATATTGGTTTTTTCAAGAAATACCAAAGAACGACCATTACTTGAAGCGGAACAGGAATAAAAAATAATAAATACATGTTAGGAGCTTTAACAATTATTTGTAGTGGTAAATAAACACAAACTGTTGTACTCCAAACTAAAACAGATATAGCAACACTTGTTAATATTTTATTACCCCAAAGACTAGAAAATACAATTCCTAAAATTGAACAAATAGGAATGCCTAAAATCCAAAGATACCAAGTAAAGAAATATTCTTTGTATTGAATAACATCAAATACTGATGTAAGTAAAACGAATAATACCGTGACTACTAAATAAACCAAAACCATTGATAAAATTGTAATCAGAATATGTTTTCTTGTTTTATTAAAGAATGGTTTTTTAGGTGTTTCATTAAAAAAGTCATCAACAGTAATACCATAAAACTCCGCTAACGAGCGCAAAACGAAAATACTAGGAGCACTTTCTCCTTTTTCCCATTTAGAAATTGCTTTATCAGAATAATTGAAATGAGTGGCTAAATCTAATTGGGTCATCTTCGCATTTTTTCGATAATACGCTAGATTGTTTGCTAATATTTGTTTTTCATCTTTTTTAATTTTATTCATGCATTTTAATATTAAATTAAAAAAATATTTTTTCAATTGTTTATTTTATTAGACAATGTTTAGAAAACAGCAATATTTGATGTTAAAAATATTTCATCTATATGTTAAATTAGACACGTGGTTAATTTATATAAAATAATCTAGCCACCATTTGGGACAACTATTATGGACTATTTTAATGACAAAAACAAAAAAGAATTAACTGATGAGGAAGAAATAGAAGTTTTAGAGGCACTATTTTTGGATGAAAACCTCGACGATAATTTAGAGGAAGAGTTTTTACCTTTCTAGATTTTTATTTTTTAAATGTTTTTTTGTTGAATAATAAATATAATATGAATAGTATTATATTTTTTTTATTATGTTTAAGAGTAAAAACAAACCAAAATTAGAATCCGATATTAGCATTTCAAAAACCTTATCTAAATATAGTGAAGTTTTAGTTTTTTTTGTTTTAGAATTATTCGCTTTTTTAGGTTTTTCTTTTGCAAATTCTTTTATATTGTATGCACTTATTATCGTTATTTTATTTGCTTTTGCTATATTATTTTCCTATGATTCTTTAAAAAAAGAAAAAGAAGACGGATTATTCTTTTTAATATTTTTAATACCTTTTTTTCTTTTTGTTTTGTTGACTGTTTGTTCTAGGTTTTCACTTAATCAAATCGATGCTTTTACAAACGTTTTAACTTTTGTTGGTCTACTTTGTTTTGTGGGCCTTGGTTATTTATCTAAATATATTGAGAAGTTTAATCTTAAGTATGTTTTTCTTGTAATTTATGGAGCGTTATTTTTATTAGTTTTAATTTCTTTTATATATTCGATGGTTTGCTATGTACCTTTTTATACTTGGATATATGAAGGTAAATATATTTATTATGATGGAGAAAGAAGCACTATTTATGACACTATTAAATTTTTGATGGGTTTTGAATTTAATGATATTTCCATTCAACATTTTCAGCTTTATGGTACAATGCTTTTTTCAAGTGTTATTGGTCTTAAATACATATCTTTTAAAAAAGAAAAAAAACTATTCATCGTTTATCTTTGCTTTGCCTTACTCGGATTAATTAGTATTCTTTTTACAATTAACAAAGTTAATTTAATCACGTTTATTTTAGCTATTGGCGTCGTTATCTTTTTACTTTTTGTAAAGAAAAATTATTTGGCATTAAGAATTTCTATTTATGTTATTTTAGGAATACTTGGTGTGTTATTTATAATATTTTTCTTAAACGCTCAAAGTTCTTGGGACTTTGTTAAAGGGTTGCAAGATTTAATTTCTAATAATTTTGTTTTAGATAAATTATTTAATAATAATCGTTTGTCAATAGTTTATAAACAAGCCTTAGATGGTTTATTGAGTTTTGAAAAAATATTTGGAGATTCTAGAAATATATACGAGATAGTTCCAACTGGTTCATGGTTATTTGATACAATGATAACATCTGGTTTATTTGGGACTATATCTTTTATATGTTTTGTTGTGTTTAGCATAATCTCTATTGTTAGATATAACAAAATCAGTAAGGATAGCGACCTAATAAAATCATTGATTAATAGCTTTGTTATGATGTTTTTTGTTTATTCCTTGTTTGCTTTTGATATACAGCCATATAGCCATTATTTAAACATTATTCCAATGGTTCAAAATCCAATGTTTTTAATTGTTGTGTTTTTAATTGGGTATACATTTACAAGCAAAAAGAAAGTTAAACAATCGCTATTAAAACAAGATAGTGTTGTAGTGGATGCGATTGTAAAAGAAGGAGCTAAAGAAACAAATGAAAAATAAATTTATATTTAAATGTTTATCTATTTGTTTAGTTTTTGTTTTAACAGCGTGTGGAAAAGACTTGCAAGAAGTATTTGATGGTGATGAATATAATGATCCTGTTTTTGTGAATAATTATTATCGTGAATGTCCTGATGTTTTTGAATCTGTAGAACCAATTGTAGAAACTTTGAATCCTGGAGAATATGTAAGAACATACGAATCTGCAACTAAAAATTATTATGATGAAGATATGTCAAAATTAGATTACACTAGTTCGTATGCTGAAAATAAAAAATTATCATTAATTGATGATTCTTTTAAAATCGGATATGTATCTAAATTATTTGATGGACAAATGTTTTGTAATGGCGATTTCCAATTATCTAGAATTCAAATTGATGATGAAGGTTTTGGAATGATGTTTGCAAAAGAAATGTATGACTACGACTATTTTGCTTTAAATTTTAAAGCCGCGGCAGATAATCCAGATGGAAGTCATGTATCTCCACATTATTCTCATGTCGTATTGTATATTACTTTTTACATGAGAAGTGGTGTCAATTATAACGCTTTAAAAGTAGAAATTGATTTAGATAATATTCCAACGAATATGACCGAAAGAAATAACAATGACACTTATGTATTTTTGGCTTTCAAGTTAAAATCATTATCACAAAGTTTAAAAAGAATGTGTGGAATTAAAATAAATTACGAATTTAAAAGTGATGACTACAAAGACAAAGACAATGATATTAATTACGCTTTGATGTTATATGAATTATTACTTCCTAATTCTTATTGGTTATAAATTTTGAAATATCTAACCATTTTGAAATAATAAAATCAGCTTTATCATCATCAAAAATTAATGTTCCTTTCGCGGGAGTAAATGTCATTTCTGAAAAATAAATTTTACCTTCGATATCATATAAATCCACTCTAACAAATGGAAAGGGTTTTGCAAGTTGCTCACTTATTTTAATCATCTTATCGAATTCGTTTGGTTTTTTAAAAGGATAATCTGATTTTTTCCAACCATTAAATTGTGCCTCATCAAATGGAGTAAAATCGATATAGTAATTGTTATATCGAATATCTTTGAAACGGCCGCTGACAAGATATAAATATTTTGCTTTTCCATTAAATACATGTATTTTATATTCTAATGGTGATTGACCAATATATTTTTCGATAATAATTTGTGGTTTTATTTTTAAATAGTGCAATTCTAATGTTTTTTTTGCGTAATTTGTTTTTAGCCATTTGTTAAATTTTTTTCTTAAATCATGCAAATTTAAACTTTTTTTATCTAAAACTATTTCATTAAAAGCACAGGCATGAGAACATTTCATAACAAATTGATTTGGCAATTTATCAAAATCTATATCATCAAATTTATCATAGATTCCATATATAGGAATTAGGATATCTTCTAATCCATTTTCTTTAACATAATCTCTAACACCACATCTTCCAGCACATTTTGTTACTAATGGCCAATTTGGATAAACACAATATCTAAGATATTGAATTTTTTCTGTATATCTAGTCGGATTTTTCCAATTTAATTTATGGTGAGTTATATATCGATATTCCAAAGAAATATATAATTTTTTGGAAATTAATTTTATTGGTTTTCTAATTAACGACGCCAGAAAGAATTTTAAACGATTTTTTCTTGTAACTTTTTCATTCATGAAAATAGTATACTATATTTTCCAATTATTTGTGGTATTGTATTTATTATGAAACAAGCATTGAAAGATTATAAAATTTATGTGATAGGCGGAATATTAGGATTTCTTGGATATATTCCGCTTATGATAGGTGGAATTTTATCTATTCCAAGTTTAAATAGCGGTTTTAGTGCTTACCCATATGTGATGTGGGCAATGATGGCTTTATATTTTTTAATCGGCTTTATTTGGGGCGATCTTTATAGAAATAATGTTCGCAGAAAAACCAAAAATTGGGACAATAAATTGCCTGACGAAGTAATAATTGCTTCATGGAAAAGACAATTACCATTTTATATTGGTGCGCTTCTTATTCTTATTACCGCATTAATACTTGAAATTTATTTTGCTGTGTGCGGATATTATCCATTCTACGGTTAATAAGTTCTTTTTCTCATACACGCATATATTTATCGTTGTTCGCGCGTATGTACAAAAAATACGTTGTTTTTTATTTTTGATTGTAGTATATTTTTAGTCAATCATTCATGATTGAAAGAAAGGAGAAAATCTGAAATGAAAAAAGAACTTAGAATATTGCCAATAGTCGCTGCGGCAGCAATATTTGCTTTAGTATCTTGTACTCCACCTGCAACTAGTTCCTCTACATCAGGTTCAAGTGCTGGAAATACATTCGTTATTCCTAGTGATGATCCTTATTTCCCAGGTAAAGTTGCAAAAAATAGTTACAATGCACTTTTAGCTACTGGTATTACTGGTGGTTTAAACTACCTAGCAACTCAAGACGCTAGTGCGGCAAACCATTTTGCTAACTTTGTCGATGGTTTGTTACTTCAAAATGAATTTGGTACATTAGAAAAGCAACTTGCTGAAAGTATTAAAGCTGAAAATAATTACCAAACATTTACTATTAAGGTTAAAAGTGGTGTTCCATGGGTTAAATGGGACGGAACACAATACACCACATCGATTAATGGTGTTTCTACTCCTCAATATGTCAGCGCTAACGACTTCTTAACATCGGCAAAGACTGTATTGAATTTTTCCACTCAATCCGAAACTTATTATTTAATTACTAATTTTATCGAAGGTGCGATGGAATATTATCAAGCTACCTATATCGATTATCAAATCGCAAATGGTGGTGCTCAATGGCAAATTTATGAAAGAAATCCTCAAATGTATGTTCAATTGTTGAATCGTTTAGTGGAAGAAAACACTGGTGTAGAAAACAATGCAACCGTTGATGACATTGAAGATATTCGTAATTTCCAACGTGTTGGTATTAAAGTAACTGAAGATCCAACATCTAATGGTGGTGGAACCATTACTTATACACTTGATCACCCAGCTTTCTATTTCCCAACATTATTAACTTATTCTTGTTATTTACCAGTTAACCAACATTTCTTAGATGAAATTAGAGTTAACACGTTTGGTACTGATAACTCTCACTTGTTATATTGTGGACCATTTACACTTTATGCTTCCACTCCTTCACAAGTTGTTTATCATAAAAATCCACTTTACTGGAATATTGATAATGTACATGTTGAAACAATTAACTATCAAATCATTAGTATGGCAGCCGAACCAGATTATGCTCGTATTAGATTTGAAGCTGGTGAAATTGATGGATTTACATTAACAACAGATGACGCTGATGGATGGCAAAAATATATTACTGGTCCAGATAACACTGGAACAATTGAAAATCCTTATGATCCAAGCGTCAACTCTCGTACATACGACTATATTGACTATGTTTATGGATTACATATCAATGTTAATCGTGCAAGCAATAGCACAAATGGTGCTACCGCAAGAACAAGTTATGCAACTACAATGGGTGGTAGTGCTAGCGACATTTTAAATGCTGAAAGAGCATTATCAATCGAAGAAGTTCGTCGATTAGTCATCGCAAGTTTTGACTTAGCGGTTTATTGTGAACAATATTCCACATTAGTAGAATATCAACCACAATACATGATTAATACTTACGTTCCACAAGGATTCGTTCAAGATGATGATGGTTTAGATTATACTACCAACCACTACATCCCAACTTATGCAAACCACGAAGGTATAACTGTTGAAGAAGCAACAGAAAAACTTGCTCAAGGTCAATACGATGGCACTAACGCTTCATATGATGATTTAGCACCTTTAAGAGAAGCAGCTTTAGAAGCTATTGAATTATATAATGCACAAGCTGAAGCTGAAAATCGTATTACTTTCCCAATTCAAATGGAATTCATGTCAACTTGGTCAGCAAACGAAGAATCAAGATACTACGATGGCAAAACCATCTTAGCAATGAATCAACGTTTAAATAATATGCCAAGTCAAATGAGTTTTGATAAGAATACATCTGGCATTAACTTCTTAGTTATTCCAACCGCTGATGTTACTCAACAAAATTATGAATTGGTTTCAAATGGCGGTAACTTTGATATCTCTGCACATTGGGGTTGGGGTCCTGACTATGGTGATCCAATGTCATATTTAAATACATTCACAATCCATGGTGACTGGGCAAGCATCTTTGGTTATGTCGGTGATGAAGAAACTATTAACTACTATGTTGATAGCACTGGTAAATTAGTTAGCAATAATTTATTGGAAGAATACACTGATATGGTCGATGCTGCTGATAATGAATATGAAGATATTAATGATCGTTATGATGGATTTGCTGAAGCAGAATACATGTTGCTCAATGAATTAGCAATCTTTAAACCATTAACAATGCGTGGTCAAGGTAGACAAGTGTCTGTCTCTCGTGCAAGTGGTTATCATTCTCCAAGCGGTTCTTATGGTTTAGCTAACCAACGTTTAGATGGTTTATATGTTTTAGCTGAAACTATCAACCGTGAAGATAGAACAGCTGCTTATACCAAATATGAGGAAAGCAAAGCCGCATATTTAGCAGCACACGGCACTATTAATATTTATTAATAAGTGTTATTAAAATTATAAAAATTCATTTATAATTTAATTAGTGATTTAAGCAAGATAAGAGGTCATGCACCTCTTTCTTGCTTTATTAATCAACTTATTAATTAAATAGGAAAGGAGTTTGAATGACTACATATTTAGTTGGGTATTCCATAATTGGATTTTTGATTTTATTTATTGTATTTTCAATATTAGTTAAAAGAAAAATCCTATTCGGGAATACACCTGTTATGCAAAGAATATTTGCACATCCATTACTTCATTATTCTATAAGAAGATTAGGATCTGCACTTATTTCTTTATTACTCACTATTTTGGTTACTTTCTTTTTAATTCGTGCATCACAACCTGCTGATGCAACTTGTATTACTAAATTTTCTGGCCCACATATTACTCAGGAATTATTTGATTTACAATGTAATGCTTGGAAAGATGAAATGGGTTTATCTGGTTCTTTATTTGAACAAATGATAAATTTCTTTTATTCTATTTTACCATTTCCAAAAACATTATGTCGCACATCTTTAGATTTAAACACAATGACATTTTTTGTTAGTGATTGTCGTACATTTATTATCGATTTTGGCAAAACTAGTGATTTGCCAGGTATCGCTGATGGTACATACGTTTTAGATTACATGATTCCTAGAATGGGGACATCTTTTAAAATAGGTATTATTGCTGTCGTCTTGCAATTAGCGTTAGGTTATCCTCTTGGTGTATTAATGGCTAAATATAAAGGCGGCATATTAGATAAAATTGGTCTTGGATACATTATTTCTATCGATGCAATTCCAGGTGTTGCATATTACTATATTTGGATGGCTCTTTTATGTGGTTTATGTGCCTTACCATATGCGTATAATGATGGCGATTTTTTAAGCTGGTTACCGGCAATATTAACAATGGGTTTCACTGGTATGGCTGGTATTGCTATGTGGGTTAGACGTTTCATGGTTGATGAATTTAATTCTGACTATGTTAAGTTTGCTAGAGCAAAAGGTCTTTCTGAAAATAGAATTATGTTTACTCATATTTTAAGAAATGCGATTGTTCCTTTAGTTAGATCTATTCCAAGTGCGGTTATAGGTGCTTTGCTTGGAACTTACTATTTAGAAAATATGTATTCTATTGATGGAATAGGTGCAGCGTTAATAACCGCAAATAATCATCATAATGCACCTCTTCTTCAAGCTATTGTTATTATAAGTGCAATATTATCTATTATTTCTTTCTTGCTTGGCGATATTGTTACAGCGATGGTTGATCCACGTGTATCATTCTCAGGCGATGAAGTTTAGGAGGTGTGAAAATTATGGCAAAAGAAAAACAAAATAACGATTACATCTTCCAAGAAGTAGACGAAACAACAAATGTTTATAACAATGTTAATCAAAATGTTGATGAATTGTTTAAAGTTGTTGGAACTAATTTAGAAAATGTTGAAAGATTAAATGCTGTCCCATATTCTTATTGGCGTATAACATTTACTGAATTATTTAAAAAACCTTTCGTAATTATATGTTTAGCAATTTTAGCATTAATTATTTTCTTTACTATTTTTGGACCTTTAATTAATTATTATCCACCTTTAATTATTGATGGATCAACAATATTACATAATCCATTGCCTGATGTTGCTCCTCCTTACTATGTTGGACCAAACGCTCAATACTGGTTTGGTGTATGCGGTGATAATATGGGGACATGGTTTGAAGGAACTGATATGTGGTCAGTTGTTTGGACAGGTTCAAGATTATCATTATTGTTAGGCGTTACTGTTGCTGCGATTGATGTTGTATTAGGCATCGTTATTGGAGCGGCCTGGGGTTATTTTAAGTGGCTTGACCCCATTATGATTGAATTTAGAAACTTTGTTAGTAATATTCCAACAATCTTATTAGATATTTTATTAATGCAATTACTATCTCCTTATATGAAGGATTTTGGATTTATTATTGTTGTATTCTTATTGTGTGCTCTTGGCTGGTTAGGTTTAGCGGGTTTTGTTAGAAATCAAATTATTATTATTCGTAATCGTGAATATAATATTGCTTCTCAAACCCTTGGTTCTTCTTCCACAACTATGATTACACACAATTTATTGCCATATTTAGTAAGTGTAATTGTTACAGTGGCATCAACTTCAATTCCTGCTGCTATTTCAAGTGAAGTTGGTCTTGCTTACTTTAATTTATCGTTTAAAGTCAGCGATGGTGATATTACTTTAGGACAAGTTTTAACTCAAGCAACGAAAGGAATGGCGTGGATGGAGCATCCATATTTGCTGCTGGGACCACTTATTGTTATGGTTCCATTGACGGTAGCGTTTTTCTACCTAGGTTTAGCAATTGCGGATGCTACTGATCCTAAATCGCATCGTTAAAGGAGGTCTTTAAGTGATGGAAAAAGAAAAAACATTAAATAAAGTCATCGAAGTCAAAGACTTATCTTTAGGATTCGTTACTCGTGGTCATAAAAGTCATGTTTTAAGAGATATTTTCCTTGATATTTATGAAGGGGAAACATTAGCAATTGTTGGTGAATCTGGTTCAGGAAAATCAGTTTTTACCAAAACTTTTACTGGCATGTTAGATTCTAATGGTTTTATAAGCAGTGGATCTATTATGTTTGAAGGAAAAGATTTGGTTCAAATCAAAAACAATAAAGATTGGCTTAACATTCGCGGAAGAAAAATAGCTACAATTTTCCAAGATCCTATGACAAGTTTAAATCCTTTGTTTTCTATTGGATATCAAATAAGTGAAGTTTTAAGATTACATTCCAAACCTTCAAAAGAAGAAATTAAAGAATATCGTGAACGTCGCAAAAACGAGAAATTAGTGGAAAAATCTAAACTTCAAGGTATGTCTAGCGATGAAAGAAAGGACTACTTTGAAAATAAAAAGATTAAAAAAAGTGAACTTTTACAAGAAAATTATGAACAATTGTTAAAAAAAGAAACAAAAGTTAATTTTTTAACCAAACTTTTAGTTAAATTAGAAGCGATTCGTTTAACTAACAACCAAATTAAAGGCAAACCTCATGGAATGTCAGCACGTCAAGCAAAAAAAGAAGCTATTGAATTGTTAAGAAAAGTTAAAATTCCTAATGCTGAAAAACGTTATAAAGATTATCCATATCAATATTCTGGTGGTATGAGACAAAGAGTTGTTATCGCTATTGCTCTTGCTTGCCATCCTAAAGTGTTAATTTGTGATGAACCTACAACGGCTTTAGATGTTACTGTTCAAAGCCAAATTCTTCAATTAATTAAAGAACTTCAACAAGAATATAATTGGACAACAATATTTATTACCCACGATTTGGGTGTTGTCGCAAATATTGCAGATCGTATCGCTGTTATGTATGGTGGCGAAATTGTTGAATATGGAACAGCGGAAGATATTTTCTATCGTCCAGAGCATCCATATACATGGGCATTGCTTTCTTCTTTACCACAATTAGGAAGCAAAGACGAACCGTTAAATTATATTCCAGGAAATCCACCTTCATTTGCAAAAGAACTTATTGGCGATCCATTTGCAGAAAGAAACCAATATGCTTTAGCAATTGATTTTATTAGTAATCCACCAATGATTCAAGTTAGTCCTACTCATTCTGTTAAGACATGGTTATTGGATAAACGTGCACCTAAAGTTACTAAACCTAAAGTTATTTTAGAGTTACGTCAAAGAATGAAACGGGCTGCTGATGAATTGTTAAAAGAAAATAACATTAAAGGAGAAATAGAAAATGAAAAATAAAAAGAATATCAAACATATTTCTTCTTTAGCGGAAAAATTGCATTTAAATAAAAAAAGATATCAACCAGAAGTTGATGAATTTGCGGTTTCTCAAAAAGAAAATCCTGATGATATCATCGTCAAAATGAAAGATGTAAAAATTTCATTTAAGACGGGCGGTACAGAACGAGTAATTATAAATCATCTAGATTTAAATATACGTCGTGGTGAGATTTTAGGTTTAGTTGGTGAATCTGGTTCAGGAAAAACCACTATTGGACGTGCTATCATTCGCATTAATCCTGTTAGAAGTGGTGTTATTACTTATAATAACATTCCTATTTCTGGAAAAATTTCAAAAGAAAGAGCAAAACTTTTAAAAACCAAAATCCAAATGATTTTCCAAGATCCTAGTGCTTCATTAAATGAAAGAGCTAATATTGATTATATTGTCAGCGAAGGCTTAAAAGCTTATCACATGTATGATAATGAAGAAGATCGTTTAAATAAAATAAGCGATATTATGGAAAAGGTTGGTTTAAGACCTGAATATTTAAATCGTTATCCACATGAATTTTCAGGTGGTCAAAGACAAAGAATTGGTATTGCAAGATGCATGGTAATGAATCCAGAATTTGTTATAGCTGACGAACCAATTAGTGCACTTGATATGTCGATACGTGCACAAGTTTTAAATCTCATTCGAGAATTTAAAGAACGCAATAATTTAACAGTGTTATTTATCGCTCATGACTTAAGTATTGTCAAATATATTTCTGATCGTATTGCTGTAATTTATGCTGGTAAATTAGTGGAATTAGCACCTGCTGAAAGATTATTTGCAGCACCTTTACATCCATACACTAAATCATTATTAAGTGCAGTGCCTATTCCCGATCCACAAATAGAAAAACGAAAAAAGATAGTTGTATATGATCCTTTAATGCACGATTATACAGAAGATGATGTCCCACAATTTTATGAAGTTGAGGAAGGACATTTTGTACGCGCAAACAAAATAGAATTAGAAGAATATAAAAAAGAATTGTCAAAGATAGGAGGTAAGAAATAATGCCAGAAATTGATAAATTTCAACTAATGGAAGTTAAAACAAAAAAACAGCAAGAAGAATTTTTAAGAATGCAAAAAAATAAAAAACGCAACTACATTGTTGGCTTTTCCGTTTTAGGTGTTGTTATTATTCTTTTGACAGTTATTTATTCTTTGGCTGCTAATGTTTGGCTTGTCAACTTATCTAATATGCAATATGTTGAGTATTCTTATAGTGCAAATGCGGAAAATCCCACCGCAACAATTACAAGGCTAAAACCAGACAGTGGTTATCCAAGCAATTTTACTATTCCTAGTGAAGTTAATGGTATGCCTGTTACTGCAATTAATGCTTCCGCTTTTGATGGATGTGAACGTTTAACATCTATAACAATTCCAGACAGCGTCACTTCAATTGGCGAATATGCTTTCGCTAATTGTTCTAATCTTGCAACAATCAATTTCTCTAAAAATATTACCTCTTTAGGTATTGGAGCTTTTTATAACACACCATTTTTAAATAATCTTCCAGATGATGATATAACAGTTATTTCATCAATCTTATTCAAAATAGGGGAGAATATGATTACTGAAAATACTGTTGTCTTAAATAGTGAAGAATCAACGATACCTACTAAATATCAAAATGATAATTACAATATCGTTTATCTTGATACTGATGAATATGATATTAGTGTTTGGTCTGATGGTTTATTTGCAAATATGGAAGGACTTGTTTATATTGAGATTCCTTTATATTTAAAAGATATTCCTACTAATACTTTTAATGGATGCATTAATCTTGAGGGTGTGAATTTACCAGATTCTGTTACATCAATTGGAAATTCCGCTTTTAATGGATGCACTAGTTTAATTGATATCGAAATTGGTGAATCGGTTGTTAGCATCGGTGATTATAGTTTTGCTAATACTGGTGTTTCTAAAATAGATTTGCCTGTCTCAATGGTAAATATTGGTTCACATGCTTTTGAAGGATGTACACGTATTGAAGAATTTGTTTGGCCAGGAAATCTTTCTTCTATTCCGAGTCATATTTTTAATAATTGTACTAATTTAAAATCATTCTCATTTGATGGTAATGGTTTTGAAGCAACAAGATCAATAGGGCAATATGCTTTTGCTAATACCGCAATTGAATCATTTGATATTCCTAAAAATGTTTCAGTTATTTCTGCTAATTTATTTGCAGGAAATTCTGCATTAGAAATAGTTAGAATGTATGAAGGAAAAGTCACATATGATAAACATGGTTTATCTACCACAACAGGCATTGTTCGTATTGACGTTGGTGCATTTGATAAATGTACAAATTTAAAAAGTATTATTTTATACGATGATAATTATCATAACGTCACTAACACTAACGTTATTACTCTTCCTGACACAGTTTCAAATTTGGCTTCTAATGGTTCAATATTTGCAGATGATACTTCTATAACTAATGTTTTTATTCCTTATACAATTAAAGAAACAGCTTATCAAATGTTTTCTAATAACACATCTTTAAAAAATGTTACATTTGAAACTAGACGTGTTGGAATGAATATCGAAGGTATTGAATCTATTTCTTATCGCAGTTTTTATAATTGCACTAGTATCGAAGAACTTGTTTTACCAAATACAGTTGATGAAATTGAAGATTCGGCTTTTGAAAATATGACATCTTTAAAAACTATCATCATGCCGGATTCAACTAGCGAATTAACCGCTATTAATGTAAGAACATTTTATAATTGTGAAAATTTGCAGTCACTCAATTTAAGTGAGAATGTTTATATTTTTAGAGAATATTCTTTCCATCATAATTACAATTTAGAATATGTTTATATTCCATATAACGTATCGAATCGTATTACTTTAGATCGTTATGCTTTCACTCAATGTCGTCCACAAAACGCTGATGGAACATATTCTTCACGTATGCCAATTTATTTAGAAGTTGTTGAAGAAGATACGTCATCAACACGTGTTCAAGATGGATGGTATGATGATTCGTGCGTTGTTTATTTTTTGGGTGAATGGGAATTTGGTAGTGATGGAAAACCTGTTCCATTAGTGGAAAAGTAATGGAGGTAATATATGAAAAAAAATATAAAATTATTATTATTGACTCCTGTTCTTCTTGGTCTATTAGCGGGGTGTGATCAAAATAGCAATACGTCAACATCTAATAACTATGTTTATGATTGGACCGAAAGTGATTTGTTATTGATGAATGATTATTTAGGTGAAGGCAATATAATACCATTTGATCCTTCTTTGTTTTATACATCAATATCCTTATATACTAGTTCATCACAAGTTTCCACTAGCAATTATTTGTTAACATATTATTTCACCACGAATGTTTTAGCGTTAACTTATGAAACCGCTAACGTGGAAATAGTTGATGACTATTATAATTTTGTTTTAACAAATTATGGTGAAACTTTTGTTATAGATAAAGAATTACAAACAGCAAATAGTGAGCAAGAAAAAATTTATTATTTATATAAACAATTAGATAATACCAGCACTATTAATTCGCGTTTTTATTTAAATATTTATTATGATGATAATTTATCTTGTTTAACTGTAGATGCTTATATTGATACAAAATATCTTTCTACATCATGGCCTAATCAAAATAATCAAGATGCAATTTTAATATCTGATTTATTAATGTTAGATCGCGAATATGCTTCTTTGTTTGAGTTTGAACCAATGTATTTAAATAATGTATCTTATGCATGTTATACGTTTAATGGATACCCTTATGTTGATATTGATATTCATTGCGAATATAATACTAGCCACGATGAAGAAGATGTATCAATTGCCTGTATTGAAGATTTTATTAGTCAACTATTAGCAAAAAATTATTTACTCGATAGTGCAAATTCAACAGCAGAATATGATAACTATTATCAAATCATTTATGATGATGATAATGAACCTTTATTTGCAATTGATTGTTATGTTAGTACTTATTTTTCATCAAACAATAATACTTGGAAATTTAATGTATTGTTTTATATCAGTTATTAATAAATAAATTAAAAATACTTAGTTTTTGCAATAATATTATTTTATTTTGATGTTGTTTTTATTTTACAGTTTTCTTTTTAAAAAAAGACATTACTAAATCCTCTTTTAAGAAAAATAATGTCAATAGATATATGATGGCGTCAATAGCCACAACAACAGCAAGTGTGAGTATGTAACTATTAGTAATGCTTAGTTGTTCAGCGTATAAATTTTCTATTGGGAAAACAATAACTAACAAAATACTTGCGACACATATTATTGCATTTGCGATAAGTAGTTTTAATGTATTAATGTTAAATAAAGCTTTTTTAATCCAATCAAACGACATAGCGATTAATGCAAATAATAGTAAGGCATCAATTATCATTGTTGAAATCGCAACACCGATATGTGGAGAATCTTTGAAAATAAATAAACCGAATATTAACGAACAGCCAATATTTAATAAAGTAGCAATTAATATTGAAAACAAATAATATTTTTCTTTTTTTGCTGGCAAAAGTATTTGGCCATAAATAATATCACCAATCGAATATGTTAACATCATAAATGAAAGAGATATTAAAACGATATCCGCGCCATCATAACCTTGTTCTCCGGCGATTAAGGTACATATTTGGTTAGATAATGTTGACATAGTTACAATTGCTGGCAAAACAATAAATAAACAAATATTAATTGAATATTTTAATAAACGACGAAAATAGGATTTATCTTCTTGGATATATAAATGTGCTGCTCGAGGTATGAATACCGTGGAAAGGTTAGCAATTATTGCAATAATTATATCTATTCCTTTAATACCAACAGAATATGATGCGACCGCAGTTTTGTTTGTATCTAAAAAGCCTAAAATAAAAGTATCGCTTTGATTATATAAAGCCAAAACCATTGAAAGAGAAAATAATGTTAATAAAGGCTTAAAATATTGTTTGAAATTATATGGCATTGTTTTTAAAAAAGATATTTTGCCTTTTAAATATATGACATTAGCAATTGAAATAATTAATGTTAATCCAGCGGTAATTAAAGCATAAATATATACATCATCAGGATTTTTAACTAACACAATAATTAAAATTGCACTTAATGTTAAAACCAATATTGATCTTATCGACATATAAACTTGCTTTTCTAAGGCAATAAAAATCCATTCAAATGAAAAAGCTCCAGTAATAAAATTTAAAGATAATAAAAATATAATACCTTTGACATCAAAAAGCTGTGGAACAGAAAAAACAAAAATACACATAAAGCCAAAAGATAAAGAAGTTGCAATACCTTGTAAAATAAAGAAAGCTTGTGCTTTGTTTGATAGAAGTTCTTTATTATCTCTTACTTTAACACATTCGCGGATAGCTAAATTTGGAATACCAATTTTTGCTAAAATTAAAAAATAGTATACAAAGGTATTTGCCCAAGTATACGCCCCAAAAACATCATCACCTAATACACGACAAACATAAGGAAAAGTAATAAATGATAGTATCGTTAACGCTACTGTTCGGATTAAATTTATAATTACATTAACGCGAATGTTATTGTTCATCTTTAAAAACCTTTTCTAAAAAGTCGTTAACTTTTTTATTAACAGCTTCTAATGAAAAATTATCTAAGACAATTTCTTTAGCTTTTGTAGCTATTTCTTTATTTAATTCATCATCATTAGTAATTACTTTTTCCATTGCTTCATATAAATCGTCGATATTTGATGATTTGCACCAGACAATTTCCTGTGGAAAATATTTAATTAATTTAGAATTTTTAACCGATATTGTTATAGTTCCACTACAAGAATATTCTAATGTTTTGCTTGGAATAGAGAAGTGATCTAAATCTTCACTAAATGGACGAGGATTTATATTTGCAACTGCATATTTTTCATAATATAAAACATCATCATAGCTTAAAGTGTATAAGTATCGAATATTATGGCAATCTTTTATTTTATTGAATAAATATTGTTCATCAGCGTGATGTCCAGCAATTAATAAATAATAATTAGGATATTTAATATTTATTTTTTTGAATGCTTCAATTAGATTATATATTCCATATCTTTCCATTATCGCACCCGCAAAGAAGAAATATTTAATCGCTAATTTGTCTTTTTCAAAAGTATGTTTTTCTTCAACAATTCCCTCGTTGACTAAATATGGTTTATTGTTCGTGTTATATAAATCATTTAATTCTCGTGTCAGTGCAATATATGCATCATATTGGTTTGTATTGTTTAATATGAATGTTGTATATGACTTTCTTGTATTTGATATATTTGAAGGAGAATCAGTTAATAATCCAACGACACGAATTTTTTTCTTTTTCAAGACATGTTTTAGATAATAAACAATACTCATGTTAATAGTGTCAGTAAAAATGATCGTATTTTTATCTGCGATTTCATTAATGAGCTGATAAATTTGTCTAAGACAAGAATTAATTCTAATAAATACGTTTCTAGCTATTGATAAGTAATGCCAAGTTATGTTATTTTCAATTTTTATATCTTTAGGCAATCTTTTTAATGAACACAAATTTCTTGAAAAGGGACGAATACTTATTACATCAACAAAATTATTTATCGCTAATGAACGAATGAATTTATTATGAAAATTTTGATTCGATGGATTTGGTTTAATTTTCCAATATTCCATATAATCAACATAGTCTTCTTCATTCATTGTTGTAGTGATATAAATTATCTTTTTCATTTTACTAACTCTTTAAATATTTTAATTATTTTTTCTGCTGATTTTTCAATTGTATTTTCTTTTGCAATTTTTAAACAATTAATTGACATATTATTATCAACTTTATTCATGGCATTAACAATGTCTTTTTTGCTTTTTAAATCAACAACATAACCGTTAATGCCATCTTTTATTAAGTGATTAGCGCTTACAATACAATTCGATGCAATACATGGTATGCCTTGACCAAGAGCTTCATTAATCGTATGACAATAAATATCTTCTTTAGACAAGTTAATCAAAGCATCGCTTGCGCGATAATATTTTATTAAATCTTGTTTAGATAAATAATCAATTATCCTAACATTATTTAAATTATGCTTTTTGATAAATGTTTTGTAATTATTTAAAAGTTTTCCACTGCCAACTAAAAGAAGAAAATAATTAGGTAAATCTTTAAAAATATCCAGCAAAAACTCATTATTTTTTCTTTTTATAAATTGGCAAGGAGCAATAAATACTTTTTTACCGGGCAAGTTTAATTCTTGTTTTAATAATTGCTTTTCTTTGGAATTAATTGGTTTATCTAATATTTCATTTTCATAAATCGTAGAATATGGATAATTATAAATTTTATTTTCAGCACCATAATATTTTAAATATTTATCACTTTCAGGACATGGAGATAAATAAGATGAAGCAGTAGAGATATAATGTGTTTTGATTAATTTTTTAAAATAATTATCATTTTTAATAATTCCACCATTTATCATAAGAACCCAGGGAATATGTTTTTTATTTAAATAATTTATCGTTATCATTTCACTTAAAGTAGAATAACCATTCATAACAATCAAATCATAATTATTATTTTTTATAATGTTTTTAATTTTAAAAGAAAAAGAATTTTCATCAGAAAAATTACCTTTATCTATGATTTGGTATTTAAAATTCATTTTTTTATTAAAGTAAAATTTGTTATCTCTATTTTTAGCTTTTGATCGCTCAAAAATCACCTCAATTGGCAATTCTTTATTAATTTGATTAAATAAATCAACTTTATAAGGAGCTGGATGATTAAATACGATTAAAATTTTCATATCTAATAATAAATTATAATTTATTTAATCTATTTTATAAATAAACGAATAAAAATGATAAAATTATCTCATATGGAATTAACATGGAATGATTTTTTTAAACAAATTAAAGAAAAAGAATATTCGAAAAGTTTAAAAATGTTTTTAGATGAAGAATATAAAAATAAAATAATATATCCCCCTAGAAACGAAATGTTTAAAGCTTTTTTATTAGCGCCTGTTTCTAATTTAAAAGTTGTTATTATTGGGCAAGATCCATATCATGAACCTAATCAAGCTATGGGATTATGTTTTTCTGTTAGAAGTGGTGTAAAACTGCCCCCTTCATTAATAAACATATATAAAGAAATAGAAAATGAATATCATGTCGATATGTCTAAACAAGATGGAGACTTAACATATTTAGCAACGCAAGGATGCTTGTTATTAAATTCTATTTTAAGTGTAGAGAAAGGAAAGCCATTATCTCATAAAAGAGAGGAATATGATTTATTTTTTCAAGATGTTTTAAAATTTGTCAATGATTTAGATAAACCAATTGTATTTATGCTTTGGGGAGGATATGCGAAAGGATTAGCAAAATATTTAAATAACCCAAATCATTTAATTTTGAAAGCTAATCATCCATCTCCATTAAGCGCAAATAAAGGTGGATGGTTTAATAACAATCATTTTATTTTATGCAATGAATATTTAAAAAAACATAACATCGAAGAAATAAAATGGCATAAAAATTAATCAACTATTTTTAATGCGATTATATTAATTGATAAAAAACAAAACTAATTTATAGCAATAGTAACAACGTAGTTAGTAAAACGCTGTCTATTTATCCATATGGTAGAAAAAAAGTTTAATAAAAGATTTGAAAGCGAAAGATTTGAATTTGGTTATCTTTATGGTCAAAGACGTATTCAGTTTACCGACTTGTCTAAAGCAGACGACCTATTTAATTGTGTTTTTTCGCTGCCTTACATACTATATTTTTGTTAGGCAATGCGTATATAGGAAGTCGATTATTTCCGCTTTTTTATCGGTTTCATAATAATGGATAAGCAACTTTTTATACTCACCGACTTTGTCTTCGGGTATAACGACTATTCCTGCTCCGTTCGATATTAGTATATGATTTGCAAAAATTACCGCTGTCCTCTTGTTGCCATCTATAAAAAGCTGCTTTTTCGTTACAAATAGTAATGCATTCAATGCTCTTTCATAAACATCTTCTATCGACAACACATCGCTGAGTTGCTCTTTCACAAGACTTTCTATCGGAAGATCTGGTTTCCATTTCGTTCCGCCTATCGATACAGGAACACTTCGCAAAATTCCCGCATTATAGTAAAACCCTTCTTCTACGATCCTGTTTATATAGCAAAGTACACTATAATCGGACGGCGAAGTGATTACACCCTCATCAAGCGTGAATTGCCAAGCGTGTTTTAGGTTATTAATCTTTTGAATATCATCCGCAGAAATGCCCGCGACCTTACCGCCCTCGATAATGGTTTCGGTTTCCAAGAATGTTACCGCTATGCCTTCCAAAACCGCCTGCTTATAAATTGTGTCAACGAGGTTACGTTTTGCAAAGTCAATATTCAACTTGACCTTTTCCGATAAATCGGTTGGAGTCCGCCCTTTACGTTTGAGCTTTGCTGCTAAATTACGTAAACTTTTTTTTATAGCTTTCGCTTTCTCGTTGTTTGCAAGCAAGTCGTTGTATAAATCATCGGTATACTCGCCTACATACTCCGTGCGCGGTATTCCACCTTGCCTCTTATGCAAATAAATATACCTTGAACCGCTTTGCTCACGGATTTCGATTGCTCCCCACAACAGCGACTGTAATTGTCTGTTATAGGTGTTATACTCTTTTATAAGAGTTACTGTATCCAAAAAATCGTTTTCCATAGTTCTATTATACTTGCCATGTGAAACAAAATCAATCATTATCGCTCGATTTTGTATCACATATTTTGCCTATTTGTTTCACATATATTATGCTTGTTTCGCTTCGACCACGCCCTTGCTCTTGGAAGCACTCACACTTCTATTCCATTGCTCCTCGGCGGTAGTCCGTTTTTGTCTCTATAATATCTCATATAAGCTCTAGCTGTTGAAGGATCAATATTATATGTAATTGATGCTTCTGTTTTAGTTATTTTTCCAACGTATATTTTTCGTCCAATTTCTAATCTTTGTTCTCTTGTAAATTTCATTATTTTATCTCCTTTATAAATATTTTCTTAATTTCTAATTAAACTATCCACTTTTGAATTTTATAGTTTACTAATATTAATCTTGTTACTACCGATTGTAATTTACTGTCTATTTATACTTTTTATGAGTCTACTAATTTATGATGGATGTCTACTTTATTAATAGCACTTCATTGTTACTTGATTTTTGTAAGCCCCAATTGCACGATATGCACAACCTGAAACGTGGAAAAGTCCGCAACTGTTCAAGCTTATTCAATTATTTCTTGACGGGGGGGCGTTAACTCGTTTATACGCCACAACCGAATCCTTGCCTTCGAAGTTGAAGGTTCACATAGCATTAATTCTTGTGTGATAAGAGATCGTGTAACTAGCATTATCATTTTAAAATATGAAAACAATCAACTAACAATTGTATCTAATGGAAACAATAATTTTGTTATAAGAAAGAATTATATTTTTTATTTAGACAAAATAAACAATGTCTAAGAATATTCCGCTATATATGGACGCTTTTTTAGACACTTATAATTTCAAGGTTTGCTTGAACTTGCATTATTTTTACATTGTATGTAAAATATCAATCAGACAATTATGAAAGAAAACTTTAAAAAAACTTTGCTTAAAATTCTATCCAAGCATCTCCATGGGGGAGGGTTACTATTTTTAATATCTTTATCTTTAATTTCTGGTGGATTTGCTAGTTTTTTAGTTTCTTCTAACACAGCAAATGTATCTAATGGACAAATAAATGTTGGAGATGTAATTAATGACTTTTGTGTTCTTGACAAAAGCACGCACTATAATGGATATACAAGTTTTACCATTTGTAGAAGCGGTTTTATAAATGATGATGGTCTAATATCTAACAAAGGCTATATCACTTATTATTTAGATATCGATTTAGAAAAGGCTTCATATTTTATAAATGGGGACCATATTCTTTTGTCTTTTTATTTAACAGAACACGGAGATGGTATTTTTATTAATCAATCCACTAATAATTTCGATGTTAATTATAAAATAGGAAACTCTGAAAATAGTATTGACACGCAATATAGTGATACAAAAACAATTACTACTGGTAATATTCAAATATCGACAGCTAATACGACCAATATTTTAAAAACATCTGTATCTTTTGAATTTATCATAAATAGTACAACCAATTTTGAAACAATAATAGGAAGTATAAATACAATACCTAATTTTTCATTAATGATTGAAGGAGTAAGAAATGGTTAAAAAAAGATTTGCTAACTTAATTTTGCCTATTTTACTTTCTTTATTTTCTATTGCTGTAGGATGTGCATCTTTTATTATTACTATTTACGACACTAACGGAGTGCCTAATGAAAATGCAATCCCAACTGTAGATAAAATTTCGCAAGCTGAAGCATATATTGATGAAACAGGACAATATTATGCAAGTGTTGAATATGCTTTAGCGGCAGCTAACTTAAGAAATGGAAAATCGACTGTATATGTTATACCGGGCACTAATCCTGTTATTGACACTCCATGTATAGTTGGCGAAAATGTTACATTAAATTTTCCATATGATGGAAAGACACTTACCAATGAAGCAGATCGTGGAATGAGTATTACAGGTCACGATAGTGCATCCTCAGGATTTGGAAGTGAAAAAAAAGATAATATTAAAAATAACGTAACTATTTCTCCGATTAATGGTTTAGCCACAATAACGATTAAAGATGGTGGTGCGATGTATATTGGCGGTTCAAGAAGAAGCGGAAGTCCACAAAGTGCAACTGCGGATAGTTGTGTTGTTTTAACAATGGGAGAAAACGCCATTATTGATTGCCACGGCAAAATTTATAATTATGGATTTATCAAAGAGACAACTGACAACAATGGTAGCAAAATTAATGTATTTAGTTCTGGCGGTCTTTGGCAACAACTGGTAGTTTATGATTGGTCATCAGCAAGCAGTAACGGAAATTTAATATATCCTGACCCAATTGTATTTCCATTTAATTATTTTGATTCTTGTCAAATCGCACCGGTGATTAATTTTTTTGCCGGGTCATTATTTAAAGGAATGGTGTGGCTTTATGGAAATAGAGCTGGAGACATGTATGAAGAAGGTACAATAATTAGCAGTCAAAATAAAGAAACGGGGTTAATAATGGCACAAAACAATTCTTCTTCTGAGGAATATGTATCATGGAAAAATACTGATGTAACATCCAATGAGAACAATTTAACCACCAATAAAAATAAACATATTATCGATATAAACATTAATGGGGATTATAATTTTGAATCTTTTTTAATAGATTTGGAATATGCTGGGCGGTCTGTTACCATTGATAGTTCAGATTATTTTATACCATTTTCTAATTTTTTTCATTTGAACATAAATAGTGGAAATATCAATATTAATGAAAAAGTACAATTGCTTCCTGGGTCATCTGTTGTTGTTGGAAAAGATGCAACAGTAAATTTTAATAACGAATTTATTGTATTGGAGTCAGCTATAAATCCAAATAATTCATCCCAATCAATTGTTGCTTACGATTCTAATAATAAAAATGTTGCTGCAAAGTTTATTAATAATGGCACGGTAATTATCAATAGTGCCTTTGGTGGCAAAATAGAAGCTTCTAGTGACGGAAATGCTGGTTCTAAAATAATAGTTAACAATGACTCTGCTGTCACTGTAAAAGAAGTTGTTAGTTATGGAGATTGGGGGCCCTTGGTTCCTGGCATTGGTGCAACGGAACCAACATTATTTTCTGTAACAGAATCTGCGAATGCTGATGTGATTAATGATTCAAACGATATTAGTAATACTAATTTAGCAATAAATTCTACCTATCAATGGATAAATTACAATGGAAGCTATTGTTGGGAAAAAATAGAACCAAAATATGTTAATATCTCGATTGATAATGAATCTCAATCTGGAGAACAACCTATGGATGTTCATTATGTTTTAAATGTTGATTCTGGCGGAAGGATTACTCAATATGATGAGACTGTTAGTTCAATCGCTGTTTATCCAGGAGAAATTGTTTATTTTGAAAGTATTAATAATTATTCATCAGTAAGTATTAATGGGGTAGCATATCAAAATATATTAAACGAGAGATTTGTTGTGTCTGATAGTGATATAAATATTGAAATCACGCCTTTGTTTAGAGCATCTCAACTAGTTAAATTTACAACCGAGAATATAGCTCAAGATGGATACTATATTTACGAACCATCATATCAAGTAAAAGTTATAACCGCGGAAGGATATGAACAAATCTACGATAAACCATCAGAAATTACCGTTTTTGAAGGAGATACAATTTCATTTGCAAGCATTGTAAACATAGACAGTATCACAGTAAGCAATACAACAGTAAGCAATATTGTAATAGATGATATTCTTAATTACTCTCACTTATTTAATTCAACAAATGAAGAATTAGAATTTGTAATTACCCCATCAAAAAAGCAACACTATGATTTAAGCCACACAAAATTGTTATATCAAGTTGATAAAGGTCGCTGGCAAGACGCCGAAAATAATGGCAATGTTGAATTCGAACAAGGTACTTACAGTATTAATTTCCAAATTAAAATTTATAATACAAAAGGCGAAGATGTTACTGCAAATCAATCTGATTACACCATTGAGTGGACTCCAACTTCAATAACGCCTGATGATTCTGATTCTACTAAGGCAAGCGGAAGCTTTTCAAGTGGCGCCAACAAAACCATTTCTGTTACTGTTACTGATGACTTAACTAAAACTTTTCGCACATTTACTTTAACAATCATAGTAAAAAATCAACCTTGCTTTGAATCTGGTACTATTATTAATACAAATCACGGACCAAAGGCAGTAGAAAATTTGACCAAAGAAGATTTAATATTAACTTTTAACCATTTTACTGGCGAGTATGAATATAAACCTATTGCTTTATTAGTGGACCATGGTAAAGGTACATACAAAGTCATGGAATTATATTTTGATGATGGTTCATATATTGGATTTATCGAAAATCATGGATTGTTTGACGCTACTTTAAATCGATATGTAGATTTTACATACGATAATTACAAATCATACATTGGAGATGAATTTATTAAATACGATAATGGTCAAAATAAATATGTTACTTTAATTGATGCAAAATTAGTCAATAAGGAAACGAATTCATATACAGTTATAAGTAGTGAAAATCAAAATAGTGTCGCAAATGGATTATTAAATATAACAACAGTATTGTATGGTATTTATAACATCTTTGAATATGATGAGAATCACGTTTACGATTTAGATTCTATGAATGCTAACATAGCATTATATGGCACATATAGTTATGAAGACTTTGCACATTTGATTACAGAAAAAGTGTTTAATGATTTTGGATTTAAATATTTTAAAGTAGCAATAGGCAAAGGTTTGATGACCTATGATCAATTAATTGGATACATATACTGGTTCTATGATTTAATTGAATCTGGTGAAGCTGTGATTTATTAAGATAATGTTCTTATTTAGTTAATAAGACTTAAATTACATTTTGATAATATTCAAAAACAAGACAAATAATCTTTATAAACTTTCTTTGATTTTATTCAACTATTTTAAAATTTTGTTTACTTTCTTTTATTTGAAAATCCTATTTCTTTTAAATTTGCTATACTAATAATCGTAGGGTTTTAACATAATATAAAACTACAAAGGAGAAAATTTTAATATGAAAACAATATCAGTAACGAAGTTGCTCTTATTAGTAGCGTTTGCCTTTTCTATTGTGTCATCAGCGACAAGTTCAATTGTTAAATATGATTCAATAGAAAGTGCTTATGCTTACAGTGGTGAGCAAGTTAGCGATTATCCTAATGGTTATTATGATGATTGTTTAAATTTGACAGGAGATGAACTTCGTAACGAATTAGCGTCTTTTAATAATCCTCGTTCAAAAAGTTATGATTGGGGTAGATATGAAGATGCAGATGAAGCCAAAGGATATAATGATAAAGTAATTTGTTTATATAGCCGAGTGTTATTTGATAAGAGTGCTCATGCTGGCGGTAGTTATTCTTCTACAACATGGAATAGAGAACATATTTTTACACAAACTGCTTTTCCAAATTCTAAGACTGATAATCACAATATTTTTGCTTGCGAAGGTTATATTAACAATATTAGAGGAAGCAAACATTTTGGTGAAGTAGCACATACTTCAGCAAATCAAGTGAAAACTTATGGAGTAGCAAGAGATTGTTATACGGCAGGCAGTTATTTTGAACCATGTGATGATGCGAAAGGGGAAGTCGCTCGTGCTGTCATGTATTGCTGTATTTATTATGATTATGAAATTACTGATATTTTTGATAGTGTGGAAACATGTTTAGATTGGCATAATACATATTCAGTTACTGATCGTGATATTTTCCGTAATAACGCTGTTTATGAAAATCAGGGTAATCGAAATCCATTTGTGGATCATCCAGAATTTGCTAATTATATTTGGGGTGATGGCGATAGCATTATCATGCCTTCAAATTTATCATTACAAGTTGGTGAGCAATATCAATTAGATGCTTATGTGAATGGTTATCCAGATATTGATGTTAATTATTCTTCAAATAATAATGATGTAGTTACTGTCGATAGCGATGGTTTATTAACTGCGGTCAGTGAAGGAAATGCAGTCATAACCGCGCAATCATATTTTGGAAGTGATTTATTAACAGCATCTTGTAATATTACAGTTAGCAAAGCCATTGTTTTAGAAAGCATTGCTATTTCTCCAAATTTTGAAACGATTAAAATTAATGAAACATTGCAATTAAAAATTACTCCAACTCCTAGTAATGCGAGTAGCAGTGTTAAATATGAATCATCAAATCCAAGTGTTGCTAGTGTTAATGCTTCAGGTTTAGTTAGAGGTATTGGACAAGGAAGCGCCACTATTAAAGCAACATCTTTAATGGATAGCAATATTACTGCGACAGCGACAATTAATGTCGTAAGCAGTTCTGCTGTAAGTGGAAGTTTTGAAAAAGTTGATAGTCAATTAAATGATTATAATGGAACTTATTTAATCGTTTATGAATCTTCTAATAGTTTAGGTTATGTTTTTAATCCAGGAGTGGATAATGTTAATTCATCTGGCAATTATGTTGAATTTTCTATTGATGATGGTGTTATAAGCGATACTGACGCGGCAAGTTATGCTGTTGAGATAAGTGGAACAAGTGGTGCATACAATATTTGTTATGATGGAACAAAATACATTTATAGTAGTAAAAACGATAATCGAATTGATGTTTCTTCCTCACCAGCACCTTCTAATTCAATTTCTTATGCTGGCAATTCAACTGATATTGTATCTTCAAGTGCTCATTTGCGTTTTAATAATGGTTGGTCTGGATTTAGATATTACAAGTCAGCTAGTTATCAAAACCAATCTGCTATCCAATTATATAAATTAGTGGAACAATCTTATAGCGCTAGTGACTTCGCAACTGACTTTTTAAATGATTTAGTTTGTGATCCAAGTGGTAATAGTGCACCAAGTAAAGAGGTTTGGAATAATTTAAGCAGTTTGTTTATGACGCTATCCGCGGAAGATAAACAATTATTTAAAACCGCTGCTGGCAGTGGAAGTGATGATATTGCTTTATGTGTGGAAAGATATGATTATATTATTCAAAAATATGGTGCGAGCGAATATCCTGACTTCATGTCAAGAGGTGTTGATTTGTTATTAGCGCCATATTTATATAACAACATTAATGATACTCAAATCCTCATTTGTATGATATCATTAGTTATTGCAAGTAGTGTAACTGCTATTATCATAGTCGCAGTTATTCTTAAAAAGAAAAAACATAGTAATAAATAATAAAAGCGAGGTAAATATGTCAAATAAAAAATTGATCACTTACAAAAATGATTTTAATGATTGGATTTTAGCAAAATATTCTCCAAGAGATTATACTTATGGTAGTAAAATTTATGTTGATGAAAATCAAAGTGTTTTAATTTGCGATGAAACAAATAAGATTATTAAAATTTTATCTAATGGTAATTATGTACTAGATGATGTGCTTATTGATTCAATTACAAGTTATAAAAAGACAGATAATCCTCTCCCATTTTCCATTTATTTTATTAACAATTTAAATTCGACTTTTTCTGGATTATGGGGCAGCAAAGAAACAATTGATATAAACGATATAAAACATAAAGAAGTTTTATTGCATTTAAGAACAAGAGGGCAATTTTCTTTTAAAATTAATGATTATCAAACATTTTTAAATTCTTTGTTAAATCGTTTTTTAAGTCAAGGTACAATTTTAAGACAATCTTTGACAATTTACGCTAATCGGGAAATTAATTTGTCTTTAAAAGATATTATTATCAAATATCTAACTGACAATAATATTGTTTATCAAGATATTAAAAATCATATTAATGACATTACCGAATTATTAAAGACACATTATATCGAACATTTTAATAAAGTTGGTTTAGGATTAATAAATTATACAGTTTTAGAAATTAGAGCTTTAAAAGAAGACATTAATCAACTAAACAAATTAGAAAATGAAAATGTTGTTATTATAGATGATAATCCAAACATAAACGAATGCAAGCATTGTGGTGCTATTTTAAATGAAAACAATCCAAACTGCTTATATTGTTATAATCAAAATCCCTATTATATTCCAAATAATAATTACAATACTAATCAAGGTCCAACACCAGTTAAAAAACAAAGAGAAGAAATGAATATGGCAATATTTATTATTCTTATTCTATTTTTCTGGCCAGGTGCGATTATTTATTGGTTGTATTGCAAAGGCGACATTTAATTTTATTAACTAGAACATAATGAAATATACATATTATTTTTAAGGAGCAACATTTATGAAAGCAAGACATTTAGCTTTACTAAGTTTGTTAGTCATGACAATCGGGATTTGTGCAAATACAAATCCAGAAACACTTTCAAAAGAAGATGAACAAGTCATAGCACAATTTAGCGATGATCCTAAAGGTGAATATTTAGGACCACGTTATGCCTCTGAAGAAGAGACAATTAACATTCCAGAAACTCTTACAATCCATTATCAAATGGATCCACCAACATCATATGATACGAAAAGATTTTATGTTTGGGCTGGCGGTTTAGATGGTGTCGAATTAGAAGCTGATGGCGTTGATGATTTTGGAATGTATATTACTCTTTATCCAAAAAGAGATTTTCCAAGTCATGATACTTTTTATTTTATTATCAAAGTAATGAATACTTGGGCAGGTCAATCGACAGATACCACCATCGAATATGATAAATTTCCACCTGATGAAGAAGGCAATTTAGAAGTGTGGGCTATCGATGGAACGGGTGGTAGTATTGATGTATTTGCAACCCAAGAAGAAACTTTAGGTGATAAAGTAACATATGCTAAGTTTATTGATTGGAAAACAATCGAAGTAAGAGCAACTGGTCCTATTAGTGGTTATACAGTTTATGCTTTGACTCCCGGTTATTACAATCTAGGTTTAAATGAACAAAGTTCTCGTTATGAAAGTTATGCCATATTAAGCGCAACTGTCAGTGAACCAAGTTCGACAATTACCATATCTTTCCAATACCATATGCCTCCGTCAGTGGTATATCAAGTTCGCTGTTCATTTGTCAATTATCCTGATCGACCAAAAACTCGACCAGTTGATTATGATTTATTATATGGCGATGAAAGATTTGAAAAATATTACACCTACGATGGTCAATTAGGTGCAATTTATACAAAAGAGAAAACAACATTTAGACTTTGGTCACCAATGTCTGCACGTGTTGAATTAAGAATATATAGAACTGGTACACCTCGTTATTTAGATCCAACAGGTGGTTCTATGATTAATGACTCATATAAATTATATCGTATGAATTATATGGCTGGTGGTGTTTGGTCGTGCGAAGTTGAAGGAGATTTAAACGGCCAATATTACACATATTATGTTTATAATAACCAAGGTCAAAATGAAGTCGTTGATCCATACGCTAAATCAGCAGGAATTAATGGCGAAAGAGGAATGATATTAGATTTTGATACGACCGATCCAGATGGATGGGATGAAGTTCCACTTGTTTGGGACGGTCAAGAAGGATTTGATATTAATGCTCCAAGTGACCTTGCGGTTTATGAAATTCATATTCGTGATTTAACAATGGATGATACTTGGAATGGAACATCCACTCCTGGAACATATCAAGCTTTTTATGAAGAAGGTACAACATATAGTGAAGATGGAATAACCGTAACTACCGGTTTTGATCATATTGAAGAATTAGGAGTTAATGCAATTCAAATTCTTCCAGTATTTGATCAATCTAATAATGAAGCTAATGTTTCATTTAACTGGGGCTATAATCCATTAAATTATAATGTCGTGGAAGGTGGTTATTCATCTGATCCATACAATGGTGAAGTTCGTGTTAAAGAATTTAAAGAATTAATCAAAGCATACGCTCTTAATGATAACCATACTCGCGTCATTATGGATGTTGTTTATAACCATGTTAGCAGTGTAACATCTTCCAATTTCCAAAAGATTATGCCAGGCTATTATTTTAGAATGACAGAAGATGGATATTATAAAGATGGTGCTGGATGTGGAAATGAAGTGAAAACAGAATCCACGATGATGCGTAAATTCATCGTCGATAGTGTTGTATTTTGGGCAACAGAATATAAGATTAAAGGTTATAGATTTGATTTAATGGGTCTTATTGATACTGAAACGATGCGTGAAGTTAAAGACACTTTATATAACATTGATAAAGACTTTGTTGTGTATGGTGAAGGATGGACAAGTGGTGGTTATGGTGGTGAAGAAGGCACTGTTGGAACCGATAATAGCCACGTTTATTCAGATTTATACGCTAGTGAAACATCACCTGGCCATTTAGGCGGATTTAATGACGCTGGAAGAAATGGCGTTAGAGGTGGTAATGATGGTGGTTGGGGAACCAATAACGCTTATCCTAGTTGGGGATTCATTGCCCAAGGAAGAGATGGCAACAACGCTAATTATGTTGCTGATATGATTAAAGGTACTAATACATATGCTCCTGGTGCCAATCCATATCAAACAGTAAATTATGTTTCATGTCATGATAATTATGCTTTGTTTGATCAATTAAATTATACTCTTGCTGATTATACTGGCACGACATCTCAAAACCCACCAGCTAGTCTTGAACCTAATCCATTAGATGTTACTTATGCATCTTTAGCAGCACATGCTAGTGTAGCGTTTTCACAAGGCATCGCTTTTATTCAAGGTGGTGAAGAACTATTTAGAAGTAAAGAAGTTAATCCTGATAACGAATCATATGAAGTACGTCCTTACCCAGAATATCCAACTTATTCTGAAGATCCAAGTGTTGTGACAGCCACTAGCGAAGTAACAATGTTTGGAAAAATTATTTCTCATAACTCTTATCGTAGTTCAGATGAAACTAATTCATTTAAATACGATCGTAAAATAAATATTGAATATCAAGGACAAGATGTCAGTGTTTATGAAGTTTATCAAGGATTTGTAAGATTGTTCCAAGCAAGAAAACAATTTACCGGTCATATGTCTTTCCCAAGTGCACCTGATCATATGTCAGCTTGGTATAATAACGATGATGAATCACAATCTAATGGTGCAACTATGATTGGCGTTTACTTCTATACAGGTGATGAGCCAAATACTGGTGATTGTTATTGGATTTTCTTTACTGGAAGAATTGCTGGTGATATTAGCTGGTCAGAAGTAGGGCAAGCACAATTAGTTTATAATTCCGCTCAAAACACAAGCGAGATGGATGGTATTACTTATGGTAATGGTCGAATTTCAATGGGTGCAAGACAATTCGCCATATTTAAGATGTAAGTGAAAGGAGTGAATAATTATGAAGAAAAATAAATTATTATTAGCATTACTTCCTTTAACATTGTTGGTTTCAAGTTGTGTAAATAATGATGTTACATCCACTAGTCAAATAACTACTAGTGGTAGCACAAACACTTCTCAAACAACAAGTACAACTACTTCAACAACTAACGTTATAATTCAAGATATAACAATTTATTATTATGCTAGTATTTATGAAAGTTATGCTGGTGAAACATATTATTCTGGTAAAGGTAAAACCAATGAATTAATTACAGATAAACCAGCTGATCCAGTGTCAAAATACGAAGAATTTAATACTTTTATTGGTTGGTCAACAAAACCATTAATAGTGACAGAAGATGATTTATGGGATTTTGAAAATGATTTAATTCCTCCTAATATTTATCCTCCTGTCTTAACTTTATATGGCATTTGGGATTATGTTGAATAAGGAGTCTATATGAAAAAACAATATTTATTAATATCATTATTAATGTTGACCCTAACAGTTACTAGTTGTACGCCAGATAATCCAACATCTTCCACGACAAGTGGAACGACAACTAGCGTTATTACAAGCACAACATCTGAATCGCCAATTTCCACCACAATGGTGGATGATTATGATGTTTGGACTGATACTTGGTCAGAACCAGGTCATTTATATATTCACTATCGAAGAGATAATGCAACGATGGAGGAATATAATAACTATGCAATTTGGCTTTGGCAAAACGCCCCAATTGATTCAGAAGGAACACTTTGGGGTGCTTCCAATCAAACTGTTCAAGATGTCTTTTATGAAATGTCTACTTCGTGGATGAATGATATTGGAGGAAGTGGACAATCTATCGACCAAAGTGGTCGCGTTATGGATATTGATTTAAATCGCACTGATTTATTAGGTGGAAGAACTGGTGAACCAGTTTCTTTATCAGGTGCGACAAGATTAGGTTTTTTAATTATCGATCAAAATAGTATGGGTGGTGGAAGCCATTGGACAAGTGATGGCGGTTCAAATACCTATATTACTGATTTTGATGTTGAACTAGCTAAAAAAGGATATGTTCACATTTATTGTATTCAAGGAATGGTAAAACAATTTACTTTCACTTATAGTGATGAAGCTACCACTAATCCGATAGTAACAGATACAACTGGTCAATATCGAAGTGAAACAAATGTGGATTCTTCTTCTAGTATTTATGGTGTTTCTTCTACCGCTGATTCGTTTGAATCATTAGGTGTTGGATATCAAATTTTTGTTGCGTCATTTAAAGATAGCAATGGTGATGGTTTAGGAGATATTCGAGGAATTATTAATTCATTAGATTATTTAGAAGATTTAGGTGTTCAAGTTTTATGGCTAACGCCAATTCAAGCTAGCGAATCTTATCATGGCTATGATATTACCGATTTTTATGAAGTAGATTCTAAATTTGGCACAATTAATGATTATCGTGAATTAATTTATAAAGCACATCAAAAAGGAATGAAAGTTTTGATGGACTTAGTTATAAACCACACTTCTAAAAACAATGTTTGGTTTGAAAAATCTCAACTTGGAGAAGTTGGTCATGATGAATTTGGTAATGAAATTAATTATCGTGACATGTATCATTGGAAATTTGAAGGCGATAAAGTTTGGTTATATCAAAATGGCAATTATGTTCAAGTAAATGTTGAAGATCATCCAGATTGGTATAAAGATGGTGAATCTAAATATTATTATTATGGTAAGTTTGGTTCCGATATGGCGGAATTAAATTATGATTGTCAATCAACAAGAGATTTAGTTATTAACATGGCTTTGTATTGGCTAGGTTTTGGACTAGATGGTTTTAGATTAGACGCTGTTAAACATATTTACATGCGTGATGAGGTTGATGATTTTGCTGGTGATATTATTATTTCTGATACTGGTGAAAGAACATATTATGATGAAGAAAAAATGGAACAAGTCACTGTTGATTTCGACTATTCTAGCGATTTAACTAAAAATGTTAATTTCTGGAAAGAATTTGCTAATAGATTAAAAGCTATTTATCCAGAATGTTTCTTAGTTGGTGAAAACTTTGATGGTTGGGGCAAAAGAATTGCACCATATTATCAAGCTTTAGATTCCCAATTTGATTTTGGTTTATATTATCATAATCGTGAATGGCTATATGATGGTGGTGGTGCTGGCACTATTACTGCTTCACAAGCATCTAGTTTACATCAAGCTGAAACATATGATTGTTTTACCACTAGCAGCAATATTCAATTAGACGGTACTTCAACTATCGTTCCTGGTGGAAAAAGAGGTGATTTTATTAATTCACCATTTACTTCTAATCACGATACAGCTAGATTGATAAATCAAATGTCAAATACGACGAATGTGACTGGCACTACCGAACAAATTCAAAGAGCAAGAGTAGGTGCAGCCTCAACAATATTAACTCCTGGAATTTCTTGGATTTATTATGGTGATGAATTAGGAATGTCTGGTAATACTAATAAGCATATTGAAATGTATGGTAATGAAAATAATGAAGACTTATGGTATCGTCAGCCATTTAAATGGGGAGATGATACGACAGCAGATTATTCATTTAATAGTTATGATGTTGAATGGGACTCTTATAACAGCACTATTAAATCCGCAAACGAACAAAGTGCAAGCGATACGGATAATGATATGCTTGATTTCTTCAAACAATTAACAACCATTAAGAAAATGTATGGTAAAAATGCTAAATTCAATGGTTATGAATTTAATGATTGTGCTGATATTTATCATTTTGTTGTCACATCCAATAATGGTTCATTTGCCGTTTATATTAATACTGGTAAGAGCAATATGACTGCTACTATTAATGTTGAAGGTGGTACACCTTATGCTTTAAATGGTGCGAATGTTTCACAAAACGAATGCATTGTTCCGCCTTATGGTGTGTTAGTGCTTCATACAAACTAAAGGAGGACAAAAGATATGAAAAAAAGTTTATTATTACTTGCTTTAATTCCTCTTGTTTCTTTATCGTTAGTTGATAAAAATATGCCAATAGTTGAAAGCGTTGTTAACGCTAGTGAAACTATCAGCGTGAATCTAGTTTTAACTAAAAATGGTTTATATAATGGAAAACAAGGTCAAAATAATGATGAATTGTTTTTAGAAAATGTTATTACATTTACTGGTGAAGTTGGTGATGCACTTCCTGATGAAAGTGTTGTCACTAGTACAGTTAATGATGTTGTTTTCACAAACTGGATTTATTATGATGGCAATGGTAAACCTGAAGTAGCGGATACTTTAACCGCTGATTTAAATAATCAAATTTTATATGCGTTCTTTGATTATGAAGGTGAATATGGTGGAGGTTCTTCAACTGGCGAAACAACCACTATTTATTTCCAAGATGCTTCTTGGTGGAATAAATATGCTTCTCAAACATCAATTTATCTTTGGAATGCAAATAATACTGACGTTATAAATGCTGCATTCCCTGGACAAGGCATGACGCATGTTAAATTTGTTCCTACTGAAAGTGAATCAGTTGGATATAATTATTGGTCCTTTGAGGTTGATTTAGGATTATACACACATGTTATATTTACAAGAACAGACACTAATGACGCTACATCTTATGCTGATGCAAAAACTATTGATATTGAATTATCAAGCCGTGGCACTAATAACATGTATTCAATAGTCGACAGTCAAGAACTATTTGGTGATCCTGGTGTCAGTGGTATTTGGACAACATATACAGGTGAATAAAAATAAATAAGTGGATGACTTTTAAACTTTACTAGAGTCAAATTATGTAATTTAAGGTGATATATCTATTAGATATATCATCTTTTACTTTCTAGAATTTAATATAGTTAAATAATAAAATAATCATATAGTGTTTGGCTGATGTTATCTTACGACTAATCTATAGTGCAAGTTTATAATAATCGCATTTAATTACATTTTAATTATGGTTTTAATATAGAAAACATTATTTTATGGCTGATTTAATTTGTTATACAAGCCAAAAATGTTTTTTATGTTATCAAAATAAAGCAAACTAAATTGAAAGAATTATGAGTAATTGATAAACTAAATAAGGGAGAAATTAAAATGAATACTTTGATTGTTTATTTTTCACGCGATGGCGGTAACTTATATCACGATAATGTTAAATATCTAGAAGAAGGGAATACACAAAAACTAGCTAAAAAAATTGCTGATTTAACAAACGGCACTTTATTAAAACTTGAACCTGTGGAACCTTATTCCTATATTTACGAAGAATGTAACACTAGAGCTAAAAAAGAATACGAAGAAAATTTAAAACCACAATTTGTTAAAGTTATTGAAAATTTAGATGCATATGATGTTATATATCTAGGTTTTCCGATTTGGTATAGAACATTTCCACGCATTATCCGTACTTTTTTAGAAACTTATGATTTATCAAATAAAATTGTTAAACCATTTTGCACTAATGAGGAAGGAGATTTTGGTTTAGGTGAATTAGAACTTCGCTCTTTATTGAAAACATCTAAATTAAAATCCGGATTATCTATTCGCGGATATGATGTTGATAATTGCGATGAAATTTTAAAACAATGGGTAAACAATTAAATGAAATATTTAATATGTAGCGATATTCATGGCAGTTATGAATATTTAAACAAAATAATTGATATTTTTAATAAAAATAATTTTGATAAATTAATTATTTTAGGTGACATATTATATCATGGTCCTAGAAATGATTTGCCGTGCGGTTATGAGCCAAAAAAGGTTGTGGAAGTATTAAATCATTATAAAGACAAAATAATTGCTATAAAGGGCAATTGTGATGCAGAAGTGGATGAAATGGTTTTAAACTTCCCGCTGCATAATCATAAAACTATTACACTTAATAACAAAAAATGTTATTTAGTTCATGGCCAGCATTTATTTTTTGATGTAAACAAAGATAAATTAAAAAACATCGATATTGTATTTTATGGTCATTATCATGTTTATAAAATTGAAAATATTCATAATGTTTTATACATAAACCCTGGTAGTATTTCACTTCCAAAAGAAAAAAATAATCATTCATATATCGTTTTCGATAATAATCAAATTGAAATACGAGATTTAATGACTGATCAAATATTAGAAAATATTAAATTTTAATTTATAATTATCTTATGAAAATTGCTTTTGTTGGCGGCGGTTATTCTGCTTGTGTCAGTGCGATTAATTTAAAAAGAAAATATCCTAGTTGGGATATTTGTATTTTTGAATATAACAATATACTTTTAAAAAAGTTAAAAGCAACAGGTAACGGACGATGCAATATCAATAATATCAGTGATGATTGTAATAATTATAATGATGATAAAGTAAAAATATTACTAGATAAATATCCTTTAGATAAACAGTTAAAAGCTTTAAAGCAGTTAAATATTTATACGACCGAATTAACAAATGGCTGTTTATATCCTATGTCTTTATCTAGTGAAAATGTTTGTAAGATTTTAATTTCTTTTATTAATAGTTTAAATATAAATGTTAAATATAATTGTTTTATCAAAGATTATTATTTAGGAAATAATAAAATTTATCTTTGTGATGATGATAATATTCAATATGAATATGATAAAGTTATCTTTTCTAATGGAACGAGTGCATCATTTAAATTAGGTTGTGAGAAAACACTTTTAGATATTTTTAAAAACCATCATTATAATGTTTCTTTGTTTGTTCCTAATTTATGTCCAATTAAAGTTAAAGAAAATGTTAAATCACTTTTCGGTGTACGTTTTAAATGCCAAGTGAAAGTTTATTATAAAGATAAATTAACATTTTCTGATTATGGCGAAATCATTTTTAAAAAAGATGGAATATCTGGAATAGTTATTTTTAATGCGACAGTCAAAACATTTTATAATTTTGATGATAAAAATTATAAAGTAGTTTTAGATGTTTTAAATAACAAAATTAATGAAGAAGAATTATTATCAATGTATAAACTAAATTGTGATCCTCTTCTTAGTTTAATACCGCAGAAATTAATCAATTATGTTTATAATTTATTAAAAATTAATCCTAAAAATATTAATTTAGATGATTGTAAAAATATTATATTTGCATTACACAATTTAACATTTACTTTTGCTGGATTATATTCATTAGAGGAAGCACAAATATGTCGAGGTGGTATTTCTATTGACAATATAAATTTAGATAATATGGAATCTAAAATAGAAAAAAATGTTTATTTTATTGGTGAAATTTTATCTATTAAGGGTATATCAGGAGGATTCAATCTTAAATTTGGGCTTATTACTAGTTTAAATTTAATAGATAATTTATAATAATATCAATTCTTAATAGGAAAGGAGTTTACATCATATGAAAAAATGGCGTTGCAAAATATGCGGATTCGTTTATGAGGGAGAAGAATTACCAGAAGATTTTACTTGTCCAGTATGTGGATATCCCGCGAGCGAATTTGAAGAAATTGAAGACGAATAATAATTAATTCGTTATATAAAGTAAAAGATAATGGCACCACGCGATTGTAGACGTGGTGTTTTTACTATCAAAAAATGTAAAAATTGATTGATTTTACTATCAAAAAATGTAAAAATATAGTAGAAATTACTATCAAAAAATGTAATTAAGAAAAAATGCTAAGAAGAAAAATTGATTCATATTTGCTAAATTGGAAAAATAATCCTGACAAAAAGCCATTAATAGTCAAAGGTATGCGTCAAATTGGGAAAACGACTTCAATTCGTGAATTTGCCAAAAACTATAAATGCTTTATTGAGATTAATTTTTATTTGCAACCAAAATATAAAGATATTTTTTCTTCTTATAACGCAAACGAAATAGTGAAAAGAATATCTTTATTAAATCCTGATATTGAAATTGTTGAAGGTGACACGCTTATTTTGTTTGATGAAATACAAGAATATAGCGATGCACTTACAAGTTTTAAATCTTTTTATGAAAACAAAAAATTTGATGTGATTGCTTCTGGATCTCTACTTGGTATTGATTATCAAAATATTACCTCGGTTCCAGTTGGGGCAAAAGAAGAAATAGAAATGACTTCTTTAGATTTTGAAGAATTTTTATGGGCAAAAGGATACAAAGATGCTTTTATAAATGAATTATTAGAATATTTGATAAATTTAAAACCTCTTCCAAAATTTTATTTAAATCTTTTGAATAATTTATTTAATGAATACTTAATCGTTGGAGGATTACCAGAAGTTGTTTATAAGTATTGTAATAGTAATAATTATAACAATATGTTAAAACTTCAAGATGATATTTGTCTTACATATCGAAATGATATTGAAAAATATGTTGTTTCGCTTGATAAATCGCGCGTTTTATTCGTATTTGATAGTATAATTCGACAATTAGCCAAAGATAATCACAAATTTCAATATACAATGCTTGGTCATGGTGCTAGATATAATCAACTATATCCATGTGTTCAATGGATAAAGGATGCTGGTCTAATATCTATTGTTTATAATTTAAAATCGCTGCAAATCCCTCTTTCTTTTAATAAAATTGATAATAATTATCGTATTTATTTTTCTGATACAACATTATTTTTAAATAAATTAGATAAAGAAGATAGGAAAAATTTAATTGCTAATCAAAATTACGATATATTCAATGGTGCTTTTTATGAAAACATCGTATGTGAAGCATTAACTAAGCAAGGCTTTGAATTATATTTTTATAAAAGTGAAGATGCCACAAAAGAACTCGACTTTGTTATACGAGTTAAAAATAATATTATCCCAATTGAAGTAAAAAAATATCGTGGTAGGAGTGCATCTTTAAATTACATATTAGAAAATAATGATGATATTAATTTTGGAATTAAACTAACTAGGTCAAACATTAATTTAGATGGAAAAATTATTACCATCCCATATTGTCTTTCGTTTTTGTTAAAACGTTTTTTTGATCATTCAAATATTTTTAATAATTATTAATTCTTGCTCCAGCGTGCGTATAAATTTATATCATTATAGACAGGAGTCATATCAGTAAACGTGCCCATTGTTACATTATAATTTGGGGATGAATACCAACCCATAAATTCATAACCTTCTCTTGCTACGATTGGTAATGACATGCTATAACTTGCAAAATATCGACCATTTTCAATTTCATATAAACGCTCACCACTTATAAGAATAGCTTCTGTTGATCCATCATCTCTATCATTAAAGTCAAATGTTACAGTGTGAACTTCTTTTTGTCCTGTTTCATCTAAATCAGCAATTAAAACCCAGCTAGTGCCGTTATGTCGATAAATTCTATATCTTGCTAAATCAAAATAAAAATCACCTTCATATCCAGTGGTGTTATTATCATTTGGATTTCCATTACCACTTAACCAAGTTGCGGGTTTATCAATATTATCAAAAGTTTGAACTAAACCATTTGAATAATAAAAAGTAAAGACATATTTGTCGCCTCTTTGTTCGAGGGTGATATTCGTAATAGATACACCTTGTTCACCTTGTTTGCCACTTGGTATAACAACAGTGAAATCTTCTCTTTCGCTGAAAGAAAATGTAAGTGTTATGTTTCCATTTTCATCTGTTTCTTGCGAGACATTTGTAATGGAATTACCATCTTTTCCATCTTCTCCCTTTGGTATAGTAAAAGTTAATGTTTCTCCATTAGATAAAGTTACATTTAAAATTCCATTTCCAGTTTCTGGATCGATGGTTTCTTCAATGTTTGAAATGGAAACACCATTTGTTACTTCAAAAGTTAATGGGGCCATATTGTCATCGGTATATGTGATTGTTATTATTGTTCCTGTATTAGTGGAATTTGGTTCTTGTGTAATACTTTCAATACCATTTCCAGGTTTGCCTTGTGGCACTATTACAGTTATTGGATCTCTAGCATCATCAGTAAAAGTAATTGTCAATTGCAAATTGCCATCAGAAAGAGTAGTGGCGACAATATCTTCAATCATGACAACATCTGTTTTAAAAAATCCTGAACAAGACGTTAAAGATAATAAAGGAAAAGTTAGAAGCGCTAATCCCGCTAATAATAGTTTTTTAATCTTTTTCATTTGTTTTAGACCTCCATATTGTTTTTTAAATCATTAATATTTGGTGTTTCTCCATATAAATAACCATTTTTATATCCCATAACTTTAAATGGTGAAAATCCTATAGCAATAGATACGCATTTTGATAGCACATTAGCGACCATATCCCCGATTTCTTGTCCAGAAATATTTGTTAATGAATAATTAAGTATATCAATATTTTTTTCAGATGATAATTCATTGCTTGAATTCGTATTATCAATAACAGTGGAAAGATTTAACCCTCCTCCATAGTAAACAATTGGTGTGTTAACATATAAATCAGTGGATTCGTTATTTTTTACTTCATAGCCAATACCCATTGCTAACGCATTTTCTTTTAAAATTGTGCGATAGGGGAACATTAAATCGGTTGATATTTCTAATCCTTCAAAAATATCTCCAATTTCTCCTCCTAATCGTTCAATCCATTCGACTATGTTTTGTTCGATGATACAAGATACATCGATAGAATCAGCATTTTTATAATCATAAAATTTTGTGTTTCCACTTAAAACGACTTGGCTAGGATAATTGACACCAGAAGCATGATATATATCATCAATTCCTAATAACGAATTAATTAAAGACGGTAATGAATTATATATATATGGTCCATTAAACATCGTTTCTAAACTAATGCTTGCAATTCCGCTTTGATAAAAATATGTATCATTGATATTCAAAGTATTTTTATAAATAGGATTATTGTTATCACATATTAAAGATGCTGGATTTAAAACATCTTGCATAGAATTAAGAGCTTGCAAAATATTATTTAAACTTGCACTTTCACGAATGCCATAAGTTGCCATATTCATTAATATAGTATCCGCTAGGCCACTTTCTTCTTGTTTAAAATATTCTTCATTATTAACTTGTATTAAATTGCCATTTAAATCATAAACTTGGCTTTGACCAGTATGATCAATTTCTTCAAATTCATTAACGCCAACAGATAAAAGAAATTGTCTAGCGTTGGTTAATAAAGAATTGTCTAAAGTAAAATTCATGCTAGAATAAACTCTTAAATTATTTTTAGCGTTTCGTATTTGTGAATTTTGAATCGTAATGTTGTCACCACGTACATCAATCCCGGTTCCAACATAATTTAGATTATTTAAATTATTTCCAAAATCACAATTTCTAATATTTAAATCATTTAATGTTATATTGTTTCCTTCTACATACATAAGTGAATTATCTTGTCCAAAAGCTTTAATTAAAACTCCTTCGGTTGTTGGATCACCAAGTGCGACAAATGGTAGAGGTCCTTTGAATAAATCATTTAGGCCTGGAAGTACTACTTCAGTTCCGTCTTGACTAAATACTTGGGTGGGATACGTTAGATTATGACCGTTTATAATATAACCATTTCCGTAAAAATCTTTTTGAATATGTATGCCAGTTATTAATTGTTTATTAATTGGAGTGTTTGGATGATTTTGATTAAAATCATCGATATATTTAGTGTTATAAGTTGTCTCGAATTTATATACTTCATCAGCAAAACTAAATGTTTGTTTTTTAAAATCATAATTTCCAAATAATTTTGTATTATCGTTTAAATATTCATCAATATAAATTTTATTGTTTCCTTCTCCTTGTGTTTTATAAGTATTTTGCAAAGATTCTAAATTAGTTTGCAAAACCCCAATATTTCCTTCTAAAGAGTAGTTAGTACAATACAATAAATCATCATAATCGTAAATGTTATAACCATCTTTAACGATATTGAAATAAAATGTTGAATTGACATTAGAATTAGACAATTTAAAAGAAACATATCCTTCTTCAACATCATTTTTTATATTGGTAAATGATATTGTATTATTAGAATATAAAACGTTATTTGATGTTGAATCTAAAATTAAATTATTAGACACATTATTTGGCAATACTTCTATATCTAATTTGATTGTTTTGTTTGTTTTGGTTTGATGGTCATCATTAAAATCATATTCACCATAATATTGAATGTTATCAATTCTAGCTGAACTTATTGGATCTTTTGTATTAATTATTATTGCACCATCTTTATACACAATAGCGGTAAATGATTTTGATATTGTTTGTCTAACGTTTGAAACGGTAATTGTTGTTTGTCCTTCTTTTAGGGCATTTAAATAATAAATATCATCTTCTACGATAACATTTGCAATATCAGTATCATTGCTAGACCACACTAAAACATTACCTAAATCTTGTAAGGCCTTATCACTTCCAATTGGGGTGGCTTTTAATAATGTTTTACTATCAACCATAAATCCTTCGTTTTGACGATAATCAAATTGAATGTCTTGAAGGTCTTCGCTGACGAGGTTGACACTAAAATTAACAGCGTATACGCTTAATATGCCAACTGCGAATGGTAACACTAATAATATTGGCAATGATTTTTTTGACATACTAATTTGTTACCTCCAGTTCATAAACATCATTTTTAAATTGCTTTAATAAATAATATATGACATAACCAAGAAGTGCAAAAACAACTACTAAATCGATTAAATATGCATATATATTTAACATCCCGGTTAAAGCTGATAAAAGAATATTTAAACCACATAAAGTAATAGGAATTAAAAAAGATAAGAAATTGCTTAAATAATTATTAACTTTTTTAAATTTTCCACTTCGTAATTGTTCTTTTAAAGTTATTGTCATCAAAGCAAAATTAATAATCAAAGCAAATAGCATTCCCATAAAGAAAGTATCTAATCCAATAAGTGATGTCGAAATAAGAACAATAAATGTTGTGACAGTGGCAACAAATGAACAAATATAAGGAATTAATAATTTTATATAAACATGCTTATACATCGAATAAGGTATATATTTCATTATTCTGATGGTTTTGGCTTCGCTTTTATATATATTAACCGCATTTAAAGAAATGACACTTGAAAATAAAAGTGCTAATAACAAATCAAAATTATTTAATAAGTAGGGCATAATCGAAATGTAAATTGATAATGAACCGCGTAGGAGTGCAATGTTAATTGCGTTTATTACTAGATAAGTTAAAATTGGCTGTAAAATTATCAAACTAGTGTATGAATAAGCGGTATCATTTTCTTTAAATAAAAGCATTAATTCTTTTTTGATAACCGCTTTGTTTGATTGTAAAATTTCAAACTGATGTTTATTGTTATGACTAACATTATATTCAAATTGATTAATTCTAACATAAAATAAAGCTATAAGTGTTATCCCAATAGCCAAAACAACAAGAGAAATAAATAAAAATAAAAGAAAATATAATCCTTTTGAATAATCTAAAAATGAAATAGCAATCAAACTATATGGATAAACATTTTTAGATATATTGCTTATTAAAGCTAAATTTTCTTGACTAAAAATTAAGACCAACGAATTCTCGTTTAAAAGCTCAATAAAAATATTCAAAACAAGGGAGTATAAATAACAAGCAAAAGATAAAAAAATTGCCACAACCACTAATTGAACAATTGGATATTGTTTTAATAAACGATAAATGTATTGAATTGGTATGGATAATATAAATGCAATGCCCATATTTAAAATAGTCAAAAATAAAGGATAAAATAAACTAGCAAATCCAAATAATACTGTCATTAAATAATTGCCCACTAGCGAATACAATATTGGTAAATTTATACATGCAGCAAAAATATAATTAACAATTAAACAATATAAAGATTTAGAAAAAATAATTTTTAAATAATCGATAGGTTTATTTATTATTAGTGACATATCCAAGCGATTATAAAAAATTCTTTGAACATAAAATATGCAAATAACTAAGCAAATCGCCGCTAAAATTAATAAAAATAAAACACTAAAGGAAAAAGAAGCACCATCATATTGGTCGAATTGATCATACAATGAGTTGAATAAATATACTTCGATAACTATTAAACCAACTAGCAAGACTGTTGCCAATATGAAAGTAAACCAATTCTTTTTATTTGGAATGATAAAGAAAGGATTAAGCTTAAATTCTTTTTTAAGCAAGGCAATCATCTTTATCCTCCCTATACATATCTAAAAATATTTTATTTAACTGATAGCGTTTATCAGGATCTTGTTTTAAATCTATTATTTTTTGAATTTTACCTTTATTTACTAATGCGACTCGATCACAAATTTTAGCAACTAAATCAATATTATGAGATGTGATAAAAATTGTTTTGCCATGTTTTACATATTCTTGCATCATTTCTTTTAATGTTTCGAATACCATAATATCTAAACCAACAGTGGGTTCATCCAATATCCATACTTTTGGATTTGATAATAGCGATGCGATTAAGCAAAGTTTTTGTTTCATACCATGTGAATAACTAGATATAACCATTTTTAAATCGGAATCTGGCAAGTCTAATTTATTTGATAAATAAGTAACATTATTTTTAAATGTTTCATCGTTCATATCATATACTGAGCCAATGAATTGCAAATATTCATAGCCTGTCATCATTTCATATGTTGTTGGCTCGCTAGCGACATAACCAAATTGTTTTTTAGCTTTATATGATTCTTTTTTAATATCATATCCATTAATTAAAATTTGTCCGCTATCAAATTTTTTAGCACCTATCAAACAATCAATAGTAGTGGATTTACCAACACCATTTTTTCCAACATAGCCAAATAACTCTCCTTCATAGACTTCTAAATTTAAGTCATGAAGAACTTGTTTTTTGCCATACGACTTATTTAAATTAGAAATTTTAATTGCTATCGCCAGTTGTTTAATTTCTTCTTCCATAATATTTTTCCTTTAAACTATTGATTTAATCCAAACAAGTTTGTCATTTAAAAATGAATAGTGATTATTACAATTCATGCATTCAATATCATTTGAAGTTGGTTCTACTTGATGTGCTCCGCATATTGGACACATCGTTTCATATATATCTTTTAAAGCATTAATCGTGTATGTAAAAGATGATAAAAGAACATCTATGATTTCATAATCTTTTTGATTAAGAGATATGTTAATATTCTTATATTCGTTATTTTTATATTTTTTAACAAAATCATAGCCAAAAATAATAATATTATTGTACGAACTGCAATCAATTTTTGACATATTTATGTTTATTTGGCCGTTAATAGCGTAATAAGGTATTAATAAATTCTTAGAATTGTCATTTTCATTGTTTGAATTAGAAATATCAATGATATAGCCTTTTATATCTCCTTCATATTCAATTGATATATTAAACATAGAATTTTTAAAATAAAAAGTTTTATCAGAAACAATTAAATTTTTATCATATGAAGTGTATTTAGCGTATGGATAACGATTAACATATTCATATCCTAATCTTTGTAAAGATTGGATTAGCAAATATAAAACGTAATTTGTTAACGCTATATTTCCTTTTTTAACATCGATAATACTATTTGTTAATTTATAAAAACGATATATTTTATTGTAATTTAAATTTTCTTTGAAAATATTAGTCATAATAATCTCTCCAATTATTAGATGGAAAGATTTAAGTGAATGATAAAATGGAGTGCTTTCAATCTTTTTTATTTTCTTTTTTAATTTGTTGATGTATTCACTAATTTTAATAAAATCTTGATATTTATTTGTTAAAAGATTGCTTATCAATGCTTTGTTTTGTTTATAAAACATACTTCCATATGTGAAGTCATTTTTAGATGCCGTATTTTCTAATATTAAAATCTTTTTATCATAATAATAATCATAATTTTTTATTATGAGTTCAATACGTTTAACTAATGACATCACAACACGATTTTCATAAGTATTATTATCATCCACTAATTCGTTACTATATGCAAATTCTGGAACCATATTACTATCTTTTTTCTTCCAAAGAGAAAAGTCTTTCATGGTTTTAAAAAAACTTTGATTATCAAAATTAGAAATTAAAGAACTCCTTAATATTAACTCATTATTTTTAGTAGTTTTATAATGATTCCTACATATATTTAAAATAGTGTTTAAAATAGAGTTTAAAGAATCTAAAAACTCATAGTCCAATTTAAAGTCATCTTTTGTAATGTCTTTAAGTTGATGATTAATTAAAGCCTTATATGCATCTTTTTTTGTTTCTACTTTTGCAAAGACATTAAGTAATTCATCAGATGTATTTAAAAGCGTTTGAACATTATTAAGCCGCATATGCTCTCCATTATAAACGCTTAATCATTTGATCAATCATACGCTTTGACATTTTAAATTCGTTTGCTGAATAAGTTTTTTCAATCAAATGTTTTAAAGCAATAAGATTATTTTTGACGTAATCTTCAAATCGTCCTTCCAACTTATATAAAATCTTACGTGCAAACATAAAATCTAGCGCTTCAAGTTTTGTTCCGCCTGTTTTGACATAGACTGGGACAAATGTGTTAATTTGGTTCAAAATACGATTACCAAAAGCAACATCGAAGTTTTCTAATACATAATTAGTAATTGCACTGAATTGTTTTAAATCTTCATCAGTAAGACGATTGTTTTTATCTTTTAATGCATCGTTGAATAATTTTTGTAATTGATGATATCCTAAACGAATTGGTTTAACTTCTTCTTTTACAGTAAATGGCTCGTTTTTATCATCAAAGTCAAGAATTATAGCTCTATCATAGACTTTATCAGAAATGGAATAGGTTGAATCATCTTTGTTTGCTGTACATACAAAATATGTATTTTCTTCGATTTTTAAAACACCATCGTGTAACATTGTTGGAGCGTCAAATTCGTATGGTAAATTCATGACACGAATTTTCCAATCTTGCTTTGGATATTCTAAAACACTTAAAAAATCCGCAAAATAATATTCCACTCTAGCGATATTAAATTCATCTAAAACCATAACATTGATATGGTCTTTTGTATAATTTGCTTTGTATAATGCTTTTAAAAAATCTGTTTCATTATAAGTTTGACTAAAATCATTAAAATAACCAATTAACGATGATTTGTCTCTAAATGTAGTTTGAACCGCGATAAAAGTAGAATCACTAGATATAAATTTAGAAAAATATCTAGGCAGTGATGATTTACCAGTACCAGATAAACCTTCTAAAATAATGATTCTTGAAGTCGCTAATGCGGAAATAAAACTTCTAATTGTCTCGATATCGAAATATAAATTTTCTTCTTTGCAAAGATAATTTCTAAATTCATTACACAATTTATCCAAGTTAATATCAATATCCGCTAAATTATTTTCTTCAAAACCAGAAAAATCTTTATCAATGCTCGATAAAGATGGGAATACTTTTTCGCGATCCCCTAAAACAATTTCATTATTAGATGATGTAGTTGCATTCATAACAGCACCACCTTGTCCAACGATATTGTTATTTGATATGTTTTTATTAATTGGTGTATCACCAAATTGTTGTTCGATATTAGCTTGCGAATCTTCTTCTTGTTTTATTTCTTCATCTATTGATTGTTCATATTGTTCTTGCTCATCAATATTAAAGAAACGGTAGGGCTTATCAATGTTTTTAAAATTAACAATTAATAAGAAAACCGCACCGATTATCATCGCAGCAATGATATAAATTAAAACACTAATAAGTAATGAACCACCAAAAGCCATCATTATTAGTGAAACGTTTTCTGGCTCTACAATCGCGGCAAGTCCTGCGCCAAGACCAAGAGATAATAATAAACAAAGTACTAACCAACCTACATTTATCAAGACCCATTTTGTGGACCAAAATCTTTCTTTTCTAAACTTAACTAATCGTCTAATTAAAATTAATCCAGCATCATAAACTACACCATAGATAGTAAATAAAAGTCCAACTAAATAACCCATTATACCCAATCCAACACTTGGAAAATTAAAACCTAAATAAATTAATTCAACTGGATTTTCTTTTGCCATGAATGTGTGATTTCCATCAACACAAACATAAACGAATAAAAATAATGCAAAAAATAGAAATACAAATCCTAGTTCAATTAAATTTTTTCTTGTAAAGTAGATCTTTTTCATACTTTCTCCTCCTCATCGGCATGATGAATTTTATCTTTTTTTATAGTTAGATTTTTATCTTTATCTTCTATTATTGTTACAACCTCAGATTTTTCATTTGGGGTATTAACATCATCATCTTTTATTTTTTCTTTTCCAATAAAATTATTGTTATTAAAGCTATAGACGTAGCCTTTATAATATATTCGCTCTATAAAATCATGATTTAAATTTTTGTTATTGATATCAACATCAATAACTTCTAGAAGTTCCTTTTTCCTTGTTTCTAATTTTTTCTCAATTTTATCTGATAATATTCCAAATAATATTAAACAATATAGAATAGCAATTACTGTAACAATACCGGAATTAGATTGAAGGAATATTATGAATATTCCTAAGTAGGGTATATTAAATCCATTATAAACCCCTATAACATCTTCAAACACAGGACGATAAGAGTCCGTTAAATCGTTTGCGTCACCGCGTGTTAAATAACGGTTGTTTTCAATACCAATAATTCTGTGAATTATGATTTCATTTTCATTATTTTTAAATGCGATGACATCGTATATTTTTAATTCATTTTTTTCAACTTTATCAACACCAATTATTGAATAAGTCGCTATTTGATTGTCGTATGATTCAAGATAAGTGTTGGCCTCATTTTTATATGACATTGAACCAGTTTCCACGACCACGACAGTGGAATTTCCAACAACAATTGATCCGCCAGAGATACGATTAATTACAGACAAGACGAACACCCCAAGAACCAATGCACTAAATAAATATGATATTGTTTTAATTACAATAACAAATATTTTATGTTTTTTGCTTTTGGCTTTGAGTTGTTCGTCTATATTATCATCAATAATTTCAATATCTTTACGTCCTTCATCAATAGTTTTAATTGAGTTTTTGTAGTAGTGGACATAAAACAATGTAAAAACTATAGATAATGAAATAACACACAACGAAGTAACTACAAGAGTTAAAATTTCCTCGTTTGTCATGAACTTATATTAACGAATTATTTAAAAAAATTAAATAATTAATTATTAAGAATCCTAATTATTTCCTGCTGATTTATATTTTGCATAGATGGTAATATCAAAATGAATTCCATCAAGTGTGTTCATAGCTTCTAAACTAGAAACTAAGGAAGCGTGTTCCATATCTGCTTGAGAGTCTTGGTCAAAATAAACAGATGGATTCATATTTCCATATAAACTTCCCCAAGTAAATGAAAGAGTAATTTCAAATTCTCCATTTGCATTTGGAGTTAAAACATTTTTAGAATCAGCACCATAATAAATGCCGCTATCTAATACTGCGACTTCGCTAGATGCGGTATGTTGTTGTGAACTGCTAGCATTACCAGCATAGTAAGAAACCAATCCTTCAAAGGCGGCATCATCACCGGTTTCTTCTGCACCATCAGTGGAAATCGTTAATGTCCAATATAAATCATAATTAGCAAGAGTAGCTGCTAATGCACTTTGTGAATCAGAATCAAAGCTAGTAGTTCCACTATCATAAGCGGTGGCGAATTCTTGAGGCAAGATATAGCCAGTAACTTTGGTGGATAATTTTTCACTATTTGTTCCGTCCCATTGAACTTTACCAGTGGTGTCACCACTTGATGCATCAAAAACTATCTCGTTTTCTGGTGCATTGACTTTTAAAACGATATTGTTATCAACTACTTGTCCAACGGTGACGTTTCCAGTTGTAGTCTTAGTTTGCTCTGTTGCCAAAATAAATGCAGCGGTACCTGTCGTTAGGAGTGCAACCGCGCTAAATGCAGCAACGCCAACTGTTATCGCTTTTTTGTAAGATTTGCTCATTTTTCAAATTCTCCTTTTTAATTAAGTGCCAACAATAAATGGAAACCTTGATTTTTTATCAAAATATTCAAGTTCCCTTGACACTGCTGACCTTTATTAAACTATTATTTTATTTTTTTGTCAAGTTTATCACTATTTGGTGTCCAATTTTATGGATGTTTCCAATTTCAAATTTTTAAAATTTGTTTTATAAATCCTATATAATATATATAGATAGTTATCATTTTGGAGGATTAGGTATGAAAACAATAAATATGATAATTGAAAAATTACATCTAAAAACTTTGTCTTCAATTTTGATTATGGTTTTTAGCGGTGTATATGTTTTATCAAGATTTATTTATAGCGTTGGATATTGGGTTATTTATTCATTTGATGTTTCGATGTTTTTGAATTTTATTTTCAACATAACAATTGTTGCTTTTATTATTTTTGGGATAATAACAAAAAGAAAAACACTATTTAATATTGGATTTTATATTATTATGATATCTGCAGGAACCTCAGCGTTTGTAAATATCGGTCAAGGTGAATATATTTCAGCAAATTTAAATAGTGAAATTATGCCATCATGGCCATATGGTGTTTATTTGATTTTTGACTTACTTGGTTTTATTTTTATTTTTGCTTTATTTGTGATGTTTATATTATCTTACTTTGTAAAAATTAAACCTTTATCAATTATCGGTTTTGTTTGTGGTGTAGTCGGTGCTATTTTTGCTATCTTAGGTTTTATTTTTGCAGTTGTATTTATTATTTTACTTGGTGTTAATTCAATATTTTTTGAATCAGCACACAATCAATGGCCACTTGTTTTCCAAGCTTTCAGCAGTATTTCTTTTTATCTTCTTTTGTCAAACTTACTTCTTTATGATTATAATTTTAAAAATGATGTTGATGAAAATTATAAACGAACAGTCAGTGTGGACGCACAAGTAAAGGACAAAGAAGAATAATATAAAATAATACGGTTAAGCCGTATTTTTAAATTAATCAACACTTTTTAATATTTTGTTGAAAATTTTTTAACTTACTATGTATAATGTAAGTAGTTTTGTTTGACGTTGAAAGGATAATAATTTATGGCAAAAGAAAAATTAATGATTATGGGTGGAACTGGTTTTTTAGGTTATCACACTGCTTTACTAGCGTTGGAGAAAGGTTTTGATGTTGCTAGCATATCTTTAGATGATATTGACTTAGAAGGTTGGTATCCAAAAGAAATAAAAACACATTTTGTTGATGTTTTTAAAGCTAGCGAAGAAGAATTAACTAAATTAATGAAAGGTTATGATTATATGGTTTATTCTATTGGGCCAGATGATCGAGACACCCCTAAAGCACCTAGTTATGATTTTTTTCATCAACATTTAGTTATTGATTGTGCAAAATGTTTTCGTGCAGCAAGAAAAGCAGGAGTTAGAAAAGCTGTCGTATTTAATTCTTATTTTGCATATTTTGATGAAATTTATCCTCAATTAAAATTATCTACATATCATCCATATATACGTGCAAGAGTGGAACAAGCTCAAGTTTTAAATGCTGAAAAAGAAAATATGGAAGTAGTGGTATTACAATTACCTTATATTTTTGGTAGCATGCCAAAAAGAACACCACTATGGAAACAAACATTTTTAGATCGTTTTGCATATGGTAAAAAAACTATATTCTTCCCAAAAGGAACAACAACAATGACCGCTGTTAGCCATATTGCAGAAGCGGCAGTTGGTGCTTTATTATATGGAGAAGATGGTAAATGTTATCCAATAGGTGATGAAAATAGAACTTACAATTGGATGCTTGATACAATGATGGAACACGCTCTTGGGAAAAAGCGTAAAATTATCAATCCACCAGCATTTTTGTGTGCTATGGGAGCTAAATCTATTGTTAAAAAAGAAAAGAAAATGGGTAACGAACCAGGATTAGATTTAGTGCGAGTCATGAAAGAAATTATGTCCAGTGATGAAATTGTTGTACCAAATAATGTCATGGATGAAGTTAATAACTTATTACATGTTTCACGTGGTGGCTTAAAACAAGCTATCGAAGAAACAATGGATGCTTGTTATCCAAACCATAGTTTTAAATAATAATGAAAAATAAAAAAGTCATTCTTTATTACTTTTCTGGAACAGGAAATACCAGATTATGTGCTTATCATATAGCGGAGCATTTTAAATCTGCAGGTTGGGATGTAACATTATTTGAATATTTTTATAATAAAATCAATAACATTATTGATCCCTCCGATTATGATTTAATTGGTTTTGGTTATCCAATTCATGCTTTTAATCCACCTGAAGTTTTTTATAAATTTTTAAAATTATTACCGATCTGCAATAAAAAATATTTTATTTTTAAAACTTCTGGTGAACCTTTTGCTTTAAATAGCGCTTCGTCTTATAAATCATATCATTTGTTAAAAAGAAAAAAATATGAGTATATAATGGAACATCATTTTATTATGCCTTATAACATTATGTTTCGTTATAAAGATGAAGTTGTTAAACAACAATATATGTATTTAGATCCGCTTTGTAATATGTTGGTCAAAAGGTTAGTAAATGGCGAAATTGATAAGCCACATTTTAACCTATTTTATATATTTGTTTCTTTTATTTTACGTATTGAGTGGTTAGCACCTAAAATTAACGCTCCTTTTTGCAAAATTAAACCCTATCTTTGTAATGAGTGTAAAATATGTCTTAATTCTTGTCCAACACACGCAATTTATATTAATAAAAAAGGACAAATAAAATTTAATAAAAATTGCTCGCTATGTATGAGATGTGTTATGAATTGTCCTACCAACGCAATTGATTTTGGAATTATGGATACATGGAAAGTTACACCAAAATATGACTTTGAAAAAATAAAAAAAGACTTTACAGTATCTGATTATTACATCAACGCAAACACAAAAGGATACTTCAAACTATTTTATAAATATTTTAAAAAACAAGATGAATTATTAAAAAAGTACAATATAGAAATTGAAAAAACTGAGCGGAAAAATTTGGGTTTGTAATATTTATCTTTAAACTTTTAATGTTTATTAAGTTTAATAAAAAATATATACTATTCTAGATTGGAGATTATTATATTATGTCTAGATTTATTTTTGTTACGGGCGGGGTGGTTTCTAGTTTAGGAAAAGGAATTGCCACAGCATCAATCGGTAGGCTTTTAAAAAAAATTGGGTTTACAGTTTTTGTTATTAAATTTGATCCTTATATTAATGTTGATCCTGGCACAATGTCGCCTTATCAACATGGCGAAGTTTTTGTAACTGATGATGGGGCTGAAACAGATTTAGATTTAGGACATTATGAACGTTTTATTAATGTTAATCTAACAAAAAATTCTAATATAACAGCTGGAAAAATTTATTTAAATGTAATTAACAAAGAAAGAAGAGGAGATTATTTAGGAAAAACAGTCCAAGTAATTCCTCATATTACCAATGAAATTAAACGATGTTTAAAAAAGGCTGAACAAGAAAGTAATGCTGATTTTGTGCTCGTTGAAATTGGTGGAACGGTTGGTGATATAGAATCATTACCTTTTTTAGAAGCTGTTCGACAATTTTCTCTAGAAAAGAAAAACGAAACGATGTTTATACATAATACTTTAGTGCCTTTGTTGCACGCAAACGGGGAAATTAAAACTAAACCAACACAACATTCCGTAAGCGAATTAAGAAGTCTTGGTATCCAACCTAATATATTAATATTAAGAAGCGAAGTTGATATATTAAAAAGCGACAAAGAAAAAATATCAATGTTTTGTGGCGTGCCATATGAAAATATTATTTTAGCAAAAGATGTTGATATCATTTATGAGATAGTGCCTTCTTTTCATAAACAACATATAGAAGATGTTATTTTAAATTATTTTAATTTGTTTCCTAAACAACAATCAGACATTAGTGATTGGGAAAATTTAATAAAGAAAATCAAATCATTAAAGGAAGAAATAACTATTGCAATAGTGGGGAAATATGTTTCACTTCATGATGCATATTTATCTGTCAGCGAATCATTAAAACACGCTAGCTATCAAGAAGATGTGAAATTAAAAATAGTATGGTTAGATTCTGAAAAAATTAATGATGATTTTGATTTTAGTGGAATCGATGGTTTTGTTATACCAGGTGGTTTTGGACATCGTGGAAGTGATGGCAAAATAAAAGCTTTAACATATGCAAGACAACATAATATTCCTCTTTTAGGAATTTGTTTTGGTATGCAACTTATGGCTATAGAATTTGCAAAAAATGTTTTGAAACTTGAAGATGCAAATTCGAGTGAATTTAATGAGACTTGTAAAAATCCTATAATCCATTTAATGAAAGATCAAATTAATGTCACAGATAAAGGTGGTACATTAAGACTTGGCTTATATGAATGTGATGTAAAAAAAGATAGTATGTTATACGAATGCTATCAAAAAAATGTGGTAAATGAAAGACATCGTCATAGATATGAATTTAATAATGATTATTTAGATATTTTTAATAAAAACGGAATGATTATTTCAGGAATTAATAAAAAATTAAATCTTGTTGAAGCTATTGAATTAAAAGATCACCCATTTTATGTTGGTGTACAATATCACCCAGAATTTTTATCTAGAGTATTAAAACCGCATCCTTTATTTAAAATGTTAGTGCATAAAGCAAAAATATTAAAAAAATAGGGATTTTGCTCAAATATAAATTATTTTTGCGTCAATTTTATCTTTTTCTATTGTTAAGATTATATAGCTTGGATTATTTCCGCCTCGAGGTCTTGTTATTGATCCAGGATTTATAAAATATTTATCTCCTATTTTTTTAATGCTTGGGATATGCGTATGGCCAGATAAAAATATTTTTATTGATTCATCGTATACTACATTCAATGGAAAATCATTTTTGTGTTGCATAAATAAATATCCATATGGGGTATTAATTTTGATTTGTTTTAAAAAGTCTTCATGATAATCACAATTTCCTTTACAAGAAAAAAATGGTGATATAGTATATGGATCTAATTCACTATCACCGCAGTGGAGATATAAATCCATTTTTGGATACATTTTTACTAAATTTTTTAAAATATTTATTTCGCCATGTGAATCACTTGCGAGTAAAATTTTCATAAAAATATTATACTAACAATTATCTTTTAGATAAAATAAATTTGTATAGAGGTATTTTTATATGTCTAAACACACAAATTGGTATAAGGACGCTATTATTTATCAAATTTATCCACGTTCATTTTATGATAGCAATGATGATGGTTTTGGTGATATTAAAGGAATTATTTCAAAACTAGATTATTTAAAAGAACTTGGTATTAATTGTATTTGGCTTTCGCCTATTTTTGATTCTCCACAAGTTGATAATGGTTATGATATAGCAAATTATAAAGATATTTATCCAAAATTTGGAACACTTAATGATGTCAAAGAATTGATAAAAAAAGCTCATAATCTTGGGATTAAAATTTTGATGGATTTAGTGGTAAATCACACTAGTGATAAACACGAATGGTTTTTAAAAGCAATAAGTGATAAGTCAAGTCCATATCATGATTATTATTATTTTAAAAAAGGAAAGAAAAATAATAAAAAGCCGCCAAATAATTGGCAAGGTTTTTTTGGTGAAGGTACTTGGAGCAAAGTTGATGAAAATTCTGATGAATATTATCTACATCTATTTAGTAAAGAACAGCCTGATCTAAATTGGGAAAATCCAAAGGTTAGAAAAGAAGTAGTGGATATTTTAAGATTTTGGCTTGACTTAGGAGTGGATGGATTTAGATGTGATGTCATTAATTTAATTAGTAAAAAACAAGATTTTAAATCTCGTTTTCCAAAATTAATTTTAACCGGAAGCGATGCATATATTAATGGGCCAAGATTGCATGAATTTTTACATCAATTATATATAGAAGCTTTAAAAGATTATGATTGTATGACTGTTGGTGAAACAGTTTTCTCTTCTATGGATGATTTAAAAAAATTATGTGATCCCAAAAGAGAAGAATTAGATATGGCTTTTAGTTTTGAACATACAGATTGTGATAATTATTTTGGTGTTAAATATTTAAAAAGAAAATTTTCATTGAAAAGATTTAAAAAAGTCATAAATAAATGGGAAAAAAATATTGATAAAAATAATATTTGGTATCCATTATTTTTGGAAAATCATGATCAAAGAAGAAGTGTAGGAAGATTTTTAACCGATGATAAAAAATTTCGTCGTCCTTCTGCAATGATGCTTGCTACATCGTATATGATGTTAAAAGGCACCCCATTTATTTATCAAGGACAAGAAATAGGCATGACTAATGCATATTTTGAAAACGTTGATGAAATAAAGGATGTAGAAACACATAATATGTTAAATTTGTGTTCTAAAAATTATTTTGTTAGGAAATTAATAAAAAAGAATATTTTAGAACAATCAAGAGATAATGCTAGAACGCCAATGTGTTGGGATGATTCAATATATGGTGGATTTTCAAAAAAAGAGCCTTGGCTAAGAGTTAATAAAAATAAAAATCGCATTAATGTAAAAAGAGATTTAGAAAGTCATCACTCCATATATCGTTATTATCAAAAACTAATTGAGATTAGAAAAAATTACAGCGTTATTAAAAATGGTGATTTTAAATTGCTATATAAAAATAATAGAAACCTATTCATATATAAAAGAAATGATAATGATAGTGAAATGCTTGTTATTTGTTCATTTAAAAATAACATTATAAAATTACCTAATAAATTATCTATAGAACTCGAAAAATATGAATGTATTTTAAAAAATTATAACAATGATTTAAATTACTTAATGCCTTATGAAGCCAGAATATATATTAAAAGACATTGATTTAGACAAGTTTGTTCCTTTTAAATTGGATAACAATTTGTTGCTGGGAGTTGCCACAGCGTCAACACAAATAGAAGGTGATGACAAAAATAGCAATTGGGCACTATTTTGTCAAAAAGGAAAAATTAAAGATAAAACTTCTTCTTTACGTGGTAATCAATCTTATAAATTTTATGTACGCGACATTGATTTAATGGAATCTTTAAACATACAAAGTTATCGTTTTTCAATCGATTGGGCAAAATTAAATCCAAAAGAAAATTATTTTGATGAAGAAGTTATGCAACATTATATTGAGCAAATTCAAATATTAAAGAAAAATAATATTTTACCTTTTGTTACTCTTCATCATTTTTCCCACCCTATTTGGTTTGAAGAAAAGAAAGGCTTTTTAAAAAAGAAAAACATAATCTATTTTATAAAATATGTTAAATATATAACGACAAAATTAAAGGGCTTGGTTAGCGATTATTGTACAATTAATGAACCAAATGTATACGCGGTAAATTCTTTTTTCTTTGGTATTTGGCTAAATGAAGAAAAATCATTAATAAAAACTATTAAAGTTATGAAGAATATGTCTTTAGCGCACAGATTGGCTTATAAAGCAATTAAAGAAATTGATTCAAATGCAAATGTTGGCTTTGCTATGCATATCCAAGATTTTGTTAGTAAAGATAATAAATTAATTAATAAAATTGAAACTAAAATTTTTGATAAATGTTTTAACAACGCTTGTTTATTTGCCATGAGCGGTAAAAGATTTGTTTTTCCATTTGGCGTATTATCTATTAAAAAGAAATCATATATGGATTATTTAGGAATTAATTTTTATACTCAAAATGAAGTATCTAATTTTTCTTATTCACCAAATAAAAAATATTATCAAAATGATTTAGGTTGGGCAATTGTTCCATCAAGTTTTAAAAAAGTATTGATAAAATACTATAACAAATTTAAAAAAGATATTTATGTAACCGAAAATGGAACCGCTGATAAAGAAGACAAATTTCGAAAAGAATTTATCTATTCACACTTATACGCTATTAAAGATTTGAAATTTGTTAAAAGATATTACCATTGGACTTTAATGGATAATTTTGAATGGTTAGAAGGGGAAAGTGCAAAATTTGGTTTAGTTCAATACGATTATGAAAATAATTTATGTCATATTAGGACATCAGGATATTTATATAAAGAGATTATTGAAAAACACAGTGTTGATAACAAGATGATTGATAAATATTTTAAAAATTAACTTTTTATGATTGTAATTTTCCAATTTGGATGGTAAGCGTTTATTAAATTAGTTAATTGTTGTAGTCTGTTATTTTTAATAAAACAAATAAGAGCACCTAAATAACCGCCTCCAGTTAATTTAATCGCCACATTGTCTTTAAAATTTTCATTACAAAAATCAATAACTTGCTGTAATGAATTATTATAATTATTGCCAATTTGCGAGTTTTTCAAATTAATTTGATTAGATTTTGCACTTTCTTTAATCAGTTTAAAAAGCAAATTGATATCATTATTTAATATCGCTTTGACACCTTTTTTGACACGCCTATTTTCAGCGTAAAAGTGTTTAACTATTTTTAATTTGTCTTTATTAATTTCATTTGTTTTTAAATATTGATTAATATCCTTCTCTTTAACATTTATTAAAAATGTTTCATGAAATATATTTGCTATCTCATACATTGTGTCAGGTATTTGTTTATATAGATATTCTAAGTTTTGATGATTACCAGGTGGCTTAATTATTGCTATTTGCAATTTTTTATAAATGTCGGTTGGTAATATCTTAATTTTAATATTGTTTAAATCTTTAAAATCTATAAACTTTATTTTTGGATAAACAATAGATATTTGATCAAGAAGTCCTGATGGTTTTCCATAAAAATTATTTTCAGCATATTGAGATGCTTTTGCTTTTTCAATATTGTCAATTTTATTTTTGTTAAAAAGTTTAGAAACAATATTTGTAATTAATATTTCAAAAGAAGCACTAGATGATAATCCAGATCCAACTTCAACTTGAGAATAGCAATAACAATTAAAACCACCTATAGAATAATTTTTATTTTTAAGATAAAGCAATATTCCTTTAATTAATCCGCGACTGGTTTGTTTATCCTCTTCTTGATAATCTAATTTAGTTATGTCTATTTCTATTTTTTTAAATCCATGCGAAAAAAAAGTAATTTTATTGTTATAACTTTTTTTAACTGCTGCATATGTATAAAGTGGGCAAGTTGAAGATAGACACAAACCATGATTGTGATCGGTGTGGTTACCAAGAATTTCAAATCTAGCTGAAGCTTTAATAATATATTGTGGTTCTTGATTAAAAATTTTCCTATATTCCTCTTTTACGAGATTTTTTACATCCATACTAATATTGTATATTATATTTACTAATATAAGGACATTTTTTATAATTAAATTAAAGAGGTATTTAAATATGAAATATTCTGATACTTTTCAGGGTGAACTAGATAAGAAAAATAAGTGGCTTTATAGTGTTGTAAGCGTTGGTCGTGATGCTTGTTATGCACTGGTAAGCTTATTTTTATTAACATTTATACAATATTCTGGAATATTAACTCCTGGTGGTGTTTCAGATGAAGCTGGATTTATTGCGATGTTTGGTGTTATTTCCGGCCTAGTTGTTGGATATCGTATTTTTGATGCACTAAATGATCCATTTATGGGTGTATTAATTGAAAAATGTCATTTTAAAAGTGGAAAATATAAACCTTGGATTTTGATTGGCGGTTTAACAAATTCGGTTGTGGTTTTGGCTCTTTTTGTTATTCCTATGTATGTCAGTGGCTTGCAAGGATGGGGATATGTTATTTGGTTTGCTATATTTTATTTATTATATGGTTTAACATTTACAATGAATGATATTGCATATTGGTCAATGTTACCTTCTTTGACAAGTGATGAAAAACAAAGAACATCAATAACAACAATTATGTCAATATTTTGTAGTGTTGGCCAATTTGCAACAGCGGGTTTAATGCCAATATTATCTGGTAGTTTTGGTTATCAAAGTTCTTATCTTTGGGCCACTATAATAATTGTTTTAGTTTTTGCAATCCTTCAAGTAATTTTATTTTTCTTTGTTAAAGAACATAAAAGAGATGTTGAAGAAGAAAAGAAACATCCTGCACCAAAATTTAAAGATATGTTTTTAGTTATTAAAAATAACGATCAAGTAAGATGGATGACAATTATATTACTTATATATTATGTTGCAAGCGGTATTTTAAACGCTCTTGGAATGAATTATTTCTATTTTGCTGTTAATTTTACAGTTGGTTCGACAGTGATGACTATTTTTACAGTTATTTATGCAGTTGGAATGATTGTATCACAATTCATATTTCCTCTTTTAAGCAAAAAATTTACTCGAGGTCAATTATTTAATATTTGTATAATTTTGACAGTTATTGGGTATTTATTCTTCTTTATATATGGGCTTCCTATTGGCAATGGTAATTATTTATCTCCCGCTCCTTTAGTAAATGGGGAAATGAATATTTTATATTTAATTCCGCTTGCTATTTTTGGAATCATTATATTTTCCAGCCAAGGTCTATTTTATTTAATGTTGATTATGATGATGGCAAACACTATTGAATATAATCAATGGAAATTTGGAGAAAGAAAAGAATCGGTTATATTTTCACTACGTCCTCTTACTGCTCAACTTGGCAGTGCATTGCAACAAGGCGTTTTATATTTATTTTTAATATGTGCTTCACTTTTGCCAATCGTTAACGAGATATCTTCTATTCAACAACAACTTGCTATGGGAAGGATTACGCAAGAAGTTGCTAATACATCATGTGACTTATTTACTTCACAAGCTGAATTTTGGCAAGTTATTGTCTATAAATTGGGCGTGGCCATACTACCATTATTGCTTTACATCTTATGTTATTTCTTAGTTAAGAAATTTTATAAGATTGATGAAAACAATTACAAAAGAATTTTAAAAGAAATTAATGAGAAGACATCACCAGGTAGTAAATTATGATAACTTTTAAAAATAATATTTTTAAACTTGATACCAAAAACACTTCATATATTTTTTCTATCTCAAAATTTAACCATCTCTTGCATCAATATTATGGTGAAAGAATTGATGATAATGATTTGAGTTTTATATTATTTAAAAATCCAACTCCATATGGCACGAGTGTAAATTATGATGATGATCAAGATGAAAATTATTCCCTAGATATATTTTTATTGGAATTTTCATATTTTGGAAAAGGCGATTACCGCAATCCCTCATTGATATTTAAAAATAAAGATGGATATTTATTTGATTTTAAATATGTTGATTTTGAGATAACAAACAATCCAATAAATTTAAAAACAATGCCAAGTGTTCATGGTGATAATTTGACTTCACTATCGATTAAATGTGAAGATAAGCAAAAGGGGATAGAATTAATTTTAAATTATATAGTGGATTATGATAATGATGTCATTATAAGAAATATAAACATTAAAAATAAATCCAACAATACTTTAGAAATATTGAAAGCATCATCATTGCAACTAGATTTATTAAATGATGATTATCAACTTTTAAATTTATATGGTGGATGGGGTTTTGAAGGTCAAGTTAGTATTTCTAATATTGAAAATTTAACATATATAAATGATTCTAAAACTGGCAATTCTAGCAATAGACACAACCCATTTTTCATAGTTAAAAATAAAAAGTGTGATGAAAATTATGGTAAAGCATATGGTTTCAATTTAATGTATTCTGGAAATCATTTTGAATTAGTGGAAAAAACATCATTTCATCAAATAAGAATTCAAAATGGTGTTAACGATTTTCAATTTAATTTTAAACTAAATAAAAATGACATATTTGAAACTCCTTTTGCTGTTATGACATTTTCTAGTTGTGGATTAAATAAACTTTCTCAAAACTTTCATAATTTTATTTTAGAACATGTGTTGCCTTTAAATTATCAAGATAAAATGCCTCCAATATTAATTAATAATTGGGAGGCAACTTATTTTAAATTTACTTATAAAAAGATTAAATCAATAATACGAAAAGCAAGTGATTTTGATTTAGAATTGTTTGTTTTAGATGATGGTTGGTTTTCAAATAGAAACGATGATTATCATGGTCTTGGTGATTATGATGTCAATAAGAAAAAGTTACCATTTGGATTAAAAAGACTTGCAAAAACCGCATCAAATAAAAAATTATTATTTGGTATTTGGGTTGAACCAGAAATGTGTAATGAAGATTCTAAATTGTATAAATTACATCCAGATTGGATTATTCGTTCGCCATTATATAAGCCAAGTAAAGGTCGCCATCAATTTGTTTTAGATTTATCAAAAAATGATGTCGTTGATTATATAATTTATTCTTTGAATACACTTTTAAAAAGTGCACCAATAAAATATATTAAATGGGATATGAATAGGAATATAAGCGATGTAGATGATTGTGGTGAAAAATATCATCGTTACATTATCGGCTTATATAAAATATTTTCTCATATAAAAACAAATTTCAGTGATGTTTATATTGAAGGATGTGCAAGTGGTGGAAATAGATTTGATTTAGGCATGTTATCTTATTGCAATTCCATTTGGGCAAGTGATGACACTGATAGTTTTGAAAGGCTTACTATACAAAAAGGACTTGCACTTGGATATCCTTTAAAGGTCATTTCTAATCATGTTAGTCAAGTACCATCCCATTCAGTTTTAAGGAATACTACATTAGACAATAGATTTAATGTTGCAATGTTTGGCAATCTTGGTTATGAATTAGATTTATCGACACTTTTACCTTATGAAAAAAAATCCATCAGCGGACAAGTTGAGTTTTATAAAAAATACCGTAAAACGATTTTAAATGGTCAATTTTATCAATATAGAAATATTAATGATGATGGATACACTGTTATGTATGTTGTCAGCAAAGATAAGACTACCGCTATTGTTGGAATTTTTAATGGATTGCAAAAATTAAATCCCAAGCCTTTTGATTTTACAATTATCGGTTTAGATGATAACACCTTATATAATGTTAAGGTTAAAGATTATAAAAATAACATTACTACCTTTGGTGGATTAATTAATACATTGCTGCCATTTCATGTGAATGAAAGAGGATTTTTAGTTCAAACTATTGCAAAATATAAGCAACTTGATGGAGAAACATTTTCTTATGTTGTTTCTGGAAAAGCTTTAAGAAGTGGGGCGTTAAAATTAAATCAACAATGGCTTGGAACAGGTTATAATAATGAAGTATCGGTATATGGTGATTTTAATAGCCATGTCTTTATCATAGAAAAGGTAGAGAAAAATGAAAATTAACAAATATGTAAAAGAACAAGTCGAATTTATTGAAATAGAATTTACATCATCTTTTTTTGTGTGTTTAGCAAATCTTGGAGCTTCCATATACAAAGTAGAATTATATGGTAAAGATATGGTTGTTTATCCTTTGCATGTTAATGATTTTAAAAAAGAAACAGTTTACTTTGGAAAAACAATTGGTCGCAGCGCAAATAGAATAAAAAATTCACTAGCACTTATTAATAATCGTATTTATCATCTTGCAAATAATGAAAACACAACCACCCTACATGGCGGATATTTTGGATTATCAACGCAATATTTCAAAAGCCAAATAAAAGAAATTGATCAAGATAATGTATGCATAACTTATTCTTATTTAAGTCATGATCTTGAAAGCGGATATCCAGGCAATTTACATTTAGATGTAATTTATGATATTTCTTCAAATGGAGAAATAAAAATAACTTATTCCGCTATTTGTGATAAAGATACTCTTTTAAATTTAACTAATCATTGTTATTTTAATCTTGGAGAAAACGATAATAAAAATCTTATTTTGAAATGCAGAAACGATAAATACATTGATGTTGATAATGATTTAATTCCAAAACAGTATTGTCCTGTTAATAAATTTTTTGATTTTAATGATGGGTTATCGATTGACAAATATATTGATGAAGACGCTTTGATTAAAAATGGAATAAGAGGGTACGATAATCATATTTGTTTTTCTAAACAAAATAGCGGCTATTATGAAATTGAACTATCATCTTCACATTATATTTTGCAGGTTGTTACAAATTTTAATGGTTTTCAATTATATAGCGATAACAAAATCGACGATATTGTAACTAATTCAAAAAATAAAATAAGAAGAGGGGTAACTTTGGAGTGTCAAGACGATTTATTAGAAAATCATTTATGGCCAAAAAATAAAATATATGGAAAATATATAATTTATAAATTCATGTATAAGGATAGAAAATGATTAATATAAGATTAACAATTATAAAATTATTAAATTATGCTTTAAAATATTTAGATTTAAGAAAGGAAGACCTTGTATATTTTTATAATGTGTTATCTAATATTCTTCAAATAGATATTAATGAATACGATTTTAAAAAAATAAATATAAAACAAGATGATTTATACACAATAATTGATGATTTAAATGATTATATAAATGCAAAAAAACTTGATATAATTTTCGATGAAATTTTATCTATGTTAACGCCAACTCCATCATCTGTTATTGATAAATATAACGATTTAAGTATCAAAAGCAAAAAATGTGCTTTTGATTATTTATATCATTTGCAAATAAACAATAATTATATTAAAAAAAGGGATATTCAAAAAAATATTGTTATTAAAGATAATTTAACTAACTTAAATCTTGTTGTAACAATAAATTTATCTAAACCAGAAAAAAGTAATAAAGATATTGTTAAATCTTTAAATATTAGTAATGATTCATATCCAAAATGTCCTCTTTGTTATGAAAATGTTGGATATTTTAATAAGTCTAAATCTATTTTTAAAAAAGATTTAAGAGTGGTGCCGCTACGCTTAAATAATAGTGATTGGTTTATGCAATTTTCACCATATAGTTATTTTTATCAGCATATTGTCGTCATAAAAAAAGAACACGTTCCAATGGCAGTGGATAAAAATAATATTTCAGCACTATTAGATTTTGCAAAGATGTACAAATTTTTATTTATAGGTTCTAATGCTGATATACCTATCGTTGGTGGATCAATATTAAACCATGAACATTTTCAAGGTGGAAATTATACTATGCCAATTATGAAGGCTAAAATAAAAAAATATGATGTATTTTCTAATATAAATAAGCAAATTAAATCTTCGCTTTTATCTTGGCCATGTACTACTTTTAAATTTGTTAGCAAAAGTAAAAAACAATTAGTGAATTTTATCGATAGTTTCCTTCAATATTATAAAAATTATAGTGATGAAGAAATTAATTTAATTAGTAATAATAATCACAACACTATAACAATTATTGCAAGATATATAAATAATCAATTTGAAGTATATGCAATATTAAGAAACAATCGCACTGACGACAAACATCCAAATGGAATATTTCATGTTGATGATGCTATTTCATTTATTAAAAGCGAAGGTATTGGGCTTATAGAAGCGATGGGTTTATTTATACTTCCAGGACGATTAAAAAATCAATTAAATGAATGCAAATATATAATTGAAAATCCTTCAAATGAAAGCGAAATTATTGCAAAAAAGCCATATTTAGAGAATTTTAAACCTCTTATTGATTCAATTAAAAATAAAAAATATAAAAATATTGAAGAATATTTAATTTATGCCTGCAGAAAAATATTATTTGATATTAATGTTTTTAAATATGATAAAGATGATATTCATTTAAATAAATTTATTGATAATTTTTGTAAAGAAAAAATACATAAATAAAAACATGGATGACTCCATGTTTAGTTAGTTTTGTTATTTTACATTTATGGCTCTTGGTTTGCCATTATTAGGATCGATTTCTTGATCGTAGGTGACTTCTTGGCCATCTTTTAATGTTCGATGTCCTTCGCCTAAAATGCCAGTATAATGAACAAACACATCTTGGCCTGTAGTTTTATCAGTTATAAAGCCAAAACCACGTTTATCATTAAAGAATTTTACAATTCCTTCCATCTATAGCTACCTCAACTTTCTGATGTTAATCGGCTTACATGGCCAACAATCACCTTTTCTATTTTATCACATTTTAAAATTCAAAAATATATTTTTTATTGATTGGTACTTATTTTTTTAACTTGCACATAAAAATATTCTTTTAGAATATAATAAAATAAATGTGTTTTTTAGTTTATTTTAGTTTGAATAAAATTTTTAAAATTTATCGCATCATCAATATTTTCAAATTTTCCAAAAAAATATTCATCACCCATCGCAAGTGCAATTTCTTTGTTATATCTGCCATGTTCAACAAAATTTAATCTGAAATTATTGATTATATCTTCTAATGTATATTTATAATTAAATCGATCTTTTCTTGCAACAGAAATAGCGACGTATTTTTTATCAGGCAATTCAAAATCGAGTTTGTTATTTGCAATTATTTCTGCATAGCAATCATAAAAAGAAGAATTTAAAGCAAGGCTTAATAAATCAGGAGTATTTCCGCCTGGAGGTCGCATATTAACTTCTAGAGCAATAATTTCTCCTTTATTAGCTAAACCAGGTCGGTCTTGTGTTAATTTAAAAAATTCAATATGAAAACATCGTTTATGAATATTAAAACTTTTCACAACACGTTTTCCCATATTTAAAAATTCATCATCAAATTTACTTAGTGCATAATAATAATCATCAATATCAAGATTTACAACATCAGCGTTACTGATGGGAAAATGTTCATTAAAAGAAATAACAACTTCGCTATTATCATCACAAATGCCATCAAAAGAAACTATTTCGCCTTGTAAAAATTCTTCCATAATATATTGCGTATCTTTTTCTTTACTAAAAAAATTAATTAATTCGTTCTCGTTATTTATAGAATATGATTCGTTTGCACCAACACCCATGTCTGGTTTTACAAATACCGGATATCCAACTTCTTTAATAAATTTTTTAGCGTTTTCGATATTGTCCACTAAAATATACCTTGCAACTTTAACGCCAGCATTAATGAAACATTCTTTCATTTTAGATTTATATTTGATGTGTTCCATTTCATTTGGCCTTAATCCGTATTTAACATCAAAAATTTCTCTTAATTTAGCGTCTTGCATAAGCCAAAATTCATTGTTTGATTCTAAATATTCTATTTCGCCGTATTTTTCTTTAAAAAATCTAACAGCTTCTTTAACAGATTCAAAATTACTTAATGACGAAACATAATAATATTCAGTAATGTTTTGCTTTAGTTCATCTAATAATGAATAATAAGGACCATCCCCTATACCCAAAACATTAAAACCTTTATTTTTTAAAGCAATAATAAATTTGTAGTAGACAGTGGGGAAATTAGGAGAAATAAAAATAAAATTTTTCATCGGTAATATTATTATGAATAAACGAATTTAAATCAATAAATACATTTATTTATTTTTAATAATTCTTACAAAATAGGAAAGAATAGAAAAAATAAAAAATACTATAAAACCAGTTACTATAAACCAATAGTAATTAGGGAATTCACCATTTGGGCAAATACTATAACCAACAATTAAAGTTATTCCCATTGATAAAAGACAAACAAAAGAAATCAAAAGTAAAATTTTAGCTTCTTTGTCAAAGAAATAATTAGGTTTTTTCATTTATAAATTTAGATTATTAAATTTTTAATTTCGCATTTTCTATTATCTTTAACTTTGATTTTCCCTTTTGAAATAGCTAGCACAGGGCAAACCAAACTGCATAGCAAACAACCAACGCATTTATCTTCATCACAATGTGGCTTTCTTGTTTTTTCATCAAATTGCATTGCTTGGTGAGCACCATCAAAGCAAGATATATAGCATCGGCCGCATCCTATACATTTGTCTTCATCGATGTATGGATAAACAATATAATCGCGATTTAAATTTTCCGCAGGAATGATGTTTTTGTTAGCAAGTCCCACTAAATCTTTAAGTTTGTCAACATGTTTATCCTCCATATAATGCATTAATCCATTTTTTAAATCTTCAACGATACGATATCCATATTGCATAACAGAAGTGGTCATTTGTAATGTAGAAGATCCTAATAAAATGAATTCCACAGCATCAATCCACGTTTCTATTCCGCCTATACCAGAAATCTCAACATCTTTTAATTTGGGATCGCTTTTCATTTGTTGAATAAATCTAAGAGCAACTGGTTTAATAGCTTTGCCAGAATAACCAGATATTGATGATTTGCCATCAATTATTGGTAAACCAACAAATTTATCAATATCTAAATTGCAAATAGATTTAATAGTATTAATAGCACTTATTCCATCCGCTCCGCCATCTAGACAAGCCTTAGCAACTACATTCATATTCGTTATATTTGGTGTCATTTTTGCCATCATTGGAAGTTTGCTACCTCTTTTTACTGCTTGACAATATTTTTTACATAATTCAGGATTAGTTCCTACGTCACTCCCCATGGCGTGTGATGTCATTTGCGGGCATGATAAATTCATTTCAATCATGTCAGCGCCAGCTTCTTCGACAAGTTTTGCAAGTTCTTCCCAAGTTTTTTCATCGTTTCCCATGATGGAGGCAATTAAAACTTTATTTGGAAATTCGGCTTTTAATTTTTTTAAGTCGTTTAAATTTTCTTGTAAAGGATGTTCCGCTATTTGTTCCATGTTTTTAAATCCAATAAAATCGGTACATTCTTTATCTAATTTATCAAATCTAGGAGATACTTCATCTATGTAGTAAGATTCAGGGCCAATTGTTTTAAATACCACCCCGGCAAATCCTACTTCGTATGCTTTTTTACACATTTCATAGCAGTTGCCAACAGGCGAAGAAGATAAGCAAAATGGATTTTCAAATTTTACATTTAAAAATTCAATACTCAAATCTTTATTAACCATACTATTTTCCTCCTAAATATTGTTTTATGTAATAAAGTGCTTCTTTTGCACTTTTTACACTTCCTACAACTGTTTTTTCTTTATTCATTGATATATCGCCTATTACGAAAACATTGCTATCATCAATTTGATAATTTCTCTTTGTAATTGCTTCGTTTTTATCTATTTTCAAATCTAGATTTTCAACATCGTATGTTTGACCAACAGCAAGTATGATTTTATCAGCGGTCATGGTTAAATCATATGGCAATCGACGATGTTTAAAATTGACAGTGTTATTATGAACTGATGTTGGAACATATCCATCAATAATTGTCACATCATGTTTTCTAGCATCTTCTAGTTCTTTTTTAGAAGCCTTAAATTCAAATAATTCTTCATAAACTACCGCTGTTACATTAGTGGATCCTAATATTTTTAATGATGTGCAAATGTCCATTGATACGTCACCACCGCCAATAACTAAAACATTGTCATCCACCAAAACATTACCGTTGTTTTCTTTGATTCGTTTTAAATAATCAACAGCGGTTTCGACATATGGATTATCTTTAAACATCTCTAAGATTTTTCCTTTACTATAGCCAACTGCAATCACAACAACATCAAAATATGTTTTTAATTCATACATTGTTATGTCTTTTCCTATTGTTGTATTAGTATGATAATTTAAACCTAAATCAACGATTCTTTGAATTTCATAATCTAAGACTTCATTGCTTAGACGATATGCAGGAATTCCATAGCGCAAATATCCACCGAGTTTGCTTTCTTTTTCATACATATCGACCTTATAGCCATCTTTTAATAATAAAGCCGCTAAAGACAAACCACTTGGACCCGAACCAACGATTGCGACACGCTTATTATTTTCGACGCCTTTTTTTAAAATTTTCATGTTGGTTTTTTGTTCAAAATCAGTGACATATCTTTGTATATTTCCAATATCGATAGGTTTATCAATGCCACTTCTTAAACAGCCTTTTTGACAATATTTTTCAGTAGGGCATACTCTTGCACATATCGCACCTAACGGATTATTTTCTCTTATTGTTTCTGCTGCACCTTTTAAATTATCAAAGCGAACAGAACGAATAAATTTTGCTGGATCGGTACCAGCTGGACATTCTTTAGAACAAGGTGCATCATGACATAATAAGCATCTACTTGCTTCTAGTTTTAATGTCTGATAAGAAAAGCCTCCATCTAAACTTTTTAAATACTTGCTATTCATAACAAAAACTCCTTAGTTAATTATATTTTAACAAATAAGGAGAATTATTTATACAGCGGAATATATATTTCAAATCAATGAAAATAGACGTTGATATATTGATATTCATCAAACATATCTAAAATTTCTTGCGTTGGTTCTTCAAATTTATTATAAAGGGACGCTAATACATCATCAGGAACCCATTTTTCTTCGTTTCTTTCCTTGTTTAAAAATTTAAGTTGTTCTAATGGTTTTTTTATTATCACCAACACTCTTCTTTTAAAATCTTTTCCTAAATCATAATATTTTTTTCTTAAAATATTTAAATCGATAACAGCATCTAAAATAACGGTGAAATCACCATCTTGTTTGCCATATTTAAGCAATCTATTTTCAAATTCCTGCCAAACTTCATTTTGTTTAGAAAAATCTTGATATTGTCCAGTTAATTCATATCTGATATCGTCACTAGAAATAATGTATGTATTAGGGTGTGTTGTTTTATATTTATTTGCCCAGGTTGATTTTCCACTTCCAGGTACCGCACTTAAGATTATTAGTTGCTTCATACATCAAAAATTATAAATAAAATTGCTTTTAAATAAAATGCTATTTTATATATTTTTCTTCGTATAATTTTATGTCTTTGTAAATGTCTTTTAATCTAGGATACATTTTTTTATAGGCGTGATGATATAAGTAATGATAGTGTTCAGCATTTTGTTTGTTAGGATAAAAAACTTTTCCTGGATGAACCATGGCTTTAACTGCTTCTTCTAAAGATGAAAATTCTTTTGCAGCGATAAAAGCCGCAATAGCAGCGCCAAGTGAAGAAGTTTCATATGTTTGAACTCGATGTGTGGGCAAGTTAAATATATCCGCGGCAATTTGGCAAATTTCTTCACTTTGTGAAGCACCACCAGATATCATTATTTTTTTAACTTTTTTATGTAATCTTTTTTCAATACCTTCTAAACCTCTTTTTAATTCATAATCAATGCCTTCAATTATCGCACGATATAAATGAGCTTTTGTATGCGTATCAGAAAAACCGATAACTGCACCGCGTGATAATGGTCTTCCTAATCCTGGTCCCCAATATGGTTGTAATATTAATCCATTGCATCCAGGAGGAACATCATTTAAATGTGAATTTAAAATATCTTCAATTGGAATATTAGTTTCTTTTGATTCTTTTTTTTCACTTTGAGCAAATTGACTAGCAAACCAACCTAACATCCAATAACCTCGATAAACTTGAATTTCTAAATTGTAATAACCATTAATAACGCTTGGGTAAGCTGGCAAAAATGGTTCAGGTGTGTGGTATTTTTTATTTGTAACTTCGATAGTGGATGCAGTTCCACAACTAACGGCACCAATATCATTATCAATTGCGCCAAGTCCTAGTGTTTCACAACTTTTGTCTGAGCCAATGGAATACATTTTAATTCCTTCAGGAATGCCAGTTAATTCACTTGCTTTTTTTGTGATAGTTCCAATAACATCGCCGCAAGGAACTATTTTACAAAGCATATTTAACTTAACTCCAAAAATTTGGCCCTGGAAATGTTTGTCGCTTTTATAAAATCTTCTTCTTTTAAAATCAGTAGGAAAATGTCCAGTATAATTAGAGATAGAATCCTTATATTCACCGGTAAGTTGATAAGTTAAATATGTGCTTACCGACATATATCTAGTTGCTTTTGCCCATATTTCTGGTTCGTTTTCTTTAATCCAATGAGCAGGGGTTCTTGCTCTATTTAAAAGTAATGTTTGATATTTACCAGCAATCCAAAATAACAAATTAGAATACCAAGAGATTTTTTCTGATGCTTTGGCTTGACGTTGATCTAACCATAAAATTGCAGGTCTTAAAGCATTCATATTATCATCACAAATAATTACAGAATCTCTAAAACAATCAAGTGCAACACCGATTATATTTTTCTTTTGATTTTCATGTTTAGAAAATAATTTTTTACTAGCTTTACATAAACTTTCAAAATAGACATTTGGATATTGTTCAGCATATCCAGGTTTTATAGAAAAATAGGGTTGATCGTATTTAACCTTTTCTAAACCAATAATTTCACCTTTTTTGTTTATTAGACCACAACGGATTGATTGTGTTCCAATATCTATTGTAAAAATTAATTTATCTTCCATACGCATTAATTTTAACACTATATAAAAAATATGTAAGAAAATTAATTGAGTATTTGTTTAAAAGAAATAAACATCAAAATGCAATAAATGTTTACTTTATAAGTAAAAATTTGTAATAATAATATAGATTATGAAAAAATTATCAGTTATTATCCCTTGTTATAATGAAGAAAAATGTATTGAACATAACATAAATGATATTGTTTTGCCTTGCCTAAAAAGCAAAAATATTGATTTTGAAATAATATTGGTTAACGATGGCTCAAGCGATAATACTAAAGAAGTTATAACTAAAATGGACAATGTTATTAGTGTTACTTACGATGATAATCGTGGTAAAGGTTATGCAATTAGACAAGGAATTTTAGCTAGTAAAGGTTATTATGTCTTATTTATGGACGCTGACTTATCTACAGATTTAAAAGCTATTGATGTTGTTCTTGAAAATATTGATAAATATGATTTTATTATTGGTTCAAGACATTTAAAAGAAAGTGTCATACCACAAAAACAACCTCTAATAAGACAATTCGTGGGGTTTTGTTGTAGGAAATTAGTCAATGCTAAATTTGGATTTAAATTAAAAGATACTCAATGTGGTTTTAAAGCCATAAAAGGTGATATAGCTAGAGAAATGTCCTTAAAAACCATTATTGATCGTTTTGCTTTTGATGTCGAATATCTTTACTACGCTAAATTAAATAATTATTCGATTTTAGAATTTCCTGTTACTTGGATTAATGATTTATCATCAACTGTAAAAATAGCTTCTTCATCAATGGATTTCTTAAAGGATATGTCTAGAATTAAATCCAATAAAAAAGAATATTTAGAAAGGGAAAATGATGAAAAATAAGTTGCATTTTATTCCGCTAATTGCTGTCCCTATTATTGGATTAATTTTAGCTAGTTTTTTTGATTTACAAATCGCTCAAGGCATATATTTTAAAGATAATGGTTTTGGAATTGTAATGTCTGCATTTGGAGAATTGCCTATATATTTAGCTATTTCCGCAATCGGAGGTAGTTTTTTTTGTTTAGGTTTAAAACAAAATAAAATTGTATTTAAAATTCTTTTGATTGCATTAGGCGTTATTGCTTATGGTATATCCTGTTATTTTCAAGGAGAGCATATTATATCTAGAAATGCTTTCAATGTTGAATCGTGGTGGTATTTAGGTTATCCAATAGCAATGATTTTATGCGGTGTTGGTTTTATACTTGGTGTATTTTTAACAAAAAAAAGTGATAATCCTAATTTACTTAAAACTTTAATAATACTTTGTTTTGCAATTTTAATTCCAGTCTTAATTACTTTCATTTTAAAAGATATTATGTTAAGACCTAGATTTCGTTTTTTAATTGGCGATATTCCTGGTCAAAGCAATAATCTTTTAAATGATTTTTGTTCTTGGTGGGAACGCGGTAATGAAATTGAATCTTATTGGATTGATGTTAACGAAGAATTTAAAGAGGAATTTGCATCATTTCCAAGTGGTCATACTAATTCAACCGCGTGTTGTGTCATATTTTTATCCTATTTAGGCCAATTCAATTCAAAATTTAAAAAATATCAAGTCCCTTTATTTTATGTTGGATTTTTGTGGACAATAATAATGGGATTTTCTCGCATGACAGTAGGAGCACATTTTTTAAGTGATGTTTGTATGGGAATGCTTATATCTTTTTTGGTTTTCTTATGCATTGATTTTATATTTTACAAAAATAAAAAAGAAAATGTTGTAACAAAGGAGGCATCAACAAATGATTAAACAATTAGACAAAGGACTTTATTTATTAAATCAAAATAATTATGAACAAAGAATTTTTGAAGGGGAAATACCTTTAACTAAAGGTATGTCTTATAATGCTTATGTAATTTTAGATGAAAAAACATGTTTATTAGACACTGCAGATGTCAGTGTGTTAGATGAATTTATTAATAATCTAAAAACATGTTTAAATGGAAAGACATTAGATTATTTTGTTATTCATCATCTAGAACCAGATCACACTGCAGGAATTGTTGAAGTTTTAAAATTATTTCCAGATGTAACTGTGTATATTTCTAGTTTAGGATATGCTTTGTTAAAACAATTTTTTCCAGAAGCTGATATTAAAAATTTGGTTCGTGTTAACGAAGGCGATAAATTAAATTTAGGTCATCACGAATTAACTTTTGTTAATGCACCTATGGTTCATTGGCCAGAAGTAGTAGTGTCATATGATGCATATATCAAAACACTTTTCAGTGCTGACGCATTCGGGTCATTTACAGTTATTAATAATGTTGATTCATCTGAATATGAAGATCAAGATGAATTACTTTATGAGGAAAGAAGATATTATACAAATATTGTCGGTAAATACGGCGATCAAGTCCAGGCTTTATTAAAAAAAGCGCTAACATTAGATATCAAACGATTTGCACCTTTGCACGGTCCAATTCATACATCTAGAATTCCAACATGTTTAAAATATTATGATTTATGGTCTAAATACGAAAAAGAAGAAGATGGTGTTTTGATTGTTTATTGTTCGATTTATGGTCACAGTGTAAAAGCATATGATTATATAAATGATAAATTAACAAAAATGAACGTTAAACATGATGCAGTAAATTTAAATCATGATGATTTTTCAATAGCTTTAGCAAAATCTTTCATGTATGATTGCATTATTTTAATTGCACCAACTTTTAACATGGGATTATTTCCACTTATGCGTTCATATTTACTTGTCATGCAAGATCATAATGTTAGAAACAAAACATTTGCACTAATTGAAAATGGTTCATGGGCACCACAGGCAAAATCTTTAATGGCAAAATTAATTAATACGTTTAAAAATTGTCAAACAATTCCAACAACTCTAACTATTAAATCTTCCTTAAAAAAAGAAGATTTGCCTATTTTAGATTCCATATGTGAAGAATTAGTGAAAGGAAATTCTGACAAAATAGATAAAAAAGCCTCAAATTTGCATCATTTTAGGTGTAAGTTGTGCGGTTTTATTTTAGAAGCAGAAAAACTTGATCCATCATTTAAATGCCCGTTATGTGGAAAAGATTCTTCTTTTTTTGAAATGATTGATTAATATAAGGAGTTATTGTTAAATGAGCGAAATTTATAAACCTTGGATTAAGTCTTATGGTGATAGTAGAGATACTTTAACTTATTTTGAAGGTTCGTATTGCGATATGGTTGAATTTATCGCTGATAAATATCCAAATGTTATTGCCTATGAATTTATGGGCAAAAAAGTTAAATATAAAGATTTTAAAAAAGAAATTTACGAAGCCGCTTATGCATTAGCGAATTTAGGTATTAAGCAAGGAGATAAAGTTACTATTGCTATGCCAAATTGCCCAATGGGAATAATTGTTTTTTATGCATTAAATAAAATTGGTGCAATTTCAAATATGATTCATCCCTTATCTAGCCAAGGAGAATATGAATTTTATTTAAATTTTTCTAAATCAAAAGCACTACTTTGTTTAGATCAATTTTATGGCAAAGTTAAAGCGGTACGCCCTAATCTAAAATATCTCGAATATGTTATTGTTTCTTCAATAAAAGATGGTTTACCAAGTTTTATGAAACTTCCTTATGATTTAACTCTAGGGCGTAAAATTAAAAAAATAGATAAAAGTGAAGATATTATTCGTTATAAAGATTTTATTAAAGGCGCTAAAAATGTGGGAGGATATATTTTCCCAAAATTAAATAGTGATGATGTTGGCACAATATTATATAGTGGTGGTACAACCGGTACTAACAAAGGAATACTTCTTACAAATAAAAATTTTAATGCTTTGTCTCAACAAATCGTTGAAGTTGTTAAAGATTATGAAATTGGCGATGTGTTTTTAGCTGTTATGCCAATATTTCACGGCTTTGGTTTAGGTATTGCAATTCACACTATGTTATCTAATGGAGGCACAGTTGTACTTGTTCCGAGATTTACTGCAGATAGTTATGCAAAATTAATTAAAAAAACACATCCTAATTTCATTGCTGGAGTTCCTTCTTTATATGAAGCGATGTTGCGCACAAAATCTATGCAAGAAGCTGATTTATCTTGTCTTAAAGGAATTTTTAGTGGAGGAGATTCTTTATCGGTTGAATTAAAGAAAAAATTAGATAATTTTTTATCCTCACACAAATCAAAAGTAACAGTTAAAGAAGGATATGGGATGACTGAATGTGTTACCGCTAGTTGTTTAACACCTATGTTTAAAGAAAAGGAAGGTAGTATTGGAATTCCATTACCTGATATGATTTATAAGATTTGCAAACCTGGTACAGATGAAGAATTGCCTTTCTATGAACAGGGTGAAATTTGTATAGCTGGTCCGACTGTGATGAAAGGATATCTTGATAATGAAAAAGAAACGCAAGAAACATTAAAAAAACATCGCGATGGACTTACTTATATTCATAGTGGTGATATTGGTTATATGGATGAAGAAGGCTATATTTATTTTGTCCAACGTTTAAAACGAATGATTGTTTCAAATGGATATAATATTTATCCAAGTCAAATTGAAAATATCATTGATAAAAATGAATTAGTCTCTATGTCATGTGTTATTGGTGTAAAAGATCCAATTAAAATGCAAAAAGTTAAAGCATTCATAATGCTTAAAAACGGCGTTGAAAAATCTGAGAAAACCAAACAGGAAATCATGGAATATTTAAGAAAATATATTGCAAAATACGCAATGCCATATGATATAGAATTTAGAGATGAATTACCTAAAACTTTAGTGGGCAAAGTTGCTTATAGAATATTAGAAGAAGAGGAGTTAGCAAAAGAAAAATAAAATTAAATTATTCTTTTGTGCTGTGCTTTTATTAATAATTGTAATGATGAGTTCATCATTAGATAATAATTATATATGATTGCAAAAGTTAGACACATTGTCGATAAGAAACGTTTGATGGCAAATTTGCCAACAGAAAGATATGTTGACCCTAAATATGTTTATATTGCCACGAACAATGCAAGATGTGATAAATCCGAATTATATATAAAAGTTGGTGATCACGTTAATTGTTTTCAAGTTATCGGAATGCGTTATGCAAAATATTTTGTTCAACCGATTCACGCAACTGTTTCTGGAACTTTTGTTGGCTTAGAAAAGCATTATCATCGTAACGGAAAATTAATTGATTTTATTAAAATTGAAAATGATTTTAAAGATACTTTTGATTCCTCTGTTAAAAAAAGAAGTGATGAAGAAATAAAAAAACTAACCAAAGAAGAAATGACTGAAATTTTAAAAAATTGTGCACTAGTGGGTTTGGGTGGTTCTTCTTTTCCTACTTATGTTAAGTTTCAAACTAATGAAAAAATCAATGTTATTTTAATAAACGCTATTGAATGTGAACCCTATATTACTAGCGACCAAAGAATTATGCGTGAATATCCAAATCGTATTATTAAAGGAATTTTATATGCTCTACAAGCTTTTCAATGTGACAAAGCCTATATTTGTATAAAATCTAAATATAAACAACTTAAAGAAATCTATACTGAAGTATTAAAGCCATATCCACAAATACAATTAAAATGTGTGGGCAATTTTTATCCACAAGGGTGGGAAAAAGCAATGATTAAAAGTGCATTGCATATAACCTTAAAAGATAACGAATTGCCTATGCAAAGAGGGATTATGAATTTTAATGTTTCCACTATTGTTGGATTATATAAAGCTATTAGGTATAACATTCCAGTTGTAAAAAGAAATATAACAGTAACTGGTGATGGAATTATGTATCCAAAAAATTTTCGTATTAGAGTTGGAACCCCTGTAAAAGAATTGATTCAATTGTGTGGAGGTTATAAGGACCCTGAAAAGAATAAAATTATTATTTTAGGCGGACCAATGATGGGGGCGAGTATACCTAGTGATGATTGTATTATTACAAAAACTGTCACATCTGTAATTATTTTAAATGATGTAGAAAATAAAGAAGAACAATGTATACGCTGTGGATCTTGTGTAATGAGTTGTCCTTGTCATTTGCAGCCTGTTCTAATTATGAATGCAGTAAAAGCAAAAGATAAAGAAAGAATTAAAACATTGAATCCTCTTAAATGTATAGAATGTGGATTATGTACGTATTCTTGCACAAGCAAAATACATGTATTAGATTATGTTAGAAAGGCGAAAATCTTTGCAAAACTATGATATTTGTTAAAAAATCATCTCCTTATATTACAAGAAAAGCTGATGTCAAAACAATGATGTTAGATGTTTTGATAGCTCTTTTACCGACTCTTATTTTTGCTTTTGTTGTTTATCAATTAAATGCCTTATATATTTTCTTGATATCCATTTTTACAATGATATTAAGTGAATTTGTTTTTGTCGGTGTTACGCATATAATGCCTTATGATGGTAACAAACATAGTTTTAAAGAAAAGTTTAAATACGCTTATAAAAATTATAATATAAATAACATATTAGGTCCTCTTGTCAGCGGAGTTATTTATACTTTAATTATGCCAGCAGGTGCACCATTATACGCTGTATTTGTTGGGGCTCTTTTTGGTATTGTTGTTGGTAAACTTGTTTTTGGCGGTTTAGGTCATAATATATTTAATCCAGCAGCGGCTGGAATGTTATTTGCTAAATTATGTTTCTCTTCTCAATACAATAATAATATTGAATCTTTTTATTTTACTATCCCAGGTTTATCGAGTGGAGGTAGTAGTGGTGATATCGCTGTTGGTGGTACCGCATTAGGCAATTTAACAAATGGTTATGAACACATTTATGATTATTCGTTACTAGATATGTTTTTAGGAAAAATGCCTGGCACTCTTGGTGAAGCATTTACTATTACGATATTAATTGGTGCTATTTATCTTGTTATTAGAAGAAGTGCGGATTTCCGTATTATGTTAACTTATATAGTAAGTTTTGCACTAATGATGTTGTTTGCTGGAATTTGTATTAATTCTTTAAATAATAAAATTGGTATTTTTGACTTTTTAGGTTTTGAGTTATTAGCAGGTGGTTTGTTCTTTGGGGCGGTCTTTATGTTAACAGATCCAGTTACTAGCCCAATTAATTTGCCAGGTAGAATGCTATATGCACTGATAGCAGCCATTATAACTGTTTATATTCGTTTATTTGGTAGTTATCCAGAAGGCGTTGGTTTTTCTATTCTTATCGCTAATATGATGGTACCAGTAATTGAATATCCTAAATGGTCCAATCCAAAATTTACTATTAAGAATGTGTCACTTATGGTTGGATTATTCGTTGTCTTTACATCTATTATGGTGCTAGTAATAATGTTTGGGGATAAAATAGCTTTATGAAAATAGATAAAAAGAAATCTCTACATTATTTAAAAGTTAGTTTAGTGTTAGGTGGCATTGTTTCTATCAGTGCTTTGCTAATCTCCATTAGTTATATGATATGTCAGCCTGTAATTGAAGAAAATGAATATAAAAGATTAGTTCAATCATTAGCAAATATTTATGGAGAAGATAAAACCTATGAAGAAATAGGTTCAATAGATGATTCTTCTTACTCTTATTTAAACGCTTATTATAGTGCTAGAAAGGATGATGAAATTATTGGATATATTTTTTCTAGCGAAGGCAGCAATCAATATGGAAGTATTTCTATGCTAACCGGCATTAATCCTAACGGCGAAGTCGATAAAATTTATTTATTAACTAATGATCAAACATATCCTGATAAAATTCAAAACGACTATGTTGACCCATTTAATAAAGGTGAAATATCTTTGGATGATATTTATATTGGTGCAACATTTGGTGCGGAATTAATTAAAAATATGGCCAATCAAGCTAGTCAGTATTATATGGAGAACGTTTTAAAACAGTAGATTATGGAAAGAATTAAAAACAAAAAACTTCAAAATCTTTTTAAAGGAATCATCAAAGAGAATCCTTTATTTGTTTCTGTTTTAGGTACTTGTCCTGCATTAGCGACAACAACATCTATTGAGGGAGCAATCGGGATGGGGATATTATTTTCCATTGTCTTAATTTGTTCTAACATTTTGATATCGTTATTAAGGAAATTAATAAGTGAAGAAATCACTACTCCTGCTTACATAGTAGTGATTGCAGCATTTGTTACTATTGTTAAATTATTTTCTAATGCCTTTTTGTTTGAATTATATTCCACTCTTGGAGTGTTTATTTCTTTGATAGTGGTGAACTGCATTGTATTAGGTAGGGCAGAAGCTTATGCAAGTAAAAATAATGTTTTAGATTCATTACTTGATGCAATTGGGATGGGAATTGGGTATACTTTAGCGTTATTAAGCATTTCTTGTATTCGTGAGATTTTAGGTTCTGGTATGATTAGTTTTGGCAAAATATTAACTTTCATACCACGTTTTGATATTCCAATTTTAAAATATGTTAATAGTTTAGGTGAAGTGGTTTATGATTATTCAATTCCACTTTTTGTCCAGCCAAGTGGAGCTTTTATTGTTTTTGGCGTTATTCTTGCAATAATTAGTGCAATCACAAGTTTTAAAAATACTAGAAAGAAAATAAAAGAAAAAATAATGTTAAAGGAGGCGAAATAATATATGGATGTTTTTGTTAGCTTTCTTTTAGCCATTATTTCATCTATGCTCATCGATAATGTTGTTTTATCTAGATTTTATGGTATTTGTCCTTTCTTAGGAGTTTCAAAAAAAGTTAATTCCGCTTTTGGCATGGGATTAGCGGTTGTCTTTGTTATTGTTCTTTCAAGTGTGATATGTTGGCCAATTTATACATATATTTTAGTACCTGCTAACGTGGCATTTTTAGATACAATTACCTATATTTTAGTTATTGCTTGTTTAGTGCAAGTTGTTGGTTTATTTATTAAAAAATATTCACCAGGTCTTTATAAATCTCTTGGCGTTTATTTGCCTTTAATTACAACAAATTGTGCAGTATTAGGTGTTGTTCAATCAAATAGTGATCTTCAACTAGATTTTTTAATGTCATTAGCTAACGCTGTAGGAACAAGTGTTGGATTTTTAATTGTTATTGTTATATTTTCGTGCGTTAGAAGTAGATTTGAATCATCAAATGCGCCCAAAGCTTTTAAAGGATTACCAATTGCTTTGATGACCGCGGCTCTTATGGCTATCGCGTTTATGGGATTGAAAGGGATGATTTAAATGCCGGACTGGGGATATTTAATAATTGCTATTTCCATTTTAGTAATTTTAGCAATCGTATTTGTTATAAGTTTTATTTTATATCGTAAAACACCAGTTCCAAAAGGCTGTGAAGATATTTTGATTGAGAAAGAAAAATGTTCTACTTGTAACAATGCATCTTGTCCAATTAAAAGAAAGGAAGATAAATAATATGTTATATATTTTATGGGCTTTTTTAATATTATTAGGTCTTGGTTTGCTATTTGGTTTAGGTCTAGCCATTGCAAGCACTGTTTTATATGTTAAAGAAGATAAAAGAATTGACGAAGTAGCTAAAATGCTTCCTAACTATAATTGCGGAAGTTGTGGTTATGCAGGGTGTAAAGAATTTGCTAAAGCTATCGTAAGTGGAAAAGATACAAATTTAAGAAAATGTAAACCTGGAAAACCAGAAACTAATTTCATTCCAATTAAACAATATTTGCAAGAACATCCAAATGACGATAATACAAAGGTGAACGTGACTTTTTAATGAAAATATTTAAGTTTTGCAATATATTTTTACTTTTTTCATTATTTTTAACATCATGTAATTATAATGATTCCCCTACATATATTAAAGGTTATTATTTTGATTGTTTTTGTAATATTACAATTTATGATGATGCTTCTATAAATGTAAAAGAAATTGAAAATATTTTATCTTATTACGACAATTTATTTTCACCTTATCATTCTTCGCTTAGCGATGAAAATAATTTATATGATATTAATCATTCTAATGTACCTTTAAAAGTTAATTTAGATTTATTAAATGTTATTGGACAATCAATTTATATTACTGAAAATATAGATAACCATTTTAATATTTTAACCCTTGATTTAAATGATTTATATAAAGAATCTTATTCCAATAATGTTTTGCCAAATCAAGAAGATGTATCATTGATATTAAAAAATATTTCGGAAAGTAAAATTGTTATTGATGAAGATAATTCAACGATTTATATAGACGGAAACGCTAATATTGATTTAGGTGGTGTAAGCAAAGGTTATGTCTTACAAATCTTAAAAGATTTTTTCGTAGAAAATAACATTCAGCATTATAGTGTTGATTTAGGTAGTTCATCTGTTTTGGTTTCAAAAAAAATAGATGATTCTTCTTTTAAAATACGATTAAAAGATGTTGTTCCATCAACATATTTTTATGCATCAGATATTTCTATTTCGACTTCTTCAATATTTGAACAAGGTATACAAGTAGATGATGTTAAATATTCACATATAATCAATCCGATAACCGGCAGTGCAGTATCAAATTATGATTTGGTAATAATTAAATCTGATAATTCATTTTTAGGAGATATTTTTTCTACTTTAATTATGATGTTAGATTTAGATGAAATAGAAATTTTAAAAGAAAAATATAATTTAGAATTATTAGTTTATAAAGACAACAATATTGTTTTTAAAACCGATAGCTGGGAGTTGATGTCTTATTAAACGAATTATTGTATTTTTTAAACACTATTGGTGGGCAATTGCTATCATATTTGTTATTTTTTCAGTTTGTTTAAGTTTAGTTTTATATTTTGATATAACTAAAAAACAAACAAATTTGAAAGCTAGCATTTATCATCGCGACAATTTAATTAAAGAAATTGATTTAAATACCGCGAATGATGAAATATTATCTATCAATGGAGACCATGGATTAGTAAAAGTTGAAATTGAAGATCAAAAGATTGGTATTATATATTCTTCTTGTCCATTACAATATTGTGTTCATATGGGTTTTATAGATTTTGCTAATATGCCGATAATTTGTATGTATAATGGTATTTTTATAAATATTGAAGGGGACAATAATAGTTTTGATATAGCAATATGACAAATGTTAAAAAAATAACTTTTCTTTCTTTCATGCTTGCTATAAGTATCATTCTTAGCATTGTTGATTCGTTTATTCCTACAAACATACCAGGAGTTAAATTAGGATTAGCTAATGTTGTTATATTGATAATTCTTTATATGTTTTCAATTAAAGATGCAATTTTAATTAATATCTTGCGTGTTTATATTGCTTCATTACTAAGAGGGACAATTCTTTCAATGGGATTTTTAATGTCGCTATCTGGAGCCTTTTTGTCGCTATTTGTGATGATAATTTTAAAAATTTTATTAAAAAATAAGGCGTTAGTTTTTGTAAGTATTGTTGGCGCTATTTTCCATTCTGTGGGACAAATTTTAGTGGGTGTATTATATTTAGAATCGCTTAATGTCTTTTATTATTTACCAATTTTAGTTTTGATATCAATTGCTACTGGCTTAGTTATGGGTATCATTGCCTATAAAATAGTAAATAATAAGACAATGATTAAAAAAGTAAATGAAATAAAAAATCCATCGAGGTAAATAAAATATTGTTTTTTACAAATACAGAAAAGTTTATAATTAAAATATGATTGGTGAACCTATAGATACATTATTTTTAACTGCATATGATTCTAGTTGGTCAAAAGCATACGAAATCGAAAAAGGATATTTAAAAAATATTCTTTCTAGACACCGATATGTTATCGAACATATTGGATCTACCGCTGTGAAAGATTTAAGAGCAAGACCAATAATTGATATTGCTATTGGTGCGGGTAATGTCTATGACCAAATAAATATTAAAGATGTTTTGAATGTTTCTGGCTATATATATGATAACGATCGTTCTACGCTTGATTGTTTTTGTTTTCATAGAAACATTGACAATAAAACATATTTTATGATTTATGTTATGGTTTTTAATTCTTTAAGTTGGAATTTAGCATTGAATATGAGAAATTATTTAATTTGTAATAAAAGAGCAAAAACTCTTTATGAAAATTCAAAATCTGATTTATTAAATGGTGTCAATAATGATAAATCAGCATATGAGAAATTAAAAAAAGAATATATCAAAAAAGAGATATATCCTTATATTTATGAATATTAATTTATAATTAATTCATCAACAAACACGCCGCACCTATAATACCAGCATCATTACCAAGTTTAGCAATTAATACGTCTACTTCAGGCGTATTTTTATATCCATAATTATTTTCTTTTAATATTTTTTTAATAGGCATTGTTAAATTTTCTTTTTGATTAGAAATTCCTCCGCCTAAAATAATAACCTCGGGTCTAAAAATGTTACAAAAATTTAAAATGCCATAACTTAAATAAGATATATATTTATTAACAACTTTAATAGCGGTTTTATCATTTAATTTAGCACAGTCGAATGCAACTTTCCCATTTACGTTATTTAGATTAAAATTACAATATTTCCATAATAACGATTCTTTATTTTTTAGCATGGCTTTTTTAGTATCAGAAATTAAAGCTGATGCACTTGCATATCGTTCAAAGCATCCTTTTAATCCGCATGCACATTTTCTTCCATTATAAATAAATAATGAATGTCCTAATTCAGCACCCTTTCCTTGATTACCCTCATATAATTTATCATCTAGGTACAAGCCACCTCCAACTCCAGTGCCAAGAGTTAGCATAACAACATTATGATAGTTTTTTGCAACACCAAATTTGACTTCTCCTAGAACCGCACAATTAGCGTCATTTGCTATTTTAGTATCCAAAGAAGTATATTTTTTTAATATTCCACAAATATCTAAATTTGTCCAATTAAGATTAGCACTAAAATCACAATAACCAGTTTTGGTATTGACAACACCAGCACAACTGACGCCTATTCCTTTAACATCTGTATAATTATTTTTTTTTATGTGTTCATTGATTTTAATTGCTAAAGATTTTATCATTTCATCCTGCGGTATATTTTTGTCAAAGTTCATAGTAAATTTTGAAATTATTTCACCAAATTCATTTACAACACCGATTTTTAAAGACATACCACCGATATCAACGCCAATATATAACATATTTTTCACCTCAACTAATATTATATAAATATATTTTAGAAAAACAAATTTATAGTATAATAAATTTCTTGGAGAAAATATGAATATCATTTGTCCATTTTGCAAACAGGTTATTAGTATTGAAAATAATAATCAAATTCTTAAATGCCCATTTTGTAATAAAGAAATTCAAAACTCTTTTTTTAATGAAGATGAATCCTTTTATGATATGTTGAATCAAGGAAAAACTTTTTTAGAAAAAGAACAATTTGATAAATTATTTAATCTTTCACAAGCTATGATTAATCGTTGGCCAACGAATTTTTATAGTAATTTATACCTTCTATGTGCAAAAACAAAATTGGATTTAACAAAGCCGTTAGCGTATCCAAGTTATGAATTAACCCAAATCGAGATGCAAGAGGACATAAAAGCAAGGCTATATCATTATGCTAGAATAAAATATGCAAGAGCAAGTCAATCCGTTTATGATGGAATAAGTTCTTATTATCCTGATATACCATCAACAGTTGACCCTTCTGGATGGTCTAAGGCAAAAACTTCGTTTGATTGTCGTTTAGAAAATATTGAGACATGTTTACAGAAAGTAAACATTATTGCTCAACATTTAAACGATTTAAAAAAGTATGCAAATAATGAAAAAGAAAACGAAATAATCAAAAGAATATTTGAATGGGGCGATTATTTATTAAAAGCAAAAAAAGAACTTTTAAGATTTGATGATTATGCAAATTCGCTTGTTAAAAATGATTTTAATAATACCCCAGATCCTGGAAATTCATTATTTGCAGGACTATACTTGATTCTTTTCTTTCTTTCATTAGTCTTAATGTCTATCACAATCGCAGAAATTATAATTGGCTTTGTAATAGGTGATTTTAATCAATTGTTTAGCCAAATAGGAAGCATATTTATTTCTGCTTATCAAATTGCGATGGTTGTTTATTTTACTATTAAATTGAAGTTATTTTCCAAAGGAAGACATCCATTTTTTGCTAGCTGTCTTTACATTTTATCTATTTCATTATCATGTTTTGGTATTACAACAAGTTTTATAGATATACAATCGTTAAATCCATGGGTAATATCTTACTTTTTTATAACACTAGGTTTATTAGTTTATACAATCATTTTAGCGTGTATCAAATGGAATAAATATCGAAACAAAAAAACTAGAAACGTTAATACTTATATTGGAAATTATCAGCAACTTTTAAAAAATAATTTTACTGTTTCTTTTCAATTTGAATTTAACGAAATAAAAAAGGATAGTTAATGTATGCATAAAAAAGGAATTATTATTGTTAATCATCAATATGGAAACGCTAGTAGAAACATTGATTATAAAATTATGCGTTTCAAAGAAGAATTTTCTAAATTAAATATTGCTCTTGAAGTTATTAAAAATGATGGCAGCTTGTCATATATTGATTCTAATGGTGAAATTAAATTGAACATTGATAATTGCGATTTTGTTATTTATTTAGATAAAGATAAATATTTGTTAAATCTTTTAGAAAAAGAAAATATAAAAGTATTTAATCGTCCTGATTTTATTCAATTGTGTGATGATAAAATGTTAACTCATATTGCTTTATCTAATTATAATATTGCAATGCCAAAAACAATTCCTGGTCCGCTTAATTACAATTTAAATGATGATAATTCATTACAAATAATAACTAACATCACAAAGCAATTAAAATTTCCAATGCTTATTAAAGGCGTGTATGGGTCTTTGGGTTTAAATATGATGTATGCAAATAACAAAGAAGAATTGCTTGATTGTTATCAAAAAATGAAAAATCAACCCCTCTTATTTCAAGAATATATATCGAGTAGTTATGGTAGATCTATTCGATGTCTTGTAATTGATAATAAATTGATTGGAGCATTTTTAAGATATAATCCTAACGATTATCGAAGCAATTATTTTAAAGGCGCTAAAAGCAAACCAATTAAGTTAGATAGTGAATATGTTGATTTTGTTAATAAAATTTCCCAAATCTTAAATATTGAATATGCTGGAGTCGATTTATTATTTGGAGACACAGGACCTATTTTATGTGAAATTAATCCAAATGCTTTCTTTTCTGAATTTGAAAAAATAACACATATAAATGTGGCAAAATTATTTGCTAACATGGTGGTAAAAAAGATAAAATAAAACTATGAAAATGAAAAAAAAGTTGATTTTTGCTCTAATATTTCCGATTTTGCTTACTTCATGCCAACAAATTAGGAAAAATTATGATATTGTCTATTATCAAAATAAATTGATGTTTGAAGATCAATTTTTGATTTGCCAATTAGGTGACATTCATCTTTCTACTTCTTCAAATTTAGATAGAGAATTTGCCTATATAGAAAAAGCTATTTATAGTTATGGTGATTATTTTAACAAAAACAAAAATGTTCCAAATCAAGGAAAACCATCTTTAATAATTTTAAATGGCGATACTTTTATGAATGCAACAAAAGATATTGTTAATAAAACATTTGAATTTTTTGAATCTTTAAAAATTCCATATGCTTTTAATTATGGGAATCACGATTTACAAGGAAGCTATTCTTCTAATTACATTAATAGCTACTTATTAACTCATCAAAGTCAGTACAACATGTATAAAAATCCTGCTGATGACAATATATTTGGAAATTCTAATTATTATATTGATCTTGTTTCTGGAACCGAACTAAAATATCAAATTTTTATTATGGATAGTAATTGTTTTTACCTTTCTGATTATGATTCATTTCACCAAGACCAACTTCAATGGTATCAAAAAGTAATTTTAGAAAGTAACGGATATAATAAAATGCCAAATAATATTGATGAAAACACTTTTGCTAAATCATTGTTATTTTGTCATATACCAATTAATGAATTTGGTGATGCTATTAACGAATTTCATCAAAAAAATGGTGATGTTGAAACATATCAAGATGATTATTGTAAAGATTTAGAATCATGCTCATCTTCACCTATAAATAGCGGTTTGTTTTCATTAATGACTAAACTAAAATCGACAGTAGGAATAGCAAGCAATCATGATCACATAATATCCACTGACATCAAATATAGTGGTGGTGGTGATTGGCCTATAAGATTTATATATGGCGAAAAAACCGGTGATAATATATATCATGATGAGAAGATGATGGGTGCTACTTTTTACAATTTAAATGAAAATACAGAGCTATCAATGTATGGTAACGAGTTATATTTCAGTTTAACAAAAATGTATGTTCCGTATGAAGGAGATGTTGAAGTTATATGGCAGAACCAGTAATACGCGACTCTTCAAAATATGAAACACGCCGTCACATTGTTGGTAGCATAGTTCTTTCTATAGCATTTTTATTTGTTAGTTTTACAACTTTTTATGGTGTTAGAATATTTTTCCCAATTATTACAAATTATGGTCGAAGCGCATTAAATACATTGCCTTGTGCTCTTACATATTTAATTCCACTTTTTATATTTTATATGGCGTTATTTTTTGTATATGCTAAAACAAATGAAACTAGGTTAAAAAGTCTAAAAATATTAGGAATAACATTAATCTTACTGGCGGTATTTAATTTGATACTTATAACATTTGTTATTGTATTGTTATTAGATGGAAATTTATTTTTTCAAACAATGACACCGATGTATCCATTAGATGTTATTTTTGGAAATGTTATTTATTTTATTGTCGGAATTTGTTGCTTATTTTATGAAATTTTAGATAAAAAATATAGTATGACTGTTTCAATAAGACAACGTCCTTTTTTAAAAAAGGATTTCATTTTAGCAGGATTTATTTTACCATTTGCAACATATTTCCTTGGCGAATTTCTTTTTGGAATTATGTATTTACAAGAAGGTTATATAGATAAAAATTGGTACTATATGTTACCTGTTTACTTATCTTTTTTGCTATTAGCGGCTTTATGTGTTGTTTACTTTGTTTATCATTATATAAAAGAAAAAAATCGAACAAAATTTCATATTATTTCTTTAATTATTTTTTATAGTTTGGAAATTATTTTAGGAATATGGATTGTTGTCGGATATATTAATGAGCCATATTTAACAAGTTTATCTTTGCAATGGGAATTTGAAATTGGATTAGCTTTAAAAATACCAATCGGTTTATTTATTAACTTTATATTTTCTATCCCGATTTTAATTGTATCCACTTTAAAGCTATTTAAAAATTTAAGAAAAAAGAAAAATGAACAAGAATAAAAAGCGTTTTCAAAATTATTCAAAATTGTACAATACCAATAAGCAATATGTTGTCAGCGAAGACGATTTGCTTCTTTCTTTTTTGTTAAAGAATATTAAAAAAGAATCTCGTAATTCAATAAAAGGATTATTAAGTCATAATTTGGTTACAGTTAATGGTGCGGTCATTCGTCAATTTGATTATCCATTGTCAAAAAAAGATATCGTCATAATTTTAAATAGTCCTTTAAAAGTTAAAACATCAAAAAACAATAATCTTGATATTATTTATGAAGATAGTGACTTGATAGTAATTAATAAACCAAGTGGATTATTATCTGTCGCAAGCGATAAAGAAAAAGGCAAAACTGCTTATCGATTAGTTAGTGATTATTTAAATAGCAAAGATAAACACTTACGCCCTTATGTTGTTCATCGAATAGATGAAGATACTTCCGGTGTATTAATGATGGTTAAAAATAAACAATTACAAGACTTATTTACAAGTCAATGGAATGAATTAGTATTAGATAGAGGCTATTACGCTGTCGTGGAAGGACAACTTTTAAAAAAAGATGGAACAATAAAATCTTATTTAAAATCAAATACATTAAATCTTATGTATTCTAGCAATGATAAAGTTCATGGTAAGCTTGCTGTTACACATTATAAAGTATTAAAAGAAAATGATAAATATTCGCTTTTAGATGTTCATATAGATTCTGGAAGAAAAAATCAAATACGTGTACACATGTATGATATTAGACATTCTGTTGTTGGTGATGATAAATATGGAAACCCATCTAATCCACTTTCTAGATTAGGCCTTCACGCTTATAAATTGCAAATTAAACATCCTATTACCAATCGACTATTTACTTTTGAAACAAAAATGCCAACAATTTTTAAAACATTATTCAAATAAAATTAGAAAATGGGTATTAAACTTTGATAAAAAATAATTTAAAATACTTTTATGAAATTTTTAAAAGTATTTTTTGAATCATCACTATCAATTGTTCCAATTATATTAATTATTCTGTTATTATCTCTAACAGGTTTAACGCCACTTGAAGGAGGTTGGGATTACCTTTTGCTTATTATTGGAGCGTTAGTTCTAATTGTTGGTTTATCTATTTTTTCCATTGGTTCTTCAAGAAGTTTATCAAAAGTTGGTGAACACATGGGTGCATCATTAAGTAAACAAAGCAATATGTGGATTGTTATTGTTGTTGCTTTTCTTTTAGGTGCATTAGTAACATGCGCTGAGCCTTCAATTATGATTTTAGCCGAACAAACTCCAATTGATAGTTGGTTATTAATTTTGCTTATATCAGTTGGTGTTGGAATATTTGTTGTTTTAGGTGTTATCCGCGTATTTAAAAGACAAAGTTTAAAATGGTGGTTAATCGTTTTGTATGGAATAGTTTTTGCTCTTTGTCTTTTAGTGGATCATAGAGAATTTATGCCGTTAATTTTTGATGCGAGTGGGGCAACAACTGGAAGTGCTACTGTACCATTTTTATTATCGTTAGGTTCTGGCGTGGCTATGGTTCGTGCAGGAAAAAATGCTAAGGAAGAAAGCTTTGGATTAATTGCTATATCTTCTATTGGACCTATCATTTCTATGGTTATAATGGCAATTTTTATTTCTAGTGGTGCTAAACAAGTTCCTTATGAATTGACAACGATCCAATTAAGTAATAATTCAGATATTTTTTCTCGTTTTGTTAGTGCTATATTTCCTACTTTTTCTTCAACAGGAGAAATTTTGACTTATGGCACTATTTTTGAAGTTCTTATTGCTATTTTACCAATTGCAGTTGTATTTTTCATTTATCAATCTATTTTTATCAAACTTCCAAAAGGTGAACTTATTAGAATAGCTTTAGGATTTTTATATGCCTATTTGGGTTTAGCATTATTTTTGGGTGCAGTAAGTGCTGTTATGATGCCGTTTGGAATTTACATAGGTAAATTATTAGGGCTTCAAAACGAATGGCTAATAATTTTTATTTTCTTTGTTATTGGACTTGTTTCAATTATGTGCGAACCTGCGATTCATGTTTTGACAAAGCAAATTGAACAAGTAAGCGATGGTGGTATAAAAAAGAGCAGTGTTTTATTAACTCTTTCTATCGGCGTTGGAATTGCTATTGCATTATGTGCTATTAGAGCAATATTTAACTTTCCGATACTTTATTATATTATTCCTGGATATCTTATAAGTGTTGGCTTAACATTCTTTTCACCATCTTTATTTAGTGCTCTTGCATTTGATTCTGGTGGTGTTGCATCTGGACCGATGACTGTTAGTTTTTTGTTACCTCTTACTATTGGCATGACTATGTCATACGCTAATGAGGGAAATTTAATGTATAATAATGATGTGTTAACCCGTTGTTTTGGAGTTATTGCTATGGTTGCATTAACGCCAATTATTTCAATTCAATTGCTTGGTATTTTGATTAATTACAAAAAAGTTCGTCGTCAATTTATTTATCAAAAACAATTGCTGCATGTTTATGATAATGAGGTAATTCATTTTTAGAGGTTAATATGGCATTGCGTGGTAGAAAAAAACAAAATTTAAATTCTCGTCCAAGTATTGAAATAAAGAAAATGTTAGTGTGTTTAACAATTGTTAATTCTGGACAAGGGGAAGCTATTAGAAAATTGATGGAAAAATTTTCATGTGCAACTTCTTTAATTCTCAAAGGAGAAGGAACTGCATCTAAAGATTTATATGATGTTCTAGGTTTAAAAGACAATTATAAAGATGTGATTATTTCATTTGTAAGTGAAGATGTTTCAGATGATGTTATATATGAACTTAATTTATATTTCAACTCTAACAAGAAAAACAAAGGAGTTGCTTCTATTTTAGAAATGGATTCCATTGTTTCATATATTGGATATAGATTTTTATCAAATCAATATTAGGAGGAGCATATGGAAAAAGAAGAATTTAATTTAATATTTGCAATAGTCGATGCTGGGTTTACTGATTTAGTAATGGACGCTGCTCGCGATAGCGGTGCACGAGGTGGTACCATTTTGCACGCTCGTGGAACAGGTAATAAAGAAATAGAAGAAAAATTTGGCATTATTATTAATAGTGAAAAAGAGATTTGTATGATAATTGTTAAAAGTGATCAATCTGATATCATTTTGCAAGCAATAAATAAAGCCGCAGGTTTAAATACACCTGGTAAAGGTATTGCATTTGCAATAAAATGTCGAGATGTTATTGGATTGAAATTTGATTAAAATCTTCAATTATTTTTGCAAAAAGCAAATATTTTATACGTTTTCATCTTTATGATGAGCTTCATATTTTTTGCGTTGTGCGGTATCTAAAATACGTTTTCTCATGCGATATGTATTAGGTGTAATTTCAACAAGTTCATCGCTGTTGATGTAATCTAAACAAGCTTCTAATGACATATAGCGGGGTGTTTTTAAAACGACGGTAAAATCTTTTGTAGAACTTCTAACATTTGTTAAATTCTTTTTAGCGACAACATTGACCGCTAAATCATTATCATATCTATTTTCACCAACAATCATACCAGCATAAACTTGACATCCAGGATTTATAAACATCGTTCCTCTTTCTTCAACATGTTCAATTGCATATGGTGTTGCTTCACCAGTTTCTGTTGCAACAAGAACACCAATTTTTCTTTCTCCAAGTTTCATATTTAACATTGGTCGATATTCTTTAAATGTATGTGAGATTATGCCATATCCTTTTGTAAGTGTCATAAACGATGATACAAAGCCTAATAAACCTCTAGATGGAATGACGTATTCTAATTTAGTAGCAAATTCTTCATTAATCATGTTGTTTAATTGAGCGTTTCTTGAACCTAATGTTTCCATAATATCACCAACATAATCATTTGGAACTTCAATAGTTAGATCTTCAAATGGCTCACATTTAACACCATCAATTTCTTTTATAATAATTTCTGGTTTACTAACTTGTAATTCAAATCCTTCTCTTATCATGTTTTCTATTAAAATTGAAAGATGCAATTCACCTCTACCAGAAACTATCCAAGATTCGCTGTTTGGAATGCGCTTGACACGTAAAGAAACATCTTTTTGTAGTTCTTTATATAGTCTTTCTTCTATTTTTCTAGCGGTTAAATATTTTCCATCTTTTCCTGCAAAAGGAGAGGTGTTTACTCCAAATGTCATTTGTAAAGTTGGTTCATCAATATGAAGAAGCGGAAGTGGTTCTAAACAATTATTATCACAAATTGTTTCGCCAACATTAATATCTTGTAATCCTGCGACTGCAACAATATCACCAGCACTGGCACTTTCAACTTCAACCTTTCTAAGTCCTTGATTGCCATATAGTTTCAAAACTTTAAATTGTTTATTTGTTCCATCTAAACGACAACAAGTTACTAAATCACCTACATGGATAATGCCATTTTTAATTTTTCCTATCCCAACTCTACCAACAAAGTCGTTGTAATCAAGAAGAGATATTTGATATTTAAGGGGTTTATTAATATCTGAATCAGGAGAAGGAATTTCTTTGATGATAGTATCAAATATTGCATCCATATTGTTTTGTTGATCGTCAATGGTATATCCACTTGTTCCTTTTAAAGCACTAGTGTAGCAAACTTTAAAATCTAATAAATCATCATCAGCACCTAACTCAATAAACAAATTCAATATTTCGTCTAAAGTTTTATGAATATCAATATTTTTTCTATCGATTTTATTAACAACCACAACTGGCTTAATGTGTGCTTGCAAAGCCTTTTTTAATACAAATCTTGTTTGTGGCATGGCACCTTCAAAAGCATCAACTAGTAAAAGACAACCATCTACCATATTCATGATTCTTTCGACTTCACCACCAAAATCAGCGTGCCCAGGAGTATCAACAATATTAATTTTATAGTTTTTATAAAATATTGAAGTTGTTTTAGCTAAAATAGTGATTCCTCTTTCTTTTTCAATATCATTAGAATCCATCACTCTTTCGTTAATTTCTTCATTATTTCTGAATGTTCCAGCGCTTTTTAATAATTGATCAACAAGAGTAGTTTTTCCATGGTCGACATGGGCTATAATTGCAACATTTCTAATTTCCATAACGAATTAAATAATAGTGATTTATCATAAAAAATCAATATTTTTTTCTTATTAATATAATTATTTATATTATTTGTTTTATAAAAATTAGTTTCGTTATATTATAATATCTGCATGATTGACTTAACGCAAACTAGTAAAAAAACTGATTCTAAATTAATAAACTGGATAAAAAATCGTTTCCAATTTTTAAAAAATAGTAAACATTTATTTTATTATGTTTTGCTTTTAATTGGCGTTGCTTTTGGTTTTTATTTTTTAATGCTTGTTAACAATCAATTTACTACACCTTATTCTGGCGATTTTGTTATGCAATATATTCCATTTGCATATGATTATTATGATAATTGGTGGTCATTTTTTACAACTGGTGTTTTTCCTCATTGGGACACGACTGTATTTTTAGGTGCGGATAGTATTACTAGTAATGGATATTATATTTTGTTTTCACCATTTTTTGCTTTGCTATTAATTTTCCCACGTTCTTGGATACCCCAGGTTATGGCTTTGGTTTCAATTTTAAGAATGGTTTTAGCCGGTGCGTTTTTCCGCTGCTATCTTAAAAAATTGAATGTTTCTGAATTATTAGCTAGATTAGGTGGTCTAGCTTTTATGTCTTGCGGTTGGATTGCATATTTTCAATGGTTTAATAATTTTTTAGACATAGCTGTTTTTTTGCCTTTGATTTTATTAGGAATTGAAAAAGTTTTGCAAGATAAAAAGCCTTGGCTATTAATTATTAGTTTAGGATATTTAGGAATTGATAATTTTTTCTTTTTTCCTGCTTTTATAATAATGACTTTTGTTTATTCGATGTTTAGATATTTTCAACGCTTAAAACTTAATAGCGTAAAAGATAATTTGTTGATATTACTCATTGGATTTTTAGCATATGTTTGTGCGATTGGAATCTCACTTGTTATATTTATTCCTGGATTAGTGACCGGCATGAGCGATCCTAAAATTGAAGGTAGTAATTATTTAACACAGTTATTGTATTATTTTGAAAATCATGATTATATTCGTGTTTTTAGTTTGCTATTTAATTGGAGAGAAACAGCTGATTGGAAAATACAATCTTATCCTATAATTGAATTATTTATTCCACCTACTACGTGTAGACACGTTTCGCTTGTAAGAGCGGAATTAGGAAATACCTTTGTTAATGAAGCTGGTTCTTTATGGGTAACTATGCCGATTTTATTTTTCTTTTTTCCAGCATTTATTAATTCAATAAAGAAAGGAAAAATATCTCATATTATTGGCGTATGTATTTTTATTTTCGTATTATTTACACCTTTTTCTTATTATTTATTATTTGGTGGTAGTAAAGCTTATTCTAGATGGCAAATCATCGTACCAGCTTGCATGATTGCTTATGTTATCTCGTTTTTAGATAAAAATAAAGTCACCATGACTGATTTAGTTTTAGGTTTAAGCTTTGTTGTTTTAGGCATTATTTTAAGTGGAATATTAGCTAAATATTATGTGGATAATTCCACTAATTTGACATATTTCTTGCCTTTTCCTTGGATGCTTATTGTAGAAATTGTTTATGTATTAGTGCTATTTTTTGTGCTTTTATATTTTTATGAAAAGAAAAATTTTAAAAATATTTTAGTTTATTTTGCTTGTTTTGAAGCTATTTTAACAGGCAATTTTGTTACATTTGGACATGGATATACAAATCCAAATTCAGGAAATGGTGGAGCGTATGAAAATTCATTTGTTTATGATGCTTCAAGCAAAATAAAAAATTATGACGATTCATTTTATCGCACTTATTCTTCTTTAAATGCTCAAAATTTGTCAGATAATAATCAAAATATGAATAACTATAATGGCACTGCTATGTTTAATACTTTATATAATTTTAACACACGTGATTTTAAGTGGTGGACACGTATGAGCGATTGGTATAGTGGATGGTCTGCTAGTTATGTTGAAAAAAGACAAACGTTGGATTATTTTTTAAACATTAAATATTATATGGTTAATAAGTCTAATACTATTGCTACAAAAATTGGATATGAAAATATTTCTAATGATGAATTAGCAAATTTAATAAATGTTCCATATGGTTATGAATATAACGAGCAGCTATCAAACGATGAAGTGTTTGTCTTTGAAAATAAAAGCGTTAATAATCTTGGATTTAGTTTTGATAATGTGTTTTATTATGATGTTGAAACAGCACAAAATGCATTAAGTGGAAGTCATTCATACGCTTTAAGAAATGATGATATGTTTTTAAAAACAGCAATAATGCGTAAGGAAGACTATAATCTATTAGATGATGATGTAAAAGATGATTTAGGCGAGCCAAAAACTCAAGCCTTAACTTTAGATGAGACAAATTATGAACGTGTTAATTTGGTTGATACTAGAATTTTACCATCATCATCTGGAACAAAATTTGTTAAAAGATATTATCAAATCGAAGATTCTATTAATTATAACATTAAAAATTTAAAAAATATTTTTGATGAAAAGCCACTTACTTCTTCTGAAATTAATGATGATGAAGCAAATAACGAAGGTAATTATTTTATTACCATAACTAAGGAAGAATTAAATGGTAATTTATATCAGTCTAATTGGAATAATTGTCTGCCGTTTAGCGAAGATGGCGAAAAATTAGGAATTTATTTAGATGCACCTTATACCACTAACTATAATGTTGATGTTTATTTGTTAGGAAGAAATGGTGATGTTATTAAATTTGATAATCATCGTGATGACTATGTCACTAATTCTATGAAAGCAATGCGAGGTTTTTACGCTGATGAAGATGTTTATGCGATGGTAATATATCCAAGATATTTTGGACATTCTAATTTTGGTTTATTTTTTGAAACACAAACAAATTATCAAAGCAAAATTAACAGTGTAACTAAATTGGATAACCAAGAATATATTAATAGTAATTATTTAAAATTTACTACTAACTATGATAAACATAAAATAATTGTCTTAAACACGCCATACGAAAGAGGATGGAAAGTTATTGCTCATCAAGGTGATAAATCATATGAATTAAATACTTTTATGGGTCAAGGTGGCTTTGTTTCGTTTGCAAGTTTAGTGGGTGATACTTCTTACGCAGTAATGTATAAAAACGCTGACATGGTAAAAGTATTGCCAATTACAAATATTTGTGTTGTTTTATGGGCTGGCAGTTTTATAGCTTATACATTTATAGATGAATATTTAAAAAATAAAAAATATCGAAAACAATTAAGAATTGATATTTAAAATAAGCTGATATATATAATTTTTACTGACATTATATTTTTTTGCAATTTGTAAAGCGATATCTTTTTTACTATAGGTTTTATTTTGCAACAAATTATTTATCTCCTTAATTAAAATATCGTCAGAAACAATATTTTGTTTATTGTTCCCTTCAACCAATAATACTATTTCGCCTTTTATCGTATCAAAATCAATATCATCAACATCATTTAATTCAAAATAGATATATTCTTCGTGAATTTTGGTTAATTCACGAGCGATAGTGCATCTTCTGTTGTCATTAAAAATTTCTTTAATATCTAAAATTGTTTCTTTTATTCGATGCGGAGCTTCATAAAAAACAATAGTCGAATCCATTTCTTTTAAAGATTCTAATTGTTTTTTTCTTTTGCTTTGATGTGAATCTAAAAAACCATAAAAATAAAAATGTTCGCTTGGAAGATTAGAACAAACTAAAGCATTTAACGCAGCATTAGTGCCTCCAATAGTTGTTACTGAAATGTTATTTGAAATAGCCATCTCACATAAAATTTTTCCTGGATCACTTATTATTGGAAATCCTGCATCGCTTAAATAACAAACGACGTTTCCATCAAATATCATGTTTATAATTTTATTAGAAACACTTTTTTCATTATGTTCATGTAAAGAAATTAAATGCTTATTCAAAATATCAAAATGAGTTAATAATTTAAGAGTATTTCTTGTATCTTCACACGCTATAATATCAGCGTTTTTTAATATTTCAATTGCACGCAAGGATATATCTTTTAAATTACCGATTGGCGAGACTACAAAATATAAAATATGTTTATTTTCAAAAGTCTTATTTCTTTTTATCATCACCTTTTTTAGACATTCCTTTTTTATGTTTTAGATTGTTAAAATCATCCAACGATAATATTAACGAATCATTTTCCTCATTAGCAAAAGTAATTTGCTTAGAAATAACATTGTATGAAATTACTTTATAAAGTTGCTTGTTATAAATAATTTCTTCTCCAATTTCTGGGTACATTTTTTTAAGATCAGTATATGTATCATCTTCATATTTTAAACAACATACAAGTTTTCCACATTGACCTGATAATTTAGGAATATTAATCGCTAACATTTGATTTTTTGCACGATTTATGGATATACCATCAAATTCATTTAAAAATGTTGAACAACATAATGGTAACCCACATATACCAATTCCGCCAATTAATTTAGCTTTATCACGAGGACCTATTTGTCTTAATTCGATTCTTGTTCTTAAACGTGCAGCCAAAACTTTTAATAGTTCTCTAAAATCGACTCGTTCATCACTTGCATACGTAAATGTAATTTTAGCCTTATCTAATGTATAATCTGCATAAATAAGGTGCATATTTAAGTTAAGTTTATTTTGTTCTTCAATAAAAATATTAGCAGCATCTTTTGAGTCTTTTAGATTTTCTTGATAAAAATAAACATCTTTATCGGTAGCACGTCTTTGGATAGGTGCTAAATCTAAGGTACTAGAATATGTTTCAATAGATTGTGGAAGTATAGAAACTAAGCCAAGTTCTCGACCATATATTGTATCAACCACAACCGGATCATTTATTTTAAATGTAGAATCATTAGTGCCAAAAAAATAACTGCGAGATGAATGGGTAAATTTTATCCCAACATAATGTGTAAATTTATTATCCATAAATAGTGATTATTCTCCTTCCATATTGTTATAAATAACATTAATAATATGGTCTAATATTAGGGAAGTGTTAACGTTTAGTGATAAACTTTCTCGTGTTTTTAATAACTCTAGACAAACATCATTAATATTATTAATTTTTTTGCAAATTTCTTGTAATTTATCTTCGATTTCCTGCAAATACGGCTTTTTTTGATAAAAAATTGATTGAATATCTAAAAAAACAGCACATAGTAAATCAAAGAAATAGCGGCCACTTTGCTTATTATTAATAAAGGCAAGAATATTTTTATTGCCAACATAAATCATATCATTTTTACTAGATAAAACACTATCGATAAATAAATTTAAACATTCTTTTGCAACTTGATAATCACTATCGGATTTTGCATGATTTATTAAAGTATCTACATCATTAAAAATATAAGATAATAATTCAGCGTCAAATGAATCGACACCCGCTTCTTTTGATAGTGAAATCACTATATCGCGAGGTATTAATTTTAGATGCATTACTTGGCAACGAGAAATAATAGTGGGAAGTATTAAAGATTCATTGTTAGTTGTTAAAAATGCGTAGACATTTTTTTGTGGCTCTTCTAAAAATTTCAATATAGCATTGATGGCTTGAACGGTCATATTTTCAACTAAATTCAATATATAAATTTTCTTATTTTTCTTTTCCAAAGAAGTATTTTCAAAATTAACTTCTAATTGTGTTACATCATCTTTTTTGATAGTGGAAAGAGCACCATCATAAATTACTAAATCTGGATAATTATTCTCTTTTATTCTTTGACAAGTTAAGCAGTGTTGACAAGCAAGTGGAGTTGGATTATCACACACTAATGAGGAGGCTAAAAATTTTGCAATATTTAGTGTTGGAACGCCAGTATTTCCCACTAATAAATAAGCATGGACAAGATGATTATTTAATAAACTATTCTTGAATGTTTGATAAATGACAGGTTGAAATTTTTTTAAATATTCTTCAATTTGCATTTAATCTTTCCTTAATGATTTTATATGTTTCATTTTCAACTTCATTTTGAGGTTTTGAAGAATCAATGATTACATATCTATTTGGATATTTTTTTGCTAATTCTAAAAAAGTTTTTCTAACGTTATTATGAAAATCTAATTTTTCTAAATCTAAACGATTAACTTCTCTATTATTATTTTGTGCGATACGTTGTAGTCCTATTTTTGGGTCTATATCAAATAACAAGGTTAAATCTGGCCAAGTATTTTCAGTAGCAAACATATTAATATTGATTATATTTTCAATTCCTAAATGTCTGGCTCCACCTTGATACGCTAATGAGGAATCGATATAACGATCACATATCACTATTTTTCCATCTTTTAGATTAGGCCAAACTTTTTCAATTAAATGTTGTCTCCTACTAGCAGCATATAAAAGTGCCTCGGCACGTGCATCTAAATTTGTATTATTGACATCTAAGATTATATTTCGAATTTGTTCTGCGATTGGTGTGCCGCCTGGTTCGCGAGTGGTAACAATTTGATAACCTTCTTTTTTTAATCTTTCAACTACTTTTTTCATTGTTGAAGATTTTCCGCTTCCTTCAACTCCTTCAATTGTTATAAACATATTAATCTCCTATTTTTTGTCTACCTTGTAATGATTTTGCAAGCGTTAATGAATCAGTATAATCTAAAACACCACCCATTGGTAAGCCATACGCCAATCTTGTCACATTAATATTTTCAAATTCCTTAAGTTTTTTATTTAGATATAGGGCGGTCGCCTCACCATCAATATTTGGATTAGTTGCGATAATGATTTCTTTTACTTCATTATTTTCTTTGATTCTTTTAAAAAGTGATAAGATATTTAAACTATCAATATCAATTCCTTTGCTTGTTGAAATAACGCCATTTAAAACATGATATAAACCATTAAATGATTTGCTTTTCTCAAAAGCAATGACATCCTTAGGGTAAGAAACAACCATAATCGTAGTTTTATCTCTAGTGTCATCTTGACAAATTTCGCATTTGTCGTTGCTTGTATACATCCCACATATTGGGCAAATATGAATATCTTTTTTTACGCTTATTATGTTGTTAACTAGTTCATCAACATCTTCATCTGACATTTCTAAAATAGCATAAGATAAACGTTCAGCGCTTTTTTTACCTATGCTTGGCAATTTATTTAAACTTTCGGTTAAATTTTCAATGGATTTAAGTTGTTCCATTAAAACAATCCGCCTCCAGCTTTTTGACCTGTAACATTTTCATTAATTTCTTGCTCAGCTGCAATTATTTGTTGTAATAAATCATTGACCGCTAATGAAATAGCTTCTTCAAGCATTTCTTTGTTTTCTGGATCAAGTGCATCTTTATCAATATCAATTGTTTTAATTGACTTATCACCTAACATTGTGACATTAACCATACCATTTTTAGATATAGTAAATTCTTGATTTGCTAAGGCTTCCTTAGCTTTTTTAAGTTCTCTTTGCATTTTTTGTGCTTGTTGCATAATTTGTGAAAGATTCATTTTAATTTTCTCCTATCATTTTAATTTCGATTGTATCTGGTTTTGGTAATTTATTAACTTCTTTTAAATTTTTAACTTTCACTTGAAGATCAACAGAATCTTTTCTTGACACTGCATATATAAAGATTTTCTGTTTAAAAACAATTTGTGAAATAGCTTGTAAATCTTTTTGGCTTTGCAATGAATTAATTTTAGAAACATTGCTTAAAATATCATATTCAATAATCATAATATTTTTGCAAGCTAGAAGCAGGTGACCATCTAATAATAATGTTGCTTTACTTCCATATTTAGGATGGGTTGCTAATTCTTCCAAATTTGACCACATTTTATTATATTTGACTTTGAAGTCTCTTTTTGCGACTGCAGTAATATTTAATAAATCATCATTTGAAAGATAATATTGGCCTTCTTCTATTTTGACAAAACTTGGATATGTAATATTGGTGTCGATTTTAGTTTCATCAATTGCATCAAATAGCGATATATTTTTTTCGACTTCTTCTTTTTCTTCAAGTTGTTCTTTTTCAACTTGCGATTGAGTATCATTATTTTTTACATTTAAAGAACTCTCTATAACCGGTTCTTTATTTTTATCATTTGTTATTTCTTTGATATATGGCTTATCTATAACTTTTTGAACTAGCTTTTCTTTTTTAATTTCCTTATCTTCATTAGTGTAAAGTTTTAAAAGAGCAATTTCAAAAATAGGATTAATGTTAGTAACTAATTTATAATCCTTGATAGCGGATAATAATATATCAATATTTTTTAAAGCATTATTATAAGTATATTTCGATGAATAAATGTTAGCTTCTTCTTCGTTAAGGATTTGCAATAAAGAAATATCACCTGTTGAATCATATATCAGTATATCTTTAAAAATATCGATTAAATCACTAGTTAATCTTTTAATATCGCTACCTTTGTCGATATAGTTATTAACACGATTTAAAATTTCTTTAACATCCTTTTTATAAATATCATCTAAAAGTGCTAATTTTTCTTGTTTGGACTCGATTGAAAAAATATTTAAAACATCATCTAATTTTAAATTATTAACACTGTAGGCGAGCACTTGATCTAATATTGATAATGCATCACGCATCCCTCCATCAGAAAGTGATACAATTATATCAATCGCATCATCTTCATAGGTAATACCTTCTTGATTTAAAACATATATCAATCTATTTTTTATTTCTTTATCGCTCAATTTAGAAAAATCAAATCTTTGGCATCTAGATAAAATAGTAGGTAAAATTTTATGAGGTTCTGTTGTAGCTAAAATAAATATGACATGTTCTGGTGGTTCTTCTAGTGTTTTTAATAATGCATTAAAAGCACCAGGAGTCATCATGTGAACTTCATCAATAATGTATACTTTATATTTTCCCAAAATAGTGGAGTAATGGACTTTGTCGATTAAATCTCTAACCTCATCGACACCATTATTTGACGCGGCATCTATTTCAATAACATCTGGATGAGATCCATTGTTAATAGCTTCACAATTTTTACATTTATTGCATTGATGTCCTAATCCTTCATCACAATTTAATGCTTTCGCAAAAAGCTTTGCCATAGTTGTTTTGCCTGTTCCTCTTGGACCAGCAAAAAGATAAGCATGACCAATCTTGCCAGTGCTTATAGCGTTTTTTAATATTTTAACGATTGCTTCTTGACCTGAAACTTCGTCAAAAGTAGATGGACGATATTTTCTATATAATGCTTTATAACTCATATATATTTACAAACGATATTATACACTCGTTTGATGTTTAAATAAATGGAAATGATTGTAAATCATTAAATTGAGCAAAAACAATTTATAATAATAGGAAAATTAAATGATTATTAAATACTCGTGCAAAATGGTTTAAAAGAGTAATAGATGAAAAATCAATATGCTATATTGTTCCTACACTTATTAGTTTTTTTATGGTAAAATAACAACACATTTGAGGTTTATTTATGGACGATATAATGTTTGAAAGATTAAATACTGCTAAGCAAAGATTAAAAGAAATTGATGAACAATTAGTAGACGAAAATATTGTTCGAGATATCAATTTGTTTAAGACTTTATCAAAAGAAAGATCATCTTTAGAACCACAAGTTGATAAATTCAATGAATATTTAAAAACCATCGAAGATAAAAAACAAGCTCTAGAAATGTCTAACGACAGTGATTCTGATATTGCCGAAATGGGAAAAGAAGAATTCAAAAGGCTGAGTGCATTAGAATTACAAATCATTGAAGAATTAAATTTATTGCTAATTCCTAAAGATCCTAACGATGATAAAAACATTATTGTTGAAATACGTGGGGCTGTAGGTGGTGATGAAGCTAATATATTCGCTGGCGACTTGTTTAGAATGTATACAAAATATGCTGAAACACAATCTTGGAAAATGCAAGTTTTAGATTCTTCACCATGCGAAGCAGGTGGATATTCTTTAATATCATTTAAAATTAAAGGCGAAAAAGTATATTCAAAATTAAAATTTGAAAGCGGTGCACATCGTGTTCAGCGCGTTCCAAAAACAGAAGCAAATGGTCGTATTCATACGTCAACTGCGACTGTTTTAGTTATGCCTGAGGCTGATGAGATTGATATTCAAATAAATCCAAGCGACTTGCAAATAGATACATATCATTCACAAGGTGCAGGTGGGCAAAATGTTAATAAAACCGAATCAGCAGTACGAATTACACATTTACCAACAAATACTGTTGTTGCTTGCCAAACAGAAAAATCACAAATTCAAAATAAAGAATTAGCTATGCAAATGCTTCGTGCAAAATTATACGCGGATGCACTAGCTAAACAAGAACAAGAAAGAGGAAGCGAACGTAAACTTAAAGTAGGAACCGGTGAAAGAAGTGAAAAAATTCGTACCTATAATTATCCTCAAAATCGTGTTACAGATCACCGCATTGGATTTACTATACAAAAACTTGATCGTGTAATGGAAGGGGAATTAGATGAGATTATTGACGCTCTTATTCATTTTGATCAACAAAATAAAATCGCTGGTGAATTAAAAAAATAAATATGTCTACAAACAAAGAAATTTATTTTGATTTAAAAAAAAGCAAGAATAAATATTTGACCGATTCAGTAATTAAATATTTGTTAATTGATGTTAACAATTTTAGTAATTTTTCTGATTTGGTTATTAATTTTGATAAGCAATGTATTAATGAAACACTACTATTTAAATATGTTGAAGAAATAAAAAGTGGCGTTCCTTATCAATATGTTTTAGGAAAAGTTGATTTTTTAGATATTAATTTGTTGATTAATAATTCTTGTTTAATTCCTAGACAAGAAAGTGAGCAACTTTGCTTAATTGCAAAAGAGATGATTAAGAAAATATTTAATCAAAAAAAAGTTAATCTTCTCGATCTTTGTAGCGGTAGTGGGTGTTTGTCATTATATCTTTCAAAGCATGTAAAGTGTAATATTGTAACTGGTGTAGACATAAGTATGGAAAGTGTTAAACTCGCTAATCAAAATAAGCAAAGATTAAATTTAAATGTCAAATATGTATGTCGTGATATTCAATTGTTTTTTGAAGAAAACAAAATTTTATATGATGTTTTAATTTGTAATCCGCCTTATATTAGCGATATAAATACTGTCGATGAACAAGTTTTAAAATTTGAACCGCATCAAGCTTTGTTTGCTAATCCAGGATATTTGTTTTATGAAATTATATTTCAAAATTATCAAAAAATTTTAAACAGCAAATATATTATGTTTTTTGAAATAAGTGAAGATTTGCAAGAAGATTTGATTAATCTGATTAGTATTTACTTAAATGACGTTACATATATTTTTAAAAAAGATATATATGATAAAGTACGTTTTTTAATTATATTAAAGGAGTAGTATGAATATTAACTTAAAAGAAATTAATAAAGTTTTAAAAAACCACAATGTCATAGCATTTCCCACTGATACTGTTTGTGGTCTTGGCGTTATTTATGATGATTTTATTGCTTATGAAAAACTTAATAGAATTAAAAATAGGGCACCAGATAAACCATATACAATGATGGTCGCGGATTTAGAAGATATTAATAAATATGCTTATGTTGATTTAAAAGTAGAAAAGCTTATTAAAAAATATATGCCTGGAAAAATAACACTTCTTTTAAAAGTTAAAGATAATGTTCCGCCATATGTAACACACAATACTAACAAAATAGGTATTCGTATCCCAGATGTTTCATTTATTAGAAATATTATTCGTTATATTAAATCGCCATTACTTGTACCTAGTGCAAATAAATCAGGAATGCCTGCTTTAACAAATATGGAGGATGTAAAAAAAGTTTTTAAAAATGAAGTATCTTATTACATTGATGGAAATAGTCTTGCTTTAAAGCCATCCACTATCGTTGATATGTGTGATACAATAAAAGTAATAAGAGAAGGAGATATTTCGGCTGAAGAAATATTTAATACACTAAAAGAGGATTAAATTATGAAAATTGCAATCGGTAGTGATCATGGTGGACTTGATTATAAAACACGTATTAAAGAATATTTAATAAATAAAAAATACAATGTTGTTGATGTTGGAACTTTTAAACAAGAATCTTGTCACTATCCAATTTTTGCTTTTGAAGTTGGCAAAAAAGTATCTTCAGGCGAATGTGATTATGGTATTGTCATTTGTACTTCTGGGGAAGGCGTTTGCATAGCCGCAAATAAAGTAAAGGGAATTCGTTGTGGAATCGGATATAACGATGAAGTTGCTAGATTAATGAGACAACATAACGACGCCAATGTTATCGCTTTTAGTCAAGCTTTTATGGATTATAAAGATGTTTTAAATAGAATTGATATTTTTCTTAATACGAAATTTGAAGGCGGCAGACACCAAATTCGTGTGGATATGATAAAAAATTTTGAAAATAATTAGTCAAAAATAAATTTTCACCCTAATAGTAAATATGGGTGAGTACTTTAAATGTCCTAGATGTGGTAATGAAGATTTAAACAAAGTCGGGGTATTAAACGGCAAGTTTTATTGTCGTGCATGCATAACTTTTAATGGCCAGGAAGTTATAAAGACTAAATCCGAAACAAAATCTTGTGATTATTCGCTAACGTATCCTTTGAGCGAAAGTCAAAAAAAGATTTCCAAACAAGTTGTTTTAAATTATTGTCAAGGAAGGGACACGTTAATCCATGCGGTTTGTGGAGCTGGTAAGACTGAATTAGTGTATGAAGTAATAGCACATGTTGTAAGAGGAGGAGGAAAAGTCGGGTTTGCTATTCCTAGAAGAGATGTTGTTATTGAACTTTTTAATCGTATCAGTGAAGTATTTAAAAATAATGTTGTTACAAAAGTTTATGGTGGTGAAAATGAACATTTAGACGGAGACATTATTTGTTTAACTTGTCATCAACTTTATCGTTACAACAACTTTTTTGATTTACTAATTATCGATGAGATTGATGCATTTCCATATGCTGATAATGCTGTTTTGAAAAATTTTGCTATACGTTCTTTGTCAGGAAGATTCGTTATGTTAAGTGCAACACCAAGCCAAGAAACAATTCTATTTTTTAGAAGACATAATGGAAGTATACTGACATTAAACAAGCGTTTTCATAATTTTCCACTGCCAGTTCCAAAAGTGCTCATCCGAATTGGTGTAATTAAATACTTTACATTGATAAATTATTTATTGAAATTTGAAAAAGAAAATAAACAAGTTTTTGTTTTTGTTCCGACTATCGCAATGTGTGAAATTGTCTATAAATTTGTAAGAGAGTTTGTTAAAAATGGGGAATACGTGCATTCAAAAAGAAACAAACGAGAAGAAATAATTTCAAATTTCAAAGAACATAGATTTAATTTTTTAATAACCACATCAGTTTTAGAACGTGGCGTAACGGTTAAAAATTTACAAGTTATAGTATTTAATGCTGATCATAGCATTTACACATCTGATGCACTTATACAAATTTCTGGAAGAGTTGGGCGAAAAATTGATGCACCAAAAGGTGATGTAATTTTTTTGGTAAACAAAGAAAATGATGAAATTCAAAAATGTATTAAAAATATTCAATTATCCAACCAGAATTTGTAAAGTATGTTTTGAAAGTATAAAGTTTAAAACTTTTTTAGATATTTTTATTAGCGATGATACTTGTGATAAATGTTTTAGTCAACGCGAACCTAAATTTCACAAATTTAAAATAAAAAATTATGATGGATTATCTTTATATGATTATGATGATGAAATAAAAAAATTAATTTATCAGTTTAAAGGTTGTTATGATATTGAGCTTAAAAATACTTTTTTGAGTAAATACGCGCCGCTATTAAATTTAATGTATGTTGGTTATTACGTTGTTTTTGTTCCTAGTTACGTAGATGAAGACAAAGTGCGCGGCTTTAATCATGTTAAGGAAATGTTTTCCATATTAAATTTAAAAACAATTGATTTGCTTAACAAAAGTGATAATTATAAACAATCAGATCAAAATATTCAAAATAGAATAAATATCTCTAAATACTTATCTCTTACACAACAACTAGATTTGAGAAAAAAGAATATTTTATTAGTGGATGATATTTTAACTACAGGTAATACTCTTTATTCATGTATTGAGTTATTAGAGAAATGTCATCCACATAAAATAAAAATTTTAACAATAGCAAAAACGCTTAAGGCTAATGACAATTTCCAATCAAAATACGAAGAAAAAATGTCATTTTTAGATAGTTTTAGTAAAAAGTTGCATTGTTTTACCAAAAAGATTTTAAGTGGTAAAAATAAATAGAAAAATTTCAAATAGACTAATATTAGTCTAAATGGTAATATATATAAGCGAATATTTTTATTCAATTTGTAAATATGAAATGAAAGGCTAGGTAATTAAATGGGCTTTTTTGACAAGAGATTATTAAAAAAATATGCAAAACAAGCTAAACAAGTTATTGCACTTGAAAAAGATATGGCTGCGTTATCCGATGAAGAATTAAAAGGATATACGGCTCATTTTAAAGAATTATTAGCACAAGGAAAAACATTAGAAGATATTAAAATTCAAGCTTTCGCTGTTGCTCGCGAAGCTGCTAAAAGGGTTTTGAATCAATTTCCTTTTGAAGTACAAATTATTGGTGCTTTAATTTTAAATGCTGGTGATGTTGCGGAAATGAAAACTGGAGAAGGTAAAACTCTTACCGCAACGATGGCTGTTTATTTAAATGCTTTAACTGGAAAAGGTGTTCATGTTGTTACAGTCAATGAATATTTAGCTGAACGTGATGCTAATTGGATGGGACAAATTTATACATTTTTAGGTCTTAAAGTAGGTGTTAATTTGCGCAGCAAAACAACTAGCGAAAAGCAAGAAGCATACGCATGCGATATTACTTATACAACAAACTCAGAACTAGGTTTTGACTATTTAAGAGATAATATGGCTCAGTCATTAAAAGGTCGTGTTTTGCGCGGCTTAGAATATGCGATTATCGATGAAGCTGACTCTATTTTAATTGATGAAAGTAGAACGCCTTTAATTATCTCTGGCGGAGCAAAAGCATCACCAAGTCAATATACTGTTGCCGATCGCTTTGTTAAGACGTTACGTAAAGATAAAGATTTTACTATCGATGTAAAAGATAAAACTGTTAACTTAACTGATGATGGAAATGCTAAAGCAGAAAGAATGTTTGGCATTAAAAATCTTTACGCACCTGAATATGCTGATTTAGTCCATCGAATTCATAATGCTTTGAAAGCAAATTACATAATGCAAAGAGATGTCGATTATTTAATAGATGCTAATCGCCAAGTGCAAATTATTGACCAATTTACTGGTCGTGTTTTAGCAGGCAGAGAGTGGTCTGATGGTTTACATCAAGCTGTTCAAGCAAAAGAAAATGTTGAAATTAAACAAGAAACAATCACCATGGCTACTATTACATATCAAAATTTCTTTCGCTTGTATCATAAATTGTCTGGTATGACTGGTACAGCTAAAACCGAAGAAGAAGAATTTCAAAAAATATATAATATGCGTGTTATTTGTGTGCCAACTAACAAACCGGTTATACGTGTTGATGCCCTTGATTATGTTTATGCACACAAGGGTCCAAAACTACGTGCATTGATAGAAGAAGTTAAGGCTAGACACGCTACTGGTCAACCAATATTAATTGGTACAGTTTCTGTGGAATCTAGTGAAGAAATTTCTGCATTATTAAATGAAGCAGGATTAAAGCATGAGATGTTAAATGCTAAAAATCACGCTCGTGAAGCCGATATTATTGCTCTAGCTGGAAAAAAAGGTGCTATTACATTAGCAACTAATATGGCTGGTAGAGGTACTGATATTAAAATCGACGATGAAGTAAAAGCGTTAGGTGGTTTATGCGTATTAGGTACAGAAAGACACGAATCTAGACGTATTGATAATCAATTAAGAGGTCGTAGCGGTCGTCAAGGTGATCCAGGCTTTTCTCGTTTCTATGTTTCTTTTGATGACACATTACTTGTTCGCTTTGCAGCGGATAATATAAGAAACTTTATTGAAAAGAATTGTGGCGATGAAGCTTTAGAAATGAAAATGATTACTAATGTAATTACAGGAGCACAAAAAAGAATAGAAGGTCAAAACTTTGATACAAGAAAAACATTATTAGATTATGATGATGTTTTAGCAAAGCAAAGACAAATTATTTATACTCGCCGTGATAAAATTTTAATGGGTGATGATATAAGTGACATTGTTTCTGACATCTTTAATACTGCTGGTTTGTTTTTAGCAAACAAAGCCATACCAGTTGGTTCATCTTCTAATTTGATTGACGGAGAAATGTTAATTAAAGAAGTCGAACCAAGATTTTTGCCTGCTGGAAGTCTAAAGAAAAATCTTTACGATGAATCACCTAGTGATGAAGCTGGTAGTGATTTAGGTTTGGTTATGCTTGATTATTACAATGAAAGAAAGAAACAATGGCCTGCTGAATTATCTGACCAGATAGAAAGAAGCTTTATTTTACGTTGTATTGATCATAACTGGACTAGACATATCGATAAGATGTCATCTCTTCGTGAGGGAATTTTCTTACGAAGCTACGCTAATGTTAACCCTTTGCAAGACTACGTTAACGAAGGTTATTCAATGTTTAGAGATACTTTAAATCTTTCCGCGGTTGATGCTGTTTTAAATTTGATTAACGTTAAAATAGAAAAGAAAGAACAACCAAAAGAAGAAGAAAATAAAAATGAAGAATTTCAAGCAAAAGATGCTGAGGTAAAAGATAACAAATAAAGAAAGGAGTGCGGCTCTAATGGATATAGTTAAAGATATAAATTTGATTAAAAATTCTTTATTAGAAATTCAATCTAAACTCAAAAAATTAGAGTCGTCTCTTTGACATTACTAAATTAAAAGAAGAAATAGGTGAATTAACAAAATTATCTTCATCTAATGATTTTTGGTCTGACAACAAAAAAGCACTTGAAACAATTAATAAATTAAATAGTAAAAAAGAAGTAGTTGAAAAGTTTTCATCGTTAGTTGATGATAGTGAGTTTTTATTAGGGTTAATCCAAATAAATGATTCATCATTAGCTGATGAAATTGAAGATAGCTATAAAAAAATAACAAAAGAATTTAAGGATTTTCAAACTGATTTATATTTTACTGATAAAAACGATAATTTATCTTGTCTGTTAGATATTCATCCTGGTGCAGGTGGTACAGAAGCCCAAGATTGGGCTGAAATGTTGATGCGTATGTATCTTCGTTTTTGTGAGCAAAATCATCTAAAATGTCAAATAATGGATTATCAAGATGGTGATGAAGCAGGAATAAAATCCACAACCTTAAGAATTAGCGGTCGGCATGCATATGGTTTGCTAAAATCAGAAAAAGGGGTTCATCGGTTAGTTAGAATTTCACCATTTGACGCTAATAAAAGGAGGCATACTTCATTTGCCAGCGTTGGTGTAGTTCCAGAATTTTCTGATTTAGAAGATATTAAAATTAATGATTCAGATTTAAAAATTGATACATATCATTCACAAGGAGCGGGTGGACAAAATGTTAATAAAACTGAATCTGCAGTAAGAATTACTCATTTGCCAACTGGAATTGTTGTATCTTGCCAAGTTGAAAGATCACAAATGTCGAATAAAGAAACAGCATTAAATATGCTTAAATCCAAGTTGATGCAGTTAGAAATAGATAAAAGAAATAAAGAATTAAAAAACATTGTTGGTGAGCAAAAAAATATTGAATGGGGTTCACAAATTCGCTCATATGTTTTTTGTCCTTATACTCTTGTTAAAGATAACAGAACTAATTATGAAGAAGTGGATGTTAATTCTGTAATGGATGGAAATATATTAAATTTTATCTATGCCTATTTAGATATGGAGGTCAAAAATAAATGAGTAGAAAAAAACGTGAAATTTTATTGATAATCTATCATAATTTTCTAGTTATTTTAGGATCTTGTGTTCTTGCATTTGGAACTGCGTTGTTTTTGACCAAAAATACCATAGTAGCAGGAGGATTAAGCGGTATTGCTTTTATAGTTCAATTTTACTTACAAGATTTTATTGGCAATTTAGATACAATTGTTGATATTGTTGTATGGATTTTCAATATTGCTTTTTGGATTTTATCTTTATTTACTCTTGGAAAAACATTCGCTTTAAGAACTTTGGTAGCAACACTTGTATTTCCGGCCTTTTTAACTCTTTTTACACGTGTTGATGTTTTTGTTGAACTTGCAGATGTTATTGGTGGAATAGGGCAAAATATGGATATGTCTTCTGAAATAGGATATTTGTTGTTTTGTGGTATATGTGGTGGAATTTGTGTTGGTTTAGGAATATCCCTTACTTTTCTTGGAAAGGGATCCACTGGTGGGGTTGATGTTTTGTCTTTTTTGTTAAATAAATTGTTCGGTATCAAAGTTTCAATATGTTCATTAGCTATTGATTCAACAATAATTATTATTGGAATGATTTGTCTTTGCGTTAAAGATATTAATCTTATTTTAAATTGTTTATGTGGTATTATTTCTGCGATTATCACATCATTAGTTATTGAAGTGATGTTTTCAAGAAAGCAAAATGCATTTATTTTACATATTATTAGTGACAAGCATAATGAAATTTCAGATTATATAATGAATAAGATGGAGCGAGGCGTAACCGTTATTAATGTTAAAGGGGCATATACAGGTCAAGATCGTATTATGATTGAAACTGTATTAAGCCGAAATGAATATATTGAAATTAAAGATGTTATATCAAAAATTGATCCGCAAGCATTTCTAACATTTACTGATACAAATGCAGTTTATGGAGAGGGCTTTAGAGAAAATTTTGGTGCAAGTGTTTTTAAAAAACGAAAAAAATAGTGGAGTTTTGATGGAAAATAATAAAAGTTTTCAATTAATTTCAAACTTTAAACCAACTGGCGATCAACCAGAAGCAATCAAACAATTAGTGCAAGGTTTAAAAGAAAATAAAAAATTTCAAGTTTTGTTAGGTGCAACCGGAACAGGCAAAACTTTTACTATGGCAAATGTTATTGAGCAAATTAATAAGCCAACTCTAGTTATTGTTCATAACAAAACACTTGCTGGTCAGTTATATAGTGAATTTAAAATGTTATTTCCAAATAATCGAGTGGAATATTTTGTTAGTAATTTTGACTTTTATCAACCGGAAGCCTATATTCCTAAAACCGATACATATATCGATAAAAATGCTGTAATGAATGAAGATATTGAAATGATGCGTACTAGTGCGATAAATTCAATATTAGAAAGACGCGACACTATTATTGTAGCTAGTGTTGCTTCTATTTTTGGCTTAACTGATCCTGATGAATATAGACGATTAGTCTTTGAAATTCGAGTAGGCGAGACTTTAAATAGAAAAGATTTCTTTAATAAATTAATAGCGTCACAATATAAAAGAAATAATTTAGATTTAACACCAGGAACTTTTCGAGTTAGGGGAGATATTATAGAAATCTTTCCGGCTTCTTATGAATCGAATTATATTATTAGAATCGATACTTTTGGTGATGAAATAGAAAACATTTATATGTGCGATAATTTGACTGGAGAAGTTTTACATTCGTATCATAGTTATCCAATTTTTCCTGCTTATGATCATGCTTCCACTATTGAAAGAATTAGAAAAGCGTGCCTTTCTATACGCGAAGAATTAAAACAAAGATTATCGTTTTTTCATAAGGAAGGTAAACTTCTTGAAGAAGAAAGATTAGAAATGAGAACTAACCACGATCTAGAATCATTACAAGAATTTGGTATATGTCCTGGAATTGAAAATTACGCTAGACATATTGATGGAAGAAAAGAAGGAGAAAAACCATACTGTTTATTAGATTATTTCCCAAAAGATTATCTTATGATAGTGGATGAATCTCATGCAACATTTCCACAAATTCGTGGGATGTATAATGGTGATAGATCAAGAAAATTAACATTAGTGGAATACGGATTTCGTTTGCCTAGTGCATTAGATAACAGACCTTTAAATTTTAATGAATTTGAAGATGAATTAAATCAAGTAATCTGCACAAGTGCAACGCCTGGTGATTATGAGCTCCAAAAAACTAACAATGTTGTTGTCGAACAAATAATCCGTCCGACAGGTTTGTTAGATCCAAAAGTAACTGTTAAAAAAACCACGGGTCAAATAGACGATATATTAAACAACATTAAAGAAAGAATCAAAAAAAATCAAAGATGTATGATTGTAACTTTGACTGTGAAAATGGCGGAAGATTTAACCGATTATTTAAAAGAAAAAAATGTGAAAGTTGTTTATTTGCATCATGAAGTAAAAACTTTACAAAGAAGTGAAATCATATATCAATTAAGAAAAGGCAAATATGATGTTTTAGTTGGAGTTAATTTATTAAGAGAAGGTTTAGATATTCCAGAAGTTTCTTTGGTTATGATATTAGATGCTGACAAAGAAGGATTTTTAAGAACGACGAGATCTTTAATACAAGTCATTGGACGTGCTGCACGTAATGCTGAAGGAGAAGTTATCATGTATGCTGACAGTGTTACTACATCGATGAAAATGGCGATTGATGAGACAAATAGACGTCGTTTTATACAAAATCAATATAATGTAGAAAATGGTATCGTTCCTAAGACTATTATTAAAGACATTGTTCCACCAATTAAAAATATTGATGAAGTTGATTATAAAGAAAATAAAAAACTATCGAGCAAACTGTCGAAAAGTCAATTGCAATTACACATCAATGATTTAGAAAAGCAAATGCGTAAAGCCGCAAACGAATTTGATTTTGAAAAAGCTGCTGAACTTCGCGATATCATATTAGATTTAAAGGCAACACTATAGTAAAATAATTTTATGGATAAAAATAAAAATAAAATAGAAATTTTAGCTAAACGATTAAACATTCCTCTTGATAAAGAAAATAGAGCAATTTTAAACATGAAAGTAAGTGATGATAGCAACTTTTTATCCCCTTATTATTACGATAATCCAATTATAAGTGAAGAAGTTAATAACTTTTTATTTTCTAATAAAAATATTCTTATGTGGAAAGGTGGATTAACAATCAATATCCTAAGTAATGTAATAAAAAAAGAGAATCAAGAAGTTTATATTTCGGCAATTAAAAGCTATTATCAAGACTATGTTACACATAGTAAAAATCAAATTAAACGGAATTATATTTTATCTGGCGTTTTATTTATAATTGGTGTCTTAGTTTTTGCCTTACTTTTTATTTTGGATTATTTATTTTCTAATAATTTAGGTATGTGGAATGAAGTAATTGATGTTATTGCTTGGGTTTTTATATGGGAAGCAGTGGATGTTGCTTTTATTCAAAAAATCGAGCATTCTGGTGATATTAAAATGGCTAAGAACATTATAAATGCTAAAATTGTATTTGAAGAATTAGATTAAATGTTGCGTTTTTTTTGTTTTTTATATATTATAAAAAGGCATATTCAAAAGGAGTGCGTATTTGTTTATGAATTGGTATGATTATTTGTTCCTAATAATGTCAGTCGTATTAATAGTTCTATGTTTATTACAAGGTGGCAAAACCGAAGGTGCATCTGGTGCTATTACAGGTGGTGGCTTAAACGTTTTTGTAAAAACTAAAGAACGTGGAAGCGAAAGAGTAGTAGCTATCTTAACATATGTCGCTGCAATTATATTCTTTGTATTTGCCGTTTTGATTCAAGTATTAGGCACGGCATTAGCGACAACTTCAACCTCTGTATAATCACTAATCTTAAAATGTAAAAATAAAGTAACTAATTGGTTACTTTTTTTATTTTTCTGTATTGTTATTATCATTCATTGGTAATTGTTTTCTTGTTGTTTTTCTAGTTCGTTTTGTTTTAGCTTCCACAATATTATTTTGGCTAACATCGACATGTTGTGTAACAACAACTTCTGGTTGTGCCGGGCTTTCTTCTTTCTTCTTTTTTAATTCTTCTACCGCTAAGATAATATCAAAAATACCTAACACGGTAATTGATGTTCCTAAAATGATATAAATGATATTTATTGCTTCAGCATCACGATAAATTAAACACGCAACGCCTAAACCAATTCCAGCAACAGCAATAACCATATCTAAAATTATCCAACCTAATGCGGCTTTAAAATAAATATGGACGATAGATTTAATTAAATATGATCCACCACAAGTTAATAAGATAACAGCAACGAATATCGCTAATATGTTTTGAACTGATTGTTGACCAACATCAGTGCATAAGACCGCTCCTATTGCGATAAATAGTGCACCAAAAATTATGCTCAAAGAAAAGTTCTTTTTTGGATCAACGATTATAGCAAATAAAGTTATACCACCATCGATAAATAAGAATACCGCAATTACAATTGAAAGTGCTTGGGTCATATTATCACGATCAATTCCGCCCAAAATTCCTACTAATAATCCTAATAATATTAATAAAATCCCTTCAACAATTTTTACCCAAGACCATCTAGATAATAAAGTTTTCATAATTTTTCCCTCTGCTTTATTATTAGTATATTATATATTCCTATTTTTTATTATAAATAAAATTCTTCACTATCAATATTTAATATATCGTTAAATCTTAAATTTAGAGAATTTTGCAAATAAATTATTTTATTTTCTACATCAATTTTTTCTATTTTGCTTTGTATCATATAAATATATCCATCATTAAAATATGTAATATTTAATGCCGATTTATAATCATATGAATATAAAATATAATTAATGTTTTCTTTTATATCATTAGAAATTATTGGCTTATCAATCTTATTTTTTTCATACATTAAATTGGAAATAAATTGTTCTTGTTCGACAAGCGATTTATAAGCCAAATACTTTTTCATTCCTCTTCCCATATTTATCGTTTGTGACCTCCTATAAAGCCATGTCTTTCTATTATCGTAGAATGTTTGAGTAGAGCAGTAGCACGCATAATAGAATTGTTTCCGAAACGCGATTGTATATTATCAATAGTATTTTCTAATAGCTTTAACTTTTCTTGTTTTTTACAATCTTCAAATAAATCAATTTGGAAATATGAGTTATATTGTTTTAATTTTGAAAATGTGATTGATACTTTTCTTATCTTTTTTTCCTTATCAATAAATTTTTCATATATTTGTAATAATGCAGAATATAATTCAAAAGAAGAATCATATTGTCTTAACAAGGAAAGTTGTCTAAAAAAACTTCCGTTTTTGCTATATCCGATATATAAAGATACACATCCACAAGTTTTATTCATTAAACGCATTCTTTGTGTTAAATCATCACATAATTCTCTTATAATTAATTTAGTCTGAATATAATCATAATCAAAAAATAATGTTTGGCCATTAGTAAGAGAAGTGGATACTGGAATATATTTTTCTCTAATATTGGTGTCATCAATACCATTAATATGTTGGTATAATTCTTCTCCTATAATTCCAAATTGATTCATTAAAAAATTTTTATTTGCTTTTAACATATCTTTATATGAATAAATGCCAAAATAATTGAGTTTTGCCATGATTTTATCTCCAATTCCCCAAATTTTATTTAAAGGAAATATATTAAAATCGTTTTTGAAAACATCTTCTTTTTTTAGAAAAAATATTCCATCTTCTCTTTGCTTTGCAAAATTATCTAACGACAATTTTGCTAAAAACATATTTTCTCCTATTCCTATTGTTGTCTCTAAACCTGTTAAATTTTTTATTTCACATTTTATTTTTTTAACTAAATCGTATGGATTAAGTTTATAGTAATTTAAATAAGGCGTTAAATTAATGAAACATTCATCGATTGAATATATGTGTAGGTCTTCTTCACTAATAAAGTTTAAGATAATTGAAAATACATTATTTGACATTTCTAAATATCTTTCCATTCTTGGTACAGCATAAATGTAATTTTCTCCAGAAGGTAAATCTTTTATTCTTAATCTAGAAGGAATGCCTTTATTTTTTAAATATGGTGTAACAGAAAGAATAATAGTATTTTTGCTTCGCGATTTATCTGCGACCACCAGCGGTGTTTCATATGGATTAAGATTTCGATCTACACATTCTACATATGAATAAAAAGATTTCAAATCAATAACTGCATATATATTCATGACTAAATCATATATCGATAATATTTATTTATAAGTCTTGACAAAGTCAGACATTAATTCATTTATTGATATAGTTGAAAATTAGTATTTTTCTATTTGTCATTGTATAAACTTATTGTCAATTTAATAATAATTAACTAAAATAGTTAATGCATTGGGCCTGTAGCTCACCTGGGAGAGCGCATCGTTCGCAACGATGAGGTAGAGGGTTCGATCCCCTTCAGGTCCACCAAAAAGCAGACTAGGTCTGACAAAATTGTCAGATTTTTTTATTTTAAATTAGGGCAATTTGAATGCTAAATACCAGGTCTTTGTAATGGATATGGCGTAATGTAAATAGACAAAGTTGATACATAAAACTTAACCATTACGTGACAACATTTTTTTATCCTAATAATATATTTACATTAAAATCGCTAATATATTAACACATGGAAGAGAAAGCACTACAATTTGTTACATATTATGAAAAGCAGTTAGAAATTGCTAAACGTTTTGTTTTGATTAGAAAAAATAGAAAAATATCGCAGCGAAGATTATCTGAAATATCTGGTGTCAGCTATGCTTCCATTAGAAGATTTGAAAAAACAGGAAACATATCTTTATCTTCTTTAGTTAAACTTGCATTAGTTTTGCAACTATACGATGATTTAGATAATTTTTTAAAAAATATAAATCAATAGAGGAAGTAATCAATGATAAATAAAATTGATGTTTTTGCGAGCAAGATTAAAGTTGGAACTCTTGCCTTAACCAAACAAAAACAAGTAGCTTTCAGTAAATGGTAAAGGTAAGGAAATTACTGAGGAAGATATGATTAAAGTTGCGATAAAAAACAAAATTGATGTTTCTATTGCTAAAGATACCATTAATAAATTCCATTTATTATTAAAAAATAATATTAAATCTTAATAGAATTTAACATCACTTGAATAAATACAAGAACAAAAAACATTAAATACATCAGCCCTGATAAAGGTAGATTAAAAGCATAATATGTAGGCACATAATCAGTAGTGTTATCTGGCTGTTTTAAACTATTGGAGATATTTCAGCAAGCAATATAAAAATATATTAAATATCATGTCATCAATATCTACTTTTAATAGTTTAATTCGCAAGTATTAAAAATTAATAAAATATGGGCAAATAATATTTTTATGAAATGTGTTTTAATTGCTGAACCTATATTTTTGATAATTCATATTGTTGTATTTACTTTATCAACAGTATATTCTTGGTTCTTTTTATGGACAATACTTACTTTTGTTTTTGGACTTATCTACTTTATATTCCTATTGTTTTATATATTGAGATATATGGGCGTATAAAATTTAAAAATGATGTAGAAAAATCTATTGAACCTCTAATAGAAAATGAGCAATCAAAAAAGCAAGATATTGATGATTTTTGAAAATAACCAGTTTTTATAAAATTAAGAAACGACAAACTTAATTTAAAAATATTTAAAACATATCTTTTTTATTGTATTACATTGCATCCATCCAAAATTTCTGGAAAATTTTTAATTGAATCTTTTTTGGTAATTTGTCTAATAACTTTACATGGGTTTCCTGCTGCAAAAGAATTATCTGGAATATCTTTGACAACAACGCTTCCAGCACCTATTACACAATTATTTCCAATATGGACCCCACTACATATAGTTACATTTGCACAAATCCAACAATTGTCACCTATATAGACAGGTTTAGCGTAACATAATACTTCTTTTTTTCCTTGTCTATCTAACATATTATTTCTTTCGTTTGGAAGAAGTGGGTGAACAGGTGTAACAATGGTAATATTTGGTCCAAAAAAGCAATTGTCACCAATTGTTATATAAGTATCGTCTTGTAAAGTTAAATTAAAGCTTGCGACGAAATTATTTCCAATGCTTGTATGAATTCCATAATGAAAATATATAGGTCCGACAATTGAAATATTATTTCCCATTGAATTAAGTATTTTTCGCAGTATTTTTTGTCTTTTCTTTTGCTGAGACTCCTTGGTTTTGTTATAAATTTGATTATATTTATGTGCTTTAAATTTAAGTTTTTTAAGTTCATCATCAGAGGCTTGAAATAATTTGCCTTCTAATGCTTTTTGTTCTTGAATCATGAGCTTTCCTCCTGGGTTTATTATATATAAAATGTAATGTTCAAAAAAACAATTTTAAATTTAAATAAATTTCATAGTATTGTAAAATACATGGCGATGAAAAAAGTTTTAAAATCTATTATTGATATATTTAAATGGTTTGAATGGATATTTGTTATAGGAAGTTTAATTACATTAGTTACATTATCGATTATTTATAAATCTCCTATTTTAGAAATTATATCGGTTATATTTGGTCTTTTATCGGCAGTTTTAAATTGCAAAAGGAAAAAATATGCTTTTTTTATCTACGCAATATATGTCATCTTATATGGTGCATTTGCCTTCACCCAAGCACAATACGGCGAAGGAATTTTAAATACCTGCATTAACTTACCAATATATCTTTATACAATTTATAAATATTACATTAAAGATCACATTAAAAAGAAAAATGAAAAAAATAGCGGTGAAGTAAAAGAAAAAAACTCCAACTTTAAAATCGGAACACTAACTAAAAAAATGATAATAGTAATTGTTATCATCATACCATTAGTCACTGGATTATATGGCTATATATTATCACTTATAAATTCTAATTATCCTTATGTTAATGCTTTAGCGACTTCTTTTGCCTTGGTCGCGGTATTTCTAACTAGCATGGGCGTTACTTGGCAGTGGTTATTTTGGACATTTTATAGTTCGACGAATGCAGTATTATGGTCATTAAATTTTGCTAATAGTAACGAGGGATTGTTATATATTGTTTTAAGTTGCATTTATGTGACCATAAACACTTATAGTCTTATTACATGGATAAAAGAAAAGAAGTTACAAGAAAGCAAACAATTACAATCCACTACTACAAATAGCGGTGAAAATCAATAAACATTATTGTTAATATAATCTAAGTCTAATTCATCGATATGATCTTTTAATTCTTTTCCAGCCTCATTTATTCGAGCAACCATCGCTTTTGTTTGTTCATCTTTTTTTGTAGAGGGCGCCATAGAAATAAAGCCCAAAGACATAATTAATTCTAAAACATCATTTTTGCTTTTTAATAAATCTTTTTTTGAATTGTTATTAAAAGAATTGCTCAATTCTTTCAAAGTTTTTAAACATGTATCACTTACTTTATAACTCATATTTTTTCCTTCCTTTTATTTATTATATAAAATACATAAATTAAATGAAATTTTAATATAAATTAATGGTGTCTTTTTAAAATTAAAATTAATAAATTAATTTTATAAAAAAATATAAAAAAATTAGCAAATGTATTGACAGAGTGCTAAAACATACTATAATATAATTAGCACTTAAAGATGAAGAGTGCTAAAAGGAGGACACAAGTTATGTCAAACATTTCAAAATATCGTCACAATTCATTCGGTTTATTAGATCCATTTTTCGATGATTTCTTAGGTGATTATCATGTGTCAAATGAAATCATGAGAACCGATATTATCGAGGAAGAAAATGATTATTTATTAAAAATCGAAGTTCCAGACATTAAAAAGGAAAATATTAAATTAAGTTTGAGCGAAGGATATTTAACAGTTAATGTTTCTTTTAAAGAAAGTAATGATGATAAACATCATGGAAAATTTTTAAGAAGAGAGAGACATTATGGTGAAGCGTCACGTTCATTCTACGTTGGTGAAAATGTAAAACAAGAAGATGTTTCTGCTTCTCTTGAAAACGGCATTTTGACATTAATAGTTAAAAAAGAAACCGAAAGAGTTCCAGATAAAACATACATTGAAATTAAGTAATGAAAATCTAAAATTCTTCCCACAAAAAAGATTGTCACATCGGCAATCTTTTTTTGTATTTGCTCTTAAAAAATATAATAATATAAATAGAAAAAGAAAAAAAAGAAAGAAGGGATATAAAATGTGTACATCATTACTTTTACATTCTATAAATAAGAGTATATTTGGTAGGAATCTTGATATTGATTTAGAAATTGATAACAAAAACATCATTATATCTTCAAGAAATTCACAATTGATATTTAAAAACGGAGAATATATAAATTCACATTATGCATTTATGGGAATAGGAATTTTAGTGAATAATTATCCGCTTTATTTTGACGGCACTAACGAATTTTCATTATCAGTAGCAAGTTTAAATTTTCCTGTTTTTGGTGTGCTCAATAATCCTTTAAAATCAAGATTAAATTTAGCTAGTTATGAGATTATTCCATATATTTTGTCAAAATTTAAATCAGTAGACGAAGTTAAAGACAATTTAAAAAAACTCAATATAACTAATATAGATTTTATTTGTGGTCTTAAATCTGTTTCATTACATTATTTTGTTTGTGACAAAACAAAATCAATCGTTATTGAACAAACAAAAGATGGTGTTACTATTTATGATAATCCGTATCATATTTTGACAAATAGTCCAACTTTTGCATATCATTTACAAAATATTGCACAATATTTAAATATTTCTAATAAGTATCCTATAAATAATTTTAAAAATGAAAATATACAACCATATTGTGCAGGACTAAACATGATTGGTATACCAGGTGATTATTCAAGCAATTCAAGATTTATAAAAGGAGCATACCTAATAAATACTGCTAAATATAATGATAAAAGTGTTTTATATACTCACATGCATATTCTAGATAACTTAAAAATGGTCAAAGGTATTGCGACAAGTAAGGATGGCCATAGCGAATTTACTTCTTATAGTTGCTCGGTTGATTTAAATGATTTATGTTACTATGTTAGAACATATCATAGCACCAGTTATCAAAAATTTGCTTTGTTTGATAAAAATTTAGATTTAAATAGTGAAAAATTTTATTCTTTTAATTTTTAAATATAGCGGATATTCATTTTATCTATTAAAATAAAATGGAGATGGAATTATGAAGTATTCAAAAGTATTTAACTCATGTGGATTAGTTATAAACATAGCAACGCTAGTTTTAAGTGTATTTGGTGTCATATTTATTTATTTTGATTTAGGCATGGCAAGTCTAACATACTTCACTTTCTATGCTGGTTTAATTGCTATTGTTTATTCGATTGTTAGCATTGTTTACAACGGATTAAAGTTTCGTTATCCAAGATATAAAATACCTCCAGAATATGCATCGTTTAAACTTATGTGCGTGACAACACTAATGGTTTCGTTTTTTGTTCCGCTTGCATTTGCTAAATTGATAGATTCATATTTTTATATTATTCGAGTTGTTGTTGCACCTTTGATGCTTTTTAATTTTATATTTTTTGACTTTGATCAAAAATTATCCTTCAAGCAAATGTTTTATGCTCTTATCCCTGTTGTAACCTATGGTTTTATTATTTCTTTATTGATAATTTTTAATGTTGTTCAACCACCATATACATTTTTAAATGTCGTAGCGAACAGTTGGTATATTAACCTTATTTATGGCTTGATTATAATTTTAGGAACTATTTTATTAGGATATTTAATTAATCTTTTAAATCATTGTTTTAGAAGATTATTTATTGGAGAAGAATACGTTGTAACTGGTTATACCACTATTATCAACAAAATTGCATTAGAAGCAGAAGAAGATGCTAAAAAAGAAGTTAATGATAATGAAAACAATAACGAAGAAAATCAAAATGTTGATGATTTAAAATCTGAAAACAGTGATGAAAATAATGATTCTGTTGAAAATAAAAAACCAATTAGTTCTTATCAAAAAAAATATTCGGCACGTGTATATCATATTTCTAGACAAAAAATTGTTGGGAAATGGCAAGTAAAATTAGCAAATAGTAAAAAGGCAATTAAATATTTCGATACACAATTGGAAGCTATTAATTATGCAAAAGGACTTGTTAAGACACAAGGTGGTTCAATACGCGTTCATTCCTTAACTGGTCAAATGAGAAAATCTTAATTTTTTGTATTAACGTTTTTTAAAAATTCATCATAAGAATTGTTTTTATTAAACTCTTTCTTTTTAAATATTGCTTTGAATTCTTTATAGGCTATTTTTTTAATAGTTTTTTTGTCTGGTAAGTTGTATCGATGTAAGTCATATTTTAACAACAATTTTTTTCTTAAATAAAATTTATTAAATAATTTAAGAAGTTTTAAATCATTACTTTTTAAAATATCGTTCATAATAAAGGCATTAACGTTAATATAATCTTGATATATTTTGATTTTGTTAGTTGTAGAGGCGATGTCGTTTTTATTGTAGTAATATAATAAATTTTTAATATTTATAACTTTTTTACATTTTTTTAAATATAAATACACTAATAAAACATCTTCATATGCAAAATTTGGTAAATCTCTATTTATATATAAATTACCGCTAACTTCTTTTAATAATTTTCTATCAAACATTTTTGTCACCATGAAACAGCGGAAAAATATATCAAAAAAATTTTCCCTTTGTGCTTGATAATTATTTAAAATCATTTTCTTTCTAAAAAAATATTTTTTAATTTTATCTTTTTTAACCATGTATGGATAGCAATTTACTAGATCAGCATTATATTTTTGCATAGTATCAGACATAATTTTAAGCATATCTTCGTGATAATAGTCATCACCATCAAGAAAACATATATAATCACCATTTGCTATATTAATACCATCTATCCTTGATAAAAGAGCGCTTTTATTATTAACATTTTTATAAAAAAAGTTTGGATATTTATTTTTATATTCCACTAATATTTTTTCAGTGTTATTCAAACTATTATCATCGCTAATCACAATAATTTCATATTTTTTGTTAATGCTTTGATTTATAACAGAATCAATGGCTTTCGATAATAAGTTCGACTGATTATGAGTTATAACAACAACACTTATTAAATATTTCATATCATTCATTAAAAAATATATTAACATATTTATTTAATTTTGAATTAAAATAAATATTGCTATTGTGTAGAATTATTAGGTAGAAACTTAAAATGAAAAAGAATAAAATTGCCGCTATTGGATTGCTATGTATTTGTTTACCATTAACCAGTTGTGGTTATTTATTTAAATTTATTGTCGGTGATAATAGTTCGTCTAGTTCAACTCTGACAAGCAATATATTTCAAACATCTATTACTTCAAGCGAGATAAATCCTAATGATTTGCTTGTATACAAAGATGATAAGCCTTTATCAAAAAATAAAGGTGGTTATGTTAATAGCGAATTTAATAATAGCGAGGTTGCTAATCTTGTTTATGATTATAAAGATTATACAAATAATTCATATTATTACAATATCGATTCAGCTCCCTCAACTGGAGAAGTAAATTTGCTTGTTGTTCCTGTTCATCTAGCAAATTATGATTACAATGTTAATGAGGTTACTAGAGAGAAAATATATAATGCTTATTTTGGTGATTCAGCTTCGACAGGATTTGAATCGGTTTCTAGTTATTTTTATAAATCATCTTATGGAACTTTAAAATTATCTGGTGTCGTGACACCATGGTATCATTCATCTTACACTTATTATATTAATAGCGAGACACAAGTCATGAAACTTGCTGATGATGCCTTGAAATGGTATAAAGAAAACTTCCAAACTGACGCGAAAGAATTTGACAGCGATTCTAATGGATTTATAGATTGTATTTGTTTAATTTATAATGTTCCATCATCTTATCGTAACAACGACAATTTATGGGCGTACACGTATTGGGCAAATAATCAGCCAGATTTAAATAGTCCAAATGTTTCAACTTTTTTTTGGGCTTCGGTTTCTTTTATGGATGAGTCGATTAATTGCAAAATTGATGCACATACATACATTCATGAAATGGGGCATGCTTTTGGATTAGATGATTATTATAATTATGATGATTATTCTACGGAAAATGTCGCTGGCGGTTTTATTATGCAAAGTCACAATGTCGGTGACCATGATCCATATTCAAAAATGGCTCTTGGCTGGGTAAATCCGCTTTTAGTTACTGGGGATAGCACTATTAAATTGCATTCTTTTACTGAAACTGGTGAATGCATTGTTTTAAAAACTAATGATTATATGAATTCTCCTTTTGATGAATATTTGGTAATTGAACTTTATACACCCACTAATTTAAATGAATTTGACAGTAAACATTTACTTTCAATGGGTTATCCAAAAGGTCCAAACCAATCAGGCATACGAATTTGGCATGTCGATTCTCGATTAATGGAAATGTCTCGTTTTGATTATAGTTTTGCTACTGAAATAAAAACTGGAAGCAGTTATTTATTCGCTAATAGCAATTCAACTGATTCAACTTATGGAACTAGTTTTGATGAGTGCAAAGATTATCGCCTTCTTCATTTGCTAGAAGCAGATAATCAATTTGATTTTAAACACGGTGAATATTTTTCAAGTGAGGATATGTGGTATGAGAAAGATAATTTTACACTTTCTAAATATAATCAATATTTTTCAAACTATCCTTATATGAACAATTATGAAAGTTTTAATTATTCGATAACAATAACTGATATAATCGATAATGTTGCAACAGTGCAAATTGTGAAAGGTTAATTTATGGAAATTATTAAAGTTAAAAGTCAAAAATGGGATATTTTAGATAAATTAAGTGATGATATTTATAAAGTGCAAAGAAAGAAAAAAGTTGGCATATTAAAACAATTTGACAGCAAATCTGATGCTTTTTCAAATTTTTTGGAAAATTATAAGAGATTAAAAATAGCCTCTGTAAGAATGGTGAAAGTATTTGTAATTGATAAAAAACAAAAAATTGTAATTTTTGAATTTTTAGATGGCGAAATTGTTTTTGATACATTATTGAAACATGATTTAGATGATTTATATTTCGGTGAAATTTTTGAGCAAGAATGGCTAGCTAGATATGAAAAAATAACATTAAATCTTTATCCTGATAACTGGATGTTAATAAATAAAAAATTATATTATTTACCTTTTGTTTATTATGATGGAGTCGATGAAGAAAAAACTTTTGAAAAGTATTATATTCGTTATTGGTTTTTTACAAAAGATTTTATTAAATATGCAAAAGAAAAAGGAATTGATGTTGACACATCAAGATTGAAACAAGAATATGAATTGAATAAAGAAATGGTTCTTGTTAGTATCAAACATCATATAATTTAATTACAAAAATGAATAAAGTTATTTTTAATATTGATGGTCACAAAAAATTAGCAAAATCAATTGCTGATGAATTAAATATGGAAGTTGGTCAAGTTAAAACAACTTATTTTAGTGATGGCGAATTGATGGTTAAAAGTTTATCTGATGTTAAAGATAAAGATGTTTATATTTTACAATCTACTGATAAACCCGCTGTTGAACACTTATTTAAAATTATTTTATTGGTGGATTCTTGTAAAAACGCACATGCAAAAAACGTACATTTAATTGTTCCTTATTTTGGATTTGCCAGACAAGAAAGAATATCTTGGAAAAATGAACCTAATAGTTGCAAAGTTGTCGCAAATATTTTGTCCAATTCAGGAGCGTCAACTATTTCTTGTATAGATTTACATCATCCCATTATTTATTCTTTTTTTGATAATATTAGACTTACTGACATAAGACCATATAAATTATTTAAAAATTATTATGCTCAATATTTTAAGAAACGAAACATTTCATTAAATACTGTTTGTGTTGTTGCTCCTGATCATGGTGCAAATAGACGTGCTCACGAGTTGAGTGAAAGTTTAGGTCTAACAAATGATGTTGTTATTTTGACAAAACATCGTCCGCGTGCAAATCAAAGTGAAGTGTTAGCGATAGATGGAGATGTTAAAGATAAAAATTGCATTATTATAGATGATATTATCGATACTGGCAAAACAATATCAAACGCTGCAAAAATGCTATTAGAAAAAGGTGCAAAAAGCGTATGTGTCGGTGCTTGTCATGGTGTGTTTTCCGCTAAGGCATATAAATATTTGCACCAGAAATATATTGATGATGTTGTAATTTTAAACACTATTAATAAACGTTATCCAAAATGGATACATATTCTTGACATTGCTCCGCTTCTAGTGGAAAATATTTTGGCTAATCATATTTAGCAGGTATTAAGTGTTACCTTGCCTAACCACTTAAAAAATAAAACAAGGAGATGATTATTATTAAACTGACTACTAGAGATATTACATATAACGCTATTATTGCAGCGTTATATATTGCTATTACACTTTTATCTATTCCAATTAGTTATGGGCAAATTCAATTTCGAATAAGCGAGATTTTAGTTTTACTAGTATTTTTTAAGAAAAATTATGCTTACGGAATATGTTTAGGAACTTTAATAAGCAATTTTGGTTCAACTTTAAGTTTGTGGGATGTCTTATTTGGGACAATAGCTACAATTTTAGCTTGCATTTGCATAATGTTTTCTAAACATTTATTAGTTGCTCTAATTTATCCAGTTGTTTTTAATGCATTAATTGTTGGATTTGAAATATATTTATTTTCAGGAATGGGAAGTATATTAAATTTTCTTATTCCATGTGGATGGGTAGCTCTTGGAGAACTAGGTGTAATGGTCGTGGGATACATATTATTTATTCTGCTTAGGAAACGAAAAGATTTTGGACGCATTATTAATGGCAATCAAAACTTAGATTTTAAATTTTAATATTTTTTTATATAATAAAACGGATGAATAAGAATTTTTATTTAGAAATCTTGCATGTTGATAAAAATTGTGGTGCTCGATATGGTATATTGCATACACCACACGGTGATGTCGAAGTACCAATGTTTATGCCTGTAGGAACTTTAGCAACAGTCAAAACATTATCGCCTGAGGAAATAAAGTCCTTAGGTGCTGGCGTTATTTTAGCAAATACATATCACTTATTTTTACGACCAGGTTCGGATATAGTAAAAAAGGCCGGAGGTCTTCATAAATTTATGAATTATGATGGACCTATTTTAACTGATTCTGGAGGCTTTCAAGTTTTTTCTTTGGCAAAAAAACGAGATATCGACGAAGATGGTGCAACTTTTTCTAGTCATTTAGATGGAACAAAAATTAAATTCACTCCTGAAAAAGTTATAAAAATTGAAGAAGATTTAGGAGCGGATATCATAATGAGTTTTGATGAATGTATTCCTTATCCTGTCAGTTATGAATACGCTAAAGAATCGACATTAAGAACTATAAGATGGGCAAAAAGAGGTTTAGATGTGCATCAAAGAGAAGACCAAGCCTTGTTTGGTATTGTGCAAGGTGGTGAATTTGAAGATTTAAGAAAATTATCCGCTACTTCTTTAGCTAAACTTGATTTTGATGGATATTCAATTGGAGGCACTTCCATTGGGGAACCAAAAGATGTTTGTTTTAAAATGATTGGTTATGCAACTAAATATCTTCCTAAAGATAAACCAAGATATTTAATGGGTGTTGGTTCTATTGATTATTTATTAAATGGCATTGAACTTGGTGTCGATATGTTTGACTGCGTTTTGCCAACACGTCTTGCTCGTCATGGTTCTTTGATGACGAGTCATGGTCGAGTTAATATAAAGGACGCAAAATATAAAGAAGATTTTTCAAGTTTAGATGATGAATGTGATTGTTATTGTTGCAAGAATTATACAAAAGCATATTTAAGACATTTATATGTATGTGATGAAACATTTGGGAAAAGACTGTTATCAATCCATAATATTCGTTTTTTGATTCATTTAATGGAAGAGGCAAGAACCGCTATTAAAGAAGATAGATTTTTGCAATTCAAAGAAGAAGTGTTTAAAAAATTTAATGATGAAAGGGGATTTTAATGGATATTTCTCTTTTCGATTTTGATTTACCTGAAGAACTTATTGCTCAATCTCCAATAGATGAAAGAGATCATTCCAAACTATTAGCGGTAGATGTTAAAAATCAAAGCTATTCTGATAAACATTTTTTTGATATTGTCGACTATTTAAACAAAGGAGATGTGTTAGTTAGAAATAATACAAAAGTTATTCCGGCACGACTAATAGGAAACAAATTAGACACTCATGCACATGTTGAAGTTTTGCTTTTAAGACAACTAAATAATGATATTTGGGAGTGCTTGTGTGGAAACTCTAAAGTAATAAAAAAAGATACAATTTGTGAGTTTGGAGATGGCTTATTAAAAGCTAAATGCATAGAAGTAAAAGATGAAGGTATTCGTTTAATGCAATTTATTTATGAAGGAATATTTTTAGAAATATTGGATAAACTAGGAAAAATGCCATTACCACCTTATATTAAAAAACAACTTGGTGATAATAACCGCTATCAGACAGTTTATGCCAAGGTGTTAGGAAGTGCAGCAGCACCTACCGCAGGATTTCATTTTAATGAGCAAATTTTTAAAAAACTCCAGCAAAAAGGCGTTATTATTTTAGATATTACATTACATATTGGCCTTGGAACATTCCGTCCCGTTAAAGTTAAAGACACAAACGATCATCATATGCATGCCGAATTTTATCAAATTGATGAAGAAGTTGCTAATCAATTAAATTTAGCTAAAAAAGATAATCGACGTATTATTGCAGTGGGGACAACTTCTTTAAGAACATTGGAAGCAAATTACACCAAATATGGTCAATTCAAATCAACATATGAATCAACTGATATTTTTATTCAACCTGGATATAAATTCAAAGCGATAGATTGTCTTATAACTAATTTTCATTTGCCAAAATCAACACTTATTATGTTAGTTAGTGCCCTGATGGGAAGAGAATTTACCTTACAATGCTATATGCATGCAATTGAAAACAAATATCGTTTCTTTTCATTTGGAGATGCAATGTTTATTTATGATACGAAAAAAGAATAATTATCATACTCAAATGCTAGATACCATTAGTAATTTAGATAGAAAAGATCATAAGTTACTTTTGCATGCTTGCTGTGGACCATGTTTTACTATTCCTTATGAATATCTTAAAAACAATTTTAAAGTCGATATATATTTCAATAATTCAAACATATATCCTTATGATGAATATAAAAGAAGATTGGAAGAACTTAAACGTTATGTAAAAGAAATTAACGCGGATGTTGAAATAATAATCAAAGATTATGATAATGAAAATTACATGAAAGAGTTAATGCCTTTAAAAGAAGAAAAAGAAGGAAGCAATCGATGTTTTTTGTGTTATAGAAAAAGATTAGAAGATGCCTTTGATTATGCCTATAAACATGGATATGAATACGTAACAAGCGTCATGTCTATTTCTCGTTATAAGAATTCAAATAAAATTAATGAAATAGGCTTTGAATTAGAAAAGAAATATAAAGATGTTAAATGGTTATGTTCAGATTTTAAAAAAGATAATGGATATGAAAAATCTATCGCAATTATTAAAGAACATCAGATGTATTTTCAACATTACTGCGGGTGTCAAATTTCTTATCAAAATTATCTAAAAAAACAACAAAAATAACTGATTTTGGACAAAAATTTAATATATTTTTCATAAATAATGATGCAATTTATAGCAAGCAATTCGCACTTGTTATTTTTATACATTTTATAAAATATAAAATAAGTGTTGACACTTTATGTAAATATAGGTATATTTTAAACGTTGACTGCGCGTAGATATGCGAGGTTGCCGATACGCCTACAGGCGTTGTCATGAAGGGGCTATCGGGGAATTTGCATGGAGCAATAGTCTAGCCTGGAAAATTATTAAAGGAGGAAACATCATGGCAAAAACGACAAAAATTCGGGTTCGTCTAAAGTCTTATGACCACGCTAATTTGGATGCAAGTGCAATGAGAATAGTCGAAGCCGCAAAAAACACAGGTGCTAAAGTTGTTGGACCTGTTCCGCTTCCAACTGAGAAGCAAGTGTTCACAATTTTAAGAGCGGTGCACAAGTACAAGGACGCTCGTGAACAATTCGAAATTCGTACACACAAAAGAATCATCGATATCACAAATCCTAAAAAGGAAACTATTGATGCCTTAAGAAATCTTGACTTACCAAGCGGTGTTGATATCGATATCAAATTATAAGAGGAGGTAAGACGATGAAATCTATATTAGGTCGTAAAATGGGTATGACTCAAGTCTTCGCTGAAGATGGAACAATGTATGCCGTTACAGTCGTTGAAGTCTTACCAAATGTCGTAACACAAGTTAAGACAAAAGAAAAAGATGGTTATGACGCTCTTCAAATCGGCTATGAAGATAAAAAAGAAAGTCGAGCAAACAAATGTGAAAAGGGTATTGATTTAAAAGCCGGCACAACTTGCAAATATCATCACGCTGAATTAAAAGGCGATGAAATGATGAATTACAAAGTTGGCGATGCGATTACTTGTGAAATATTCAAAACCGGTGAAATGGTTGATGTTGTTGGAACAAGTAAAGGTCATGGATATGCTGGTACTGTGAAAAGATGGCATCATCACATTGGCCCAAAAGGACACGGTTCCGGTTATCATAGAGGTCAAGGATCATTTGCTAACAATGGCCGTTGTAATAACCGTGTTATTCCTGGTAAAAAGATGTCTGGTCACATGGGTAATCAATCTGTGACAGTATTAAATCTTGTTATCGTAGAAAGCAATGCCGAAAAAGGTTATATGTTAATAAAAGGTGCCTTACCAGGACCTAAAAAATCATTAGTGTTAGTACGTACTCCAGTCAAAACAATCAAAAAAGCAACCGCTGTCAAACCAATAATTGACAGAAGCGAGAAAGCAGCTGAAGTTAGTGCTACTAGCGAAAGTACAAATGAATAATTTGGACGGAAAGGAGAAAAAATATGGCAGAAAGAAAAACAGTTAGTGTTAAAGTCTTCAACCAAACAGGTGAAGAAGTATCCAAGATGAATTTAGATGCTCATGTCTTCAATGTTGAGCCTAACAAACAAGCAATGTTTGATGCCGTCCAAGTTTATCAAGCAAATTTACGTCAAGCTACCGCTAAAACCAAAGTTCGTCACGAAGTAAGCGGTGGTGGTAAAAAACCATGGCGTCAAAAAGGCACAGGACGTGCAAGAGCCGGATCGTCTCGTTCACCTATTTGGGTAGGTGGTGGAACCGTATTTGGTCCTACTGGTAATCAAAATTTCAAATTATCACAAAACAAGAAAGAACATAACTTGGCTTTAAGAAGTGCATTGTCAACATTAACTAAAAATGGATTAGTTGTCGTTGATGATATGAAATTCGAACAAGCTAAAACAAAAGATTTCTTAGCAATGTTAAAAGCTTTAAAAATCGAAAATAAAGTTTTAGTAGTCAGTAATGATTTAAATGATAATTTATTGCTAAGTGCACAAAACATTAACTGGGTCAAAATCGTTTCAGTAAGTAATGTCAGCGTTTATGATTTGTTAAATGTTGACAACTTGCTAATTACAAAAGATGCAGTTAAATCATTACAGGAGGCTTTGAACTAATATGGCAGAAGAAACAAAAAAAGTTAGTAAGGCAAAAAAGACTACAAAAGCCAAAAAAGAAGAAAAAGTTGAATTAAAATTTGCAAAACCAACTTTCAAAGATTATGAAGTCATCTTGCATCCGATCATCACAGAAAAAACGATGACACTAATGCAAGAACAAAACAAAATAACATTGAAAGTTCGCCCCGATACAAACAAAACCGAAGTTAAATTAGCTTTCGAAAGAATCTATCAGGTTGATGTCAGTGATGTTGCAATTAGTAATGTCAATAGCAAATCCAAAAGTCGTGGAACAAGATATCCAGGACGTGTCAGTGGATACAAAAAAGCAATTGTCACTGTCAAAGATGGTGAAGCAATCGATTTATTTAAAGAATAATGCGTACGCGCATATTATAAAGTAACTAAATTATAGGAGGAAAAAAATGTCTATTAGAACTTATAAACCGACGACACCAAGTCGCCGTAACATGACAAACACGACATTTGAAGAAATTACGACATCCACTCCTGAGAAAAGTTTATTAGTAAAAAAGAATAAAACTGGTGGAAGAAATAACCAAGGCGTAATTACCACCCGTCATATTGGCGGAGGTCACAAACAAAAATATCGTGTAATTGATTTTAAAAGAACAAAGGATGGTATTCCTGCAATAGTTAAAACTGTTGAATACGATCCAAATCGTAATGCTTATATTTCACTAGTGGCTTACCTTGATGGTGAAAAACGTTACATTCTCTATCCACAAGGATTAAAAGTTGGCGATCGCATTATCTCAGGCGAATCTGTTGATACCAAAGTAGGAAATACTATGGTATTGGCACACATCCCAGAAGGTAGTTTCATTCATAACGTTGAACTTACTCCTGGTAAAGGTGGACAACTATGTCGTGCAGCTGGTACAAGTGCACAAGTCCTAGGTAGTGAAGGAAAATACACAATCTTGCGATTAGCAAGTGGTGAAATGCGAAAAGTATTATCAACTTGCCGTGCAACTATTGGTCAAGTTGGTAACGAAGATTACAGCTTAGTTAACAAAGGAAAAGCTGGTAAAACACGCTGGTTAGGTGTAAGACCAACAGTTCGTGGTAGTGTTATGAACCCAGTTGATCACCCTCATGGTGGTGGTGAAGGTAAATCGCCAGTTGGTCGTGATGCTCCTCGTACACCTTGGGGAAAACGTGCAATGGGTGTGAAAACTAGAAAACAAAAGAAAGCTTCGACACAATTAATTATTCGTCGTCGTAGCGGATCTAAATAATCGCAAAGGAGGAAAATGAAATGGCAAGAAGTTTAAAAAAAGGTGCATTTGTTGATGATCATTTAATGAAAAAAGTTGAAGCATTAGATGCCGCCAACAAAAAAGAAATCATTAAAACTTGGTCAAGACGCAGCACTATATTCCCAATCTTTGTCGGTCATACCTTTGCGGTATATAACGGTAAAGAACACATCAGTGTTTATGTCACAGAAGACATGGTCGGACATAAATTAGGGGAATTCGCCCCAACAAGAACTTTCAGCGGACATCACGGCAACAACGCTGCCGATAAAGCCGCATCTAAGTAAGGAGGCAATATGGCACCAAGAAAGAAAAATTCAGAAGTCAGTGTTGCAGAAGTGGAAGAAAAAGAAGTAGTTAAAGAAACCAAAAAAACTACTAAAAAAACTAAAAAAGTTGATGAACCCACTAAAGCAAAAACTAAGAAAGAAAATAAAAAAGAAAAAGAAGTAGTCAAGGAAAAACCTCCTGTAACTGAAGCGTATGCAATAGCAAGAAATATTCGTACGACTCCAAGAAAAGTTCGTCTAGTCATCGATTTGGTAAGAGGAAAAGATGTAAAAGTTGCCTTAGGTATATTAGCAAACGTTAATAAGGCCGCGACAAGCGATGTAATTAAAGTAATTAAATCTGCTGCTGCTAATGCAACTAACAACTTCCAAATGGATGAATCAAGATTATATATTTCAGAAATATATGCTACAGATGGATTAAAAATGAAAAGATACTTGCCAAGAGCTAAAGGTTCCGCTTCTGGTATGGTAAAAAGATGTAGTAACATCACTGTTAAAGTGAAAATGCGCTAAGGAGGAAATAATAAAACATGGGTCAAAAAGTAAATCCTGTCGGTATGAGAATCGGTATCAATCGTGATTGGAATTCGCGTTGGTATGCCGATGATAAACAATATAATGTATTTTTAAATGAAGATATTAAAATTCGTAATTATCTAAAAAAAGAATTAAAAGATGCAATGTTATCTCATGTTGACATTGAAAGACAAAAAACTGATCGTGGAAATAATGTTGTAATTAGTGTTTTTGTAGCTCGTCCAGGTGCTGTTATTGGCCAAGATGGTGCTAACATTAATCGCATTAAAACCGAATTAGCAAAAATGATTAACAATGGAACCTTAAGAGTCGATGTTGTTGAAGTCAAACAACCAGATTTAGATGCAACATTAGTTGCTCAATCTATCGCTAAACAATTAGAAGAAAGAGTAAGCTTTAGAGTCGCACAAAAGAAAGCTATTCAAAGAGTTAGAAAAGCTGGAGCGAAAGGATGCCGTACTCTTGTCAGCGGTCGTTTAGGCGGTGCTGAAATTGCTAGAAGTGAAGGTTATAAAGAAGGAATCATTCCTCTTCATACACTCCGTAGCGATATCGACTTTGCAGTAGCAGAAGCCTTAACAACATATGGTATTATTGGTGTTAAAGTTTGGATCTGCCGTGGCGAAATACGTCCACAACCAAAAAATAAAGAGAACGGAGGAGAATAAATATGTTACAACCAAAAAGAGTAAAATATCGTCGTCCTCATCGTGTATATTATGAAGGAAAATCAAAAGCTGGAAATGAGGTTAGCTTTGGTGAATTTGGTCTTCAAGCAATGGAAGGTGCCTGGATTACCGCTAATCAAATAGAAGCTGCTCGTATTGTCCTATCAAGATATACAAATAGAAGCGGACAAGTTTGGATTAGAATTTTCCCCCACATCGGTAAAACAGTGAAAGCGGCTGGTACTCGTATGGGTTCTGGTAAGGGTAATCCAGAATTATGGGTCGCAGTCGTCAAACAAGGCCGTGTAATGTTTGAAATCGGCGGTGTTAATGAAGCTGATGCACGTGAAGCCTTACGTTTAGCATCATATAAGCTTCCTATCAAATGTAAAGTTATTAAAAAGGAGAGCAAGTAAGTATGAAACTCAATGAAATACGTGAGATGACAACTAGCGAATTAAACAACAAAGTTTATGAGCTCAAACAACAGCTCTTCGAACTTCGTCGTAAAAAAGCCGTTGGTGCATTAGAACATGGAGAACAAGTTACACGCGTTAGAAAAGATATTGCACGTTGTCTAATGGTTCTTCGTGAAAGAGAATTAAATATTAATGTTAAATAAGGAGGATGAATGATATGGAAGAAAGAAATCAACGCATGACCATACAAGGTACAGTCGTTTCAAACAAAAATGACAAGACCATCGTCGTCCTTGTTGAAACACATAAAAAACATCCAAAGTATGGTAAAAGTGTTAAATATCGTAAAAAATATTATGTTCATGATGAAAACAATGAAGCTAAAGTTGGCGATTTTGTAACAATTATGGGCACACGTAAATTAAGTGCTTTGAAAAGATTCCGTTTAGTTTCTATCGACAAACATGCACAAATGTCAGTCAAAGAAGCTGAAGCAGAATTAAAAGAAGAAATCTTAAATGCTGAAGAAGCAATCGAAAACAAGGAGGGCGAATAATTATGATTCAAACCGAAACTAATCTCGTCGTAGCGGATAATTCAGGTGCTCGTAAAGTTCGTGCCTTCCGTTTGTACGGCGGTAGTCATCGTAAGACTAGTTCCGTTGGTGATGTCATCTTATGTTCTGTTAAAGATGCCATTCCAAATGGAAAAGTCAAAAAAGGTGATATTGTCAAATGTGTTATCGTTAGAACAAAATATCCAATTCAAAGAAGTGATGGTTCCACGATTAAATTTGATGACAACGCTGTTGTTATCATTAATGAAGACAAAACACCTGTTGGAACACGTGTGTTTGGACCTGTCGCTCGTGAATTAAGAGAAAAAGGCGAAGAAGGATTTATGAAAATTGTCTCTCTCGCCCTTGAAGTATTATAAGGAGGAAAGCGATATGAATATCAAAAAAGGCGATAAAGTTATTGTCATCGCTGGCCGTGACAAGGGCAAAGAAGGGGTTGTACAAGTTGTATATCCAAAATTGAATCGTCTCGTTGTTGAAAACGTCAACATTAGAAAAAAACATCGTAAACCAACACAAAAAAATCCTGAAGGATCAATTGTTGAAATATTTGCACCAATTAACGCTAGTAATGTCATGCTAGCGGATCCCAAAAGCAAAAAACCAACACGTGTTGGTCATAAAATGACAAAAGATAATAAAAAAGTTCGAGTCACAAAATTAAGTGGCTCAGAATTAAACTAAGGAGGTTAATATGGCAGAACAAGTTAAAAAACAAGCAAGCACAAAGAAAACTGCAAGCAAAAAAACAGTCAAAGCCGAACCTCAAGTAACTGAAAAAGTTAATTATGTCAATCGTGTAAAAGCTAAATATGATAGTGAAATCAAAAAAGCTTTGATGGAAAAATTTAATTACACCAGTGTTATGCAAGTTCCTGCACTTAAAAAAATAGTTATTAATATCGGTGTTGGAGATGCTTTAACTGATGCAAAAAGATTAGAAGAAGCTGTTAATGAATTAACTCTTATTGCTGGACAACATCCAGTTATTACAAAGGCTAAAAAGTCCATCGCTAATTATAAATTACGTGCTGGACAAGAAATCGGTTGTAAAGTAACTTTAAGAGGAACAAGAATGTATGAATTCTTCGATAAGTTAGTGTCAATCGCTCTACCACGTGTTCGTGACTTTAGAGGTATTTCTTCTAACGCCTTTGATGGAAGAGGAAATTACACATTAGGTGTTAAAGAACAATTAATTTTCCCAGAAATTGATTATGATAAAGTAAATAAAATTCGTGGGATGGATATCGTAATTGTTACAAGTGCTAAAACTGATGAAGAAGCCTTAGCCTTATTAACAATGCTCGGTATGCCATTTATGAGATAGAAAGGAGTCCAAAATGGCGAAGACAAGTAAAAAAATAAGTTGTGCTAGACCTAAAAAATTTAAGGTCAGAGAATATACACGTTGTGAGCGTTGCGGACGTCCTCACGCTGTCTATTCAAAATTCCATTTATGTCGTATTTGCCTAAGAGAATTAGCGTATAAAGGCGAAATTCCTGGCATGAAAAAATCATCTTGGTAAGAAGGAGGAATGTTTAATTATGATGACTGATCCAATCGCGGATATGCTAACTCGTATTCGTAACGCAAATCAATTACACCATGAAGTAGTTAAAATGCCTTCTAGTAAGATGAAAGCTGAAATTGCTAAAATCTTAAAAGATGAAGGATTCATTAACGACTATTCTATTAAAGGTGAAACAAAAAAAGTGTTAACCATTAACTTAAAATATGCAAGTGATGGTACACGTGTTATATCTGGTTTAAAAAAGATTAGTAAACCTGGTTTACGTGTAAATGTTGGTTGCAATGAAATTCCAACCGTTTTAAAAGGTTTAGGAATTGCAATTATTTCCACATCAAAGGGCATTATGACTGGTGTCCAAGCACGTAGTTTAGGTGTTGGTGGCGAAGTTCTCGCCTATATCTGGTAAGGAGGAATAAATATGTCACGTATTGGTAATAAAGTGATTGATGTCCCAGCCGGTGTCAGTGTAGAAATCAATGGATCCGTTGTAACATGTAAAGGTCCAAAAGGTGAAGCCACCTGTGTATTAAATCATGGTATAAGCGCAAAATTAGAAGAAAACAAAATCCATGTTGTAAGAGAAAATGATACCAAACAAGTAAAACAAAATCACGGTACAAGCCGTGCAAACTTACATAACACTATTGTTGGTGTAAGCGAAGGATATACCAAAGTTTTACAAATGGAAGGTATTGGTTATAAAGCAGTTATGCAAGGGGAAGATATCATCTTAAATGCTGGATATTCCCATCAAGTAACTATTAAACCTAATGCAGGTGTTAAAATTTCTGTTGCAACAGTTAACAACAAACCAGAAATTACTGTTTCTGGTATCGATAAACAAGCCGTTGGACAAACCGCAGCAAGAATTAGAGAAGTACGTCCACCAGAGCCATATCTTGGAAAAGGTATCCGCTATAAGGGTGAACGCATTATCCTAAAAGAAGGTAAACGTGCTGCTGGTGCAGGCAAGAAATAATAAAGGAGGTTAGAAGATATGATTAAACAAGTTTCAAAAAATGTCGCTCGTATGCGTCGTCATAAACGTGTAAGAAATAAAATTTCCGGCACATCAACTACTCCTCGTTTATGTGTTTATCGTTCAAACAAACATATTCATGCTCAAATAATTGATGATACCAAAGGAGTAACATTAGTTAGTTCATCTTCCTTAACATTAAATTTAAAGAATGGTTCAAATATCGAAGCTGGAAAATTAGTCGGCGAAGATATTGCAAAAAAAGCATTAGAAAAAAATATTAGTAAAGTAGTATTTGATCGTTCTGGTTATATTTATCATGGTCGTGTCAAAGCTCTTGCTGAAGGTGCCCGTGAAGCGGGACTAGTTTTCTAGGAGGTCATTATGGCAGAAGAAAAATTAAACCAAACTGAAGAAACTGTTGCTCAAGAAGCTCCAGCAGCAGAAGCAAAGCCAGAACAAAAACCTGAACAAGGACAACGTCGTATACGTCGTCAAAATCGTAACGATCGACGTGGCGGACGTTTAGATCGCGATAAAAAAGAATACGAAGAACGTGTTGTAAGCATTAATCGTGTTTGTAAAACTGTAAAAGGCGGTCGTCGTATGAAATTCTCCGCATTAGTAGTTGTTGGAGATGGCAAAGGCCGTTATGGTTTTGGAACAGGAAAAGCAGGTGAAGTTCCAGATGCAATCAAAAAAGCTTTAGAAGCTGCTAAAAAGAACATGTTTACTATTCATATTACCAAAAATGGTACTTTAACACATGAAATCGTCGGTAAATATGGTGCTTGTAGCGTTTTCTTAAAGAGTGCACCTGAAGGTACTGGTATTATTGCTGGTGGCCCTGTTCGTGCGATATTAGAATTAGCAGGTGTTAGAAACGTATGCAGTAAAGTTTATGGTTCACGTGCACCTATTAATATCATTCGTGCAACTCACCAAGGTTTACAATCTCTTCACACATATAGTGATGTTGTCACTTTACGTGGAAAAGAATAAAATAATTTGTTAAAATTTTAGTTTAGGAGGTGTAAAAATGAAACTACACGAACTTCAAGCAAGTCAAGGTTCTAGAGATAAACATTTCCGTGTTGGACGTGGTGTTGGTTCAGGTAATGGAAAAACATCTGGACGTGGTCAAAAAGGTCAAAATTCTCGTACTAGCGGTGGAACCAGATTAGGATTCGAAGGTGGACAAATGCCAATTTATCGTCGTTTACCTAAACGCGGATTCAATAATGTTAATCATCATGAATATGCAGTTGTTAACATTGCTTTATTAAATAGATTTGAAGATGGTAGTGTTGTGACACCCGCTTTGCTAGTGGAAAACGGATTAGTCCGTAAAGAATATAATGGCATCAAAGTTTTAGGAAATGGTGAATTGAGCAAAAAATTAACTGTTCAAGCCCATAAATTTTCTAAATCTGCTTTAGATGCTATTGCAAAAGCAGGTGGAAAAGCAGAGGTAATCTAATATGAGGAAAATTCTCTCCATCTTAAAAAACAAGGAGATCATGAACAGGATTTTCTTCACGATTATGATTCTATTTGTTTTTAGAATCGGTGCACAAATTACTGTTCCTGGCGTTACTATTACTGGAGATTTATCAAATTATCTTTCCGATAATAATGCGCTGGCACTTATGAATTTATTAGGTGGTGGCACACTTCAAACATTTTCAATATTTGCTTTAGGTGTGTCTCCATATATTACCGCACAAATTATTATTCAATTATTATCCACTGATGTTTTACCCGCGTTAGTGGAATTAAAAAGACAAGGTCAATATGGTCGTAAAAAAATTGATATGGCAACTAGATATTTGACCTTATTGCTTGGTGCTGTACAAGCCTATGGCATTATTCGTACCATGCAAAGCGGTGTTTTTGGTGATTATATTCAATTTACTTTATTGGATAATTTAGGTTCATTAGAGTGGATTGGATATGTCTATATTGTAGTAGTCATGATGGCTGGATCAATGTTAGTGATGTGGTTAGGTGACCAAATTTCTGTTAAAGGTATTGGTAATGGTATTTCTATTATCATTTTCGCAGGAATTGTTTCAAGTTTACCAACTCAATTAGTTACTGCTTTCGATCGTTGGGTCACTGGCGCTTGGGGTACTGGCAACGAATTAGGAGGAATTTTCCAATTCTTGCTTTATGTATTCGTCTACTTACTCATCATTGCCTTTGTTGTCTTTATTGAATTGGCTAAACGTAAAATACCTGTTCAACATGCTGGTAAAAGCGGTGGACAAACCCAGTCTATGGCAAAAGCTAGTTTCTTGCCAATCAAGCTTAATCCTGCTGGTGTTATCCCTGTAATTTTTGCAAGTTCTATCTTAATGGCACCTAGTGTTATCGTTGCTTTTATTGATAGCGATCTTGCTACTGGCTCCTGGCTTAACATTTTCTCTATATCACAAATGTATTTAATGCCAGGTAATTGGTATATGCCTTGGGGTTTATTGATTTATATTGTCTTAATTTTGTTCTTTACGTTCTTTTATGCCAATATTACTATCAATCCTCAACAGCTCGCAGAAAACTTTAGGAAAAACGGCAGCTATATTCCTGGTATTCGTCCCGGAAATGAAACCGAACGATATGTTCGCAAAGTTTTAAATCGTGTGACAGTTATCGGTGCATTAGCGTTAACATTTATTGCTGTTTTACCTCCTGCTTTAACTTTAAGTGGCGTATTTGGCACTGACACTTCCTTAGCCTTAGGTGGTACAGGATTAATTATTGTTGTTGGTGTATGCTTAGAAGTTAATAACCAAATTGATGGTTTGTTAGCAGGAAAATCATTTGATGAAGTTGTCGCTGGAGGTGCATTGTTAAATGCTTAAAAATATTATCTTAATGGGTCCTCCTGGAGCAGGAAAAGGTACCCAAGCCAAACGTTTAGTTTCTCAATTTAATCTCATTCATATTTCTACTGGAGATATGTTTAGAGAAGCAATTAAAGAAAATACATCATTAGGCCAAATGGCTGCTAGTTACATCAACAGGGGAGATTTAGTTCCTGATGAAGTAACTATTGGAATTGTTAAGGAAAGATTAGCTAAAAAAGACTGCGAAAACGGCTTCTTATTAGATGGCTTTCCACGCACAATTGCTCAAGCTGAAGCCCTAAAAAAAATTGGAGAAGAAATCGCACGTCCTATCGATGTTGTTATCAATATCGATTGCGATAAAAACGAATTAGTTAGACGCATTTCTGGTCGTCGTGTTTGCAAAAATTGTGGTGCACCTTATCACATCGACACCATGAAACCAAAAGTAGAAGGTGTTTGCGATATATGTGGCGGACCATTATATCAAAGAAAAGACGATAACAAAGAAGCCTTAGAAGTTCGTTTAGGACACTATATGAATCAAACTAAACCATTGTTAGATTATTATGAAAACCTTGGTCTTTTAAGAAATTTCGATGGTAGTATTGGTTCAGATATATTATTCGATGAATTATCTAAACTAATCTTAGGTAAGTAAAGTATATGATTATAATCAAAAGTGCACGTGAAATTGAATTAATGGCGAAAGCCGGAAAAATAGTCGCTAGCGTATTTAAAAATTTAAAAGATGAATTAAAACCTGGTGTAACTACTGCTCATTTAAGCAAATTAGCAGAAAAAATTATTCGTGATCAAGGTGCTTATCCAACTTTTAAAGGTTATGGAGGTTTCCCTGGTGCGATATGCATATCAATTAATGACACTTTGATTCATGGCATTCCAAGTGATGATATCATCTTGAAAGAAGGTGATATTGTCTCCTTGGATGTTGGTGCAACTTATCAAGGATACTGCGCTGATGCATGTCGAACTTACCCTTGCGGTAAAGTTTCAAAACAAGCCAGCGATTTAATGTTAGTAACCGAACAATCATTCTGGTATGGCTTAAAATTTGCAAAGATTGGTAATCATCTTGGTGACATTTCTCATGCGATTCAAGAATATAATGAAAAGCATGGTTATTCATTACCTAGAGAATATACTGGTCATGGAATTGGTAGTCATTTACATGAAGATCCATCTATTCCAAATTATGGAAGAGCTGGACATGGACCTATTTTAGAAGAAGGAATGTGTTTAGCTATTGAACCGATGGTCGCTCAAGGTAAACCATATACGAGAGTTTTGCCTGATGAGTGGACAGTTAAAATGAGAGATGGCAAGTTAAGCTCTCATTATGAAAATACCATTGCGTTAACAAAAGATGGAATTAAAGTACTAACAACTTACGAAGGAGAAGAAATTAATAATGTCTAAAGCAGATGTCATCGAAGTTCAGGCGATTGTAAAAGAAACACTCCCTAATGCGATGTTTAAAGTCGAATTAGTGGATAATAAAATGGTAATATTGGCCACCGTTTCTGGTAAAATCCGAATGAATTACATTCGCATCCTACCAGGTGATAGAGTTACCGTTGAAATATCGCCTTATGATTTAACACGGGGCCGAATAACATTTAGATTCAAATAAAAGAAAGTCGAGGAATTATTTATGAAAGTAAGACCCTCAGTCAAACCAATCTGTCCAAAATGTCGTGTGATTAGAAGACATGGCAAAGTCATGGTTATTTGTTCTAATCCTAAACATAAACAAAGACAGGGTTAATTAGGAGGTAAGAATATTTTATGGCACGTATTGTTGGTGTAGATATTCCAAATGATAAACACATTGTTATCGCTTTAACTTATATTTACGGTATTGGTAAAACAACTGCAAAAAAAATCTTAAAAGATGCAGGTGTTGAAGAAACTATTGTTGTAAAAAATTTAAGTGATGAACAATTTAACGCGATTCGTAATGAATTAGCAAAATATAAAGTTGAAGGTGATCTTAGAAGAGAAGTCGCTTTGAACATTAAAACATTACAAGAAATTGGCTGTTATCGTGGCATTCGTCATCGTCGTGGACTTCCTGTACGCGGTCAAAGAACAAAAACTAACGCTCGTACAAGAAAAGGTCCAGCAAAGACAATTGCTAATAAGAAAAAGGCCACTCAATAGTTGAAAGGAGGAAAATAAAATGGCTGGTAGTAAAAAAACTTCAAGCAAAACAAGAAAAAAGAAAATTAAACGCTCGTTTACGCATGGCGTTGCTCACATCCATTCCACTTTCAATAATACGATTGTGACAATTTCTGATGAAAAGGGCAATGTTATTTCTTGGTCAAGTGCGGGTGCACTAGGTTATAAAGGTAGTAAAAAATCTACTCCATTTGCTGCACAACAAGCAGCAGAAGCTTGTGGTAAAGTCGCTTTTGATCAAGGCATTAGACAAATAGATGTTGATGTTAAAGGTCCAGGTCCAGGTCGTGACGGCGCTATCCGTTCACTCGAAGTCGCGGGTTTAAAAATCTTATCAATTACAGATTCAACCCCAATTCCACATAATGGTTGCCGTCCACCAAAAAGACCACGTCGTTAATAGGGAGGAAAATATATGGTTAAATTACCTGATCCATTTGAAAAATTTGAAATTACTCACGCTGATTATGACGGAAACGAAAACTATGGTCGTTTTGTTATTGAACCATTAGGTCGTGGATTTGGTTTAACAGTTGGCAATGCCTTAAGACGCGTTTTGCTTTCTTCTTTACCAGGTGCTAGTATTTACGCTGTTGAAATTGACGGCGCTAGACACGAATTCTCTGCTTTACCTGGTGTCGAAGAAGATGCTGCAACTATCATCTTAAATTTAAAAGATTTGATTTTAAAAATTGATAGTTCTATTGAAGATTCTAAACGCTTAACAATTGATGTCACTGGTCCAAAACAAGTTACTGGTGCTGATATTGTTTGCCCAACCGGTGTCACAATTGTAAATCCAGAAGTAGTTATTGCTAATGTTTGCGATGGTGGCAATTTAAAAATTACTTTATATGTTCGCAATGGGCGTGGCTTTGTTACTGATGAAATGAATAAAACACTTCATCGCAATATGCCAGTTGGTGTAATTGCTACTGATAGTAATTATTCACCAATCGTCAAAGTTTCATATAATGTTGAGCCTGCTCGTGTCGGTCATGATTCTAGATTTGATCGTCTTATTTTAGAAGTTCAAACTAATGGTTCTTGCACACCTCAATCTGCTTTAGCACTAGCAGCAAAAATCTTAGTGGATCATTTTAGTAAATATCTTGATTTAGAAAATACAACTAGAGACATTAATATTGAAAAAGAAGAAGTCCACCAAGAAGAAAACAAATATGAAAATGTCATGATTGAAGAATTAGATCTTTCTGTCCGTTCTTATAACTGTTTAAAAAGAGGCGGAATTCAAACTGTCTTAGAATTAACAGACAAGACCGAAGAAGAAATGATGAAATTTAAAAATCTTGGCAAAAAATCATTAAAAGAAATCAAAGAAAAACTCGCTCAATTGGGCTTGTCTTTCAAGAGTTTTGAATAATAATTAAGGAGGAAAAACCATGCCTGCACAAGGAAGAAGAAATGTTCATGGTAAAGCTGGTGTTAGATTTAAGGCTGCTTATACCAAAAGTAAATATAAAAACATGCTCCGCAATAATGTTTCTGAACTAATTGCTCATGAACATATCACTGTCACCAGTGGCGTTGCAAAAGATTTAATTTCTCTCACTGAGAAAATGGTCTCCTTAACAAAAAAAGAAGATCAAGTTCATGCTAAACGTTTGGCTATGCAAACATTAAGAAATATTTATGTTGATGCTGATAAAAAAGTTACAGTGTTAGATAAATTATTTAATGATATTGGTCCTCGCTTTAAAGATGTTAATGGAGGAAGTGTTGTCACCTATAAGGTCGAAAATAGACGTGGTGATAATGCAAATTGTGTCTTAATTGCTTTTAGCAAATAAGATTTTTAAATCAAATTTATAAAAGAGGTTATAAAACCTCTTTTTTTAATAATTTAAAATTGTTATTATGTGATTTTTTGCATATAATAATAACTAGTTATTATTTGGAGGTTTTAAAATGGCCAAATTACAAGGACATGCCCAAGAATTAATTAAAGAAATTGTTAATCGTTATAAAGACGAACCAACGCCTTTAATGATGATATTAGAAGCAATTCAAAACGAATATGGTTATATTCCTTTGGAAGTGCAAGAATTATTAAGCGAATTATTAAATATACCTGTTTCAGAGATTTATGGTGTCGTTACATTTTATTCATTTTTCTCTTTAACTCCAAAAGGTAAATATGTTATCGGTGTTTGTTTAGGCACTGCCTGTTATGTTAAAGGTTCACAAAGAGTGATGGATAAATTTAGTGAACTTTTAAATATTAAGCCAGGTCAAACGACAAAAGATGGTTTATTTACTCTTGATGCATTGAGATGTATTGGAGCCTGTGGAATCGCACCAGCAATTTCTATAAATGGTAAAGTATATCCTAAAGTAGAAGAATCAAAAGTCGCTTCTATTATTCAAGAATATCGCGATTTAGAAACCAAAGGAGCATAGTTATGGCGGATATTATTAAAAATGTTGAACAATTACAAAATAAAATAAAACATTGTACAGAATGTTTAAATAATAAAATTAATGGTAAAGATGGTAAACGCCATATCGTTGTTTGCGGTGGTACAGGATGTTTATCAAGCGATTCCAAAGAAATTGTTGAAACTTTGCAAAAATTAATTGATGAAAATAATTTAAATGATAAAGTGACAGTCAATATGGTCGGTTGCTTTGGCTTTTGTAGTCAAGGGCCTTTTGTGAAAATTTATCCTGAAGATCGTTTATATCACGCAGTTAAAGTGAGTGATTGTGAAAAAATAATTCAAGAAGATATTTTAAATGGTAATTGTATTGAAGAATTATTATATGAAGATCCTCAAACTCATGAAAAAGTTGAAAAGCAAGATGATATAAACTTTTATAAAAAACAAATGCGTATCGCTTTGCATGGCTGTTCATTAATTAATCCAGAAGTTTTAGATGAAGCGATGGGATATGATGCTTTTAAAGCGTTAATTAAAGTTTTAACAATGGATCGCCAAGCTGTTATCGATGAAATTTTAGCTAGTGGATTAAGAGGTCGCGGTGGTGGAGGATTCCCAACTGGAAGAAAATGGCAATTTGCCTACGACCAACAAAGCGATGAAAAATATGTTATTTGTAATGGGGATGAAGGTGACCCAGGTGCGTTTATGGATCGTTCCATTTTAGAAGGCAATCCCGTTAGCGTTATTGAAGGTATGATGATTGCAGGTTATGCAATCGGAGCAAAAAATGGTTATTTTTATGTTCGTGCTGAATATCCAATTGCTGTTAAACGTTTACAAATTGCCATTGATGAAATGCGTGCTTGTGGATTATTAGGTAAAAATATTTTAGGAAGTGATTTTTCCTTTGATTGTCATATTCGTTTAGGAGCAGGAGCTTTTGTTTGTGGTGAGGAAACCGCACTTTTAAATTCAATAGAAGGCAAAAGAGGCATGCCACGTCCACGTCCACCTTTCCCAGCTGTAAAAGGATTATGGGGAAAACCATCAATTATTAATAATGTTGAAACCTTAGCGGATGTTCCATATATTATCCGTATTGGTGGAAAAGAATTTGCAAAAATAGGTACTGAAAAATCTAAAGGTACAAAAGTTTTTGCTCTTGGTGGAAAAGTTAATAATGTAGGCCTTGTTGAAGTTCCTATGGGTACAACATTAAGAGAATTAATTTTTGATATTGGTGGTGGCATTCCAAATAATAAACATTTCAAAGCTATTCAAACAGGTGGTCCTTCTGGTGGATGCTTAACTGAAAAAGATTTAGATGTCCCAATTGATTATGATTCTTTAATTGCTCGTGGTTCTATGATGGGATCAGGTGGCGCTATTGTCATGGACGAAGACAATTGCATGGTGGATGTTGCAAAATTTTATTTAGAATTTATTTGTGACGAATCATGTGGTAAATGTTCACCATGTCGTATTGGCACTAAAAGGATGTTAGAAATTTTAACAAAAATAACTAAAGGAAAAGGAACTTTACAGGATTTGGATGATTTATATGATTTAGCCACCACAACTAAAAATAATTCATTATGTGGTCTTGGTCAAACCGCTGCTAATCCAGTATTTTCGACAATGGCCAATTTTAAAGACGAATATGTTGCTCACGTCACTGATAAAGTATGTAAAGCCCACGTTTGTAAGGCAATGACATCATATGTTATTGACCCAAATAAATGTAAGAAATGTTCACTTTGTTCTAGAAATTGTCCAGTTAGTGCGATAAGTGGTGAAGTTGGAAAAACTCCCTATGTTATTGATCAAAGTAAATGTATTAAATGCGGAGCTTGTATGTCAAGTTGCCGTTTCGGTGCAATTAGCAAAAGATAGGAGATAGGTAAATGGCAAAAGTAAATATTAAAATTGAAGGTCATCCATATCAAGTCGAATCAGGAATGACTATTTTACAAGCCGCGAAAGCGTGTGGTTATAATATTCCAAGCCTTTGTTCTTTTATGGATGGAAGATGTTCGCTCGCATCATGTCGTGTATGTTTAGTTGAAGTTAAAGGTGCACGTGGATTAGTTGCTAGTTGCGTTTATCCAGTTAATGAAGGAATGGAAATATCAATATCTAGTCAAAAAGCTGTCGAAGCAAGAAGAAGCAGTGTGGAGTTGTTATTATCTAATCATCATAAAAACTGTTTACAATGTGAAAAAAACGGTAAGTGTGAACTTTTAGAAGTATCAAAAATGGTTGGTGCTCGTGAAGGAAAATATATTGGTGATATGACGCCTGCTACTTATGATGAATTGGCTCCAGGTTTAATTCGTGATACTTCCAAATGTATTTTGTGCGGCCGTTGTATTGAAACATGCAAAGCTTTACAAGGAATTGGAATATTAGGTTTTGAAAATAGAGGTTTTAAAACCATTGTTTCTCCAACTCAAAATCGTTCTTTTGCAAAATCTCCATGTATTCAATGTGGACAATGTGTTTTGGTTTGTCCAACTGGTGCATTAATGGAGCATAGTGAAATTGATCGAGTTGATTTAGCTATTAAACAAGGTAAATATGTTATTTGTCAAGTTGCTCCCGCGGTTAGAGCGGCAATTGGAGAAGAATTTGATGAAAAAATTGGAACTCCAGTAACAAGCAAAATGTTTGCGGCTCTTCATCGTTTAGGATTTTATCGTGTCTTTGATGTTAATTTTGGTGCTGACTTGACAATTATGGAGGAAGCTAATGAATTAATTGAAAGAATTAAACATAATGGTGTCTTGCCTCAACTTACATCCTGTTCACCAGGTTGGGTTAATTATTTAGAATATTATTATCCTGAACTAATTAAATATCTTTCAACTTGTAAATCTCCTCATCAAATGCAAGGAGCGATAATTAAATCATATTATGCTGAAAAAAATGGTATCGATCCAAAAGACATATTTGTTGTTTCAATTATGCCATGTACCGCTAAAAAATATGAAAAAACTCGTCCGGGTCAAGAATCTAAAGATGGTTTAAAAGATGTTGATGCTGTTTTAACTACTCGCGAATTAGCAAAAATGATTAAAAGAAGTGGCATTAATTGGAAAAGATTACCTGATAATGATAAACCAGATGATGATTTGCTTGGTCAATATAGTGGTGCCGGTGTCATTTTTGGTGTTACTGGAGGTGTTATGGAAGCAGCTTTAAGAACCGCTTATAAAACATTGACAGGAAAAGAACATCCGCTAATTGAATTTAAAGAAGTGCGTGGATTGCAAGGCGTTCGTGATGCTTCTATAAATATCGATGGTAAAATTATTAAAGTAGCGATTGCTTCTGGTATGAAAAACGCTAAAATCTTGTTAGAAGAAATTAAACAAGGAAAATCGCCATATGCATTTATAGAAATTATGGGTTGTCCAGGCGGATGCATTAATGGTGGTGGTCAACCATATGTCAAACCAATGTTTTTGCCTAATGAAGATGATAATATTTTGTCAACATATGTAAGCAAAAGAGCAAGCGTTTTATATAGTGAAGATGAAAGACAAACTATTCGTCAATCTCATAATAACCCTGACATTATTCGTTTATATTCTGAATATTTAGAAAAACCAGGAAGTGAAAAAGCAGAAGAATTGTTACACACATTTTATAACGATAAACGAGAAAAATATCCAAACTATTGATAATATTTTAATTCTTGAAAAAAGCATAGAACGAAAACTATGCTTTTTTTATTAAATTTTGTGCAAAAATAACCTTTTTTAGCAAAATATAAATATTCAGATATTTAAATTACACCTTACTCCTATATTTAATTTTAAAAAATGATATAATATTTGTTGAGACATATGGATGTAAAACTTTATAACTCATTGACTAAAAAAGTAGAGATTTTCAAACCCATTAAACCTGGTGAAGTTTCGATGTATGTTTGCGGTCCTACAGTGTATGATTATCCGCATATTGGTAATATGCGTCCTGTCGTTGTTTTTGATACGTTACGACGATTTTTATCTTACATTGGTTATAATGTTACTTATGTTTCTAATTTTACAGATATTGATGATAAAATCATCAACAAGGCTTTAAAAGAAAACAAAAGCGAAAAAGAAGTTTCGAGCTTTTTTATTGATGAATTTAAAAAAGAAATTCATGATATAGGAAGTAAAAATCCCGACATTACTCCTAAAGTCAGCGATTATATTCCTAATATTATTTCATATATTGCTAAACTTATCGATATTGGTGCGGCATATGTTAATGATGGAGATGTTTATTTTAGAGTTGAATTTAATAAAGACTATGGATTATTGAGTAAAATAGATGTCGATGATTTAAAATTAGGTGCAAGAGTTGAAACTTCTTCAAAAAAAGAAAATCCATTAGATTTTGTATTATGGAAAAAAACGGATGTTGGCATCAAATTTGATTCACCTTGGTCAAAAGGTCGTCCAGGCTGGCATAGTGAATGTTGTGTTATGATTGATTCAATATTTAAAGGCGATGGCAAGATTGATATTCATGGTGGTGGATATGATTTAAAATTTCCCCATCATGAAAATGAAATTGCCCAAGCTGAAGCCATGCATAATCATCATTTAGCAAATTATTGGATACATAATAATTTTGTAAATATTAATAATGAAAAAATGTCAAAATCGCTTGGAAATGTCTTTTTGGCAAAGGATTTGATTAGTGAATATGGTGGTATGGTAATTAGAATGGTGATGTTATCCGCTCCATATCGTCAACCTATTAATTTTTCTAATGAAACACTGACAAGTGCTAGAAACGAATTAAATAAAATTCGAAATGTTTATAAACAACTTGCTTCCACATTACAAGTTAATAATGTGACGCTGGATAATAAGGAATATATTTTAGATACACATTACATGGAAAACTTTTTAAATGCTTTAAGCGATGATTTAAATATTCCTAATGGTCTTAGTGTTTTATTTGAATTAATTAAGGTATCTAATCAAGCTCTTCGTAACACTACTTTAGATTTAGATGCTTTAAGTCGATATTTTTACACTATGAAAGATATGTTATCTATTTTAGGCTTAAATATTGAATACCCGATTTTAGATAGTGAAGATATTGCTTTATATCATAATTATTTGCAAGCCAAAGCCAACCGAAATTTTGCTCTTAGTGATTGTATTAGAAATAAATTAAACGAGAAAGGAATTTTATAATTATGTTAACTTCACTAGTCGAATCAACTCAAATTATTAGTATTGATCAAAAAATAGCGGAATTTTTTAATAACTTGTGGAATTATGATGGTTGGTCATGGGGCAATTTATTGTTAATTTTAATTTCTTTATTATTAACTGTTATACTATCAAGTTTTATTGGACTAGAAAGAGAAGTTAGGGGAAGAAGTGCAGGACTTAGAACACATTTATTAGTCGCTGTTGGTTCCGCTGTTATTATGATAATTTCTATTTATGGTTTCCCATTGATTGCTGAAGGAATGACAAGAGATCCTGCTCGTTTGGCTGCTCAGGTTGTTGCTGGTGTAGGTTTTCTAGGTGCTGGTGCGATTATTCATTATGCTGGTGGTATACGTGGATTGACTACTGCTTCCACAATTTGGCTTGTTATGGCTATCGGTTTAGCGTGTGGATCAATGAATTTTGTTTTAGCTATCGTTACTACTTTTATTGTTATGATAGTGTTAATCACATTTAGAAAATTAGAAAGAAGAGTTACAAAAAATCATCCAATGATTATTGTGTTGAGTCATGCTAATCGCCCAATATTAACCGATGTCTTATCTATTGCCAAACAATATAATGTCATTGTTTCTGATATTAATACACAAATGATTCAAGATGGCGATGAAGAAAAAATACAAGTAATTTTCCGTTTATCTGGCGGTGATAATCATGAATTTGTCGACACTACTGGCTTTGTAAATGAAGTTAAAGTAAAAACTAAACCTATTGATATTAAGGTTGTTAACCATCATTAATTATGCAAAAAACCTATATTTATGGTAGAAATACTATCACTGATGCAATAAAAAATATTAAAATTTATCATATTTATTTTTTAAATGATTTTAAAGATAATAAAATTTTAAATTTGGTAAAAAATAAAAAAATTGAGTTTTCATATGTTGATTCTAATAAATTAAAACAATTATCAAATAATGGAAATCATCAAGGTGTTGTTGCAGAAATAGATCGCTTTGAATATTCTTCCTTACAAGATATTATTTCTAATTGCAAAAAAGTTAAAAATCCACTTATCTTAATTTTAGATGGCATAACTGACCCAATGAATTTTGGGGCGATAATAAGAAGTGCTGACGCATTTAACGTTCAAGGAATAATTATTAAAAAGCATAATCAAGTAATGGTTACTCCAAGTGTTTATAAAGTTTCTACTGGTGCAATAAATCATGTAAAAATTGCATTAGTTGCAAATTTAAACCAAACATTAGAAACATTAAAAAAAGAAGGTTTTTGGTCGGTTGGAAGTGATGGAAACGCTCAAATATCTTATCAAGATTTAAAATATGATTTCCCTTGTGCTTTAATTGTTGGTTCTGAAGGATTTGGGATATCTAAATTACTATTATCTAGATGTGATTATGTTGTTAAAATTGATATGTTTGGTCATGTCAATTCATTAAATGCATCCGTGGCCTGTGGGATTTTGTTATCTCATATTAAAAATTGTAATAAAAAGTAATTTTATATTTAGACGTTAGATTTTAAAACAATATTTTTGGCATACTTTAATTTTTTATATTAAAAATAAAAGAATCGCTATGAAGCGTGAATTTTTCAAGCACATAAGCGATGATGAACTTATTATATTAAGACGTCATGGAGATGAATACTCTAGTAATTTACTTGTAAAAAAATATAAAAAATATGCATTAAAAATCGCTAATATTAATTATTTCAACAATAAATCATTACCAATCAGTATAGATGAATATTATTCTGTGGCGATGCATTGTTTTCTATTAGCGTTTAAAAATTATAAAACTGGTGAAAATATGTTTAAAGCATATTGGGAAAGAATTACCGCTAACGAAATAAATCATTATATTATTAATCGGTGCAAATCTAAAAACATCTTATCGCTTGATATGATATTTAATGATGGTGATGGAATGCCATTTTCTGAAATGGTTGGTAAATTAGATTTTAATATAATTGAGGACATACATGTCAAAGAGATAAATCAAATTTTATCTAGCGATTCAAATTCTATTCTAAGTAACGAAGAAAGAACTGTTATTATTGGAAAAATTTTTGATTCTGATACAAAAACATTAGCAAAGAAACTTAATAAAACGCAAAAGCACATAAACTATGTATATTCTAAAGCTAAAAATAAACTAGGTTTTTTAAAAAAATAATAATTTTAATTATTATTATGATATAATGCAAAGGGTATGAATGCTATAAGTGTTAAAAATTTGACATACGAATATGAAGAAAATATAAAAGCGATTGATAATATATCGTTTGAAATACCAGTTGGTAGTTTTGTTTCGATTATTGGTAAAAATGGTTCTGGTAAATCTACTCTTGCTAAATTATTAGATGGTCTTTTAATTGCAAAAAGTGGTGAAATTAAAATTTTTGATTTGATTTTAAATAATAAAAATATTAAAGCAATTAGAAATAAAATTGGTATAGTATTTCAAAATCCTGATAATCAGTTTATTTCAACCACTGTTGAAGATGATATTGCTTTTGGCTTAGAAAATCGAAATATTGATTCAAGTAAAATGCAAGAAATAGTTATTGATTTTGCAAAAAAAGTAAACATGGATAAATATTTAAATAAAGAGCCTTCAAATTTAAGTGGTGGTCAAAAACAACGTGTTGCTATCGCGGGCGTATTAGCACTAAATTGCGATATTGTTATTTTAGATGAAGCAACATCCATGTTAGATCCTAAAGGAAAAGAAGAAATAAGACAATTAATTGTTAAGATGAAACAAGAAAACCCATCTTTAACAATTTTATCAATTACTCATGATATTGAAGAAGCATATTTAAGCGATTATATTATCATTCTTGAAAATGGGAAAATAATTAAACAAGGAAAACATAAAGATATATTTTCTAATTTAGATGAATTAAAAAAATTAGGTTTTGAAACGCCATTTTTTATTACAGTCAAACAAGAATTGTTAAAACATGGATATGATTTTAGTGATTGCGAAAATATAAATGATTTAGTGGAGAAGTTATGCCAATTGATGTAAAAGATTTACACTATATTTATTTTAAAAAAACGCCTTTTCACGCTGATGCTTTAAATGGTGTTAATTTTCACATTGATAATAATAAATTTGTTGCCTTTATTGGTGCAACTGGAAGTGGTAAATCAACTATTATTCAACATTTAAATGGTTTATTAATTCCAACTTCTGGTGAAGTAAAAGTGGATGATTTTCTCTTAACAAATAATAAACGAAAAAACAAAAATATATCAAAATTAAGAAAGCATGTTGGAGTGGTTTTCCAATTTCCAGAATATCAACTTTTTGAAGAAACAGTTGAAGATGATGTTGCTTTTGGTCCAAAAAATTTTAAAGTTGGTAAAGAAGAGGCTTTATTAAAAGCTCATCAAGCTCTTCTAAGCGTTGGTTTAGATGAATCATATTTTAAACGTTCTCCATTTGAACTTTCAGGTGGAGAAAAAAGACGTGTAGCAATCGCAGGCATCCTAGCTATTGAACCTGATATATTAGTGCTAGATGAACCCACTGCAGGATTAGATAGTAAGGGTTGTGAATATATTATGTCTTTATTAAAAAAGATGCATGATGATAATAAAACAATTATATTGGTTAGTCACGATATGGATTTAGTTAATAAATATTGTGATTATGTTTATGTTGTTGACGAAGGAAAGATAGTAAATCAAGGAAGCCCAAAAGATGTTTTTGTTTCACAAGATTTGAAAGGTGATTTAGAAATTCCTAAAATATATTATTTTTGCAGGCTTTTAAAACAAAAAGGTATAGATTTAGATATTAATTCTATAAATAATCTTGATGATTTAATGAATCAAATTATTGAAAGGATTAAAAAATAATATGAATAGCATAAGTTTTGGCCGCTATGTCAATTACGATTCATTTATTCATAAACTAGATGCTAGAAGCAAAATATTATTTTTAATTTGCTTGATGATAATGATATTTATGCCATTTAGTGTTTGGTCAACTAGTTTAATTTTTTCTTTAATATATTTTGTTCTGCTTATTGTTTTGATGATAATGTCACATTGTTCGTTTTTATCTTTTTTAAAAGGTATTTTATCAATGTGGTTTTTATTTTTGTTTTTAATTATTATTTTTATATTTGTCCCAAATCCTAATATGTCGACAGTGCTTTTATATCAATTTAGCGATAATTATGCAATATATTGGGATGGTGTTTATCAAGCTGGGTATATATTTTTAAGATTGATTTTAATGATGTCATTGACTCTTATTTTAACCGCAACTACAAAACCATTAGATCTTACTTATGCTTTAGAATGGTACATGGCTCCTCTTAAAATAATTAATTTTCCAGTACATACAATTGCCATGATGATAAGTATTGCATTACGCTTTATTCCAACATTTTTAGATGAAGCTCAAAGAATTATGAAAGCACAAGCATCACGTGGAGTGGATTTTTCTAAAGGTGGTTTATTTAAAAAAATGAAAGCAGTAATATCATTAATTATTCCTCTTTTTATTAGCGCTTTTGAAAAAAGCCAGCAACTATCCGATGCAATGGAAGCAAGAGGGTATGACCCCAATTCTAAAAGGAGCAAATATCGCAAATTAAAATTTCATCTAAAAGATTTGTTTTCTGCAATATTTGTTTTCGCACTTGTCGGTTTTATTATGTATTTATCTATTGCACACGGCAATATTGATGTCATAGATTTTGTTTTCGGTGTAAAGGTTGGATTTTAAATGAGATTATTAGTAAAAGTTGAATATATTGGCAAAAATTACTGCGGTTGGCAAAAACAAAATGGGCAGGTGTCAATTGAAGAAACCATTGAAAATGTCATTAGCAAAATTTTAAATGTGCCAACTAAAATTTATGGTTCTGGAAGAACAGATAGCAAAGTCAATGCCTGCGGGCAATATTTTCATTTTGATATCCTTAAAAGCAATATCGACATAGATAGATTAAAATATTCAATTAATTGTTTATTGCCAAATGATATTTCTATATTATCTTTAAAATGCGTCGATGATAATTTTCACGCAAGATATTCGGCGAAAAGAAAAATATATATGTACCAAATATATTTAGGTGAACCTTCTGTTTTTTTAAAAGACTATGTTGAAATAGTTTATCAATCTTTCGATTTAGATTTGTTTAAAAAATGTTTAAATTTATTTGTTGGTCAACACAATTTTAAAAATTTTACTTCCAAAGAAGAAGATGAAAACAATTTTGTAAGAACTATTTATAAAATTGATGTAATTAAGGACAAAAATTTAATAAAAGTAATAATAAATGGTGATGGATTTATGCGCTACATGATAAGGTATATAATTGGCACATCAATTAATGTCGCAATAGGGAAAATAAATATTAATTTTATCAATGATTTATTAAATAAAGATGTTAGAAATATTACATCTTATAAAGCTAATTCATGTGGCTTGTTTTTAATGGATGTGTTGTATTAAACTATTATAGGAATAATAAATGTTAAGGAGAAATTATATGGGTAGACATTTTGAAGTTAGAGCAAAAGCAATGGCGGCAACCGCTGCTAAAAAATCCGCGGTTAACATGCGAGCTAGTAAAGAAATTTATATGGCAGCTAAATCTGGTATTCCTGATCCTAACGCTAATTTAGCATTAAGAAGTGCAATAGAAAAATGGAAAGGACAATCTGTTCCAAAAGATGTTATTGATCGTGCTATTAAAAAAGCTCAAGGAGGAGATGCAGCTTCTTATGAATCTGGGCGTTATGAAGCTTTTGGTCCAGGCAATTCTTTTATAATTGTAGAAACTCTATCAGATAATTCTAATCGTGCAAATAGTGAAGTAAGAGCCGCTATTACTAAAAAAGGTGGGCACATGGGTTCGGTTATCTATAATTTTACTGAATATGGCGTTTTTACATTTAAGGGAAATAATCGTGATGAAGTAGAAGAAGCATTAATTCTTGGCGATGTAGATGTAAGTGATGTGAGTGAAGAAGAAGGATACATTAACGTATTAGTGGCACCAAATGATTTTGCAAAAGCAAGAGATGTGTTAAATTCTTTAAATATCAGCGAGTTTGAAACAAATGAAATTTCTTTTATTCCAAATGATTATATTGAGATATCTAATCCGGAAGATAAAAGAAAATTTACTGAATTGCTTGATATGCTTGATGGTTTAGAAGATGTTCAAGCAGTATATCATAATGTTTCGTTATAATTTTTGTTGACTTAAACAATAATATATAATATTATTTTAGTCGGCACTAATTGCTAAAACTAGTAGTCCCGGTAAGAGTACAAGTATTAGTAAGAAGGGAGATAAAGAGTTATGCAACGTCAAACAAGTATTGCAAAACCAAGTGAGATTACACGTAAATGGTATGTCATTGATGCTAAAGATAAACCATTAGGACGTTTAGCCAGCGAAGTTGCAGTGGTGTTAATGGGAAAAAACAAACCAATTTATACACCAAATGTTGATTGCGGTGATTATGTTATTGTAATCAATGCAAGCAAAGTAAGCTTATCTGGAAATAATAAACTCACAAATAAATTTTATTACAACGCTTCAGGCTACAATGGTGGTCTAAGAAAAAGAAGCGCAAAAGAAATGTTAGCAAATTATCCATGCGAAATGATGGAAAGATGCGTACACGGAATGTTACCAAAAGGTAAATTAGGAAGAGCTATTGAAAAGAAATTATTCGTTTATGCTGACGATAAGCACCTTCACGAAGCTCAAAAGCCAGAAGTGCTTGAGCTAAAATATTAAAGGAGAATGAAATATGGCTAAAAAAGAAAATGTCCAATATTATGGCACTGGTCGTAGAAAATCTTCTGTCGCTCGTGTTTATTTAGTCGGTGGAAGTGGAAAAATTACAATTAATGAACGTGATGTTCGTGACTATATGCCTTATGAAACATTAGTTATGGATTTAAGACAACCATTAACATTGACAAACACCCAAGATAAATATGATGTGATCGCTCATGTTTCTGGTGGTGGTTTCACAGGTCAAGCTGGTGCTATTCGATTAGGTATTGCTCGTGCATTGCTTACTGCTGGTGTCGATCGCAAAACGTTAAAAGTTGCTGGTATGATTAGTCGCGATTCAAGAAGCAAAGAACGTAAGAAATACGGTCTTAAAGCTGCAAGACGCGCACCACAATTCTCTAAACGTTAATTGTATAAACGAACCATTATTAAGCCTCCTCTGGAGGCTTTTTTTATTATAAAAATATATTGACTTTGACATAAGTGTTGTAGTATATTTAATAAGCACGTTGATGAAGGGCCTTTAGCTCAGTTGGTTAGAGCACTCCCCTGATAAGGGAGAGGTCGATAGTTCAAGTCTATTAAGGCCCACCATTAAGCGAATATATGTCTAATGCTAAAAATAGTGTTAGACTTTTTTCTTTTATACGATATATCGCAGTTTTTCGGATTTAGCACCGTGTAAGTGTATAGCACATTAAATTATATTTGATGATAAAAAATCAATATTAAAAACCTTAATCTTATATTGAGGGTTGAAATCTCTCATCACGGAAAAGCACGAAGTTTAAATTAATTTTGTAGCCAATAATCATCTATTTGTTTACGCACAACAAAGTTGTATATAAATCAAAAGACTCTAAATGAATATTAAATTTAGATACAAAATGCTGCATAGAGTGGTACAATTTTTTTATTATCCTCATATGCAAAGTTTTTTGTAGAGAGCTTTATAGCATAATCAGGCTTGTAGATATCCATATAGACCCTTAAACTTTTAGCTCTGGTATTGTCGGCGGATTTGACCTCAATTGGGATAAGTTTGCCTTTACGCTGGATGATAAAATCTATTTCAGCACCACGTTCAGACTCCCAATAGTAAGTGCGATATCCATTAATGGATAGCTGCACATTTACATAGTTTTCAGCCATACCTCCTTTAAAATCGTTCAGTTCCTCAACCATATAAAGAACGTCATTTGCTGTTAAATCTTTCTTAGCAGAAAGCAAACCTAAATCCGACACATAAATCTTGAACGCATCAATGTCACGATAGTTTTCCAAAGGTTTTTTTATTTGTTCCACCTTGTAAACTTGCGATACAATACCAGACAGACAGAGCCATTCAATAGCATTTTCAAACTCAGAAGCCCGCCCGCCCTTTTTAATCAATTTATACTGAAAGCGAGTGTTTTTCTTGGAAAGTTGAATAGTAATGTTATCATAGGTAAGTCTAGTTTTTTTGATTTCGTTTAAATTGTTGTACTTGCTCATATCATTAAGATAGCTTGTAAGAATGGTATCCTGCGTATGGCGTACAAGAATATAGTCCTTTGTTTCTATAAATTGCATTACACATTCTGGCATGCCTCCTACAACGAGATATTGGCGGTAAAGCAGCATTGCCGCATCGTGGAGAGCGGTTGGCATTTGTTTATCAGTTTCAAAACACTTTTTAATCTTTTCCACAAGAGTATCTTCACCCATAGCAATCATAAATTCCTCCATGTCCATAGGATACATGGTTTTCATATCAACCTTGCCAACGGGAAATGAAAACTTTGCCCGATTAACAGCTACACCCAGGAGGCTCCCTACAACAACGACATGATAGTCTGGTGCATCTTCACAAAAATATTTCAGCGAAGTTAAAGCTCTTTCACAAAGTTGAACTTCGTCAAAAATAATCAGCGTTTTTTCTTTAACGATAGTCTGACCTGAAATATGAGATAAAATTGGTATCAAATAGTTGGGATCTATGTTTTCCTCAAAGGTTTTACTTAGTTTTGGATTGGTTTCAAAATTAAAATAAGCTACATTCTCATAATGGGTACGCCCAAATTCTAGAATAGAGTAAGTTTTGCCAACTTGCCTTGCTCCTTGCAAAACGAGGGGCTTGCGGTGTTTGCTTTCTTTCCATGCTTCTAGGAAGCTCATAATCTTTCTATACATAATTTGCCTCTTTATCCATGTTAAACATAGTATATGAGATATTCGTGTAAAAATCAATAAAATTTGTCCCAGTTTTTACATTAAATTACGCGAATAATTTTATGAAAATCTCATAAAACGACATGAATGCTTTCAAAACTCGAACATTAAAAGCATAGAATTAGCTAACTATATCAAGATATCAAGACCAAACATGTATAACTTTATTGATGTGCATGACAAAGGAGAAAAAAATTATATTAATACGAATGTTCTTATACATGTGATAATCCACTGATCGATAAGAGAGACGTTATTTACATGCATCTCAAATTTAACTAATTAAAAATTAGTTGATACTCCAAAGCAGCAAGAATTAGCAAGATAGTAAAAAACATATTTCAAAAAATCCAAACTCAAAAAACAGAGTTTATTAACAAATGTGTTGGCAAAACCGTTATTCATTATTTGCTAGAAATTAATCCTCTTTTATCATAAAATTTGTTAGATGAAGAAAAAAATTACTAACGTCATATAAAGAAATTGTTGATTTTTATACTAAACAATAGGAGATAACAAAAAAAGCAATACGTATTTAAAATTTCAAAATATTGTAATATTAGTTAAAAAAGCAAGAGCATCTTGTTCATTAAAAAGTTTTAGTCAGGAAACCATTTCAAATTTTAAAGCATTATTCGATTTACTTAAAGCTTAGACTATAAATTTGAATTATATAATCAATACCATTTTATACAAATTACATAAATATGTAACATAGGCATAATTGCAAGTGAAATTTATTAAACTTTATGATATTATCTTAAAAGGTCATATTTATGTTAAAACTAAAAAATGTAAAAAAAGATTATATTGTCGCTAATGGGAAAGTTGAAGCACTTAAAGGTATAAGTGTAGATTTTCGTGATAATGAATTTGTTTCTATTTTAGGCCCTTCTGGTTGTGGTAAGACAACACTTTTAAATATAATCGGTGGACTTGATCACATGACTTCTGGCGATTTAATTATTGACGGAGTTTCGACTTTAAATTTTAAAGACGCTGATTGGGATACTTATAGAAATAGTAAAATAGGCTTTGTTTTTCAGTCATATAATCTTATACCGCATCAAACAGTTTTGGAAAATGTCGAATTAGCACTTACCATTGGTGGCATTTCTAGTAAAGAACGAGAAAAAAGAGCAAAAGATATTCTTGATAAAGTTGGCTTACAAGGAGAATATAATAAAAGACCAAATCAACTTTCTGGTGGTCAATGTCAAAGAGTCGCTATTGCTAGAGCATTAGTAAACAATCCTGAAATTGTTTTAGCGGATGAACCAACTGGGGCACTAGATACAAAAACTTCTATTCAAATCATGGATTTATTAAAGGAAGTTGCAAAAGATCGTTTGGTTATAATGGTTACACACAATCCAGATTTAGCAAATTCATATTCAACAAGAATTATTAAATTATTGGATGGTCTTGTTATTTCTGATTCTAATCCTTATGAAGAAGAAGTTGAAACTTTACAAGTTAAAAGTGCTGTTGATGGAGAAAAAAGTTTAGCGGATAAGCATTCCAAATTGTCATTTTTTCAAGCTTTTAAATTATCATTTAGAAATCTTCGTTCAAAATTAAAAAGAAATATTTTAGTTTGTTTTGCTGGTTCTATTGGAATAGTTGGAATTGGTTCTGTTTTAGCGGTTTCTTCTGGTGTTTCTAATTATATTGATTCAATGCAAAATGATATGCTTTCAGGAAATCCAATTATGATAAGCGAAGAAGCTTATGACTTAAATACTATTATTGATTTGACTTCTACTAGTCAACAACAAGATGCTATAAAAGAAAATATTGAAGATGGGATAATTAATGTCGATGGAGTTATCGCTTCTTTAGTCGAATTTAGCGGGGCATTAGATGCTTTTGTTATTCAAAATGATATCACTCAAGACTACGTTGATTTTGTCAAGCAAATGAACCCAGAATGGTATAATTGTATTGCAACTTATTATGGAGAAGATTTGGGCTATAACATTTATACTGATTATACTTTTCTTGACGAAAATGGCGAAAATCAAACATATAGGATGTCAATTGACGCTGCGATAACAACTTATTCGAAGATGTTGGAAAAAACATCATATAGCGAATTAGCACAATACATCGCGTTGTTAACTTATAATTTTGAACAATTGCCTAATAATAATGATTATTTGTTAAGCCAATACGACATTATTTCTGAAAATGGAAAAATGCCAGAAAAAGAAAATGAATTAGTATTAGTGGTTAATGACGAACAAAGTTTATCAGATTTGTTTTTAGGTGAATTTGGTTATTATTCGCAAGAAGAATTTTTCAATATAATTTATGAATCATTAGACGATCCTAATTATAATCCTTCATTAGATAAAGATTCGTTTAGTTATGAAGAACTTTTAAATAAAACGTTTTATTATTATCCAAACGATACAATATATTCTTCAAATCCAAACGATTTATTAGGGTATAGTCCATTTAATTATCATTCAATCGCTGATAGTAACTGGGAAGGATTAGAACTTAAAATAAGTGCTATATTGCGTCCTAAAGAAGGTTTATCGTATGGTTCGTTAAGTACGGGTCTTTATTATACTCCTGCCTTAACTCAAAAAGTAATTAAAGATGGAACAAATAGTCAAGTCAATCAATATTTAATAGATAACGATAGCGAATCTTTCACATCTTTTATTTTAGATGGAAATGGACAAGTTTTTGGCATTACTTATGATACTTCGTTTTATTATGATAACAATCATTATAATGAAAAAGCTGTTGTTGGTATTCGCAGCAGTTTAACAGAAATGATGAGTGGTCAAGAAGGTGTTGCAATTTATACGTGGACAAAAAGAAATATAGGTGGTGTAGATGTTCCAAATGAAATCGAAATTTATCCAGTTGATTTTAATTATAAGGATGATATTACATCGTATCTAAATGAATGGAATTCTGATAAAAATATCCAAATAGGAGATAAGGTTATATCTAGTCAGGATAGAAGCGAAATTCAATATACAGATAATCTTGAAGTTATTATATTCTTAGTAGATACAATGATAGACACGGTTACCTATGCTTTGGTTGCATTTACTGCCTTATCTTTAATTGTTTCAACGGTAATGATTGCGATTATTACATATGTATCTGTTATTGAACGCGTTAAAGAAATTGGTGTCATCAGAGCGTTAGGCGGCCGTAAAAGAGATGTTAGAAACTTGTTTAATGCCGAAACATTAATTATCGGTTTTATATCTGGAATTATTGGGGTTGCTTTAACTTATTGCATTGAAGGACTTATAAATTTAATTGTTGGAAGTCTTTCAGGAATATTTACTATTGCAGCACTGCCATTTACTACAGCTTTAATCTTGATTTTATTAAGTGTTGTGTTGACTTTAATATCTGGACTTATTCCAGCTTCTTTAGCTGCTAAAAAAGATCCTGTGGAAGCTTTAAGAACAGAATAAATTTAATAAATAATTAAAAAATCTTTTAAATACAATTTTAATAACTTATATTAAAAGTATGAAGACAGTAGGGAATGTACTTTGGTTGATCTTCATTGGTTGGGAAAACGCATTAGTAATGTTTTTTGTTGGATTATTATGTTGTGCAACAATCATTTTAATACCAGTAGGAATTCAAATTTTTAAATATGCTTCTTTATGGCTTTGGCCAATTGGCAAAAGAGTTGATTTATCAGGTGGCGTTTTTAAAACATTTGTTAATATATTATGGCTGATTTTGTTTGGTTGGATAGTAGCACTATATTTCTTACTAGCAGGAGTTTCGCTTTGCTGCACGCTGATTGGAATCCCATTTGGCATACAATTTTTTAAATTTGCTAAATTATCTTTAATGCCATTAGGAGCAAAAATTAATTAAAAAACATTTCTAATATTTGATTTTTATAAAATGGGTATTGAATAAATACTTATTTTTTGTTAATATAACAAAGCGCTTACAGGGACACTTAGTTCAGCGGGAGAACGCTTCCTTCACACGGAAGAAGTCACAGGTTCGATCCCTGTAGTGTCCACCAATAACGGAAGTGCCGACTTAGCACAATTGGCAGTGCAACTGATTTGTAATCAGTAGGTTGTAGGTTCAAGTCCTATAGTCGGCACCATTTTTTATAAATGCGGGTGTGGCGAAACTGGCAGACGCACTAGACTTAGGATCTAGCGCTTAACGGCATGCAGGTTCAAGTCCTGTCACCCGCACCATCTTGAATAAGTCGACATTTCGTATCAATTACGGAGTGTCGTTTTTAATTTTCATCGATTGTAAGCCAGTTTTTCGAATTTGAGAAAAGTCGACATTGTCGATATTTTATTCTATTTTGTCGACTAAATTATAAGCTTATGTTATAATTCTGGCAGGGAGTGAAATTGATGAATTATTCAAAAACTATTAGAGAATATTGCAAACAAAATAAAGGTAAAGTCTTTGATGTTTCTTATGAAAGAATTCATCATTTTGAAATGATTCCTTATAAGACTTTATTAAAGATATTAAATAGACTTGAAGAAGAAAAAGTAATCACTACTTATTCAAAAGGTATATATCTAATAAATTCGGATGAAGTATTAAAAGAAGATCCCATTATTTCATATTATGCGAGTGAATTTAATGGAGTAGTAGTTGGTTATGATTTATACAACAAATATGAAATAAGTTCTCATAAAGAAAAGCCGATTATTATTTATACAAATGCAATGGAAACTTCTACTAAAAATATAGGTGATGATTATAAATTGATTAGGTTTGATGTTACTTTTGGAAAATATACAACCCCTATAATTGAAGCTCTAGAGATTATAGAAAATAAAGCAAGTATTGCTGATTGCGATTTAACTAAAGCAAGTCAGGTGTTAATAAGTTTACTTGAAAATTATTTAGATTCATTTTTTGAAGATATTATTAAAGCTCATAAATATAAATATTCAACCATTTGTTCTTTAGAAAATATCTTAAGGAGCATGAATAAAAATAATAAAGTTATAGAAATATTTAAGAAGAATGTTTAAAAGATATTATTTTACGGATGAAGATTTTGAATCATGGATTAAAACTTATAATAAGGCTAAATATCTCATTCGTGATTATAAGTATCATTATTCCATAGAACAAAAGCAAAATTCTAAAGAAGAATTTAAAGAAGCCAATAGAATAGTTAATCAATATCTAGTTTTAAAAGTTGCGTTATTTACTAACTATCAAAGAGATATATTAGATAGATTCATTAAAGAAAATAAAGTGTCGTTAAAAGATAATGAGTTTTTAATTTATAGAATGACTGTAGATACTTGGATTGATGTTGTAGTCAATGTTCCTAGCAATAAACTTCCTGAATTAGATATAAAAGAATTTGGTAAAAAATTAAAAGAAGCAAGATTAAGACAAGGCTATTCAAGAAAAAGAGCTGCTAAGATATTAGGAATGAGTGATAAAAGTTTGCAGGCTTATGAAGAAGGTAATAGGACAATGAGTGTTGCTGTTTTTTGTAAGATGACTATTTTACTTCCTGAAGTGGGTTTTATTTTCAATGATTTTTATCATATTCTTCTAAAATATTAAGCATTTTGTCATCTTTTTGTTATATAATATAAACAGTGAACTTTACTCCAGAAGAAATTAAAAAGTTAAGACTTAAATTGATGTTATCTCAGACAGAGTTTGCTAAATTACTTGGGGTAACTTTTGAAAGCGTTAATCGTTATGAAAACGGAAGAAGTAGGCCTGCCTTTAGAGTTCAAAGAACCCTTTCAAATTTATTTAATACGAATTATAGAATTAAGAAATGATAAAGAATATGGGAATTTCATTAAAAAATAACAATTGTTATAAATTTACATATATCGATTTGTTTGCTGGTATAGGTGGCTTTCATATTGCTTGTGATAATATCGGTGGTGAATGTGTTTTTGCTTCAGAATGGGATAACGATTGTAGAAAAACTTATACTGCTAATTTTTCCAAAAATAATAATATAATCTTCGATAATAACGGAAACCCTAATGAAAGATTTGTTGGAGATATAACTAAAGTTGATCCTATCACAATTCCCGATCACGATTTATTGTGCGCAGGATTTCCTTGCCAACCCTTTTCACAAGCAGGCCAAAAGAAAGGCTTCGAAGATACAAGGGGCACTTTGTTTTTTAATGTAGCTAACATTATTAAAGTAAAAAGGCCTAAAGTTGTTTTCCTTGAAAATGTAAGAGGATTACTGCATCACGACAATGGAAAAACATTTGAGGTAATAAAAAATACAATTGATGAACTAGGCTATTATTTTCATTATAAAATTATTAAAGCAAGCGACTTCAATTTGCCACAACATAGACCAAGATTGTATATGGCTTGTGTTAGAAAAGACTTAAATGATTGCTTTGAGTTTCCCCAACCCGTTCCTCTTGTGATGACAATGAGCGATGTTTTTGATGGGGCTGAAGTAAACAAAAAAATAGGTTTTACATTAAGGGTCGGAGGTAAAAGCTCGCCCATTACAGATCGCAGAAATTGGGACGGCTACATTGTTAACGGGAAAGAAATTAGAATAACTCCTAAACAAGCAAAAAGGATGCAAGGTTTTCCTGAAGATTTTATTTTCCCAGTAAGTAATGGAGCAGCAATGAAACAATTGGGCAATTCTGTTGCTATCCCTGCTGTTCAGGCCTTTGCATTAGAACTTATTAAAGTTTTGGAGGCGAATAAATAATGGCTTTTTTTAATAGGGGCGAATGGTCAGAAATTTATGCTATTCTTTGCATGTTAATTAATCCTAATCTTGCAATAGGAAATTCTGATTTAAAAATTATCACAAATGAATTATATCAACTGAAAAGCATAAAAATAGTTTCTAAAGCAGGCAATAATAAAGATTTAATCGAATACTGTTTAAAAAACAAAAATGACGTTGCTGTTTATTATAATGATGAATTAAATCAAATTATTTCGGAAATTGAATTGAATCAAAACAAACATAGAATTTTTGAAGCTATTAAAAATGCCCCATCTGGAAATGGTTCATTTGAAATATCTGGCATTGATGGTCTGCTAATGAAATTGACAAAAGGAAATAAAATAAAATCAAGTTCGTTTGAAAAAGAAGATTTGTCGGCGTTAATTTATGATAAGCATATTGGTAAAGATGTTTCTTTAAAATATAGTATTAAGTCTTCGCTCGGCAGCCCCGCAACCTTGTTAAATGCAAGTAGGCATACAAATTTCTTGTTTTCTGTTAGTAATTTATCTATTGCTGATATAAAAAATGTCAATAATATTAATACTCCAACAAAACTACTTGATAGAATTAAGAAAATTATTGCATGTGGTGGCAAGATTCACTTTATTAAAACGACTGATGAAATTTTTGGATATAATCTTAGAATGATTGATTCTAAAATGCCAGAATATTTGGCAAATGTCCTATTAGACTCGTACGTAAAAAATGAAAAATCCTTAAAACAATTATTTTTAAAGTCGAATCAATTCGAAGATGAGGGTTTTGCATTAAAGAAATTAGGTGATTTATTAGAAGGTATTAGTTTTGGCTTTTTCCCAAGTATAAAATGGAATGGCAATAATGATGTTAACGGAGGATTGGTTATTGTTAAGCACAATGGTGATGTTTTGATATTAGATTTAATTTATTTCAGAGAAGAAGTAATAAATTATTTAATCAATGAAACAAAGTTGGATTCTCCGAGTAGTACAAGATACAATATGCTTAATTTATGTCTTGATCCCGTTGATCAAAAATGTTATTTTACGCTAAACCTTCAAATACGATATAAAAAATAATATTAGGAAAACAACGTTAAAATCTACACTTCATAAGGGGTATCGTTTCACTAGTAAGGGTGTCATTTTGTATCAAAGCGATGGAAAAAAGACATCTTATAACTAACATTTTGATACAAACTAAGGCTATCAAAGTGAACGATATTTGCTCGAGAAATCGGGCATTTTTTATTTTTATGCATTTCGTTAGTATACTAAAACGTTTAAATCATATTGGTAGTTAAAAATATAAATTTAAACGATTGACATTATATTGCCCAATGTTGTGCTTTCAATAGGTCCTTTTATTACTTTAAGTCCGGTTATTTCTTCGATTAAATTATTTAAAAGTTCATTTTTAACGCCGCCACCAAAAACGGTGATTGTTTGATATTTTTTCTTTGTTATTTTTTCTAAATCTAAGATAGTTTTATTGTATAAAAGGGCTAGCGAATGGAAAACACTGAAGTATAGTTCGCCATCATTGTCTGGTTCTTGATATCCGCTAGCTAATAATAATTTAATTATTTTTTGTTTTAAATTTTTCGGCGAATGAAGTGTTTGATCATTAACATTAAATGTTCCATCATAATGTCTATTCGCTTCAGCCAATAAAACAGCTTCCTTAATATCAATATGTTTTGTGTTTTCTTTAATTAATTCATTTATGAGCCACATTCCCGTAATATTTTTTAAGAAACGTATTGTATTCTTTATGCCCAATTCATTTGATAATCCATCTTTGTATGCGCTTTCGTTTATAATTGGATGTATTAAATTCACACCGATTAAACTCCAAGTGCCGGAAGACAAAAGTATCGAATCATCTTTAGCGTTAGAACCAAAAAACGACGAAGCAGTGTCGTGCTGAAGCGAAGCATAAACTTGTGCTTGATATCCAACTGTCTTTGCGATTGCATCCTTAAATTTACCAATCAAGGTGCCGCTTGCTATAGGCTTAACTAAAAAGTCTCTTTTAACGTTGAGCATATTCATTATTTTATCAACTGGTCTTTTTGTTCTTGTGTCAATAATGCCAGTGGTGGACAGACTAGAATACTCGTTATTCAAAACGCCGGTTAATAAATATGTTAAATATGATGATAACATTAGAAAATGTTTCGCGTTTTTTAATCTACCAGTTCTTTTATCATCTAGTAGTTGATAAATGGTGTTATATCCTAATGGTTGTACACCTGTTAGGAAAAACATCTCCTCATTGCTATTTAATGATTGCATGACTCGATATCCGCGATCATCGCGATATGAATAAACCGGATAGATTGGTTTTAAATCAGCATCTAGCAAAACATAGTCTACACCAAAAGTATCAATGCCAATGCGCGAAGGAATTTTCTTTAGCTCTTTGGCTACTTGAAGGCCTTTTAAAACATTTTCAAATAAATCATCGATATCCCAATAAAAATGGTCGTTTTCTTTGATGATTTTTGTTTGAAATCGATATATTTCTTCGATAATTAATTCGTTGTTTAAATAATAACCGATTATGTGTCTTCCCGATGTAGCGCCTATATCAATCGCCAAATAATACGTCATTTCAAATATCCTTTAACAGGAGTAACATTAAATCTTTTTGCGACATCTTTGATGCCTTGATCAGTTATATCGTTAATAATTTCTAGATGATTATGTGTTAGTAAAAATATCTGCGCTGATTTTTCAATGGTTTCAATTAGTCCAAAGGCATCATCAAGATTATTTTCACAACCATAAATGCCATGTAGCGGCCATATTACGCATCTTGTTTTTTTCATTTTTTCTGCTGTTTCTTCACCGATTTTTTGCGTTCCACATACTTGCCAAGGAATTAATCCGACACCATCAGGATAAACAATTACACTTTCGGTCATTGTTCGCCACAAATCGACCGTCAAAGATTTTTCATCTAATTCGTGCACGTGCGTTAGCGCTAAAATGTAAAGAGGATGCGTATGCATGACAACGTGGTGGTTAGGATCGATTTTTAATCTCGTTGAATGACATAATAAATGTGCGTAAATTTCGCTCGTAAATGTTCCATTATTTTCAAAGCCCCATATTACTTCTGCTTTCGTACCATCTTGAGATATTCGCATTACTCCGATGTTTGTCTTTGGATCATTTTTAACATTTCGAAAATATTTTGTTGTGCCGGTAATAACGAAAACCAAGCCTCTAATATTTTCGTTTGCAATTAAGGGAAGGGGAATGGTTCTTTTTGTTTTGGCTTTACCAAACACTCGTTTAACTTCTTCCTCATCCATTAAAACAGAAATATTTCCGCCATTTTTTTCGTCCCAGCCTAGACGATACATGTTGTCGATGATTTCGATAAACTTTTTTATTGTTTCACTTTTATTGATAATGCTGGCTTTCATTTTTATTTCCTCAGCGATTGAACATCTTTTTCGTACTTTTTAAGGGCGGCTAATGCCTCTTTGCCACCGGGAATGTTGTGACTTTCTAAAAGATAATTCCAAACATCGTTATATGGTAAGTTATTACTTTCTTCAATGTAGAATAATCTAGAAGAATAGTCGCGTTCTAATTCCATTTTTTGCATTAATTCGGTCGGTTCTAACAAGGCGTATAAAAGAGCTTTTGCCGTTGCTCGTAAACCGATTGTCCACTCGAAAACACGGTTTATTGAAGCGTCGAAGAAATCTAGGCCGATTGCCACTTTATCGAGCAAATCCGCTCGTTTTAGCTCTAACATTAAATTATTTAAACTATCGTTTTCAATAACAGTATGATCTGAATCCCAGTGCAAACTTCTAGAAACATGGAGCATAACGTTTTTTACAAACGGTTCGATTGCTGTAATTTTATCGGATACATCTTCGCCTTCTCGAAAATGACCCGCATCAATCGTTACACCTAAATTATGACTAGCAGCATATCCAATATAAAATTCATGACTACCACAAACGAAATATTCTGAACCAATTCCAAAATACTTGCCTTCTAATACATCAACTGCATATTTTTCTTCTTCTTTTGTATATGGAACGCCGTAAATTTCGTCTAGACCATCGATTAATCGTTTTCGAAATTCTTTACGATTGACCGTAATGTCTTTTAAGCCATCAGGAATCCAAAAGTTGTTATAGCAAGGCTGGCCTAATGCCTTACCGATTTCTACCGCGCATCTTCGGGTTGATTTTCCAACTTCAATCCAATATTCTCGCACCTTTTTATTTGGAGAGCATATTGAAAGACCATCATCCATCATTTTCGAGGAAAAGAAAGTGCCATTTAAATCTAAGCCAATGCCTATTTTTTTCGCCCAAGTAATCCATTTTGAAAAATCTTGACCAGTGAGCTTACTCCTTTCGGTTTGGAATTCGGCATAGATTGAATGGAGTTGAACTTTATGTTTAAGCGGTGATAAGGAAAAAGCCATCTCGATATCTTTTCTAAGCTCATCGCCGTTTCTGGCCGCATAAGGATAATTGCCAACAACGGTATTTTCGTTTTTGACTCCTTCGACATTTTCGAAGCCTTTAATGTCGTCACCCGCCCAACATTGTAAAGAAATGGGAATATTCTTAAATTTAGCGATTGCCAAATCGACATCGACTCCGTAAGATGCATAAATTTTTTTTGCTTCGTTAAAACGATTAATTGTCTCTTGCTTCATAAGAGCCTCCTATGATTTATACCTTTATATTATTTAATAAATTAATAATACGCAAATCATATTTTTCGCATTATTATTTATTGCAAATTAATCAAAATCAATCAATAATTAAAGCAGGTGGAATAAAAAATATGCTTATCAATGAAAGACAACAAGAAATATTAAATTTAATCAAAACATATAATACGATTAGCGTTGAAGAAATATGCAAAAAAATATATGCTTCGCCGGCGACAGTAAGGCGCGATTTAACAGACTTAGAATTACATGGTTTAATTCGCCGAGTTTGGGGTGGCGCTTCTATCATGGACGCCTCTTCTGGTGAAATATCATCGTTCATTCGCCAACAAACAAATGTGCAAGAAAAGAAGCGAATGGCTCACGCTTGCATCGAATTTTTAAAAAACGATAGTTCATATTTTTTTGATTCTTCTTCTACCGTTAGCCATATCATCCCATTTTTAAAGAAAATTAGTGGTGGAATTGCCATAACCAATGGGTTATGTTCGGCTAATGCTCTCTCGAATATATCGACGATTAAGTCATTTATGATTGGTGGGGAAATCCAAACTCAAACAGGCGCATCAATCGGTGGTAATGCCGTCGAACAATTGGCCAATTTTTATTGTGACGTCTGTTTCTTTTCTTGCCACGGCTTTTCCCTTACTGGACCTAATGAAGGCACCATTGACCAACAAAAAGCTAAGGCGATGATGATAAGAAACTCAAAGTTAAAGATATGTCTAGTCGATCATACGAAATTTAAGAAGCAATTTTTTATACAAACTTGTAGCATTTCTGATATCGATGTTTTAATAACTGATAAAATGCCTGAAGATGAATATCTTGATGTTATTAACAAAAACAATGTTCGCTTAATTGTTGTTTAAGTATAAATTGATAAATAAGCAAAAATAATCAATATTAGTCAAACTCGATAATTTAGTTGATATGAAACTTTTGTTTATTTTATAATGGCATTGAAGGAAACAATACGCGAGTTAATTTATAAGGATTTATTATGGCGAATTTATCTTTAAAACATGTTTATAAGGTCTATCAAGATGGAACTATGGCCGTCAGCAATTTTGACCTAGAAATTGAAGAAGGCGAATTTGTGATATTAGTCGGTCCATCAGGTTGTGGAAAATCGACGACTTTAAGAATGATTGCTGGCTTAGAAGATATTACTGCCGGCGATTTATATGTTGCTGGTAAATATGCGAATTTAATGGAGCCAAAAGATAGAAACATGGCGATGGTTTTTCAAAACTACGCTTTATATCCTCATATGAATGTTTATGAGAATATGGCTTTTGGCCTGCGTATTAAACATCTTGATAAGACCAGCATCGACAACCGTGTTAAAAACGCTGCTGCAATACTTGGGTTAACTTCGCAATTAGAGAAAAAACCGAAAGATATGTCAGGCGGGCAACGACAAAGAGTCGCTTTAGGAAGAGCCATTGTGCGTAATCCGTCCGTTTTCTTGCTCGACGAGCCGCTTTCAAATTTAGATGCGAAATTGCGCGCATCGATGCGCACCGAAATAAAAAGATTGCATAATACGTTAAAGATAACCTTCATCTACGTGACTCATGATCAAATTGAAGCGATGACAATGGGCACAAAAATTGTGGTCATGAATAAAGGCGTGATTCAACAGGTCGATTCTCCAATGAATCTATATGATTATCCGTGCAACATGTTCGTAGCAGGCTTTATCGGCACGCCACAAATGAACTTTTTCGACGCAACAATTTTTGTTGATAAGACAACTTTGAAATTGCGTTTAGGCGACAATTTGTTATCATGTCCGCTTGCTTTATTTAGAAAATTAGACTTGCTAGAGGTTTTCCAAAATCCAAATGTTAAATTAGGAGTTCGCCCCGAGCACATGAGGTTGGCTGATGAAAACGTTCCTAACGATCAATGTTTACTCGTCAATGTTAATTTGGTGGAGGCTTTAGGAAACGAAACGGTGGTTGAAGGAACCATCAAAGGTAGTGAACATCGAATTTCGATTAAAATTAATCGTAATGATTTGATTAAAGAAGGCAGCGAAATAAAAATATCGATTGATTTTTCAAAGATACATATCTTTTCAAAAGAAACGACAAACTCTATTTGTCCGCGCATTCCAACGCATAATTATATGAAATTTAGTAATAATTTATTTGGCAAGAAATTTATTTTTCCAAAAAAATTATTCGATGCGCTTTCTGAATATAAAGATTTATATATTGAATTTCCTATTGACGCCGTGATAAAGGGTGACGATTATTGCGCTAGCGTTTTATCATGTGAATTAACCAACCAAGGTTTTTATTTACTAGAATTGCAATTAAAAGGTGGCCAAATTTTATTTGCCGTCAGTGAAGAAAGCATAAGTGCTGGCGATTATCATTTTTCAATCAAACAAGAGAATATATCATTTTATAATCATGTAGATAAAGTTCTATCATCAATGCCTCGATTTAACCATGTAAGAGGAAAATTGGTTCCTAACAAGCGACCGGTATTAACTGGCAAAAAAATGAAAAAAAGAAAAGTCTTTGACTATTCAATTTTGGGCGTTTGCATTCGGCCAAATGATGAAAGTGTGAATAAAATTTATGCTTTGTTAGGCAAAAAATTTCATTTGCACGATATTGATTTTTCCTTTTCGCCAGACGACGTATCTATAGCTGAAGAAGGAATAAAGGCAACCTTGCAAAATATTATCAAGTATAGTGACGATTCTATTTTTGGAGTGTTTAAACATGATGATGTAGACATTGTTGTTAAATTAGAATCTGATTCTTTAAATATAGGCCAAGAAACACATTTAGCTATCAACGCTGAGAAGATTAAAGTAAGAGATATAAATTTTGATGTAATCATCATTTAAAATTGCGCTATGTTGAAACTAAAATACGACAAATTAATTGAAACCGATATTGGAACAAGGGTAGGTGGAACCAAAAAGAAGATTTGGAATAAGACCGCCGTCCAACTTTTTTTAATGGTTATTCCTGGCTTAATTTTTGTGGCAATATTTTGCTATTTGCCGATGTTTGGTATCATTTTGGCTTTTAAAGATGGTGACGGTCAATTAAACGTTTTAGAAGCCATGATGAATACAGAATGGGTTGGTTTTGATAATTTTATTGCTTTTTTTAATGATCCGGATTTCGGTAATGTCATGATTAACACATTAGGGTTAAATTCCTTGATGTTATTAATTAATTTCCCGGCTCCGATTATTTTTGCTATTTTGTTGAGCGAATTGCCGTTTAAAAGAATTCGAAAAGCCATTCAAACCGTCACATATTTTCCTTATTTTTTATCATGGATCACTTATGGTGGTATTGTCTTAGCTTTAATAAATTCTGACGGAATAATTAATTCTATTTTAATGTCTTGTAATATTATACAAAGCCCATTAGATATTGCCGGTTCCCCAGAATGGTTTTGGCCATTAATTATAATTACTTCCTTATTAAAAGGCTTAGGCTGGGGATCGATTATTTATATTGCTGCAATCGCCGGTATCGATCCTCAATTATACGAAGCAGCGAGGATGGATGGCGCCAATCGATGGTATCGCATAACAAAGATAACGATTCCGATGATTTCGCCGACGATTGTTTTGTTTTTGATTTTATCTATCTCGGGAATTTTAAATAACGGATTTGACCAAATTTGGGTTTTTAGAAATCTAACTAATTTAGCGCGCAGTGAAGTGCTAGATACATTCATTTATCAATATGGCGTTGTCTTACAAAATTATTCTTTTACAACGGCCGTTGGCTTATTTAAATCGGTCATTTCGATTACATTGCTTACTATTGGCAATTTAGTTGCCAAACGAATAACTGGGAAGGGGATTATTTAATATGGTCTTAAAAAGAGTGTATAAGAAAAATCAACTTCTTGTCGGCACGACTGGAAAAAAACAAAAGAAGACCGTTTTTGACTGGATTAATGTTGTCGTGTTAGTGGCTTTTGCTATTATTTGTGCCTACCCGCTTGTCTATGTTTTGGCCGGTTCATTTAATCAAGGCAAAGATTATATAAATGGTGGAATTTTCCTTTGGCCAAGAGTTTTTTCAACTGAAAATTATTGGGTTGTTATCAATGATGTACGGCTATGGAAAAGCTATGGTATCACTATTGCAAGAACCATTGTAGGCACTTTGACTGGCGTTTTATTTACCGCGATGATTGCCTACGCTATGTCGCGTCCTAATTTAATCGGTAAGAAAATTTATTATTATGTTTTTATAATTACAATGTTTTTTTCAGGCGGTCTAATTCCCTTCTTTTGGGTCATTTTAGAAATTGGATTGTTTGACACGTTTTGGGTATATATAATTCCGGCGCTTTTTAGCGTCTATAATATGTTGGTTTTTGTTAATTTCTTCAAAACAATTCCCGAAGAAATTCACGAATCGGCAATCATGGATGGAGCGAGCGAATTTAAAATCTTTTTCCGAATTATTTTGCCATTATCTACACCGGTTATCGCAACCATTGGTCTATGGATAGCCGTTGGCCATTGGAATTCATTTTTTGACACGATGATTTATACCTCTAATAACAATCTATGGACGCTTCAATATTATTTGATGAAAGTAATTAAGGAATCATCGTTACCGCCAACAGGTTCATCGCTACCGGCAGATTTTTTAGAAAATATTGCTCCTGAAACCGTCTCATTAGCGGCGATTATTGTTTCGGTCGTTCCTATTTTTGCTTTTTATCCATTGATATTTAAGTCATTAACAAGCGGAGTAGTTATTGGATCTTTGAAAGGTTAGGAAAGGAAAATGAATATGAAAAAAATTATCTTATCACTTCTTACTTGTGGTTTGCTTTTGACTCTCCCCAGTTGTGCGGGTCAAGAGAAAGAAGTTATCTATCCGGATTTTGAATTGACACCTAGTGAAAAAAATTCTTGGGAGTATCTTTTAGATGAAAATGGTAAGCCAAAAGAAGAAATTACAATCGAATGGTATGTCAATGACTCGACTTTTTCTTGGCCCGGTTATGGTAACGATGTCGTGAGTAAAGTAATCAAAGAGAAAACTGGCATAACGATTAAATTTGTTACTCCGGTCACTGACGACGGGCAAAAACTTGCCACTTTAATTTCTGGAGATGCGCTTCCAGATGTCGTTTCGGTCCAATCGTGGTATCAACAATGCAGTCAATTAGCTATGCAAAATTATTTATTTGCAGTCGATGAATTGATGGACCGTTGGGCACCTAAAATGGAAGCCACTATGGAAGAAGATCTATGGAAATATTTTCAATTAGGAGATGGGCACAATTATGGTTTTCCCAATCTATGTTTTTCTAATAATTATTTGACCGGTGAGCAATTATATCCAAATGGTGGCATTTTGGTTAGAGAAGATTGGTATAATGAAGTACTTTTGGCAACAGGCAACGATATGACGACGCCGCAAGGCTTCATTGATGGATGCCTATATATTAAAAATAAATATAGCGATTCAATCCCATTTCAATTGGATGCCTTTACAAACGAAGGGAACAAATCAATTACTTGGCTTGCGCAATATTTTGCTACACCATTTGAAACCGAAGAAGGCGAATATCAAGATTTACGAACCGATGATCATTACATTCAAATGTTGCGCTTTTTAAACGAATGCAATAAGGCCGGCATTATTCGTAGCAGCAATTTTTCGGACACATATTCTCAGTTAAAAACAAATATTTCTCGGGGTAAAGTTTTTGTTAGCGCTGGTACCCCACAAGATTATCAAGTCGCTTTTCAAAATTGTTATAATTCAGGCATTAATTATATTCCATTAGTTTTAAGAAATTACGATGGAGATGCGCCGGTTTTGCAAGATATTTCAGGACAAGGATATTTGTTCTCGATGATTTCTACAAACTGCAAAAGACCAGATATCGTAATCAAATTGTTCGATTATTTGCATAGTGAAGAAGGACAACGGCTTGTTTCTTTCGGCATCGAAGGGGAAACGTGGGAATGGACGGATGAAACTAAGACTGAAATCAAGTGGACAGATAGATATATTTCCGGAGCGCTTAATTTAAACGAAGAAGATGCCGCTTGGCTACAAGGATATGGCTTAAACGCTATGACATTGATGATGAATATGTCTTATATCTTCAAATATCGTCCAAATGAAGGAAGAAAAGAGGAAGTTGTTTATATTGATAATCAAAAAAGACCTCTTACTCCTTATTCATATGATTTTAGACCATCATTTTTGAAACACGACACGGCCGACGACAACTATTTTTCAATTTCTACCAAAGCTAAAAAAATAGATATTAAATGGGCACAAGCCTTAATTGATATTATTCAAGCCGACGATTATTTAAGTGAGTATCAATCATCGATTGATTATGCGAATCGTCAAGGTCTTGATGAAGTTGTCGAATTTTATAAAAAGTCTTACAAGGATACTTTGGCTGTTCTAGGACTGGAACGTGGATATCCTACTCATCAAGAAGGATATGTCGAGCCAGTTACTGGCCCAAATGGTGATTTTTCTTATTGGATAGGAGCAACCCATGAATAAAATTAAGCCAAAAATTATTTTTGATACTGATATTGGCGATGATATTGATGATGCTTTCGCTTTGCTATTTTTGGTTGAGAGCAAAGCGTTTGATGTCTTGGGCGTTACAACCGTTTTTCGTAATACTAGACAAAGAGCGCACATGGCCAAATATTTGCTCGAAGCATTAAATAGCGATATCAAAGTTTATGCTGGTTGCGATTATCCGTTAATTTCTAATCCTGATAAGTTGAACGTTGAAGCAATTCAAAAGAAAGAGAAAAAAGATCGCTATGGGATGTATCAACTTCCTCAATGGAGTGAAGAAATGGAGAGCGCTCAATTCGAGAAACAACATGCGGTGGATTTTATTATCGAACAAATACACAAATACCCTCATGAAGTTATCTTGTGTGGCGTTGGTCCTTTAACTAATTTTGCAATGGCGTTAAGAAAAGATCCTACCATCGTTCCCTTAATCAAAGAATTTCGTTTGATGAGCGGTGGACAGAATTTAAATTTTGCCGAATGGAATGTGTTTTGCGATCCCGAAGCTAGCTATATTGTATATAACTCAAATGTTAAGACTATTTGCATCGGCATTGACACTACATGCAAATTAGGTTTGTCAAAAGAAGACATCGATAAACTAGTTCATTCGCAATCAAAAGCCATCAAAATTACTTATGACATGATGATGAAGTGGTTCGCGCATTATGCGTTTGAAGCACCTGTTATGCATGATCCGCTCGCAGTCGTATCTATTATTAAACCAAACTTATGCCAGTATGAAGAAAAACCATTGACTGTTGACTTATCAAATAGAAGAGGCTTCATAGTCCAAGACGATAAAAAAGTTCATAATAAACTAACTATATCAACTGATGTTAATGTGCGCGAATTCATAAATCTATTTATGAGTGTTATTTTATAAATTATTTTTTGCATCTTAAGATGTTTATTAATTGCCTAAGAAAGGGGGAATTAGTCAGTCAAATTAAAGGCTTAGCTGATTAATAAGACATTATGAAAATCAACAAAATTAGTGTTGCACTTCTTATGAGTGCCCTTGCACTTGTGGCCGGTACAGCCGCATTGACGCCAAGTGGCCAAGTTGAAGTTATGGCCGGTACAGCCGCATTGACGCCAAGTGGCCAAGTTGAAGTTATGGCCGATACGCAAGAAGTGCCTTATGACATCCGTGGAGGTGGTAGAATTACCTACACAACAAGCGATGATGGCGATTCGGGATGGACTTATTTAAATGTTGTTTGCATGGAACAAACAACCCAAGGTAACGGCATTTCTTTCCGTGCTCGTAATCATACAGGCATAACGACGCCATTATCGATTCAACTTGCCGATGGGAAAGGCGGAATGTACATGCCTAGCGCCGATGGCTTAAAGTATTACACATATGATATTTTCGGTAATAATGAAGTCGAAAAAACATATTTGTATGTGACAAATATTGAATTAGATCCATATTTCGATGGAATTATTTATTTGCCATTTGCCAATTATACTAGCGAAGTCACTACACCTTCTTTAACCGGAGCGCCCGATTTTACAAAATTGTGGAAAATTAGTTTTGGTTTGCAGCCATTATTTAATGGATTTGCTGATTATACCATCGGCGATGTTTTTAATGCCGGTGGAATGAATTTGGACACTTCCGTTTTAAACGATGAAATTTTCTCGACATTTTTTATCGGAGAAAATTATACAACAGGTGACATCCATATCAATCAAGGCATAATGAAAGATTTTGATCCGACGGGGAAGGATTATTTGGGTGGCATAAATATTAGAACTTATACATCTGACACTAATAAAGGTCCAGTCGCCGACATTGTTGCGTCGGAACAGGGAATTTTTGGTTCGGGCTTTTGGATGCGAGTAAAAAATTACGGCAATGAAGTGTCACCGATGTTACAAGTCATGGGGTGCGAAGGAGACAATATGCTTCCAAGCGACGGGAAACCATTTTTGTACTACGATAAAGAGGGCAATTATACCGCAACAATTGCCGCCAATCCATACAATGGATTTGTCATACCGGCCAATTTTGATGGTTTTATTTATGTACCACTTTCATCTTTATATAATGGAAATCCTGGAACACCAGTTAGAATGGACTGGCTATATGGAATTTTTGTTAATGTTGACGCGTTGGCTTTTCCAAACGCTAATCTAATTTTTGGCGATGTATTCAATCATAACAATATGCTGACGGATGGATCTACTACCACTCATGCTTCTTTTGCTTCGCAGCGTCATGTATCTAACGAGACGGGCAAAATATATCACTATCCGGGCTTTAGCGGCGAACTTGCGACGGCGTGGGCTGAAATGTTTTTAGAAGCCACTTATCCGTGCGATACGGCGGCAAGCCAAGTTTGGGAAGATATGAAAGCTGAATATGATGTTTTAAGTCAGGATGATAAAAATCTTCTTATAGAAGCTGTTTATTTAGGAAAAGCTGAAGAAGATAAAAATCTTGTTGAACAAGCAATGGAACGTTTTGATCTAGCTGTTTTAAGACAAGGTCTTGAGAATTTTACTTCCCGAACGATTCAGTCTTTTAATTCGATAATTATTGATAATCAAGTCAACGATCGTGTTGTCGTCATAGTTTGCTTAGTTATAACGCTATCATTAATGGTCACAGGTGTTGTGTTTTTTATCAGCAAAAAAAGAAAAAAATTAAACGATTAAAATAATCGCTGGAGGTAAATATGAAAACATTCTTCGCTCTTCTATCGTTAGTTGCAACTGTTGGTTGTCTTGCTTTGGCAAGTACTCCTATTTCAAAAAGTGTCGATTCTGTTCAAGCCGCATTATCGTATGAGGGGGATTTTGTTTTGGGAGCAAAGGTTGATTTTTCGGCCAATTCCGATGAACAATCAACCGATTATGTCAGTGTAAATTTGTCCGATACAACAAATAACGGAACAAATTTCTTTGTAAGATTAAAAAATTTAACGAGCGAAGATGTTGATTTACATCTTGTCGTAGAGAGTGTTAATGGCCATGGTTCCACAATTAAAGCTAATGGCCGATACACTCTCTATGATGAAACCGGTGAGATTCCCCAATCTTATACTTCAATCAGTGGAGAATTCTTTACGCTTCCAAAAAATTTCAATGGCTATTTTTCAATTACAAATTATAATTTAGCGAGTCAAGAAGGTTGGCCTGGCAACGAAGGAAGTGAAAAAGATATTAAAAACTTGCGCGCTCTCCATTTTGGCGTGTGTGGCGGTTTATATGCTGGGGTAAGCATAGGAATTGGTGATATTTTTACGACCGACATTATGAACTTGGATGTTTCTAGTTTAGACGAAGAAGTTTTTCTAAGCACATTTGTGCCAATGAATGATTCGCCATATGTGGAAATTACTCGTTTACCGGAAACGGATTTTGATGCGAATCATGATATGGATGGTGGCGTATTAGCTACCGTTCAATATATGAGCGAAGACATTTCAAGCTATTGGCTAATCCATCCAAAAGATAATAATTTATCTTCGACAGGTATTTATTTTAGATTGCAAAATGGGTGGGCGTACGGTTATTGGATTCAATTTTATATATTGGATGGTAACGGTCATCGCATGATGTTAGGTTTAAAACAAAATATTTATCAATATGATAACCAAGGAAAAAATAAAGAAATTAAAACCAGCAGGGAATTTGGCTCATATTTTTATATCGATGGATTATTTGACGGCTTTATTTTTATTCCTTATGCTTCTTTAGTTGACGATTCTACTTGGTCTGGCAATCAAAGCGCCCCGACCATGGATTATACAAATGTATATTCATTAATATTTGGGTTATCAACAAAACATGATTATTCGGCGCAAACAATGTTTGGCGATATATTTACAGATAACACAACTGTTTTTGATGGAAGCGAAGTCGGTCTAGACGAAATTGATACATATTTTGAAGCTGATGTTTATGGAAATGGCAATTACATAAATTTATCGCGTTTAAAAGGATATAAAGAAGAAACATTTTTGGATTATAGCAATGTCAAAAATTATCGTGAAACGACGATAACTGGTGGTGTAAAATTTAATGTAACGCAAGGGGAGGAAGATGTATTGCCCTCCTTTATCATTGATTACGATTTCGATTTTCAAAATCAAATTGCCATTGCCATAAGGCTTAAAAACTATTCTTATGACTATCCATATAAAATTGTTGTCAAAGACGATAGCGGCAGACAATGTTCATTGGAAGGTGAAATACTTGGTAACGTCTATTATTTAGATTTAAACGGTAAGTGCGTCGCTAACGATTGGGGAGGTAATCCAATTTTTGCCAAAATACCGATTGGCTTTGATGGTTTAATGATTATTCCATTTGCCTCGTTAGGTGGCGGGACACATTTAAACTTATCAAAACTAACTAGTTTAGAGTTTTTCGTCAGCTCAAAGTATGATTATGGCTTTGATGTGGCATTTGGGGAAATTGGTGGCATAGATAAAAATCTTACATTTAATTCTCTATTATCTCCTAATGATTTGACCGATGAAGAGTGGAAAAACATTTATAAATTAAACGAATACGCCGAACTCGGTCATATTACAAGAGTCGAAGAAGAGGTGCTTTGTCCAATGATTGGTGACACCAAAATTTTAAATTCATTAATTTATGATAGCGACGAAGAAATGGCTAACGAGTTATTGACCGATGACGCCGATAATCCGCTCACTTACGAGCGAAGTCCGGATGGTTTGCTCATTACTCCCGGCGAGTATGAAGTAGGACATGCAAATGGACCGTACTCTTGTTTGGTTTTATTGAATAATTCTAAATATGCCGACAGGACTACAATGCAATTGAGTGATGGTACGCTTGCAAAAGGATTGACATTATATGTCAAAAATCTTTCCTCGAGAGAAATTGGTATCTCACTAGGTTTTGACCAAATTTTAGAAGACAATAAAATTCAGCGTTGGACTTTGATTGGATATCCATCAATGTATTACGCTTACGATGTAAATGTTGATGCAGAATACACTTTTTATTGCAAACGTGACCAATTTCAAATTCCAGTCGGCTTTGAAGGATATATTCGGATTCCTTTTTCTTCTTATGGTGTGCCAGATTGGTCGAGTACCAATCAGCCGTTAGATATTACTTCATTAAGTGGTAATTTATATTTGTCACAAGATAATCGTAGTTATGCTGGATTACAGTATCTAGTGAAAAATGTTGGTGTTTATTTTAAAACGACAGCGGCCGCTAGTTTGTTTAATGAGGAAAACACCATTAAATCAAACATGGGTTTATAAGGAGGGCATTATGAAAAAGTATCGAATCGTCTCAATTTATATTCTTACTACTTTGATGGTTCTATCGACGAGTTGCCAAGGATCACAATTAAAAACTCCTAGTGGTATCAATCCGATTTGGATTGATGAGGTCGGATATTTATCGAAAGCAGCGACAGTAATTCAAGAAGATAATGCCCGTTACGTTATTTATGAGACCAATGAAAAAATCAACGATGAAACAATTTCCTTTGCACTTAAAATCGGTCATTACGAAAATGATGCTTGGGAATATTCGAATCGCGAAATTATTTTAAAAGGTAGCGACTCTTCTTGGGATAAATATATTTTTTCACCTAGCGTCATTAAAGGCGAGTTTAAAAAAGGCGCCGAAACATATAATTATTTGTTGGCCTATGGTGGCAGAAAAACTTCAAATGACATAGCTAACCAAATCGGAATTGCCTATGCCAAAGAATTAACCGGACCTTGGATTAAACATCCTGAACCATTAATAAAATATGATGCCGGTATTTATGGGGATGAATACGGTGCTGGCGCGCCTAGCTTAGTTAGTTATGACAAAAAAGGAAAGGTAAGAATTTTTTATAGTTATGCCGAAACCAATTTGGCCAACGAGCGAGTTCTTGACGCCGATTTATCTAACTTAAATAACATCATTTTAGATAAAGGCACAAGACAAATCTCGGTCGATGGGTTGAGGGATAATGCCGACATGACCATTTTAGCTAACGCGGATTTTGCTTTAGATGAAAACGATACTCTTTATGTTGTTCGAGATGTATATCCTTTATCTAGCAATATTCCAGGTAACGCGACAAGTTTACAAGTCGCTAAAGCAAACGTGAAGATTCTTAACGATTTTGTCAATTACTCTTGGGAAGTTATTGAGACATTTAATTCATCGAATACGATTGATTTTGATGATCCGGAATCTATGGGCTGGGATGAAATATATTCGGCGGCCTTTGTTCGAGATTCATATGGATACATCAGTTCAACTCAAGACAAATTAGAATATATTTATTCAACGAGTGATGAACCAGAAGATATAAGCGATGAAACATATAAATTTTCACCTTTTTTAGCGATAAGGAGCACTAATTTTTAATGACGTTTTTACCTCTTTCGTTACTGATTTTAATGGGTATTAGTATGATGCCATCATCTTTCTTCAATTCTAATAATTTAGATAGGCTTGCGGAAACTTCTTCTATTAGCGAAGCGACGCTTTTGTTTGATTATGAAGTTGATGGCGATAAAAGATTTTATAATTATTGCCCAAGTATTTTCGAAGAAAATGGCGTTCGCTATATTTATTATTGTACGAACAAAGAAGCCGGCAATGTTACCGATTATATAGGTTATCGTGAAGGCACATTTGACGGAAAGAAGTGGGTTTATTCCGACTTGCAAATTGTCTTATCTCCCGAAAGCGGCATGTGGGATCAAAGACACGTTTGTGATCCGAGCGTTATAAAAGGTCAATTTACTTATAATGGACAAACATATAACTATTTAATGAACTATCTCGCTTCAAGCCAAGACGATTCTATGGGCAATGGAACCGGTTTTGCAGTGGCGACTTCTCCAAGTGGTCCGTGGATTAAATGCTACGATATCAATCCGTTTATTCCTTTTAATTCAGCGACAGATGTTTGGGGAAACGGTCAAACTTCTATGATAAATTTAGATGGATTAGGGCACGTTTTGTATTTTTATTCATATGGCGGCAAAGATGGGACGTATGAAATAGTTAGAGAATATGATTTGTCCAATTTAAATGATGCTAAATTGATTAGAAGCACCAAATTATCATTAAACGGATTAATTAGTGGTGACATAACGATTAATGATGCAGAATTTGTGCTAGATAAAGAAAATGAAAAATTATTGATGGTGAAGGCGAAACATCCATATGTCGATGATGATTTAACACCAACATTTATTTCTTCTTCGTTGATTTTGTATATGCTAGATTTAAGCGGCGGTGAAAATTTAATTGATAAAATTTTTAGCGCCGATAGTTCTACTAAATGGGAATATATCGGAGAAATTGATAGTTCGATATCCGGTTTTCCTCGTAATCATAATCCTGGATTAGTAACCGATGCATTTGGATTTATTTTAACGGATAAAAAACTTGATGTAATATTTTCTACAAGTATTACGAACGATGATTTTTGGACTTATTTATCCACTTATCGTCTATATCAAACATCTATTCCATTATCTTATGGTAAATTTTCAATGAACCGATTGAATAGCGGAGCAAAAATTGCTTTGAAGCAATCGACAAATGTCGATGATCTTTCAACTATTCGTGTGAACTTAAGCAGCAATTCAATCACTAGTGGAGAAGGACTATATTTTCGATTTCGAAATTACACGACCATCGATACTCCGATTGACATGCTATTTGAAAATAGTAGTGGTTATAAAGTTAAGCCAACTCCAAATGCAGAAATAGTTACCTATGATATTAATGGCGACAATAAAAAGACCATTAGTTTTCGTGAATTTGGTAATTATTTAATGCTTCCGGCAATGTTTGATGGATATATTTATATTCCTTTTTCATCACTAACGAGTCAAGAAGAAGGCGAAAGAGATTTGTCTTCAATTAAATATATATATCTAACCATTTCTAATTATTACGATTATTTTGCTAGTTTTTCCCTTGGAGATATTTTTTCTAATCACCTTACCAATGTTGATGTTTCATCTTTATCAATGATGAATTTTAATTCAACATTTTTAGTTACTAGCAATTCAAAGCTAGTAGAAATACACCGTCTTCCGACTACTGATTTTGATCCAGCTGGACACGATTTATTAGGAGGAATTAGAATGACGATGAATCGGGACGAAAATGTTGATCGTCCTGCCCAATGGATTTTAAAAAGCAGCAACGCTGATTTAGCGGGTGAAGGCCTTTATTTTCGCCTAAAAAACAATCATTTTAATCCATATTATTTAATATTTTATCTTCTAGATCAAACCAATCATCGAATGGCATTAGCCCTCAATGCACCAATATTCTATTACGATTGTAATGCGACTTTATTATACGAAGGACAAGCGCGTGAATTTGGTTCATATTTTTATGTTCCCGGAAGTTTTGATGGTTTTATCTATATTCCTTATTCATCATTAACAAATGACGCGACTTGGAGCACTAACACGTATATGCACTATGATAAAATAGCGCATATTTATTTAGGTGCCTCATCGATGTATGACTATTTGCTCGATATAACTTTTGGTGACGTTTTTACGACGAATTCGTTTTTGTATGATGGAAGTGAGTCGCGTTATGACGATTTTGCGTTACATGCAGAAAAGGTTTGGGAAGCCGATTATGTTAATATTGAATACGCTGAAGGATATAAAAGCGAAGCAACATGTTATGGCGAAGACTTTTTGAGTGATACATATCCTTGTTATGAAAAAGCATCAATCGTTTGGAATGATTATAAAATGAAATTTAATAATTTAAGCGAAAGCGCTAAAAACGAGTTGATAAGTACGAGTTATGCTGGGAAATCATACGATGAATGCACAATTATTGAACAATGTGTTTGGCGTTACGATTTAGCGGTAAAAAATCAAGGTTTAGAAGATTTTATGAATAGAAACATTTCTTTGTTATCGGCGAATAGTGTTGCCTTGAACGAGTTTAATAATTATCTTGATTTTATCATTTTTGGCGCGATATTGTTGATTTCATGCATATCTTGTTCGGTTTATTTATATAGTAGAGGAAAGGAAAAAGAAAAAAATGAAGAAAATTAATAAAGGGTTTTGTTTTGTGACGGTTATTTTGTGTCTAACTTCTTGTTTGCCCGTGGAAGTAAAGCCGTATTATGCGCCAACTGATCAAGTGATGAAATGGTTTGATCATGGGACATTTGGCGAATCAAGATTTTATAATTACTGCCCTTCTACCTTTATTGAGGATGGTAAGCGCTATGTTTATTATTGCACCAATCGCGATGAAGGAAATATTACAGATTACGTAGGGTTTAGAAGCGCTCAATATAGCGAAGATACTGGATGGAATTGGTCAGACATGGAAATAGTTTTAGGACCAACCGAGGGAACATTTGACCAAAGGCATACATGCGATCCTAGTGTGACCAAAGGTAAATTTATTTATAATGATGAAACATATAATTATTTGATGGCATATTTAGGCTCGATTCAAAGTGATAATAACGGAAATGAAATAGGCATAGCGGTTTCAAAAACTCCAGAAGGGCCGTGGATTAAATGCGATGAAATCAATCCGTTAATTCCCTATGACCGCGAAAACGCTATTTGGGGAACCGGTCAAGCATCGCTTGTTAATATTGATGGTGAAGGCGATATTTTAATGTTTTATTCAGTAGGTAATAAGGACGGAACTTATGAAGAAGTTCGAGAATATGATCTCTCTAATTTAAATGAGCCTGTTTTGCTTCAGCACGCAAAGGTGCCTACCAATGGTTTGAAAAGCGGCGATACTTTAATCTGCGACGCCGATGTTTGTTATGATGTTGCCAACAAAAAGATGCTTTTGGTAAAGGGAAAAATACCATATTCACCAGACGGTAATTCGCCGGCTTTTATTGCTGATAAACTTGTAGTTTATTATATGGATTTAAGCAATTCTAGCAAACCGACAGATGAACTTTTTAAAGGCAATAATGCTAGCAATTGGCGGCTTCTTGGCGAAATAGGTTACGAACAAACAGGTTTTATGCGAAATCATAATGCCGGTTTATTGACAGATCCGTACGGTCATTTGCTTGAAAATACAGATTTTATTGAAGTTGCGTTGACGCGTAGCGATATCGCTAATAATGAATGGAACTGGCTTTCCACTTATCGAATATATAGTCTTTCGTTGCCATTAACATACATGGATTAATTATGGGAAAAAGTTTTGAAAAAAGAACAAAATCAAAATGGTATTGGTCGTTGAAAATAATGGCTGATTTAGTGATTGTTAATTTTATATTTACGATAATATCGATACTCTCACTCTTTGTTTTATTTTTTCCTGGCATTATTTCTCTTACAACCACAGTCAATAAAATATTAAATGGCGAATATTATAATCCATTTACTACTTTTTTCGAACAAATTAAAGAGCAATGGTCTTTTATGTGGCGACTTGAAGTTTTGGGCATGTCAATCATATTAATTTTTGCCTTAGTTGCCTATGGATATTATGCTTACATCGTCAATTTTGGATACGATTGGATAATTTGGTTGGCCATTATTATTGTGGCTGTTACCGCGCTAGTGTTTCTTGTCTTATTCTTGCATTTAGTAATTTTCAATGAGTATTTTAAAAATGACACATTTTTTATGATGATTAGAAAGGCAGGAGTCATTGCTAGGAAAAAAGCGTGGCTCTCCTTTTTGATGATTTTATTTTTACTAGCTTTTGCCGTCATTTTCTTTCTTTTGCCCTTTTTAATTCCGTTTATTCCCTTTTCAACATTGGCTTTGATAAATTTATCTATTTCGAAAAAAACATATACTCAATTAGCGCTTGAAGAGCAAAAGCGGGAAATTTTAGAAGGCAACTTGTTTATGCCGGTTGTTTACAAAGATAAGTCCACTAAGCGAAAGGAGGACTAGCGTTATGAAAAAAATTGCAGTTATCGGAAGCATAAATGTTGATACAACAATATATGTTAGTGCTTTTCCCAAGCCTGGCGAAACGACTACAAGCATTCGTAAAGAAACTGTTGTTGGAGGTAAAGGCTTTAATCAGGCTGTTGCCATCAAAAAAAGTGGCGTTGATGTGGATTTCTTTTGTACAATTGGTAATGATTATTTTGCTAATTTAGCTATTCAAGCCATTAATAACAATAAAATAGCATCGCATATTGATTATAGTGATACACATACGGGTTCGGCCTTTATTACAATTGATAAAACCGGGCAAAATACGATTGTTTTAGATGGTGGTGCTAATAATAATTTTCAACCTTCGTTTTTAAATGATGATTCCATTTTAGATAATTACGATATCATTTTGTTAGAGAATGAAATTCCTCAATTGGTCAACGAAAGAATAATTGAAAAATACGGGCTAACGAAGACGATTATTTATAATCCTGCACCTAGCCGAAATGTTTCAAAAGAAATATTAAAAAAGATTAAGTATTTAATTACAAACGAAATTGAAATTCAAGATATTACGCACACCGATGATTTAACGACTGCTTTTAATGTTGTGAAAGATTTACATATTCCAAATGTAGTGGTTACCTTAGGCAATAAAGGAGCAATGTATCTTGGCGAAAATCTTTCTCTTTTTGTGCCGACATATCGCGTTGAGGCAATCGATACGGTGGCCGCCGGTGACACGTTTATTGGATATTTTGTTTTTGGCTTAGCTAAAGATTTTGAGATAAAAGAATGTTTAAAAATCGCCAATGCTGCCGGAGCAATATCTGTAACGAAGAAAGGCGCCAGTTCTTCGATACCTACATTAGAAGAAGTAAAAAGTTTTTTAAATAATAATATTTAATGTTTTTATAGGGCCATTAAAATATCCAATCTTAAAATTATTAAGTGGCATATTATTGCGTGTAATGTTTAAAACATCGTTAAAAGGTTTTAGACAGAAAAAATATATTTTTATTTTTGTAATACAAATTAAATTATTTCTTTGCGAAATGTATCTGCTGTTTTAGGATCATATATTTCGCTAATCCACATAATCGTATGACTTGGTTTATCGCCAATATTCTTAATTTGATGTGTGTATCCTACTTTGATATCGATGGGGCGTGGATCGTTTTCATCGACAATATCAACTATTGTTTCACCAGTTTGAATGTTTTGCTGAATAATTTCTGACTTCTAATCGCTATCGCTATGATACAAATAGCATTTATAAATAAAGTTTTTTTAAATTTAGGTTAATATATACCTAAGTTTGAAGAATAATGTTTATTATGATAATCAAAATATTTAATGATAATATCTACATTGATATATGATTTCTTTAGTTAAATAGGTATTTTTAAGGGTATCGTTTTTCCAGTAAGGGTATTATTTCGCTAGTAATGGTATCGTTTTGTATCAATGCGATAACACAAAATTAAATAGGTTATTTTATAAATAATCTCTTTTAACAGAATATAAGTTAAAATAAAGTTAATCTATTTTTTTAACAGTTTTAAAATATCAATAGTGTTTTTACCAAATATGCCATGGCCGCTGGTGTATTGTGACAGCCAAATTGATTGATATATTAAATTTAATTCTACAAGAACTATATTTTCATTTTGATCAAGCGTTATATCAAATGATACCATTTTTAACATAGATAATCTTTTTTCATGGATTTCTTTGCATTTCTCAACTATTTTTTGGAAATTTGGAATCCAAACATCAGCAAATTTAATATTTGTAACAGGATGATAATAATATTCTTCTCCATCCAAAGTAATTGCTTTTTCTAATAGTTTACCTGTTTTTATATCTATACCAATAAATGCACCACCAGAATGAATATTGTCAACATAAGAAGTGCGGTTAATAGCCATCCTTAATAATGGTGCACAAACATAAATCTTATTGTTGTTGATATAAGTAATAATTCTAATCGTATTAACTGAATTAGGATTAATATTTTGTAATGTTTGAGAATTTGTGATTAATTCTTGAATAACAAAATTATTATTATACGTTTTTAAAAAGTCATTTATTTTGAGTTTAGTATTAATTTCAATACCATCAATAATATTTATTTTTCTACATTCTTTTCCTGAATTACTATCATGCGCGGGTTTTATAAAACATTCGCCAATATTTTTTATTTTGTCATAAAATGTTTCTTCATCAATTAAATATCCTTCATACATTAAATTAAATTCATTTGTCTTACTTGCTATAATTTTAGGTGTTTTAATGTCGTTGATTCCAGATAAAATATTTTCAAGCATAGACTTATCCGCTAGTGCATATGCTATTGTTTTATTATTTAATTTATATTCCAAGTTTCCAATAAATAAACAATCTGGAAAAATTGTTTCATCAAAAATGTTTGTCACAGAATAAGCATATTGATGATAGTAATATGGTACTTTTTTACCATAATTTTTCATATAAAAATCATCTATTTTCTTTTTTTGTTCTTTGGTTAATTCTTTTTTCTTATTTCCAAGTTTTAATAAATTATTTTTAACTTCTTTTAAATTGTTTTTCTTTTGTCGCTTCTTTGTAATTAAATAATATATTTTTTCAAGAAACTTATTATTAATAACAGTCATTAATTTCACCCACATTTAATGCTACATTAACATATCTTTCTTGTAAAATATTTTTGCTATTAAATTTACATAAAAATGATAAAATATAGGTTAGTCAGCCTTATGGAATTTACCATTAAATTTAAGTCAATATTTAAAAAAGATAATATTTCCAAATTCACTATGTGGATAATACCATATATTGTTTTATTAATTGCCACTCTTTTGCCATTTTGGTTTTGGATTGTTTATCCATTTATGACTGGTGGGGATGATTATGTCACTCATCTAGCGTTAGTGTATGACTTAGTGTATGGGTTTAAACATGGATTTTTTTATTCCACTAATCACATATATTATGGGATATTTGCATATGATGCATCGCTTTTTTATGGAATGTTTCCACATTATTGCAGTGCTATTTTTAATTATTTATTTTCATTTACAGGTATCGGAGTTGTTAGCTCAATAAAAATTATCAGCATAATATTTTCATTTATTGCCGCTATTTTTGCTTATAAATTAGTTAGTCTTATTTCTAAAAACAAAATTGTCGGTATTGCAGGTGGTATTGCTTATGCGTTTTTGCCTTATCGAACATTTTGTTTTTTTTATCGCTTTGCTTTTAGTGAAGCAATTGCACTAACTTTTATACCGATGTTTTTTTATGCACTATATCGAATAATTAATGATGAAAAATTATATATTTCTCCATTTATAATTTTAATTTTGTCATTAGCGATGTGCGTATTTTCTCATCCTTTTACAGCTATATTAATCGTGTTAAGTGGTATTATTTTTTGTCTTTTTAATGTTAAAAAATTGTTCTTTAAATTTAAAAAATTAAGATTTTCTTTATATATATTAACATCTGTCATTTTAGAAGTGGGACTTGTCTTTTGTTTTGTTTTTCCAATGCTTGAAGCATATGGATTAGAAATATATCGAGTAAGCGATAATGAAATCATGTGGACGAATTTAGAAAGCGTACTTAGCAGGATGGTCCAATCATTCCAATTTGCTGGATTATTAAATTTTCAATGGCTAGAAGCGTTTGGCATATCCTCTCCAACCGATTCCACATTATTATGGACATTAGGACTGATTATTTTTCCATTTTCTTGTATTGGAGCATTCATATTAGATTTTTTCATTTTAAAGAAACTAAAAGTTAATATTATCTTAAAATATATTATTCGTGTACTAGTTTTATTTATCATTGTATTTATTCCAAGTATAGCGGCTTTTCAAAGAATTGAAATGTATCTTGCCTTATCATTATTTTTTGTTTCTTACATTATTATTTTTATGATTGATTGGAAAAAAATATTTCATAAAGAGGTAGAAAAAAAGGAAAATAATGATAATCCTAATATTGGTAAAGAATATTATGATTTATTAAATGACACTAATGTTTATTGTTGCTTGCTTTTAATAATTGTGGGGATGTTTTATTTATTTAATGCTAAAATTTGGGAAATTTCTCCATCATTTATGTATATGGGACAATTTCCTTTTAGATTTTGGGGTATTGTAGGATTTTTTATAATATTTTTACTAGCTATTATTTTAAGACCGTTAAGAAAGAATAAATATGTTGGACCAATATCGATTGCTATCTCGTGTTATTTATTAACTCTTAATATGTCTTTAGTGGATAAAAGATTATATTCGATTCCTAATGAATCGCATCAAGTTGTAGAAGCAAATGAAGAATGGGTTAAAACCGTTACTTATTTTGGGGCGCAAAATGAATATCTTCCACAAATATTTTACGACATATATGAAGGAAAAAAAGATGAATCATATCCCAATTCACTAGGATATGAAGTTGCTAGATATATATGCACAAATCGAATAAAACTATTTGGAATAGAAGAGTATATTCAACCAGTATATTTAGATGGAAGTGGAGAAATCAAAATAACTTATCTTAACACTCCTGACGCGAATTTTGAGGTAGTTTGCGATGAAAAAGGATTGATTCAAATTCCACAAATATATTATCCTGGTTATAATGCTATTGCTATTGATGAAAGTGGCAATAGTTATGATCTAGAAATTAGTAATGTCGATGGATTAGTAACTTTTTCTATCCCAAAAGGTTCATATGATGTTTATTTAACTTATCCTGGTAATAGTTTAAAAAACACTGGTTGGTGGTTATTGATTTTTTCATCAATTGGTGTCGTTATATTTGCTACTTATGGTTATATAGATAGAAAATTAAAAGATAAAAAATCAAAAAATAATGAGAATTTGCAAGAAAAAGAAGGAGAAAATGCTGATGAACAAGTTTATGAAGATGGCAATTAATGAAGCCAAAAAAGGAATATTAAATAATCATGGTGGTCCCTTTGGAGCGGTTATTGTAAAAGATGGTAAGGTTATTGCAAAGGGTCATAATCAAGTTGTTAAAAATCAAGACGCGACATGCCATGGCGAAATGATGGCAATTAGAAAAGCGAGCAAAAAATTAAATACTTTTGATCTAAAAGGATGTGAAATTTATACGACAGGAGAACCATGTCCAATGTGTTTAGGCGCTATATTATGGGCACATATAGATAAGGTTTATTATGGTTGCAATATTGTCGATACTGAGGATATTGGTTTTAAAGATTTAGAATTTTATAATAAATTAGAAAATAAAAATTCATTTATTAAAGAACTTGATCGCGAAGTTTGTTTAAAACTATATGATCAATACAAAAACTTAGCAGATAAAAATCATTATTAAAAAATAAGCCCACAAGAGCTTTATTTTAGTTCATTATAATTTACTTTAATAGAAGTGGTAAATCGTCTTTGTTGAACGCTATTAGGGGCATTTGACATATCATTATGATAATCTAATAACATCCCATATTCATCAATTAGCATATCATATTCAATATATGTATTATCCTGTTGAATATATGTTTTTGGCATGACATATTCTAAATTATTATCTTTGTTTATCGACATCAACATGTAATTTGTATTTAACATGTAATTTAGCATATCCCCATAATATAATCCATTAGTTATCATTCCTTGGTTTTCTTCGCCAAAAAATAGTGTCAATTTACTATAAACATAATCTGAACTTAAGTCTGAGCCGCTATTTGATACTCCATCACCTTCATCAGGTATAACTATCGAGCCATTTTCAAGTGTTTGGATCTCTATTCTTTGATATATGGTCTTACCATTATCATTTATTTCTTTTTTACTTATAATTACTTCGCTTTTTATAATATTATCAATGATATGATCGCCTGTATATGTTTCAATTAAATGAGCGGAATAATTATTTTCATCAGATATATCATATGTATAATCAACTGCATAAGTTCCAATTGAAACGTCCTTATCAAAAACTTCTTGAAAATATTCTAATGTTCCTTTTTGATGCGTTTTTATCGCATTAGATAAAGAAAAATTATTGCAAAACTGCAATAATTCCTCAGGAATATTTGGATTATAACAACTTGTTATTGTTAAAACAAATATAGGAAGAAATAAAAGATATTTTTTATTCACCATAAGTATAAATATAATCAGCGTACGCTCCTACATTTTTATCATAATACATTAATGATACATAAGTTTCACGCACTAATCGACCTTGTTCGTCATATTCGACAGCCATGTTAGATTTATTTGAAATTGATATTTGATCATTTTCACTAAAAACACCTGCCGAAAAAATCTTTAACATATTCGATGATGGTGCATAAAATATCAAATGATTATCTTTGGTTAATCCTATTCTTAATTCATAATCATAGCCAACAATTGACCAAACTAATGCTTGTTTGATTCTAGAATATGAGCAGCTAGTGGATATTGATCCATTTGATGTCAAACTATAAAATGTTTCTTTATTTATTTGCATTGGGACACCTAATAATGTAGAAGTTGATATTTCAGGACTTGTCAAGCAAACCATAGATAAAGAACTACTTGTGGAACAAATATAAACATTGGTATCACCACCATCAAAAGTTTGATATAGTGCATTATAATCTAAATCATATGAAAAATTAAAAACTTCTTCTTGATATTGTGGATAATAGCCAGAGCCTTCCTCATTAGCAGCAATAGCAACATACATTCCATTGTAACTGCTCTCTTCTTTTTTAACTTTGAAATTATAATTATCGCCATCGACGGTCGTTGTAAATAGGGCAGCGTTGTCTAATTCACGAGAACATTCTAATGCATTAGAACCTCTAGGAACATTGCCAGTTAAATAACTAAGACGTTTGTTTCTAGCGTTTACATAGCCAAGATAATAATCTTGTCCGCTTGTAACAGAAGAAGTAACAGAAGAAGTATTAGGATCAATAATTTGTAAATATTGATCGCGATAGACAACGAAAGCTTCAACCGATCCCGTCAGCGGTTCTTCAAGTCGATTGTAACCTGCATAATCATTGAAAGCAAAAAATGTTTTGCCAGTATAAGTTGCATCACCTTCGTCTGGAATTTCATCTGAAACGTATTCGACAGCTTCTTCAGGCGATGAAATGTTTGTATTAATTAATTTTACCATTTGATTATAGGCAAAATCTCCGCCATTGTTAGAACATGCACTTAACAGCAAAGGAATTACAAGCAGTGATAATAATTTCTTTTTCATATTTTTTCCTCCCTCGTTAAATGAATATTATTAGACAAGACGAATATTTAAACTATTTTCATAAATTTCAACTTTATTTAAGTCGATTTCAAAATTTACAGTACTTCCAACAGGAAGCTCTTTTCTTGACAATAGATAAATATAATTTTTGCCACCTTCGCTATCGCTATATTCACATTTATAGTATTTGTGATCAATATAACTAATGATTTCGGTAACAGTTGCATTTAATTTTCCATCTTCTTTTAAAACGTATGCATTATGTGGAACTTCCACACGATATTTTTTAGTAAAGACACGACTACCCAAACCTTGAATAATCTTGTTAGAAATTGTTTCTGGTAACATAAATGGAATATTATTGATTGTTAAGAAGAATAATAAGGATGCTTGTTTAATTTCAAATGCCATTTTTGCATTTAATTGTTTTAGTTCTTTATTATACTTGCTATTTTCATAAGCAATTGGATTTTTATAATAATCCATTTCCTTTTTCATTTCTTTAAGGGAAGATTTTAAATTGTATTTTGTTCTTTGATATTCGCTAGAAATACCAGACATTTTCATATCAAAATCTTGTTGAAGAATTTGTGTTCTAGTTGTCAATTCACCTAATTTTTCACTTGGAAGTGTTTCTTTAAAAATTTCATGATCAGCTTTTCTAGCTATACGTGTTGCACGATCTTTATTTAAAGACATTGCAAGACGATAATCTTCGTTTTCTTCTTTACGACGTTTAGCAAATATTTCATTAACTTCTCGAATAGCCTTTTTAGTATCTTCTTTAAATTTGGCTTTTAATTCAGCTTTATTTTTGACATATTTTTCTTTTGCTTCATTAAATTTAGCGGATAATTCTTCCTCTTTTTCTTTGTTAGCTAAAACTACTTCATTATATTTTGCTTGTAAATCCATATTTGAAAGTTCCGCTAATTTAGCGTCATGTTTTTCTGTTAATTCTTTAATTTCTTTTTCAATAGGTTTTCTGATATTTTCAATTCTTAAAGAAATTTCTTCATCATGCATTGGTTGACTTAATTTTTTGCTCTTAACTGTTTCATAATTGGTGAAATATGCAGAGAAACTATCAGTTTCCTTAATAGGTTCTTTAACACATTTTTCACCTTCATAGAATGATACTTTATCAAAATCGATAGAAACAGTTACTTCATCACCAACTTTTGCATTTCTTGTAACTAACGCGAAGAATAAATGTTGATTAATTCTTAAATAAGCAAGATGTTTATCTTCAACTTCTTCGATTTTTTCAATTTTAGCTTTTAAACCACGAGTTTTATCAAGGCGCATTGCTTCAATTGGAACAACCATTTCGCCATGATAATTTTCTAATCCAGTTTCAAAATCTACATCATGAGCCAAAACATGCAATTTTCCATCTTTATCAGTTTTTGCTTCAAAAACATTGACTTTTGGTAAACGTGGGGAAATCGACATTTCAGTTTTTCCGTCAAAGAAATGAGCTTTTACAATGTCAAATTTAACATTAACAACTTGTCCCATTTTTAATTCGCCGCGATTTGTAGTTTTAACAATAATTCTAGTTGGAGAATCAATTACCAAACTATCTTTTAAATCTAAATCACCATAAATTAATGTTTCATTTCCTAATTCTTCAAAATGGTTAATACGCATTGGCACAACATTAATATTGTCACCTTTATCTGCGATTGATACATTTTCACAACGAATGCCTAAAGTAACAGGGCGTTGGCCATCAAAATATGATTTTTGAACTTTTAATAAATGTTCTAATTTGATATTAAGATGGGCATCAACATCTTTAAAATTAATGTCGATAACATCACCATTTCTTTTTAATGTGGTATTAAAGAAATTCATTTGTGGAGTACCAATAAATCCAGCGACGAATTTATTAATTGGATAGTCATAAAGATTTTTTGGTGCATCAATTTGTTGGATGCGTCCTAATTTCATAACAACAACACGAGTACCAAGAGTCATGGCTTCAACTTGGTCGTGGGTGACATAAATAAATGTAGTTTGAAGATTTTGATGCAATTTAGAAATCTCACTTCTCATTTGAGAACGTAATTTTGCATCTAGGTTAGATAATGGTTCATCTAGCAACATTACTTTTGGATTACGTAAAATAGCACGTCCTAATGAAACTCTTTGTCTTTGACCACCAGACATTGCTTTTGGTTTGCGATCAAGATATTCAGTTAAACCTAATACATTAGCGGCCCACATTACTTTTTCATGAATTTCATTTCTTGGTACATGTCTTAATTGAAGACCAAAAGCCATGTTTTCATAAACAGTCATATGAGGATACAAAGCATAATTTTGGAAAACCATCGCAATATCACGATCTTTTGGTTCCATATCATTAACTATTTGATCGCCGATATAAAGTTCGCCAGAACTAATTTCTTCTAAACCTGCAATCATTCTAAGAGTTGTAGATTTACCACATCCAGAAGGACCAACGAAAACAATAAATTCTTTATCTTTGATTTCCATTGTAAAGTCATTTACTGCTTTTGTTCCGTTTGGATACACTTTGTAAATGTGTTCTAATTTTAAACTTGCCATAATTTAAATCTCCTTTTGACTATCTTAATATTGCTATACCATATGGCGGTATTGTAATTTGATTTGAAGTGAGCGATATTTCATTTTCAACATCTATAACTAGTGTTCCAACTAGTTCAAGATTATTAGATACATCGCCAGTGTATGTTGATTCATCTGATATATTAATAATAATTTTGATTTGTTCGTTTTGATATTTTTTATCTAAAGTAATAATTTTTTTATCCGAATCAAAATTTGATGTTTCTAATAAGTCACCACGAGCAATTTCTGGGTTTTGGTTTCTTAAAAGATTAGCTTTTTTGTAATAATTTAAAATGCTATTTGGATCGGTTTCTTGAACCGCGACGGAAGGATGGACATATTCTTTCAATGTTGCACCAGCTGGGTTATCGCATTTTCCTACAAAATTATCTCCTTCTTCCCATTTCATGTAACAGCGGACATTTTCATCAGGTGGATTGGATCCAGTTAAACCAATTTCATCACCATAGTATGTAAATGTTGCACCATTCATCATCGATAGCAAACCATAAAATATTTTTGTAGAATTGACATTGGAAATTCCAGATCTTGGTCGATCATGATTATTCATAAATGGGGCAGGAGTATAACCATTTGCCATAGTTATAGAATCTTTTAATCCTTTTAAATAATAAGAACCATTTGCACCATGTAAATATGTCGATCTAGTAACAAAATCTTTAACATCAAAGTTAAAAAAGCTTGTTATTCCACTTTCATAATAACGCGCGACAATAGAAGATGAAGTCCAAGCTTCGCCAACAATATAAACATCTTCATTAATTCCTTGACAATAATCCATAAAATTAGATAAAAATTCGACATTTTTATCAGTTTCGTTAAGGAAATAATATATAACAGCGTCCAATCTAAATCCATCAACGCCTAAATCAAGCCAATATTTTGCTATGTCGTTAAACATCTTAACAACATCAGGATTATCTAAATTAAATTCAGGCATGCCAACACTAAAATTAGATTCAACATAAAATGTTTTATTAGCATAACCTTCAACTGTTGAATAGCCTTGCTGCATTTCCTTAGAAAATACATAATAATCTTTCATTTTTTCTTCATCTGGAGACAAATTTTCACCATCAATGTATTTTCCATACGCAGTAGCAGCGTCTATAAATGTTTGATTGTTTCTAGACGAATGATTTATCATCAAATCTATAATAAGAATAATATCTCTATCGTGACATTCTTTGATTAATGTTTTCATATCATCTAATGTTCCATAACTTGGATCAATATCGTAATAAGAATTTGCATCATATTTATGATAAGAGTCAGAATCAAAAATAGGCATTAACCAAATTCCGTTATATCCTAAATCCTTAATATAATCTAATTTAGATGTAATTCCATTTAAATCACCACATCCATCACCATTTGAATCATAATATGATGCGACATAAATTTCATAAAAATTACGATAACTATCCTCGATAATATTAGTAGGAATAGAGGAACTTGTTTGACTAGATGTTGAAATACTTGTTGTTTCAGGCACACAACTAGTTAAAGCTAGACAAGTTAGTGATAAAGTAAAGAGAAATGATTTTGAAATTTTCATCTTTGTTATCCTTTAACGGCACCTCCAGCAATGCCTTCAACATAATATCTTTGTAGTACGAAGAATAAAATCATAATCGGAATTGATACAAATACACCTCCAGCACAGAATCTGGTAAAGTATTCGCTTGCATAAATACCAACCATTTGTTGTAAACCAACAGCGACGTTGAACATATTTCTATTACCTTGTGCAAGATAAGCCGCCATCATATAGTCACCCCAAGGTGATGTAAATGAAATTAATATTGTATAGACAATAATTGGTTTACTAAGTGGTAAAATAATTCTCCAAAATACTGTGTTATTAGTGCCGCCATCGATTAAAACAGCTTCATCCAAAGATTTTGAAATTGTATCAAAAAATCCTTTTGCAATATAATAGTTCATTGCACTGCCAGCAATATAAAGTAAAATTAATGAGAAAATAGATCCAGACATACCAAGTAATTGCAAAATGAAATAGTTAATAATCATTCCTAAAAACCCTGGAAACATACCAATGATTAGGATCATATTCATAATTGCTTTGCGTCCTTTAAATCTTAGTCTTGATAAAGCATATGCGGTTAATAGTACAAGTATTGTTTGAACTACGCTTGTTATTACAGCAATTACAAGAGTATTTAACCACCAAGTGAAAAATGGGAAGTTAGGGTCAGTAAATAAAGCAATGTAATTATCAAATGTTGCATTACCTGGATTATCTCCATTTGGGAAAATGGGGAAGAATAATGTTGCACTATAAGGTGCTTGAGGACCAGCGGTCATTGAAATAAATGATTGTCCAACTAGGTATACGAAAGGAATTAACCAAATTATTGATAAGACTACCAAAAATATGTAAGTAATAATTTGTTTAGTAATTTTTATGCTTTTCTGTGAGCGATATTTCTTTTGTGAAATCATTTTTGCCATATTAGTTGAAATCCCCCTCGTTTTTGACTGCATTAGATTTGTTATATGTAATTAATGAGAAGAAAGCAATAATAGCGAATATGATAACGCCCAAAACAGATGCTAATGCATAATCTCTAGGAATAGTGCTAGTGGACATTTTATAAATCCAAGTGATCAACAAATCCGTCCTTCCAACACCTTGTAATGATCCAGGAACTTGTTGAGAGCCATAACTGAAATTTGGACCACCTCCGCTTAATAAGTAGATAACATTAAAGTTATTAATATTTCCAACGAATTGACTAATTAAATATGGACCGGTAACAAATAGCATATATGGAAGCGTTATTTTCATATACATTTTATATGGTGAAGCACCATCAATTTTAGCCGATTCATATAAATCATTAGGAATGTTCATTAAAATTCCAGTGCAAATTAACATTGTATATGGAATACCGATCCAAGTATTAATTAATATAATCATTACTTTTGGAAGTAGTGCATTATTTGCACCATCAGATAACCATCGAATTGAATCCATATTTTCAATCCAACCCAAATTATTTAATATTCCATTAACTAAACCACCAGAAGGCGCAAACATTCTACTAATTAAAAGTAGTGAAACAAATTGAGGAACAGCGATTGTTGTAACTAAAATCGTACGCCATAACTTTTTAAGCTTAATTGTTTTTTGGTTAATAATTAATGCGACAATCATTCCTAAAAAATAGTTTGAGAAAGTTGCAAAGAAAGCCCAAATAAGTGTCCATAATAAAACTTGCAAGAAAGTTTGTAAAAATAATGAATTTCCCGCATCACCTGACGTCAAAATCGTTGAATAATTATAAAATCCAACCCATTCGAATAAATGGTTAGGAGTCATGTGGTTACTATTATAGTTGGTAAAACCAATTAAAATCATAATTGCAATAGGAATAATTGTAAAAACAACTAATCCTAACATTGGAACAGACAATAAAAATATATGATAACTTTCACCAGTCAAACTTTTTACAAACTTTTTAAATGAGTCATAGTGACCAACACGTTCTAAATCTTGTAGTTTTTTGGCTGAACGTATGGATGATACCCAAAAAGCAAACATAATTAAAATCAAAACTATTGTAACAACACTATAGATCATGATAGTTAATGAATTGTCATTGTAGTAATAAAGAGAATCGCCAATCTGTATACTCCCCATGATTCCTAATGTTCCTAAATTTGCTAAATTTGGACCACCCACAAGTATCATAAAAGCGATAAAAACTATTTCATATGCAAATACTAAGGCACCTTTAACGACTTGATGGCGAGTCATTTGACCAAATCCACATAAAATAAATGATAATCTAACTTTCCAGTCACCGTATAAAAGTGCATCTTTAATATCTTTCACGGGAGTAATAATAAGTTTTTTTATAATTTTATATAGCCAATTAGGTATTTTTTTCAAAAATTTCCAAATCGCAATTGGGATATTTTTGAAAAAAGAACCAATCCTAACAAAAAATCTTTGTGGCTTAGATAAAGATAGATATTCTACAGTGGTCATATTTTTCTCCTTGGATATCGCTAATTTGCAAACGAATATTAGCAATAAAAACCTGCTAGGCTGTAAAAGCCCAGCAGGTTAATTAAAGTTAACTATTAAGCAACTTGTTCAATGGTATCGTTTAGAGTTGCCATTGCTTCGGCAATATTTTCTAAAGTGATTGAACCATCTTTAATACCAGCAGTGAATGTAACTGGAGCATCCCAAATTTTTGGTGGGACTGCAGTTTGTGGAACAGCAAATTCAGCTTGAGCAGAAATAGCTTTAACTGCGATATTGCTTGTAACTTTGTCCATAGCAGCGACTACTTCATTAGTAGGAGCAATTGAGAACGCATCGAAACGAGATTCTTGAACTTCTTCACTAACAAGATAAGTAGCAACTTCGTGTGCTAAGGCTAAACGTGTGGCATCACCTTGAGATCTTTGTGGGTTAACACCATATAGTTTATAACCTAAATAAGATGATAGATTTTTGGTTTGGCCATCAACTGTGATAGTTGGGAGTTTTGTTGCAGCATAATTTTCACCAAGTGCTGATTCATAGGTTTGTGCGTTCCATGAACCAGAGACAACTGCCACTAATCCATTTTCAGCGGTTGGAGCTGGGGTATTGCTACTTGTAACATCAGCAATGCCATCATTTTTCAACATTTGATAGACGGCTTTGCCACCTAAAATACCTTGTTCGGTATCAAATGTACCTTCAATTTTTGATACTGCGCCAGTGCCATCAACTTCCATTGTGTATCCTGCACCAAATGTCATTAAAGCACCAGCACTATAGAATGCTTCACTTAAAGGATAACCAACTTGTAATCCTTTTTCTTTTGCAGCGGTTGCTAATCCTTCAATAGTTGCACAATCTTCTTCACTAACTAATGACTTATTGTAGTATAAGAAATAGCCATTGTCACCAGCATATGGATAGGATAAAACTCTTCCGGCATAAGAAGCAGCGTCTAATGAAGCTTCGGTCATTGTGTCTTCAATCATTGCAACACTTTCGTCTGGTAATTCTGCTAAAGCACCAACTTGGAATAAGTTTTGAATTTTATCTGATGCATAAGCATAGACATCTGGTCCAGTTGCCCAGTCAGTAATAGTCGAGTCGACTTTGTCTTCTTCATAGGCCAATACTTCAAATTCAACTTCTTCTTTTCCTTCTTCAGCTCTTTTTGTGTTGAATGCGGCCAATGTAGTTGTTAACCATTCAGATTGAGATGATGGACCTGAAACCGCTAATGATAATTTTTCAGTTTGTCCTCCACCTTGTGATGTAGTTGTAGATGTGTTGCCACCTTGAGATGTTGTAGAAGTGCCATCACCACCACAACTTGCTAACACAGCAGCAGAGCCAACTAAAAGAGCAGCAATACCCACTACTGATAAAGCTTTAAAATTCTTTTTCATAAAAACCTCCTTGGAAATCGAATTTTATATATTAATAAGTTAATATTAATACCGAACTGATGCTGGAAAAAAACTTTAAATTAATTATAAGAATATGTAATCGTTTTTAAATCAAATGCATCTTAAACATCTGCAAAACTATTTTAAAGTTGATCGCAATATCAATCCTTATATAGTTTTATTCCACGTTATACATTTTAATTATCATTGTTTTTTATGTCAACTAGATATTTGTGTGCTTTGTTTAAAAAAGACTTATTTTTCAAAAAACGATATTATATTTTTTTTATTATATATATAATAGTAGCAGTATGACCGAGCAAAAAAAGAACCTAATATTTAGATTAATAAGCAGTGGTATGTGCTTAATATCCATTGGAATTAGCATATATTTATTTTGCATATGCATGCTTTCACAAACAGAAGAAAGCCTTTGGTTTCATATGGTTGGAATTGCTGCAAGTGCAATTCTTGCACTAGTGGAGATGATTATTTTATTTAAGAATATTAAAAAAGAATTAATTATTGAGTATATTATATTTAATGATAATAAGACCATAAATAAAATGGGTTTAATAGTTGTTATCATAATGACAATAATAGGATTAGGTCTATCCATCATGAGCATATGTTTTATATGCGGATTTGCTTGGGATGAAGTTTCATATTATGCAGCGGTTGTAATATTAAGTTGTTCATTGCTATTATTTTTAAATTGCATTCTCTATTACATTTATATATTGATGTTTAAAGAACACAAATTGACATTAGATGATTTAGGAAAAGTAATTAAAGATCAAACAAAAAAGAAACATTGATAAAAAACATTTATATATGCTATATTATTTAGGCATGCCCAAGTGGCGGAATAGGTAGACGCACAGGTCTCAAAAACCTGCGGAGAAATCCATACCGGTTCGATTCCGGTCTTGGGCACCATAATGGTAATTCATGTCTGATACTCCGAAAGAGGTGTTCAGACATTTTTTCTTTTATACGATATATCGCGGTTTTTCGGATTTTGCGCCGTGTAAGTGTATAACCAATTTGCCGTGTAAAAGTTAAATTTTTGAGATACTCATACACGATGGGTGCGCACCATTACAGGAAGAGGGTTCACAAATACAAGGCGCACAACAATTACAAAGGGATGTGAACACCCTTAGTCAAAGAGACTTTCGAATCTCCATATATTTAAAAGAATATTTTTATCCGTACCAGGAACACTGTTGAAATAAGCAAATGTTTAAAATGAATTTAAGTATCTAAACAAAATAACTATTATATTATCTTAGTTTGAAAACATAAACATTTTGCATTTTGAGGTAAAAGTATGCACTGAACATTTTGCATTTTGAGGCAAAAGTACATACTAAACATTTTGTATTTTGAGGCATAAGTGGTATAGTATATTTATAACAACGAGGTATTATTATGATTTTTAAAAGAAAAATATATCAACAGTTATTAGATTGGAAGCACCAATATCAAGGTAAGCGAGCTCTATTGATTGAAGGTGCTCGTCGTGTAGGAAAATCAACTATTTTAAGACAATTTGCTAAAAACGAGTATAAATCTTTTATTATGATAGATTTTGATGAAGAAGGAGACGAAATTAAAGAGCTTTTTAATAACGGTTTTCGTAATTTAGATATCTTCTTTCAACGTTTATCAGTTTTTTATCAAATACCATTATATGAAAGACAGACATTAATAATTTTTGATGAAATACAGAAATTTCCTCGTGCACATGAAGCAATGAAATATTTAGTAAAAGATGGTAGATATGATTTTATTGAAACTGGTTCGCTAATCACTTTAAAATTGATGTCTAGTAATATTACAATACCAAGTGAAGTAAAAAATATATCTATGTATCCGATGGATTTTGAAGAATTTTTGTGGGCGATTGGAGATAATCTAACTTTTGCGTTTTTAAGAGAACATTTTGTTAAAAAAATGCCATTAGGCAATTCTATGCATAAAAAGATGATGGAATTATTTCGTACATATCTTTGTGTTGGCGGAATGCCACAGGCCATTGAACAATACGTTAAAGATAAAACTAATTTAAGTAAAGTTGATGAAGTTAAAAGAGACATTATTAAATTATATGAAGATGATTTGTTGCGTTATGATAGTATTTATAGAACTTTTACTCATCAAATTTATTCTTTTATTCCATCTTTTCTTTCAAATAAAAATAAAATATTTAAATATTCAAAAATAAAAAAAGGCGGTAAATATACTCAATATATGCATTCTATAGATGGGATAAAAAAGTCTATGACAGCGAATATATGTGTAAATGTTAGCGATCCAAGTATAGGTCTATCTTTAAGCGCTAAAGCGGAGGAATTTAAAATTTATAATGCTGACACTGGATTATTAATTAGTCAAATTTTGGCTAACCATAATTTAACGTCAACAAATTTGTACAAACAAATCATATTTGATAAATTGTCGATTAATAACGGCATGATCTTTGAAAACGCAGTAAGTCAAGCGCTTATTTCTAGTGGCCATAATTTATTTTTTTGCGTTTTTAAAAAAATATATAATAACATATCTAAAAAATATGAATTAGATTTTATAAGTGAAAAAGATGGTAAAATAATTCCTATTGAAGTTAAATCTTCATCTTATAAACAACACCACAGTATTGATGCTTTTATAGAAAAATATAAAGATAAAAATGTTTCTAACAGCTATATTATTTATAGTAAAGATTTGTATTGTGAAAAAAATATAATATATTTACCTATTTATATGACTTATTTTATTTAGAGAATTTTGACAATATTATTTATCTAGCAATCCAAAATGTTTTAAGACATTATATATTCAATATCAATATTATCAGTAACATAATAGGCATTTTCTTTTGCCTTAATATTGCATTGCCTAAACAAATACTATATTAATCTTGAATTTCTCATTGGGGGGGCGCATAGAAGGTTCTTTGACTACGAATAACACCAAAAGCTTGCATTTTATTAGGGCCATAATCGTATCAAAATAGATAATTTTTTAGTATTATTTTTATAACAAAATTATTTGTTTTAAATTTTAAAATCAAATTAAGATTTTATTTAGTTAGTCTTTTAAACATCCGATAGGAGTCAATTTAATTCCACTAACTAATTATTTAATCAGCATTAAAGGTATTGCAAATGAATATGGATAACTCAAAGAAAAACCAGCTTCAACGGCTATTATGATGAGAAGAAAAGTTTGTTAAATTGCTCGAGCGAGACGCACTTATTTTGTATAAACAATAAAAATATCGATAAAATGTGCGTTTATTAAGGGTAATGTAGAGAATACACCGCTTCCTAAATAATTGTATTTATGTAAGTTAATTGTTTAGAAAGCATTTATAAGATTTTTATTTAATTTTTTAAATGTAATGAAATTGAGATATTAAGGTTATGTACACTATGAATTTTGGTTAGTTAAATTATTAATTAGCGGTATTTTTTTGATATGTTGTATTATTTTTTAATTTAGAATTAACCATGTAAATATAAGTGTGGATAAACTCTTTGAAATCTTTTGCATACATATTTTTAAAGGATACAAAATAGATAGTAATAGAGAATAATACAATTGTTATGAAAGCATATTCTGTATCAAATAAAAAACTCGTTGGTAAAGTAAAAATGGTCATGATTATAGTTAAAGAAATAGGCTTAATATAATTTTTTAATAAATTAAATACATTTTGTTTGAAAATTAATACAAAGAAAATTATATATAGGGTAATGTTTACAATACACATCACATATGATGCACAAAAATAAAGATCTTCACCTAAATATGTAAACGAATAGTATGTCAAGCCACCTATAATTGTTTCTATAAGTTGATAAATGATAGATGTGTAAACTTTCCCCTTAGAAATCAAAGCAGTGGAAAGAAAGTTGTTTGTAATAGCGTTTATTCCTTGATAGCACGCAAGAGCTCCAATTAATGGTGCCGCTTCTAGCCAATCATATCCAAACATTATCAACGTTACTTCTTCTTTAAAAATAATTATTCCAATACACATCGGGATAATCAAATATGCTAAATATCGTTGATTTTTATAATACACATCATAATACACATCATCAGATTCCGCTTTTGATAATCCGCTTAATAAGACCGGCATAGTTGCAGCAATAAATATTGAATATAATGCAGTGATAGTGGAACTTGAATTTTTATATAGGCCCAAATAATGTTGTCCAAATGATTGAGAAATAACAAATGTGCTCATATATGATGCTGTATAGATGAATAGCTGTCTTAGCGTCAATATAAAGCAAAACATAAACATTTTTTTTAATGCTTTAAAAGAAAAAGAAAAAGAAGGTTTCCAGCCAGAAAAAATTAAATAAAGAACAAATTTTAGTAAGTATGAGGCAATCGTACCAATAATTATTGAGTAATATGAAAGTCCTAAAGCAGCAAGCGGAATAGTAATAATAAATGGTAAAAAAGAAGTAATCATTAAAATTATTGACGATTGTTTAAATCTAAATTGCTTGTTCATGTATGCGATAAATATTGATGAAAGTGCATTTAATGGAATTTCAATACACGCAAGCATTAATGCCGTTTCATAACCTGGTGTACCTAAAAAATTACATAAAGGGTTTGATAAAGCAACAATGAGTCCTGCAAATAATAAACTCATTATCAAATTGGACCAAAAAGATGTAGTTAAACTAGTCTTAAAATCTTCTTCATTATCGAATTTATGCTGGATAATATAATTAGAAAAGCCGCCATCGACAAATATAAATGAAAAACTAATAACAATGGTAATAGTTGCAACTATACCAAATTCTTCTGGCATTAGTATTCTAGCCAAAATCATGTTGATTATAGGCGAAGCTATTTTAGCCACTATTTGGCCTAGCAAAGCCCACTTAGTGGAATGTTTTATATTTTTGTCGAGCAATTTATTTTCCATTTTCTCAATAATACTAATATATTTTTAATTACATTTTAAATATTTTTGATTGTAACTTTTAATTTTAATAGCACTCATTTAAAAGAAATTCGCTGTATTTTTATATAAAATAGTGCAAAATCCAATTTTTTTTGTTTTATTTTTCAATTTTTAATGAACGATTGAATAGTTTTTTTACTTCCTCAGAAGGTGGCATGTTATTGTAAACAACATTATAAACCGCAAAAGTAATTGGCATTTCAATTTTATATTTATTCGCTAGGTGATATGCCGCTTTTAAAGCATTTAAGCCTTCAATTACCATTCCAACTTTTTGTTTTGCTTTTTCAACGCTATAACCTTGACCTAAATAAATACCAGCTTCATGATTTCTTGAATGTGTTGAAGTAGCGGTGACAACCAAATCTCCTAAGCCAGCAAGTCCATAAAATGTTGATCGTTTTCCTCCTAAGGTTATGCCTAATTTAGCAATCTCATTTAAACCACGAGTGATAAGTGCCGCTTTAGCATTATCACCATATCCTAATCCTTCCGCTATTCCAGCACCAAGAGCAATAATATTTTTTAACGCACCACAAAGTTCAACACCATAAATATCTTCACTAGCATAAACTCTAAAATAATTTGTTGAAAAAATATCTCTTACCAAAATAGCAGATTTTAAATCTTTTGAAGTAGAAACACAAAGAGTTGGTGTTTTTAAAATTACTTCTTCAGCGTGAGTTGGTCCGCTTAAAGCTATAACTTTACATAGATTATTTGTTTCTTCTTCAATTATTTCACTCATCGTCAAAAAAGTATTATCTTCTAAACCTTTGCTTACAGTCACTAACAACATTTTTTTGTTTAAAAAGGGTAGTACTTTTTTAACCATCTCCCTCATATAAGGAGAAGGTATAGCAAAAACTACCACATCAGCGGCTTGTAATGTCTTTGAAATATCATTAAAAAACATAATGTGCTTATTTAATTTAACACCGGGAAATCTTGGATGTGTATAATTAGAACATAATTTAATATATTCATCTTCAAAATGACAATAAACAGAAACATTATAGTGCTTTATTGACAAAAGATTAGCGAGTGCTAATCCCCAAGTTCCGCTTCCAATTATTCCAACATTCATACAATAAGAATATAACGATTTTTTGTTTAAATAAAGAAAAAGAGATAGATCACTTGTTATCAATGATACTAATTAGAAAAGCAATACTAAATTTGTTTAATAGTTCTTTTGCAAATTGTTATTTCTTTTAAACATTAATTTTATGTTATAAAATATAAAAGCCAAAAATCGTTTTTCTTGGTACATTGTTATGAAATTATGCTTTTGTCTAGATAGTCTTGGTTCAGGCGGTGCTGAACGTGTTGTTTCAGTATTGACAAATGAATTTGTAAAACGCAATATTGAAGTTTTTATAATTTTAGTCTCATCATTAAATAAAAAGTCATTTTATTTTATTGACAGCAAAGCACATCTAATATCTATTTGTGAAAATTATAAAAAAAAGCCAAAGTTTATTAAACGTGCATTTTTACTAAGAAAAGCATTTAAAACAATTAAGCCAGATATAATTATTTCTTTTATGCCACATATTATCATCTATTCCTATTTTGCTAGTCGTGGCTTAAATATTCCGTTTGTGGTTTCTGAAAGATCAAGCCCTATACAAAGAAAAAAACGTAACGATAATAAATTAAATGATTATGTTTATAAACATGCAGATGGATGTGTTTTTCAAACAAAAGATGCTTTTGCGTACTATGAAAATATATTAAAAAAATCATGTGTAAGTAAGATTATATATAATCCTTGTAATATCGAATATGGTTATAATTTTGATAAATCATTATCTAGCAACACAATTGTAAGTTCAGGTCGCTTGTCAGAATCAAAAAATTATCCTTTGCTTTTGGACACTTTTAAAAAATTTAATTTAAATCACAATAATGAATTTATTTTAAAAATATATGGTGTAGGTGAGCTCGAAGATTATTTAAAAAGTTATGCCAAAAAATTAAATATAGAAAATAATGTTCTTTTTATGGGAACAGATAATGATTGGATTAAGCATAATTTGGATTGCAAATTTTATATTTTGTCTTCAGATTATGAGGGCATGCCAAATTCATTGCTCGAAGCAATGTGTGCTGGTATTCCTTGCATTTCTAGCGATTGCCCAATAGGCGGTCCTAAAGCATTGATTCAAGATTCTGACAATGGATTATTATTTGAAACTGGAAATTCGAAAAAACTGTTAGATTGCATGGAAAAGTATGCAAATTCCAACGAATTTAGACAAAATATATCTGAAAATAACAAATTATTTTATGTAAAATTTAAAGCGGAAACTATATGCGATAAATGGTTAGAATTAATTAGTTTAGTGAAGGAAAAATATTATGGAAAAAAGAAGTAGTTGGGTTTTAAATCACTTGTCGGATAATACATTATTTTCAAGAATACATTGCAAATTATTTTTTAAAAAATGGGCAGATGAATTAGATGAAATTTCTTTAACAAATAAAGTTCATTCAAAATGCTTACATTATAAATTTAATCTTAACAATCCAAGATCTTTTAATGAATATTTATGTTGGCTGAAATTTAATTATCATAATGATTTATGGTGCCGCTGTGCTGACAAAATTGAGGTCAAACAATTTTTAAAAGAAATAGGGTTAGAAAAATATGTGCCAAAAACATTAGCGGTTTATAATTGCTCAAAAGAAATTAATTTAGATAATTTACCGAATAAATTCATTTTAAAAACTAATCATGATTCTGGCTCAATATATATGTGCGATAAGGGACATAGTGATTTTACTCAAATTTTTAATTCGCTAGACAAATCTTTAAAGAGAAATTATTCAAGCAAAGACATTAATCATGAATGGGTTTATGAAAATATTATTCCAAAAATTTTTGCGGAAGAAATTTTAATTCCAGAATCAGGCAATGATTTGATTGATTATAAATTTTTTTGTTTTAATGGGAAACCGAAATTTGGATTCATTGGACAAGAAAGAGCCAAAAATATTAAATTTACAGTTTTTTATCCTGAACCTTTTGCATTAACTAAAATTAGATATATTTATCTACGACCAAAAAAGAAAAATAGACCACATAAACCAAAATGTTATGATGAAATGCTTGATGTTGTAAAAAAAGTAGCTAGTCACTTTTCTTTTGTTAGGGTTGATATGTACGCTACTAGTCAAGGTCCTAGAATCGGTGAATTAACTTTTTTTAGTCAATCTGGAAATGGTAAATTTACACCGACAAAATATGACTTTATGTTTGGCGAATATTTTAAAGATTGCTTTGCAATAAAAGGAAAAGTAAACAATAATTAAGTATATGAATATTAAAAGAGAATTTTTGGTATTTTATTTAAAACATAAAAAAAGATTACCTTTGTTTTTTATTTTTATGAGTTTATTTTTTGCTAGTTTTACTTCTGTTTTTGTTATCAACAATTATAGCAACGCTGGGTCATCAACTAAGTTAGCAGCATTAATCAGTAATAATAGCATGTATAATTCTACGACATTAACCACTAATGTGTTGTTAGAAAGAAATAAAGAAGGCTATATGTCTGATATGGTAAGAACAATTAACCAAGTTCAAGAATATTACACAAGATATAGTACCTCTTCAATATATTACGAAGGCCGTGTTGGATTTAATTTTGATGGTGGAACAAAGGTTTTCACAGTTCAAAATAAGAATTATGTTTTTGGTGAAAAAGATTCAGATTTTTCATTACAACCACCAATCTTAATTTCATCTGCTAATTCAATAACAATAAATGATGATGGGGTTGCCATTCATGATTTTTTTAAATTAGCTATGATGTTTGATTATTCTACTAATCCAAAATATACAACTAGTTATGTTGGTTATAAGAACTTTTGCTTTATCACAAAGGAACGTGCAGATTATATTTTAAAAGAAAATCCTGATAAATATTCTAATTATGGCGACTTAATTGGTGAAACGTTGTTTTTAACAAACGAAATGAAAAATACAGATCTTAATTGGCGAATCGCTAATATTTTTATTCCTTATGATGGAACTGATTATGATTTTTATCGAAATACTTATGGCGATTTTATTTGTGCATATGCCGCGACAAATTATTATGATCATTATTCAATAAGTTTTGATTTTGGAAATTCAGATAATGATAATTTGAGAAATTTACAAATTATTTTTAATTTTGCAAACTATAACTTTGATTGTAAATTAAATGAATACAACTTGATAAATAAAACAAAATTTTCTGAAATACCAAATATGATAATGGAATATAAGGAGAATTTAGGTAATCCAGGAATGTTTATTCTATATTCTTCAATACTTTCAATTGTTCCTATGATGGTTTTGTTAATTTGTAGTGTGTATTATCGTTTGTATGATATGTTAATAGTTTCTAGCTTTTTTGGTTTTGCTTTATCCTATGCTGTGTTTTGGATAATCGCTAACGCTAATGTTTATTATGTATCATTTTTCTCAAACTTTGCACTAATGATGAATATTGGATTATTTTTCGTTTATTTAGTTCTTGTTGTATTAATAAAATACCTTATGCTAAACTACGTTTTCAAAAACAAGAAGAAAGGGAAGGAGGTTGTTATCAAAGATGAATTTAACTTCTAGTTTCAAAACTTTTTATGATAATTTATCTAATCAATTCAAAAATGATAAATTAGAAGTAATTTTGCGATACATCGTATATTTTCTTTCTTTTTTATGTTTGAGTACACTTCCTATTTTTACTTTTGTGGAAGAGTATAACATTATTACTAATATCCTTTCCGTTTTGGTTGCTTTATCTTCTTTTATTTACATTTTATTTAGAGGCAAAATAGTAATTAATGTTTATGTCGTTTGTTTTCTAATTTTATTGTTATACGCAGTTTTATTAACTTCTTTTACCACACAAACTTGGACTAATTTGAAAACAATGGCAACAGTTTATTCTATATCGTTAGTGTTTTTTACAATGGCTGTTAATTTTAAACACATTAAACCATTTTTGTTTAGTTATGTAGTGGGAATTTTTATCTTATGTATCTGGTTTTTAATCGAATATAAAGATGATATTTTTGCTTTAAATTTCGAACGTTTGGGCAGTCAATTTGGTAACGTTAATCAAGTCGGAAGAAATATTGCACTTGGTGCTATCATACTAGGATATTTTATTTGTAGGAAAAAAGGTTGGTATTTTATTCTTACAATTTTGGTTGCTTTTTTTTCTTTCTTTGTTTTAATTACAGGTTCTAGAGGTGCTTTGTTTGCTTTAATTGTCGGAATTTGCGTTGATATATTTGCTTTGTTTGGAAAAAAGAAAATTTGGTGGTACATACTTACAATTGTATGTTTGATAATTTTAGGAGTGGTTATATTATTATTGCCTCCATTTAGAGGCTATTTAGATAGACTTATCGGATTTTTAAACGAAATATTTGGTTTCAGCAATAATTTAGTTGAAGCATCTACTTCACAAAGATTTGCGATGTTGCAAGATAGCATTTATATTGGTATAAGAAATTTATTTTTCGGTGGTGGAGCGGATTATTTTAGACTGCATTCAAGTTATGGTACATACTCACATTTTAATATTGGTGAGATGCTTTGTAATTATGGTTTAGTCGGTTTGATTTTATTTTATACACCATTTATATGTGCATTATTTAATAAGAAAAAACAACATTTATGGATTTTATACATTTCGTTTTTTGCTGTATGCATTATTTTATATTCGCTTATATCAATTGTTTATTATGATAAAGTTATTAATATTTTATTCTCTTTTGTTTTTGCTCAATTATATTTGGATAATAAAGAGAATCAAAAAGCCTTGCAATTAACAATTAGATTTAAAAAACAATTCATAGAAGTTGTTCCTATAAATTTCAATTTACCGACTTTGGAAAGACATAAAAAATATGGAAAATAATACTTATCAAAAAACATTTATGCTTCTTTCCGGTTCGATCAGTTTAGATGGTGTCGGACGTGTTAGTTTATTTATTGCCAAATATTTTGTTACGAAAGGGTATCGTGTAGTTGTTTTACCTCTTTTTGAAAGAACATCAGATATTTTGGATAATAACGAATTAGAAAAACAAATTATTATAAAAACATTTCCAAAAAAATATAACCCAATACAGCATAAATTAAAAAGTTTACCAACTTGGTTAAAAATGATTAGGAAAAATATTAATGAATATAAGCCTGATTCTATTTTAGCAATCACATTCAAATTAGGGGCACTAGCAGCGTTTGTAAAGCCAAGTTATGCAAAAAAGATAACTGTTCGTGAAATAAATAATCCACTTTCAATAGCAAGAAATCCGCTGATTAAATTTATTAGCAGTGCACTTTGCTTTAGCATTAAAAGTTTTATCTTTCAAACTAATTTTCAAAAAAAATGTTATAGTAAACGAATACAAAATAAAAGTGTTGTTATTCCAAATGCCTTAATGATTAATAACAATATTAATTGTCTACATAATGAAAAAAAATTATTTACATTAGCAAGATTAGATCTTAAACAAAAAAGATTAGATGTACTTATTAAAGCTTTTGATTTAGTTTATCAAATACATCCTGAATACGTATTAGAAATTTATGGACGCGCAAATACAGAAGATGAGTATAAAGAAATTTTAGATATTATAAATTCCACTAGTGCAAAAAATAATATAAGAATATTAAACCCTATTAAAAACGTTCATGAGAAAGTTAAAAACTATCGTGGTTTTATCTTAACTAGTGATTATGAAGGAATGAGCAATGCATTGCTAGAGTGTTTTAGTTTAGGAATACCATGCATAAGCAGCGACTGGGATGGCGTTGAAGATGTTTTGACAAATAATGTTGATTCATTGATATATCACAGACAAGATATAACTCAATTAAAAAACTGTATTATTAAAATTATTGAAAACGATGTGTTTTGTGATGAAATCACTGCAAATGCCAAACAAAATTGCAAAAAATTTGATAAAAATACTGTTATGAGCAAATATTTTGAAATTATAACTAAGGAAAAAAACAATGGATAACAATAAAGTTTCTATAATAACTCCGCTTTACAATTGCGAGAAATACATAACCGATACATTTAATAGTGTCATTAATCAAACTTATAAAAATTGGGAATGGATAATTGTTGATGATTGTTCGAGCGATAATTCATTAAATTTGATAAAAAAATTAGCGAAAAATTATGAAAATATTAAGATAATTTCTCTTAAAAAAAATTCTGGTCCTTGTGTTGCTAGGAACAAAGGATTAGATATAGCGACAGGTGATTATGTTTGTTTTTTAGATAGCGATGACATGTTAGATGCGACAATGTTTGAAAAGCAAATAAAATTTATTTCACAAAATGATTATGATATTGTTTACTGCTCATTTAGAAGACTGACTGATAAATCATGTTCAGATTATATCGTTCCAAAAATAAGTACTTATAAATCTATTTTAAAAGGTAATCCATTTTTTATAGGAGCGGTTATTTATAGATTAAAAACATTTAGCAAAGAAAGATTTAGGGAAGATTTATATCGTTCTAACGATCGTGAAGATTATGCTTTTTGGCTATCTTTATTAAAAAAAGGATACATAGCTTACGCTAATCAGGAAGTTTTGTGTACATATCGAATTGTTAAAAATTCACGTTCCTCTAATAAATTTAAAATGATTATTCCACAATGGCGAATTTATTTTAAAATTGAAAAATTAGGATTTTTTAAAAGTATTTATTATTTATTTTGCTGGGTTGTTTATGGTTTAAAAAAATATAAAAATGTAAAATGATTTGATTCATTTTGCACCCTTATGATTTAACACAGCAGGTATAGTTAAAAATATAAGTTTTAAATCGAAAAACAAACTTCTTTTTCTTAAATAGGCAAGTTCCATTTCTTGTCTTTTTCTATTTTTGTATGTGACATCGCTTCTTCCATAAGCTTGCCAATATCCAGTAAGTCCAGGTTTAACACTTAATAATGCATTTTGTTCCTCTTTTGTATAATTTGCATCTAATTCATTTCTTGCAACAGGGCGAGGTCCCACAAATGACATATTTCCAATAAATATGTTAAACAATTGAGGCAATTCATCTAATGAAGTTTTTCTTAAGATTTTACCGATTTTGGTTATTCTTTTATCATTATCAATTTTTCGTTCAATTTTCCATTTTTCGATTTCTTCTTTTGACATATATTTTTCAATATTTGCTTCAGCATCAACATACATTGTGCGGAATTTATATACATTAATTTCTTTATGATTTCTTCCAACTCTTTTGTCTTTAAAAATAACTTTTCCTGGAGAATTTATAGCAATTAAAATAACAATTATTAAAAATAGAAAAGATAAAATAATTATTGATAAAGTTGAAAATAAAATATCAAAAAATCTTTTAAAAAAATCATAAGTTTTTGATTTTCTAATATAAATTAAGTCAGCGTCCATTTTCTTTCCCATTTACAACATTTTCAAATTATACACAAATAAGTTTTATTTGCAACCATGGGTTACATATATTTATAGACATGTTGATATATTTATAAATTTTAATATAATATTATCTGATTGGGGAGTAGCGTGACATATTTGTCGTCAATACGATATATTAAATATATCCGGCCATATGTGATAATATAGCAAGACCAAGTTACACATTAATGCTTAATTATAAAGGAGTATTTCTTCATGAGAAAAAAAGAAAAATCAAATAGTAGTTCACCTACTCAAAATAATAAAAAGATTGCTTATGAATCTTTAACAATAGAACAAACAAAGCAAGCTCTTTCAACTGATATTGATAAAGGTTTAACAAATGAAGAAGCGAAAGCAAGATTAGAAAAATATGGTCCAAATAAATTACAAGAAAAAAAGAAAAAAAGTTGGATAAGAATATTTTTTGAACAAATGAACAATCCAATGATTTTTGTTCTTTTTGCTGCGATTGGTGTTTGTATAGCGGTTTCAATTTATGAAACAATCAATACAATGAATATTATAAATACTGGAGGAGAGGCTGCATTCGATTGGTTAGTAAATCATGGTTTTATTCTAGAAGGCACCGACTTTGATTCAAATTTAATTGGTCCCGCGAGTAGTCAAATCAACTGGTTTTTAGATATCGGGGATTGGTCTGATGTTATTATCATTTTAGCGGTCGTTTTATTAAATTCTATAATTGGTACTGTTCAAGAAGTTAAAGCTCAAACATCCTTAGAAGCTTTAAAAAAGCTGTCGTCACCAGAATCCACTGTTATTAGAGGCGGGAAAAGATTTAAAGTTAAATCGTCTGATTTAGTTATTGGTGATGTAGTTATTTTAGAAGAAGGAGACACTATTGGAGCGGATTTACGTCTTGTTGAAGCTGTTAATTTAAAAGCAAACGAATCATCATTAACTGGTGAATCTGTTCCTGTTGATAAAGATTGTCAAATAACTTTTTCTAACGAAGTAGCACTTGGTGACAAATGCAATATGGCTTTTATGTCCACTCCTGTTAGTTATGGTCGTGGTCGCGGTATTGTATGTGCAACAGGCATGAATACTGAAATAGGTAAAATTGCTACAGCATTAGATGAGGAAGAAGATAGCCAAACTCCACTTCAAAAAATATTAGCCAAACTATCAAAGTTCCTTGGTTTATTGACATTAGTAGTAGTAATTTTAGTTTTAATAGCAGATATTATTTGGATATTCGTTGATGGAAACGGAAGTAATATTGAATCCTGGATTGAAGCTATTTTATCTTCTATTGCATTAGCGGTTGCTGCAATACCTGAAGGATTAGCTGCTGTTGTCACAATTGTTTTATCTATAGGTGTTAGAAAGATGACGAAAGTTAACACTATTGTTAGAAAACTTCCGTCTGTTGAAACATTAGGTGCTGTTAGTGTTGTTTGTAGTGACAAAACTGGAACTTTAACTCAAAATAAGATGACCGTTTTAAAAGCTTATACAAACAATTCTTTCTATGTAAGTGAAGACTTTAATAAAGAAAATAAAGAAGAACATTTATTATTGTTAGCAAAAGGCATGTCGCTATGTAGTAACGCCACTGTTGATGAAGGATTGTATGGTGATCCTACTGAAATCGCTCTAGTGGCTTTTGCTAATGAATTTAATATGCGCAAAAAAGATTTAGAAAAAGCATTGCCACGTGTCGATGAATTGCCTTTTGATTCAGTTAGAAAAATGATGTCTACCAAACATAAAAAAGATGATAAAAAACACATCATTTTTACCAAAGGTGCGTTAGACTCTATTCTTTCAAATACCTCATTTATTCTAGAAAATGGAAAAGAAAGAAAAATAACAAAACAAGATATTGATAAAATTTATGAAGTGAATTCCATGTATTCTAATGAGGCATTACGTGTATTGGCATTGGCTTATTCAAATAAAGAAACAATCGAAGAAAAAGATTTAATTTTTGTTGGTTTAGTGGCAATGATTGACCCCGCTAGACCTGAAGCAAAACCTGCAGTAAGTAAATTTAAAGGTGCTGGCATTGTGACAGTTATGATTACTGGCGACCATAAAGATACCGCTTTTGCTATCGCCAAAGAATTAGGAATAGTGGAAACAATTGATCAATGTGTAATGGGTAAAGAAATAGATGCTTTAACTTTTGATGAATTATGTGAAATTTGTAAAAAAACTAGGGTTTTTGCAAGAGTTTCGCCAGAAAATAAGGTCCAAATTGTTAAAGCTTTCCAAGCAAATGGCAACATTTGTGCGATGACAGGTGATGGTGTTAATGACGCTCCTTCTTTAAAAGCAGCAGATATTGGCATTGCAATGGGCATTACTGGAACCGATGTTGCTAAAGGTGCTGCTGATATGGTTTTAACCGACGATAATTTTGCTAGCATTGAAAAAGCAGTAGAAGAAGGTCGAGGGATTTATGCTAATATCAAGAAAACTGTTATTTTCTTACTTTCTTCAAACATTGCAGAAGTATTAGCAATGTTTTTTATCATATGTATTGGCTTTCCCGCTCCATTAATTGCCATTCATTTGCTTTGGGTTAATTTAATTACTGACTCAACACCAGCAATTGCACTAGGTATGGATGGAAAAGATAGCAATATCATGAAAGAAAAACCACGAGATCCAAAAGAAACTTTCTTTGCTCATGGCGGCCTTATTATTACTTTGGTTTATGGTGCAATACTAACTATTGCCGTACTACTTGCTTACTTTAGTTGTGCTTGGACGCATGGTGTATATGATTTTAATGGCATTAAAAATTTATATTCTGATAATCCTACAATTTTGCACGAAGCCCAAACAATGGCTTTTACGACCTTGGCGGTTGGAGAATTATTCCATATGGTTGGAATGTCAAATATCAAACAAAGTTTTGTTAGAATTTTCGCTAAGAAAAATTATATGATGTTAATCGCTTTTGTCGTTGGCATTGCTTTACAATTATTTGTTATTGAAACTCCAGGAGTTCAAGATGTTTTTAGTACCGCTAATCTTGATTGGAAAGAATGGTTGATTACTTGTTCGCTTTCTGTTATTCCATTAGTGGCACATGAATTAATTGTCTTTGGTATGTGGATTAAAAACAAAATTAAAAACAAAAAATTAAAAACAAATTAACTAATATTGGTCAATAATTTGAAATTTGGTTCTAATTGATTACAAATTATTCTTGCAATAAATACGTATTTAAATATAATATTATTTGCTGCGCTGCTAGAACGCCGACTTAGCTCAATCTGGCAGAGCAACTGAATCGTAATCAGTAGGTTGTAGGTTCAATTCCTATAGTCGGCACCAAAATTATTGACCAGCTATGGATGTTTAGCTCAGCTGGGAGAGCACCTGTTTGACGTACAGGAGGTCGAGGGTTCGATCCCCCCAGCATCCACCAAATTATAAAAATACCGGTGTTCCGGTTTTTTTATACAAACGCACCTGTAGTTCAATGGTAGAACGTTAGCTTCCCAAGCTGAATACGCGAGTTCGATTCTCGTCAGGTGCTCCGTCAAAATCTAAACATAAAGTTTTAGATAATTCCAAAATCATAAACTTTTTACTTTTTATGAATTCAATTAAAATATTTTTGGAGGATACAATTATATGGTCAATAGAATAATTTTAAATGAAACAAGCTATCATGGTCGTGGTGCAATTTTAGAAATCGCTAATGAAGCAAAGGCAAGAGGATTTAAAAAAGCGTTTCTTTGCTCGGATCCTGATTTATTAAAATTTCACGTCACGGATAAAGTTATTGATGTTTTAAAAAACAATAATTTAGATTATGAAATTTATTCTGATATTAAAGCTAACCCAACAATTGAAAACGTTTTACATGGTGTCGAAACATTTCAAAAAAGTGGGGCTGACTATATCATCGCTGTTGGTGGTGGATCTAGTATAGATACTGCAAAAGCGATAGGCATTATTGTTACAAATCCTGAATTTAAAGATGTTCGTTCTTTAGAAGGCGTAGCATCAACTAAACATCCTTGCATTCCTATTTTAGCTGTTCCTACTACAGCAGGAACCGCGGCGGAGGTAACTATTAACTATGTAATTACCGATGCACAAAAGAAAAGAAAATTTGTTTGCGTGGATGTACATGATATTCCTATTGTAGCAATTATTGATCCTGAAATGATGGAAACAATGCCTAAAGGCTTGACTGCTGCGACCGGGATGGATGCATTAACACATGCAATCGAAGGTTATATAACAAACGCTGCCTGGGAAATGACTAATATGTTTCATCTAGAAGCTATTAGATTGATTTCTAAACATTTAAGAGATGCTGTTTCTAACACAAAAGAAGGCAGAGATGGTATGGCTCTTGCTCAATACATTGCTGGAATGGGATTTTCTAATGTTGGATTAGGTATTGTCCATTCTATGGCGCATGCATTAGGTGCAGTATATGACACCCCGCACGGTGTTGCAAACGCTATTTTATTGCCAACAGTTATGGCTTTTAATGCTCCATGTACTGGTGAAAAATATCGTGAAATTGCGCGTGCAATGGGCGTGAAAGATGTCGATAAAATGAACCAAGAAGAATATAGAAATGCCGCTGTCTTAGCAGTTAGACAATTGGCACACGATGTTGGCATTCCAAGTGATTTAAAAAACATTGTTAAAGAAGAAGATTTAGATTTTTTATCTAATTCAGCTTATAACGATGCTTGTGCTCCTGGGAATCCACGCAAAGCATCTGTAGAAGAAATTAAAAATTTGTATAAATCATTAATGTAAAATATTTATATTTTTTCTTTTTAAAATATAGTATGCGGTGATTAATTATTATAAATAATTAACTCATCGCTTTTTTAAATTAATTTATAATTTGTCTATATTTTTCATTTTCAATATTTTATAATGTTTTGTCAAATAAAGATTTTAAAAGGAGGATTTTTACAATGTCTAAGAAGAAATTTTTGATTTTTTTGCCATTGGTAACATTAGCAATTACTGGTTGCAATGGCGATTCTTCTTCTAGTATTTTTTCATCTAGTGGTGGTGGAAGTTCAACAACTTCACAAACAACATCAACCACTACATCAACGTCGACTTCTACGTCAACATCTACATCGACTTCAACATCAACCACTACTGGTGGAGGTGGTACAACTTCAGAAATTACCCCAGAAGAATTATGGAATGCAGCATTAAATCAAGACTACACTAATTCGACGACCTATACCATGGCGTCATCTAGTTCTGGTGATGGATATCCTGCTTATATCTATAATTATAATGGCTATAACATTGTTCACGATTATACCTATAATTACATGTATGGGGAAACTATTTACAATTATTATCATGATTATGAAGGTGTATCTCATCTATACTTTGAAGATGAAGGTAATGGTGATGCTTGGTTAAGTCTAGGTTATCATGATGCTCCTCTTGGAATTGAAAATAATTACTTTGATATTATGTATTTCCAAGAAGTGTTAAAAGAACTCGATTATAGTAATGTCGAACCAGCATATATTGGTGGTTATTACATTACAGACACCGCAATTATGGAAGAACTTAATTATTCCATATTCATGTTTGAAGACCGCTACATTGAATATTGTTTTATTTCAATTGATGAAACTACTCAATTATTTGATTCCGTCATTGGATTTGTAAATTATGATGATGATCAAAATTATGTTGAAGCATCCTTTAGTGATATTGGTACGACAACATTTACTTATGCTACATTACCTCCAGAACCAAATGAAGAGAATGTTAGAACATACGCTGATTATAAAGGCGAAGATCCATGGGTTGAAACTCATGTTACATCTTTAACTTTATCAACTTTAGAACCTAATGCTTCTTTAACTCTTGATTTAGATGAAACATTGTTATTAAAAGTTGATTTTGCTCCAACAGACGCTAATACAATGTTATTGACTCCTCATTCAGATGATGAAAATGTTGTACTAATTGATTATGCAACTGAAACACGAACTTATGAAGTTTATGGTTTGCACGAAGGAACAACAACTGTTTACATCGAAGATGAGGTAAGTGGTGTAATTTCTAATAAATTAACAATTACAGTTAATGGTGTTGCGCAACCTACTCGTGAAGATGTCGTTAATGATATCACATTTAAGTATATTTCGTTAACAGATGGAAGTATTGAATATACCGACAATGTTGTTGGTGCTGCACCTGTTGAATTTACACTTGATGATGGTGGAAATACCGATATTCGTGCTCATACAAATAATTCTGCATTAGAATTAGTTAGACCAAATGAAAGCGCAATTTTATATTTTGAACCTGGTCAAGGTGGTGCAAATAATCCAGAAGCACATCTTGATATTGATATGTTAACAAATAGTGTTGATGGATTATCTTTCTACTATGGATTAGAATTTGAAGATCATTATGCAAATATTAACTATCTCAGTGCTAAAGTTTATACTTCTACTGATGGAAGTGAATATACGTTAGCAGAAGATTTTACTGATGAATATAAAGAAAATGTTTCACCATATAACATGTCTTTATACGAACTTAATTTCGACTCTTTAACTAGATATATTCGTATTGAATTTGATGTTAATTTCATTGGCAAAAATGTTTGGACAGTTATTCAAGGTTTAAGACTTTATAAAACACCTTCAACTGATGTTTTAATGGAATCCGTTGAATTTAACGAATTTAATCAAACAATTTATGTCGATGATACTTTCCAAACTCCAATTACAGTTTTACCTGCTGACACAACTGATAAGAGCGTAACATTTACAAGTTCTGATGAAACAGTTGTTCAAGTAGTGGATGCTGCTAATGGACAATTTAAAGCTTTAAAAGCTGGCACATCTATTTTGACTGTTAGTGCTAATCAAAATAAAGAATTAACAGACACTCTATCTATCACAGTTAATGAGAAAATACCTGATGTTACATCTATTGAAATTACTAGTGAAAATGCATCTATGGAATGTGATCAAACTAGTGATTTAACTGTTAATGTCGTGGCTAGACAACCTGATTTAACAGGATATTCGTTATCATTGAATGATAATACATTAGGTAGTATTGTATATGATGATTACAACAATCCAAGTTTTCAAGCTAGAAAACCTGGGACAGTTGTAATTACTGCAACTAGCACAATTGATTCAACAAAATCCGACACCGTTTCTATTGAGATTACTCCAGTAATGGTTGATAACAATTCTTATGATAGTGCTACTTATGATTTAGAATCACCAGATGATTATTCTAAAGACTGGAATTATGAAGAAGTTACTGTTGCAAGTGCAAGATTAGTCAAAGCAAGCGATGATACTTTAGAAATGTTTGTTTCGGTCAATAATCAAGCAGAAGTTTCTTTCTATGCTTATTCATATTCATTTGGCGAACCAGTATATTTTAGAAGTTATGATGAAGATTTAGCTTTAGATGTTGAAGTTGAAACTTCATATGGTTCTATTTCCATTATGTCAGTGGATTATTCATGGGGACTATATATTATTCAAAGTGTTCCTGCTGAAGGTGTTGAGATTTTAGGCTTAGAGGAAGGATACACAGTTGGTGATACTATTGAACTTAGTGTTTCATTACTTCCTGATTACACTACTGATGCAATAACATCCGTTCAATGGACGATTAATGAAACTACTGTTGTCACAACAGAAGATACTCTTGATCATGAAACATTAACATTAACTGCCAAAGAAGCAGGTAGTTGTACAGTTTCTGTTTTGGTTAATGGAGAATTCAATGCTGAAGCGACTATTAATGTTGTCGAAGCAGTTGAACCGGTCAGTATTCCTAGTGAATTTTATGGTACTTATACAGATGTTGATTGTATGATTGAATTAACTGTTGATTCTGATGGAATATATGTCATGGAATATTCTCTTAGTATTTTTTCTCAATTTAGCGTAACATCATATGATGCTGAAACAAATACCGCTACTTTGGATGAACCTGAAGGAAATTATAATCTTAAAGTAGTGTTCTATGATACTGATGGCACAATTACTCTTGATATCACAATTTATAATTGGAGTGGCAGTGTTGAAGCAGAATACACTGGTTGTACACAATAATTAAAAGTAATTATCGTTACGAATCATCAATTAAAAGCGGTGACATATCATCGCTTTTTTAGTTTTACTATATTGACAAATTAAAACAGTTAATACAGAATAAATATAAGGAATTTAATCTATGAAAAATATAGTTTTTAAATTGCTTTTGTTAAATTGTACACTTATAAGTTTATCTTCGTGTTTAGCAATAGAAAAAAGAACTAACTTTGTAGTGCCGGGTGAATTTTATGGTGAGAATTTAGGCGTAACTTTCTATTTAAATATTAATAAAATTTCAAGAGATGATTTTGACGCTGCAGATGGATTAAATGTTTTAGAAGATTTTGCTAATCCTAATAATTATTATTCAATTGATTTTTATTACATTGATGATGACGATAATAAAATTAATTTGCCTTTCGAAAATTTTAAATATACGAGTACATCAATGCAGCCAGTTACATATATCGATGATTATAAAAATTATTTTACTCCAATGATTATGAATAAAAATGAGTTATCAACTCAATTATTTGATAAATATTTTTATAGTATAGATTATAATAGATACAATTATGAATATTTTGTATATTTTAAGATGATATAATAAATTACTTTAAATTATAAATATGGCGTTTTTGCACTAATTTAAAAGAAATTTACGCAGTTTTTTGATTACTTAAAATTATTTTATAGTTATGTAAAGGCTTGTCGATAAATATTTAAATTATATAATTATATATATTTGGAGGAATTATGGAGCAAATAGATATTTCATTGTTTGATTGTATATTAGATAAAGACGAATATATTATTAAAACAATTCGTCCAAACAAAAAAAGATATTGTCTCGTGAGTCAATTCGGTTATTTTATAAACTTTATTTTATTTTTTGTTATTGCAATCATTTTTTTAGTATTGTCACTTAATAGCATCGTTGAAATGGGTTTCTTTTATGTTATTATCGGGTTAAGCGCTGCAATTTTGTTAGCGTTTATATGGAATATTATTTATGTATTAGTTAGCTATAAAAAAACATTTTATGCATGCACAAATAAAAGAATTATTATTCGTTCAGGATTTATTGGTGTTGATTTTAAAACCTTAGATATCAATATGATTGGTACTATAAATGTTAATGTTTCATTTCTTGATAAGTTGATGAAAAAGAATACAGGTAGAATATCATTTGGTTCACAATCTTCACCAATGATTAATTATCAAAATAATTACGTAAACAGCTTTGCTTTTGTTTGTCTTGATAATCCTTACGATTTGTATAAAGAAATTAAAGAAATTATTGATAGAGTTAAAAAGCAAGAAAAGGAGAAAAATTAATTATGTCAGAATGTAACCACGATTGTGAAAATTGCAGTCAAGATTGTGCTTCTAGAGAAAGTCAATCTTTAAAAGCTACTTTAAATGATGCTTCTCATATTAAAAAAACTATCGCTATTGTTTCGGGGAAAGGTGGCGTAGGTAAATCTTTAGTCGCTTCCTTATTAGCGGTCAGTCAAAATCGCTTAAAGAAAGCAGTTGCGATTTTAGACGCTGATGTGACAGGTCCTTCAATTCCAAAATGTTTTGGTGTCCACGATCGTTTAGAAGGCGACGGTGAGTATATTTATCCATCTTTAAGTAAAAATAATATCAAATTGATAAGTGCCAACTTAATGATGGATGATGAAACCGAACCTATTATTTGGCGAGGACCTCTTATTGCTAGTATGGTTAAGCAATTTTATAGTGATGTTAATTATGGCGATTTAGATTATTTATTTATTGATATGCCGCCAGGAACTGGCGATGTTTCTTTAACTGTATTTCGATCATTAAATGTTGATGGAATTATTATTGTTACAACACCACAAGATCTTGTATCAATGATTGTTGAAAAAGCTATTAAAATGGCAAATATGATGAATATTAAAGTTTTAGGTCTTGTAGAAAATATGTCATATGCCATTTGTCCTAAATGTGGAGAAAAGTTAGAAATATTTGGGCATAGTAAGGTTAATGACGTGGCGAAAAAATATAACTTAGATATTTTAGCAAGAATACCAATTAATCAAAATTTAGCTAAATTATGTGATGAAGGAAAAATAGAGGAAGTTGAGCAAACATATTTTGAAAAAGTAAAATTATGAGAAAACTATTTCGCTTTCTTTCGAGTAGATTTTTTTGGACTGCCTTGATTATTTTAATTGAGATTGGTTTATTGTTTGTTTTTATTTTTGCACTGTCTAATTTGCATAAAAATATAGCTTTATATGTATATATTGCTATTGAAATCTTAAGTATATTTCAAATGATTTTTATTATTTCCACGAATGGAAATATTGCTTATAAATTAGCGTGGGTATTTTTTGTTGGGGCTATACCTATCGTGGGATTTTTTTGTTATTTGATTTTTGGCAATAAAAAAATTAGTAAACGACAAATTAAAAAAATAATGCCTATTTATATTTCTTTAAAAGATGCAAAATATGACACTAAGGCATTGGATTATGTTAAAAAGAACAATCCTGACATTGGACATATTTTTGAATATCTTTATAAGCAAGGCGGAAACCCACCATTTGGCGATACGATTGTTAAATATTTTCCCCTTGGAGATATCGCTTGGCCGATGATGTTAGAAAAACTCCAAAATGCTAAGCACTTCATTTTTATAGAATATTTTATTATCGCCTATGGTAAAATGTGGAATTCAATTTTAGCAATATTAAAACAAAAATCTATCGAAGGTTTAGATATTCGAATTATCTATGACGATTTTGGAAGTATAACAACACTTCCAAGTGATTTTGAACAGCGGATGATAAATTTAGGCATTAAGTGTCATACGTATAATCGTTTTAAGCCTTTATTAGATGTCAAAATGAATAATCGTGATCATAGAAAGCTTTTAATAATAGATGGTCATACTGGATTTACTGGTGGAATAAATATCGCGGATGAATATGTAAATTTAAAAATGCGTTTTGGGCATTGGAAAGATAACGCAATCATGCTAGTAGGGGAAGGAGTATGGGGATTAACCACAATGTTTTTAACTTTGTGGGATTTTCTTGATAATAGTCTGAGTGATTATAAAAATTTTTATTATGAAAAATACGCTAATGAACTTAGTAAACCAGTTAAAGAAAGCGGCTTTGTTCAACCATATAGCGATTTTCCTTTTGATAATGAAACCATTTCTCAAACGCTTTATATTAATATTTTAATGCGTGCTAAAGATTATGTATTTATTACCACTCCTTATTTAATTTTATCTAACGAATTACAATTTGCTTTGACAAGTACAGCAAAGCAGGGTGTAAATGTTGTCGTTTTAACACCTCACATTCCCGATAAAAAATTAGTTTTCTCTGTAACGAGAAGCTATTATAGGAATTTATTAGAAGCAGGAGTAAAAATTTATGAATATACACCAGGATTTGTCCATTCAAAAATGTTTATTTCTGATGACAAGGTCGCGGTAGTGGGTACCGCTAATTTAGATTATCGTTCTTTGTTTTTGCATATAGAAAATGGTGTTTTTATTTACGATAAGAAAGAAGTTTTGAATATGAAAAAAGATTTTCTAAATTCGTTAAAAGTTTCTCAACTATGGAAACTTTCCGATTATAAGAAAATCAATATATTCAAAAGAATGTGGTGGTCATTTTTAAGATTGTTTGCCACTCTTATGTAGATTTTTTAATTTTTTCTACAAGATAGTTGATTATAGAACTTCTTCTAACAATTCCGATAAAATTGCCTAAATCATCATTTACAGGAACAAAGTTTTGATTAGAAATTAAATTAATAAGAGAATCCATATCATTATTTATTGATATAGGTTTAATTTCTCTTGATGGCTTAACTTTACAAATGTTGATTTTTTCTGTTTTTTCAAAATCAAGACGATTATCTTTTAAATACCATAATAAATCCCCTTCAGAAATAGTTGTGATATATTTTCCTTTTTTTGAAAGAAGAGGAACCGCACTATAATGATGAAATTGCATTTTCTCTAAAGTTTGACGTATTGAATAGTCTTCTTCGACATATACAACACTTGATTTTGGAAGCAAAAAGAATAAAACGTTCATAAACATTCCTCCAATTCATTTATATTATTTATTATTTTACAATTTATATCTTTTCTATTTTCTAAATAACCAAATCCATAATTAACTAATATACAATCAACATTACTATTTTTAGCAAATTCTAAATCAATTACACTATCGCCAACATATAAAACATCACTATTATTTAAATATAATTTTTGAATTACTGAAATCATCATTTCTTTATTTGGTTTTGTTTGTAATTTATTAGTTTGTCCTAATACAACATCAAATAAATTTGGATAAAACTTATTTATTAATAATGTGCAAATATCATTTGGTTTATTAGAAATTAATGCGAGTTTTGCACCCTTTTGTTTGATTTTTGCAAGAAAATCGAAAACCCCAGGATATGGTTTTGTGTACACATCAAAATGTGATAAATAATAATTTTTATAATCATTATAGACAATATCAAACAATTCCAAACGTTTATCATCCATTGCATTTTTTATTAAATGATTAGAACCTAATCCTAAATAGGTCTGAATTGTTTTTTCATCTTTTTGTAAAAATCCATGTTTTTTCAAAGAAAAATTAACTGCTTCAGTTATATCTTTTAACGTATTTAAAACAGTGCCATCTAAATCAAAAAAAACAGCTTTATATTTCATAAATTAAAACCTAAAACATCTATAATCATTTCTTTGTCAAGGCCACCGCCGTGATGACCAATAAAATGATTTTCATCGCGGCTAACAAACATCGCTTTATTTGAAATTGAAACTGCAAGGCAATCACCTAAAAATGATAATGCCTCATTGCTATATTTTGCATATCCAAATAAATTATTATTGATAACTTCTTGCCTTGTATATAATTCAAAATCGCTAGAGAAATATTTATTAAACAATTTGATGAATTCTTCCTTTTTATTTTCTTTTATCTTAAAATTTGGAGAACGAACTTCAAAACTTGGATGATAATATAAAGTCGATAAAAAATCTGGATAATCTTCTAAATAAATTGGCTCAATATTAATTTGACCATGATCGGCAATAACAAAAATAGTAAATTCTGGATTATTTTTAGCAAATTGTTGGACTGTATCGTTTATGTTTTTAATATGATTTTTAACTTGAATAGAATCTACACCAAAATCATGTGAATCATGGTCTGGATTAGTAAAATAAGCGTATGTAAATGTTGTTTCTTGTCTATTTGCTTTTTCTTGAACTTTTATTAATAATTCATCAAGAGTTTTTGGTCCACTTTTATCAACTGGATATTGGAAAACAGAAGAAGCAATTTCACAATTATTTGTTTTGTTTATTAATGTTGTAATTGATATATAAGGTTTAAGTTGTTTATATATTATTTCTTTATCGATAAACTCGTCCGTTTGACTATTTGCACCAGTAAATACATCAGCATTGACTTTGAAATCATCAAATGGTTGAGACCAAGCCATATAACCTGTTTCACAAGGATATTTCCCACTTAATAAAGCAGTAGTAGCCGCTACTGTGGTAGGAGGAAAAGTAGATGTGATTGTTAATATTTTATGTTTTAGCAAAAAACTAGAAACATCTTTATGAATATTTAATAAATAATCGCCCATTCCATCGCAAAGCAAAACGACTATTTTCTTTTTATCTTTAATGATGTCAAAAAGAGAATCGATCTGTCTATGAAATGGTTTAACACCATATTTTTTCAAGAAAGTATTAGAGAAGTTTATCAAAGATAAATCTTTATCAATCTTAAACATAAATTAAATATAACATTATTTAATATAAATGTAAAAAAATAAGGCAATATTTTGTTAATGTATTATAATTTATATACACGCCAATAGCTCAATTGGATAGAGCATTAGACTTCGAATCTAACGGTTGCGGGTTCAAATCCTGTTTGGCGTGCCACTTGTTAAATAATATTTATGACTCTTATTAGTTATAGATTTTTTAATAAATAAAACTTTTTGTCATCAAACCACGTTTTAAATTTTGTATTTAACTTAGTATTTCCAAAATATGCATTAATTATATTTGTAAATATAACCACAAACATATAAAAATGGTTGTGATAAGAAGTTCGATTAACAAAATGTTCTTTCACAAGCTTTCAAAAAACTGCAAGATTTCTACATTTAAAGACGCTATGAAATTATTAATGATAGAAAAACATTCTTGCAAGGCGGCATCTTATTCAAACAAGTATGATTTTGCTCACGATATACGATTTGAAGATGTGTTGCGTGCAATATTAAAAGTTATAAAAAATTATAACGAGTGGTAAGAATCAAAATATATAGAGAATTAAAACTAGTTTTTAATTTAAAATTTTTTAATAGTTTTTGTGAAAGCATGTGTTTTACCATGCAACTAAAACATTTATTTTTTTATTGTGTGTGAATATAATATAATCATCTTATAGATAGCGATGACAATTACGAATAAGAAAGAATGTTTGTTTTTGGGTTTAATAGTTGTTTTTGACTTTATCATTTTTCTTATTTTTTCTCTTGTAACGTTATACACAAACGTCAATTATAATTCGTTATTTTTTACTCATTTTTTCTTTGTTATATTCTCATTAATTGCTTTTTTAATTTTGTTGTTTTTTGCTAAAGAAAGACACCGGGGATATATTTTTCAAACAATTATTGCATCAGCGGTATTACTGATATTTTTAATAGGTTATTTAATTGATGATTTTTCTATCAGTGGTATAAATTTTCAAATTTTAGCACTTTCTAATTCGTTTGTAATTTCATTAATCATCAAAGTTCAAATTCTAATTAATTTAATAATTGAGTATTTTTTAAAACCTATTTCTAAAACTTTTTCTCATTTAGCTTTATCTCTTATCTCTATATTTGGATTTGTTATTGAAATTTTAGCATTTGGTTTAATTTTTTCATTAATGTTAGGTGGAAATGAAACCAATTCTATAACCATTAAATTATTTTTATATGTACTTGTCCTTATTAATATTTTAAGTGTTTTTTCTATTTCTACGATATTGAATGAAATTTATTTAGATAAGAAAATTTTAAATATTATCTTGAATGTAACCATGTCATTAAGTGTATTTGTTATTATGATGAATGTATATTTAGCAATGGAAAGAATTTTGTTTGGACCAATTTCCGCTGATAGTATTGGTGAGGCACTAGGAAATGGCATAGCGTTGATGGTTTATGTTGGTATTATATTAGTTCCAGCAATTTTGTTTGCAGTAGCACAATTTGTTTTGATAATTATTGCATTAATTAAAAGTATTAAAGAAAAAAGCAATCATGTTAATGAATAGTTTTCGCAATTTACTTTGGTAAAAGATTGTTCGATAATATAAATATGAAAAAAATATTTCCTTTCATTAGCATTTTAATTCTTAGTTTAACAACATCTTGTGCAAATCAAGTTAATTATCAAGTGTTGAGTGCACCTTATGACAAAAGTCAATATAGCGAACTGACTAAAAATAAATTTTCTTATGAAACTTTAATTAATAGCACAAATAGTTTTGCTAATAAATTCATGGATGCAATATACGATGGTGATAGCAATGATAATTTAGTTATTTCTCCTATATCGATTTATACCTCATTAGCGTTATCTAGTGCTATTACAAATGGAAACACCAAATCAGAAATTTTATCCGCTTTAGGTGTTGACTATGATGTCTTGTTAGAAAGCTTTGACGATTTGTATTTCAAATTAAATAGCATTTATGATGAGGGAATGATATCATTAAGCAATTCTCTTTGGATAAATCAAAATATTGATGTTAAGAAAAATTGTTTAGATGTTTTAGGAAATAATTTTTTAACTCACTCTTTTTATGTTGATTTTGTCAATAACACAAAAGGAGCAATACAGGCGATTCATGACTTTGTTTTTGAAAAAACAAACGGCTTAATTGACAAATATTATGCTTTAGATTCTTTTACATCATTAGTAATATTAAATACGCTGTATTTAAAAGATACATGGAATATTTTTGGTGAAGATTTAAATTACACTAATGAGACATATTCCTTTGTTGATTCAAAAGGAAATGTCACAAACAAACAATTTATTTCTCCAAAATATAATCTTGGAAGAACATATGATAATGGGAACTTTAAAACATTTTATTCTACAACCGAAAACGGATTTAAAATTGATTTTATTGTTCCTAATGATGGATATTCAATACAAGATGTTTTTAACAAAGAAACTTTAGATATCTTAGATAATGTAGAATACACGATTACAAACGATGAAGAAATGCTTAGATACAACACAAGTTGTGTGTTTCCAGAATTTCACGCTGAATATGATCAAGATATTAAAGGCATTTTGTGTGATGAATTTAATATTGTAGATTTTTTCTCTAGCCAATGCGATTTATCAAGTTTAACAAATGGTGGTGGAAGTTGTTCTTCAGTGATACATACTGTTAATTTAACTGTCGATAAATCTGGTATGTTAGGTGCAGCAGCAACTGCACAAATTATATCCACTAGTCCTGGCCCAGATGGATATACCGATGTATATGAACATTTTGTAGTAGACAAATCTTTTGGCTATGTTATTTCAAGAAATAATATAAAATTATTTTGTGGTGTAATAAATAATATTTAAGGAGAGAATATGTTAAACGAAATTATAAATAATATTATCTTGCGTCGTAGTTGTCGTTCGTTTTTAAATAAGCCAATTTTAAAAGATGAATTAGATCAAATTCTTCTTGCTGGAACTTACGCTCCTAGCGGTAGGGGTGCTCAATCTCCTGTAATTGTTGCTATTACTAATCCTGATGAACGAAACCTTGTTAGTAAACTTAATGCTCAAATATTAAATTCTCATAATGATCCCTACTATGGTGCACCATATATCATTCTTGTTTTAGCAGATAGTAATATTAATACATATATTGAAGACGGTAGTTGTGCTTTAGAAAATATGATGTTAGCAGCAACATCTTTAGGAATAGGAAGTTGTTGGATACATCGTGAGCGAGAAATGTTTGAAACCGAACAAGGAAAACAACTTTTAAAAAAGTGGGGTCTTTCCGAATCTTTAAAAGGGGTTGGTAGTCTAGCCATTGGCTATCCAAAAGAACTTAAGACAGAAGCAAAACCTCGCAAATCGGATTATATTAAAATTATTTAGACTTTAATTTTTCTTTAATTTCTTTTATTTGTTTTAGACGTTCTTTATATCTAATTTCTAATCCTTCTTCACTAGGATGATAATATATTTTATTTTTTAAAGAATCTGGTAAACATTGCATGTTCGCCATTTTTTCTTTTGTGTCGTGAGCATAAACATAACCTTTTCCATATCCTAAATTTTTCATTAATGAAGTTTCAGCATTTCTTATCACCAATGGGACAGGTTCGTCTAGCATATTTAAAGCGTCTTCTTTTGCTAAATTATATGCAACTTCCATTGAATTTGATTTTGGAGACATTGCCATATATGTAACAGCGTGAGTTAAAATAACATTGCATTCTGGCATCCCTAAATAGTGGCAGGCTTGATAAGCATCTACAGCGATTGATAATGCCTTAGAATCAGCAAGACCAATATCTTCACTAGCAAAACGAATTATTCTTCTTGCAATATATAATGGATCTTCTCCAGACTCTAACATTCTGGCTAACCAATATATCGCAGCGTCTGGATCTGAATTTCTCATCGACTTATGTAAGGCACTTATCAAGTTATAATGTTCTTCTCCTTTTTTATCATATAAGAAAGTTTTTTTAGAAGTGCATTGCTCTATATTGTTTTTATCAACTAAAATAGAGCCATCGCTTTTAACTTTCCCATTTAAAATTGCCATTTCTAAGGTGGTAAGAGCATTTCTTGCATCTCCATTTGAAAATAATGCAATTGCATTTAATAATTCTTTAGAAATATTTATTTTTTGATTTCCGTAACCATTTGGACTTTTAAGAGCGTTTTGCAAAATTTCTAAAATATCATCAGTAGATAATTGATTTAATACAAATACTTTACAGCGAGATAAAAGCGCAGAATTCACTTCAAATGAAGGATTTTCTGTTGTTGCACCTATCAATATTATGCTCCCTTTTTCTACATATGGTAAAAAAGCATCTTGCTGAGCCTTGTTAAAGCGATGTATTTCATCCACAAACAAAATAGTTTTTTCACCAAACTGTCTATTTTTTTCCGCTTCTTCCATAACGTTTTTTATTTCTTTTATGCCAGATGTTACAGCACTAAAATCAATAAAATGAGCTTTGGTTTTATTTGCTATTATTCTTGCAAGTGTTGTTTTGCCAACACCTGGCGGACCCCAAAATATCATCGACCCGACATTATCGCTTTCGATAATATTTCTTAAAACTTTGCCTTTACCTAAAAGATGTTTTTGTCCGATAAAATCTTCTAAAGTATTTGGTCTAAGTCTTGCCGCTAAAGGCTGCGAATCTATTTTTTCAAATAAATTAATTTGTTCCATATTTAGGCAAATTTTTCAGCGGTTTCTATGGCAACTTCAATCATTTTAGCTAAACCAAGTTGTCTTTGTTCACTAGTCAATTTTTCTTTTTTTATAAAATGATCTGTTACAGTTAAAATACAAAGTGCTCTTTTTTTGTATCTCATAGCGGTGGTGTAAAGAGCGTATGATTCCATTTCAACGCCCATAACATTTAATTTGGCCCATTTTTTCCAAAGATTAGGATCTTCATCGTAAAATACATCTGCACTTAAAATTTGTCCTACATGCAATGGCATATTTTTCTTTTTTAATATTTCGTATGCTTGTAAAGTTAATTCAAAGTCGCTTGCTGCACTTAATTGCGGAACATCGTATTGTTTGTACCAATTTGAATCTGTAGAGGCACTAGAACATAATAAAACGTCAAATAAGTTGATATTGTCTTGATACGCTCCACAGGTACCAACTCGAATAATTGTTTCAACATTATAAGATGTATATAGTTCATGACAATAAATACCAATTGATGGTATACCCATACCAGAAGCCATAACTGATATTAATTTGTTATTTTTTGTATATCCAGTATATCCTAGTATTCCACGAACTGAATTTACTTGCTTATAGTCGTGTAAAAATGTTTCCACTATCCACTTAGCGCGAAGAGGATCTCCTGGCATTAGGACTACTTTTGCAAAATCATTTTCTAAAGCATTAATATGAGGTGTTGGCATAATATGATCTCCTTTATTTGTAATTAAATTATACTTTATTTTCTTCAATATATCATCATATTATTTGTATAATAATCACATGGAAAAAGCATTTAAATTAACATTAATAGATTATCGACTCCTGCAAATTATATTACAACTCAACGATGTGAATTTGACCTCTAATAGATATGGAGTATATTGCATCGCAAAAGGCATAATAAATAATGAAACTGAAATGTTAAAAAATAATTCTTATTTTGGTACCATAAAAAGTTCTTCTCAAAAACAAATTTCGCTTCGTTTAATTAAATTACATAAAGCAAAACTTATTGAAAATTTATACATAGAAAAATATAACGATACGTTTTTAAAAATTACAAATTTAGGTGAAGAAAGGGTAGAGAATTATTTTTCAAAACATAAAAATACAGTTGCAAAACCTAAACAAAACAAACAAAATATTGTTTTTTTAAAATAATTTTTTTCAAAATCTTTGCAAAACTTGATTATTATTTTTTAAAACACCAATTTTGTTCATTTTTTATACAAATTTGCATTGTTTTTTGTTACTATAATTTAGGGAGAAATTCTTTTTATGAATTTTATTTGGGACACAATAAACGAGCCTTATGGTGCTGATTTAGGTAACATTATTTTAGATATCATTATCATTACTTTGATATATGGTCTTTTGTTTTTTATTTTTGTGAAAGCTATTAAAAGAAAATCGGGTTATATACTTTTAGGTATTTCTTTTGGCTTAACGATTTTGTCTTATATTTTCTCTTTACAATTGGCACTTATTGTCGTTTCAGCTATAACTTCTTGTTTGGTTGCAGTTATGCTTTTTGCTAATATTGGCGACTTACGTTATTACATTGCTAATCCTTTTAAAAGAGCCAATCCAAAATCGAATAAAAATCATGTTGAAAAAATATTTGATAGACACGCTACTTATCAAATTATTGATAGTACTGTAAAAGCTTTATCAAAAGCTAAAATTGGTGCTTTAATGACTTTTGAAAGACAAACACTACTTGACGATTTTTGCAAAAATGGCGTTAAAATTGACGCTCCAATTAGTCAAGAATTATTAATGACTATTTTTTATCCTGGCACTAGACTTCATGATGGGGCAGTTATTATTCATGGTGATATGATTAAGTCTGCTGCGGTATTTTTTACTCCATCAACAAAAGCGTTTACCAATAAATATGGTTCAAGACATCGTGCTGCTATTGGAATTAGCGAAGTAAGTGACTCGGTGACTATTGTTGTAAGTGAAGAAACTGGTCGTATTTCTTTTGCTGTCAATGGACAAATAGAATCAGTCACTAGTGAAAACTTTTTAAGAGTATTTGAAAATTATATGATTGATTATGAAAACTCCACAGAAGAAGAATAAATATTTTGGCACTGATGGAATTAGATTAAATGCCTATATGTTTGATAGGCATTTTTGTTTTTCAATAGGAAAATTTCTTGGCAATTATAATAATAAAAAAAACAAAATTTTGATTGCTCGTGATACTAGAGAAAGCGGAGAGCAGATTCTAAATGATATTTCTGATGGACTTTATTCTAGCGGGGCAGAAATTTATAATTTAGATATTTCAACTACTCCTTCGATGTCTTATTTATTACAAGAAGAAAAAAAATTTGATTTTGGAATAATGATTAGTGCATCACATAATTCATATACAGATAATGGAATAAAAATTTTCTCAAAAGATGGAAGAAAAATCAGTGACGACTTGGAATTTGCGATTGAAGAATATATTAATAATAATAAAAATAATTCTTCGATTAATTATTATGATAAGAAATACATTTATTCATCAAAAAAATTATTAAAAGATTATATTATCTTCCTTTCAGAAAAATATAAGTTTAATAATTCCTATAACATTCTTATCGATTGTGCTCATGGAAGCACATCCTTATTTGCTAAAACATTGTTTAAGGAACACTTACATCAAAATGTTAAAATAATTAATGCCGATTACAATGGAAAAGATATTAATAAAGACTGTGGATCAACACATATAGATTGCTTAATCAATCATATTAAAGAAGGAAATTATGATGTCGGTTTTAGTTTTGATGGTGATGGAGATAGATTAATTTGTGTAACAAAAAAAGGTATTGTTTGTGATGGTGATTTTCAACTATATTTGAACGCTAAATATTTAAAAGATTGCAATAGATTAAGTAATAATCAAATTGTTCTTACTAGCATGTCAAATAATGGTTTGAAGTATGATTTAGATAATATTAATGTTTCTTATGTAACTGTTGATGTAGGTGATAAATATGTTGAAAAGGCTCTCGCTGATTTTAATTTAAATCTTGGTGGAGAGCAAAGCGGACATATTATTCATTATGATGATTTGTGTACTGGCGATGGACTTTTAAGCGCTATTTACATGCTAAATATAATTTCTTATTATAACGCTAGTTTAGATGATTTAATTGAGGATTTGCACATTTTTCCACAGATTTTGCACAATATTAAGGTAAATAACAAACGCGAAAACTATAAAAAAATTATTTCTGATACCCGTATAAAAAAAATATTAAAAGAAATTAAATATAATGAGAAATTGCTCATTAGAGAAAGCGGCACCGAACCTTTAATTAGGATAACAGTTTCCTCTATTGATTCTAAACGTTGTCATGAAATATTAAATAAGGCTATAACAATTATTAATGAAATAATTCAATCGTAAATTTCCTTAACTTGTCTAATGTCCCTTAATTCTACTCCAATTTTTTGCAAATTAATTTTAAGGTAATCAAAATTTATATCATCTTTTAAAAGTGTTATTTCATTTATAAATCCATCAACAGTTTTTTTAGAATAATAAAACATTTTAGGATCATTTATGTCGTATGTTATTTCAGCTTTTTTTCCATTATTTAAGCGAAAAGTTTTTTTGTTATTTTTTAAATGATAATAGGCAACTCTACGATAAACAAACGGCCAGAAAAAGTACCATCCTTCATAATAGCAATTATAAAATTCTTGCATTTTTTCGATAATGATTACTGAATTTTTTTTGACACGATAAATACATGCGATGAAAAATATGATAATCCCAATTACAAAGGCACAAATAACAGATATCAAAATGACAATATCTTCTTTACTCATATGAAGATATTATAATAATTTTTTTAAAAATTGCGTATCTTTTATAATTAAAATCTTTTATTATCATTTTCTCACTATTATATTTATAATAAATATATGGATTCAAAAGAAATTTATGATTTTTTAATCAAAGTTCAATCAATTGCAAAAATTGGTTTAGTTTACAGCAAAGACCCATATGCAATTTCAAACTATCAGGAAATTAATAATTTAACTTTAAGGTTTTTAGAAGATTTTGAAAATATAAAGCTTAATCGTAACAATTATTTTAAAAGAGACGTTTATCCCACTCCAAACATTTCTGTTAGGACCATCATTTTAAATAATGATAAAACAAAGGTTTTAATGGTTAGAGAAAAAAAAGATGAATCATTTTCATTGCCAGGTGGGTGGTGTGATCTATACGATTCACCTAGTGAAGCAGCAAAAAAAGAATGTCTTCAAGAAGCTGGTGCAAACGTAGAAATTATTCGTCTTGTCGGCATATTAAATCGAACGCCATTTAAACAAAAAACAAGCGTCCCTGAATATGTAATTGTATTTTTAGCTAAATTGAATGGTGAATTAGTGGAACATGAATATGAAACTGATGGAATATTTTTCTTTGATATTGACAATTTGCCGACATATTGTGATAAAGTATCTCTACCTGAAATTAAAAAAATGTTGCATGCCGCAATAAATAACGAAACGATTTTTGATTAAACGAAAGGAAACATTATGCCTATTACACTTGTTGATTTAGATCCTATCCAAATTACGTTTATTATAGTTGTTCCAATTATTGTTATTTTTATTGTATTCATTTTGTTATATAAACCGATAATGCGCAAAATATATCGAAAAAAATTTAAAGATTTATATGGCAAAAAAATTTATAAAATTGCTCTATACGAAGATTTTTATTTAATAAATGATTTTATATTTAGTTATGAAGATACTAAAAACGCTAAAATTGATCATGTTTTATTTGGCGATAAGTTTATTTATCTAATAAATGATTATTATTACAATGGTTCGCTTGTTGGAAATGTTGATAATCAATCGTTAATTCTTGTTTCTCCAAACAATACTAAATCATACGCTGACAATCCTTTAAATGATAGCAAACTCATATTGAAAAGATTATCTTTAATAACCAATATTGATTCTTCTCTTATGATAGGAATATCTTTAGTCAATGATGAATGTGCTATTGATATTGAGCAAACTAGCAAACAATTTTATTTAATACAAGCTAGCAATCTTTCAAAACTAATAAAAGCCATCGAGTCTAGACCAATTCAACAAATAAATGCTGATCAATTACAAATTGTTGTTAAAGAATTAGATAAATTTAATCGAAGAGGTAAACGTCGTGCTAAAAAATCTTCTTAAGGTATCTTTTTTAAATTTTAAAAAGAATATACTTTATTTTATATTTTTATCATTAATTTTAGTTTTGTGTGGAGCAGTAACTTTTTCACTTGATTTGATTGGTTTTGGAATCGGAACACTAATCGTTTTTCCGTTTTTATTTATGCCGGTAGTGTTTGCGATTCAAGTAGCTATTTTTGGTTTCCGTCAAGATGCAAATCCCAATTGGCGTTTATTTTTTAGATTTTTTTCATCATATTTTAAATCAACATTTCGAGGTTGCTATCGTTTTATATTGTCTGCAGCTTTCGGAATAATATTGTTTAGTATTTTTTCTACTATTTTTTCATTTATATCTGAATCAATTTGCTTAAGTATTTTTCCAAATTTTTCACAACAATTAGAGGAAGTGATGAATAGTATATATAATGGAAACGTTGAAGATGTAATGTCTTTGATAAATAATGATGAAATACGCACCTGTTTTTATATTGCTTATTTACCTAGTATTGGAATAGGTGCTATTGGAGCTTTTGTTAGCATGTCATTTAATTCATTTTATATTTATTTTAGAATACAAAATTCAAGATTTGCTCCTCAATATAGCAAGGTGGTATATAGAGTTGCCAAAAATAAAATAAGAAAAAATCTTATTAAAGAATATTGGTCTTTAAATTGGCCTTTATATCTCTTATTTGTAGCTGGTTTTGTTGGTGGAACATGCTGCAGTTTTTATCTAGATTATAATTTTTATTATGCAATTAGTTTTGCTATTATTTTCGCTATTGTAGCGATGATATTTTATTTACCAATGTATTTTTCTAATATGGAAACTATATATTTATCGCACCAAGAAACATTTTTAAGTGCTCCTAATATTGCTAGGGAAATGATGATGAACAATTTACAGAATCAAATTAATATTATGAATCAGAATTTGCATGATTTAGAAAAGCAAAAAGATGAATTTAATTCCAAAGAAAAAAACGAAAATGGAAATGATGTAGATAATAAAGACTCATAATACTATTTTCTATTATTTTTCTAAAATAATATGCTAAAATATATTGGCTTTCGGTTTAAAATAAAAAACCTAGGTCTACCTAGGATGTCGTCATCTGGAGCAGGTGACGAGAATCGAACTCGCATAACTACCTTGGCAAGGTAGTGTTCTACCACTGAACTACACCTGCATTACAGCGTGTATTATTATAATCAAAGTAAATTTAACTTTCAATAATTATTTTAAGGAGTTTAAAAAAATGATTACATCAAAACAATTAGCGGATCTTATTTTTCCTGAAGTAACTAAAACAATTGATGATTTAGAAAAACTTTTTCCAAGTAGAAATCTTCCACAAGATGCGGAAGTAACGCGTTTTGCACCTTCTCCTACTGGGTTTTTGCATACTGGAAGTTTATTTACTTCAATGATTTGTCAAAAATTAGCAAAACAAACAAATGGTGTTTTTTATATTCGTTTAGAAGATACAGATACTAAAAGGGAAATTCAAGGGTCTGGAGAAAAATTGTTAGAAGAAATGAAACAATTTAATATCGTTCCAAATGAAGGCTATTTTGGTTCACATCAAAAGGGAGATTATGGTCCATATATTCAAAGCCAACGTTCTGAAATTTATAAAATCTGTATTAAATACCTTTTACAGCAAGGATTAGCGTATCCATGTTTTTGTTCAAGCAAAGATATTGAAGAATTAAGAACTGTTCAAGAAGCAAATAAAATATTGCCGGGATATTATGGACCATATGCAAAATGTCGAAGTCTTTCTCTTGATGAAGCTTATGGAAAAATTAAAAATAATGAACCATTTGTAATTAGATTTAAGTCAAGTGGAAATCATAATAATAAAATTAAAGTCGATGATTTAATTCATGGAACTTTTTCAATCGCAGAAAACGATCAAGATATTGTCATTTATAAATCAGATGGCCTTCCCACATATCATTTTGCTCATGTTTGTGATGATCATTTTATGCATACAACGACAGTAATACGTGGGGAAGAATGGATTTCATCACTACCAATTCATTTGCAATTATTTAAAGCAATGAATTGGCAACCCCCAAAATACGCTCACGTGCCAGTAATCATGAAAGTTGATGAAAATGGTAACAAACGTAAATTATCAAAAAGAAAAGACGCTGAAGCAGCAGTTAGTTATTTTTTAGATGATGGTTATCCAAGCGAAGCACTTATCATGTATTTGATGACAATCGCTAATTCTAATTTTGAAGAATGGATTTTTGAACACGATTTTAAAAATATGGAAGAATTTGAATTTTCATTTAGTAAAATGTCATTAGATGGTGCCTTGTTTGATATAAATAAATTACAGTTCTTCGCTCGCGAAATTTTGGCTAGAAAAACAAAACACGAAATGTTATTAATGGCTTTAGATTTTGCCAATAAACACGATCAAAATCTTTTATATCACATTAATTTAAATCATGAATATTTTGAAGAAATAATGAATATAGAAAGAGAAGTAGAAAAACCAAGAAAAGATTATTATAAATTTGGTAACATGTTAGATTATATTGGATTTTTCTACCATGATTTATATGATGTTAATATTGATATTAATTTGTTTAATCAAAATATTGATAAAACGATTATTAAAAATGTTTTGTTGGATTTAAAAAAACTAGATTTTAGCAAACCTCAAAATGAATGGTTTGAACAAATGAAAGAAATTGCCTCAAAACATAATTTCGCTTCCTCAAATAAAGAATATAAGCAAAACAAAGATATGTATGTAGGGCAAGTAGGCGATGTTGCAGAAATGTTAAGAATAACTTTGTGCAATCGAAAAAACGCTCCTAATTTATATTGCGTGATGGTAGTTTTGGGCAAAAACGAAGTTATGCGTCGTATTGATAAAATCGTGACTTTGTTGTAATATCATAAAGACAACAAGTCAATGGCCCCATGGTCAAGAGGTTAAGACGAGACCCTCTCAAGGTCTAATCCCGAGTTCGATTCTCGGTGGGGTCGCCATCATTTGAATATTGTAAAAATTATTTTAGACAGTTATAGATTAAAAGAAATGGCTGATTATATAAATAGAAAAAAGATATTTAATTTTTTAGCAGGAGAATTTTCGAAAGTTAAAGATGGGGAAAATTAAAAAAATATTAACATTTTAAATTGATATTTCCCAAGCTCAAGAATGTTCATATTAATCTTAATTATTTTTAAAATGGTGTGGAAGTCATAGGTTAAAATGCAGCTGGTATATTTAATTTTGATGAACTTTACTCATAATTATTAGTTTTTCTCTCATTTTGTGTTATAATTTATGGGAAAGAGGTTGAATATGAGAGAATTTGATTATAGTAAACTAAAATATAAATCTTGGAATAATGAAATACTTCTTAAGGTAGCAAATATTCATGAAGCAAAGGGAAAACAAGAGCTATATTTGGCTCAAAAACCTGATGATTTGAATAGATTAGTTGAAATTGCTAAAATACAAAGTACTGAAGCAAGTAATGCAATAGAAGGAATTAGAACAACTGATTCAAGATTAAAACAACTTATAAACGAAAAGACTACTCCAAAAAATAGAAACGAAAAAGAAATAGCAGGATATAGAGATGCATTATCAACTATTCACGATAGTTTTGAATATATTCCATTAACGCCTAATTATATTTTACAATTACATTCTATTTTATGTTCTCATAATGATGAAGTTAATGATGGTGGGAAATTTAAAAATGTCCAAAATTATATAAGTACAACTGATGAAAAAGGTAATAGTTATACTTTATTTACCCCGCTTTCACCATTTGAAACTCCTTTCGCAATTAAAAATTTATGTGATGAATATAATAAGGCGGCAGAAAAAAAAGAAGTTGATCCACTTATTTTAATCCCCATTTTTATTCATGATTTTTTATGTATACATCCATTTAATGATGGTAATGGAAGAATGTCTAGGTTACTTACAACTTTACTTTTATATAAATCTGGATATTATGTTGGAAAATATATTTCTTTAGAAGCAAAAATATCAAAGATAAAAGATTTATATTATGATGCCTTGTTCGATTCTCAACATGGATGGCACGAAGGAAATGATAATCCAACCCCATTTGTTAAATATTTACTAAGCATTATTGAGATGGCCTATGATGATTTTGAACAACGAGTAAAACTAATATCTAAAAAGCTGTCTGCATATGAACTGGTTGATAATGCAATTAAGCAAAAACTTGGCAAAATTACAAAATCTAATATTGCGGAATTATGCCCAAGTTTATCTATTAGCGCTATTGAAAAAGCAATGGCTAAAATGGTAGAGGAAGGAAAACTTGAAAAACAAGGTTCTGGTAAAACAACATATTACATAGTGAAATTATAGTTTCTCTCATTTGACATAATATTTTACGAGAAATTTTTTAAAAATGAGAGAACCACCTCATAAAAGTACGATATGTCTGATATAAACTTAGAAAATTTCTAGGTGTATCCAGACTTTTTTAATTTATATCCCCATCAAAACAGCTTTGAGATCTCCATATGGTGAGAAGGGTACGGGGTGAGCCACAAGGCCAAGATTGGCGGGCAAAGAAGAATACTATGGGAAATATCGATAAAACCTCAACTTTATATAGGGGTTGCAAAGTTGGCAAGGGGGTTGCGCTTTATAACTAGGGGTCGCAACCGCATTAAAATAGGTATTCTTGTCCATACGATATAAAAATATAAACTTGAACAGAAAATAACTAGTTCAAGTTTTTTATCAATTAGTGGATAATTTAAACGTGTACGTATCTTTAAAAAGATTGTTTTATTCGATAAACTTTAATACAAGTTGTTAAATTCACAGCTTAGGATTGGAAGGTTTTTTATGTCTCACATCAATTAATTAAAGAATCATAGAAGTTTTAACAATAAATTAGAGTTTAACATCGAAAATAGGTCTATTTAAAGGAATTAAAAAGTAGCATAACGAACTGAGTATAAACAAGAGATGTAAAACAAGAAAAATCATATATTTAATATTTTTATCAAAAAAAAGCTTGATAATTATGATTCTTTTGTTATTCGTTTTAAAAATATTTGATGTTAATAATTTAAATTATCATAAAGACACGAATTAGATTGCTATAGCAAATAAAATACATATAAATTTAAATAAAATCACTGCAAAACTGACTTATTTTGTGTACTCTTTTTCAAATATTTGATAAAATATTTAAGTCAGAAAAAATGAAAGGAGTGACAATTAATGGAGAAAAAATCTTTTTTATTTTTAGCGGTAGTTTTTTCGCTTCTTCTTGCTGGATGTAATAATGTTGATAATACATCTAGCGAGAATTCATCTACAACAAGTGTTGGTGGTAGTTCATCTTCTTCAAGTGAAGTTAACGTTAATCCACCATCATTTTTATTAGGTAAATTTTATGCTCCTACTGGAATACTTACCGTAAACGAAAAAGAAGCTGTTTTAGATGATTTAACTTTATCTTATATTGATTATGATGAAGCCGAAGAAATATTATATTTAGAAAATTTTAATGGCGGAGATGCATATCGTTTATATCTTTCTAACAGTGAAAAAATGGAAGTCATTTTAGATATTCAAAATGGAGAAAATTTTGAAATTATTGATACTTTTATGCCAGATATCACTCAATTTGTAGGTACATACACTGCGTATGGTGATTCTAGTCCTTATAATATTCCTATCGTTATTACAGATGAATATGTTAGTGATTTAGATACCTTTACGGTTAATCAACCACTTTATTCTTATGGTCTTATGATAATGATTATTACTATGTATCAACATATTTTGCATATATCGATGGTGAATTAAAAACAATGATCGACATCTTAGATTACGAAGATGATTATCTTTATTATTCTTGCTATTTGACTATCAATAATGGGATTGCTTCGCTTTATGATGTTCTTTATGATAGCGAAGCATATTATGCTGATCTATCATTTGTATATGGGACTTATTTTGTTGATGATAATAAAACTTTATCGTTTGAATATTCTCCAGTTTATGATGAAAACACATGGGAATATTCTATTAACTCAGAATTGATGATTGATGGAGAATCGTTCAACATTGAACTTATTTATGATAATGGTTCTTATCTAAAAATTTATAATGACAGCAGAGAAGCACTTCTTCAATCTACCGCTTATGGATTAAAGTGGATTGAAAATAATAAAATTAACTATTATCCGTATAATACTCTTGAACATTTGGTTGGGACATATAAAAATGAAGTTGGTTTTGTATATAGTTTTCAACTCGACAATGCGAATTTAATTGATGGAACACTTCTAATTAACAATCAGCAAAATGAATTCGAAGTAGTTATTTTTGAAGATAAATTAGGCATTTCGACCCATGTTGATGGATATAATGAAAATGTTGTATTTATCGAATTTAAAACAAATATATCTATAGAAATGTATGCAAATGAATCTTTTTCCTATTTAATTAATTACGATGCTTTTTTAGAAGCTTTCCAACGAACTTATTTTCAAATTGTTTATACATCAAATGGATCCATAGTTCATTTTTATAATGTTGATTCTAATTTAACATTAAGTTCTAATAATCAAACTTTTGAAGGATATTTTAAATATAATCCAAGAGAAGATTATCCAAAACTTGTTTATTCTGATTGGTCGATAAGTGTTATCGATTATGAAAATAAAATATTTGCTATGACTAATAACATCGATGGAAAAATAAAGTATTTATTTGATATATCTTTTTTTGATAATCTAGATAACAAAGATTACACTAACGGAAAAGAAAAAATATCTTTTATTTATGATAACGAGAAAATTAATTTAGATTATAAAAATGAAAATCTTTCTTTTGTTTTAATTCCCATTTATGATGCATATTCTTTTTCGTATTTAATTGCTGTTGATTTTGAACTTGCTGGTGAGTATTTAGAATTAATTTATTCTGAAGGTGGGCAATGGACAGAATATATTTTGGAAAACGAACAATATATTGCAAATGATAGTTATATTCCACTTGATACATTTAACAAATTAGTTGGCGTATATAAATATGAAGGACAATATGGTGTCGAAGGTTTCGAACTTACTAGCGATGGTCATTTTTACGCTGATACCTTAAATGAAAAAGGTGATGGATTAATTTATCATCAAGAAATGGAATATCAATTACAAATGTATCCTCTTGGTAATGGTGAAGTTTCTCCTGTTATTTCCTTTTATTATGATGGAATGTGGATTAATTGTTATTTTGAAGATTATTCTTTACTTGTCGTTGAAACTAGGTATGTAAGAGAAGAATTATTTAATTATAGTGGTATTTATGTCGATTCAACTAACACTAGCATAATTGCTATTTACCAAAACAAAATAATGATTAATGGAGTAGAAGCATTAATTAACAACATTAAAATTGTAGATGATACATTAAATATTGAAGTGACAATAAATGGTGAAATATCAACAATTATACTATCAACTGTCGATGGAGTTAAAAAGATAACATATAACGATATTGAACTAATTTTAAATGATGTTAATTATAGTTCATTTGTTGGTACTTATACCGATGAAAGTGGCAACACTTATACATTTGATAACCATTATGGATTAGGTGGTATTATTAACGGATTTGAACTAACCTACACATCTGTCTCAAGTGGATTGCCAACAGTGTATACTGATTTTACTGTCATATTAATGAACGGACATATTACTTTAAAATTCAGTGGTATAAGCGAAACTTATTATTTAGAAATGACCGATACTGGAGTTATAGCATCGCTTGAAAGTAGCATTCCTCTTCCACCCCCACCTCCACCAGTAGGATAGTGCTTCAAATCTGAATGATAAAAATTTATAATTTGAAAAATCAAATTATTAATTTAAAATATTTATGATATGGTAAAACTAACTAATGTATTTTTGCTTTCGGTTGAATGGTTTAATACCTCACACCCATATTTTTATTTAGTTATCATTTTAGGTATTTTTATCATTGCATTATTAGCATATTTTATTATTTCTTTTTCATATGGAAAATCAGTAGTGCATCGTTATACTACAAAAATCAAAAACGAATCAAATACATTAAGAATATTTTCTATTGATGTTAAAAATGGTGTCGTAAAATATTTTGATCGTGTTGATATGAAAAATAAAAAAACTATTAATATGAGCGAGTTTTATAATTTTTTCAACGCCACTGATGTTGATAAAATTAAAAATTGGTTTGCTGATATCTCTTCACAAAAAGAAGATATTACTCCTTATTTAGAAGTTCAAAGTATTAGCGATACCGACACCGAATTGAATTTCTTTTCACTTTTAAAACTTATTTCTTTTCACAAAAAACAAAATGTTATTCATTTAGAAATGCAAACATTAAAGTATCTTTCAGTTAACACCAGTGAAAAAACCAAAAAGAAACTAATATCAAACACTATTGTTAATATGTCCACTATAAAAATAATTATCGAAAATAACAAATCATTAAAAGGTTTTACTTTTTCTTTACGATTCACTTATGTTAATCAACTAGCATTTGCAGAAAGCGAAGAAGAAAGATTGATGCTTTTAAAAATTAAAAATAGTGTTTATCCATATGCAAAAGATAAAAAACATCCTAGATATTTGTGCGAGGTTAATGCTTCTGAAATATTGATATTTGATTTAAAATTAACTGATAAAAAGGATGCTTACCAATTAGCATTATCATTATCAAATACCATTCATAAGGTTATGTTGCTAAATGATTTTAGTCGTTATTTTAAATTGACTATTGGTATTGTCCAAAATAATAAGTTTTATCAAGATTTTAATAATATTGTTAAAAGTGCTCAAGAAGCATCATTTATAGCAATAAATGAAAATAGAGAAATATGTTTTTACGAAAAAAATGTTGTCAAAGAATTAAACGAAGAGAAAAACAAAGAATTAATTGATTCTTTAATTCGTGATGATAAAATCCGGTATTTGTTTCGTCCAATAGTGGACGTTAAAGGTAAAAAAGTTTTGGGATATATCGAATCTATTAAAACGTATGGAGCGTCTTTTTCTTCTTATAATGAGATGATGAAATACGCTCACACGTGTCATAAAGATCGCGAATTATTCGCGGTCGTTGCTAAAAATGTTATACCAAGATACGCTGATGAAAATCCACGACCTAAATCATTATTATTTTTTCCTGTCTCTATTTTAGATTTTGAAAACATTCAAACAATTTTGCCACAAATAACAAGAATTGATAAAGTTCACTTGGTTTTGATTTTTGAAGAACAAGAAATTTCTCAAACATCATCTCATTTAAAAGAGTTGATGAATTCTTTATCTACTTTAAAATTACTTGGCTATGAATTAGCACTTTCTATGATGGATAAAAATTTACTATTAGATGTAAATTTCTATAAAATTTTTGATTATTTTATTGCCGGAACCTCAATGACTGGTGAATTAAAGAAAAATAATTTGACTCGATTATCTTTAAGAGCTTTGATTGAATCATTATTAAAATTTAAAAAACCAATTATCGCTACTGGTCTAGAAGGTTGGCAATCTGTTGAATTGATGGTTAAAAGTGGTGTAAACTTTGTTTCTAGTGAAGCTATATCACCTTCAAGTGAGATGATATTGCCAGTCGAAAAGAAAAAATTTGAAAAATTGATAGATTTTATTAAATAAAGAGGTGTGATTATGAAAGAAAACAATGTAATTAAAAACGAATCGATAACTAGACAAGAAGATGATTTTGCACAATGGTATACTGATGTTTGTTTAAAGGCAGAATTAATGGATTATAGTGATGTTAAAGGATTTATTATTTATCGTCCATACGGATATGCTTTATGGGAAAATATCAAAAACTATTTAGATATGCGTTTTAAACAAACCGGACATGAAAATATTTATATGCCTTTGGTCATTCCAGAATCTTTATTCAATAAAGAAAAAGAACATGTTGAAGGTTTTGCACCAGAAACATTAATCGCAACAATCGGTGGTAAAAATAAATTAGAAGATCGTTTAATTATCCGTCCAACATCAGAAGTTTTATTTTGCCAGCATTACGCAAAAGTTATTTCTTCATATCGTGATTTACCAAAAAAATATAATCAGTGGTGTTCGGTTGTCCGTTGGGAAAAAACTACTCGTCCATTTCTAAGAGGCAGTGAATTTTTATGGCAAGAAGGACACACTATGCATTTAACAGAACAAGAGGCAAGACACGAAACATTATCTATGTTGGAAATATACGATGAGTTAGGTAAAGATATTTTAGCCATACCTTTTGTTAAAGGCAAAAAGACTGATAAAGAAAAATTTGCCGGCGCATTAGAAACTTATTCCATTGAAGCTTTAATGCCAGATGGAAAAGCTTTGCAAAGTGGGACGACCCATTATTTTGGTCAAGGATTTGCAAAAGCATTCAATGTTTCTTATCAATCAAAAGAAGGCAAATTAGAGACTCCATATCAAACATCATGGGGCGTCTCAACAAGATTAATTGGATCAATTATTATGGTTCATGGTGATGATAATGGTTTGGTATTGCCACCTTATGTTGCGCCTATTCAAGTTGTTATTATACCAATCGCACAACAAAAACCAAATGTCTTACCAGAGGCAAGAAAAATATATGAATTGTTAACTAAACATAATATAAGAGTCAAAATTGATGAAACTGATAAAACACCAGGGTATAAGTTTGCGGATTGGGAAATGAAAGGTGTTCCATTGCGTTTAGAAATTGGTCCTAGGGATATTGAAAATAATCGTTGTGTTCTAGTTAAACGAAACACACAAGAAAAAATAACAGTTAATCAAGATGATTTGTTAAATCAGGTCGATTTGTTATTAAAAACAATTCATCGAGAAATGTATCAAAAAGCTTATCAATTCCTTTTAGAACATATTACAGAAGTTCATTCATTAGATGAATTAAAACAAGTAGTGGATAGAGGTGGATATGCAAAAATGATGTGGTGTGGGGATGAGGACTGTGAAAACAAAATTAAAGAATTAACAACCGCGACCGCAAGATGCATGCCATTTAATCAGCAAGAATTTGATGATGTATGTCCAATATGTGGCAAAAAAGCCAAAAAAGTTGTTTTATTTGCTAAAGCATATTAAATATTATTGCTAAAAATTGTCTATTTATGGTAATATAAATAGGCTTTGTGGAGCAATACCCAAGTTGGTGAAGGGGCGTCCCTGCTAAGGACGTAGGTCGGGTAACTGGCGCGAGAGTTCGAGTCTCTCTTGCTCCGCCAAATAGCAAATTATCTAGGCTGTGCCTAGATTTTTATTATAAATGTTTTCTATAATTATTCTCATATATCATCATTAACAGCTAAACCTTAAAAAATTAAAGGTAAAAAATAATTGGATTAAATCATTTCTGAACATAATGAAGTATATTTTTCCTATGATAATGATAATAAAATATACAAAATTGGTGGATTTGTTTTGTATTTTTGGCAATAAAAATAAAATATTTTGAATGTTTTATTTAATGTAATAAAATTAAAAACATGAGAGCAATCTTTGTTTATAATCCTAGTAGTGGTACACAAAAAATTAGTAACAAATTAGACTATATTGTCGATAAATTAATGATGGTTTTTGCAGTAGTGGATGTTTATCAATCAAAAGATAGAGAAGATTTTATAAACATTTGCAAAAAAGCTTGTGGTGTGTATGATTCTTTAATATTTGCGGGCGGGGATGGCACTTTTAATATGGTTGTAAACGCCTTGGCTAATGAAGATAACCCACCAACTCTTGGCATTATTCCGACTGGTACAATAAACGATGCAGCAAAAAATTTCTCGATAAGAAAAAATGTAAAAAAAGCAGTGAATATTATTTTAAAACAACATGTGAAAAATTTTGATATAGGAAAAATTAATGATAAATATTTTGTATTTGCCGCTGCAATAGGGGCATACGCTGATATACCATTAATTACATCACCTAAATCAAAAAAGAAGTTAGGCCCGCTTGCATATTATTTTAAAGCTCTTCCTAAATTATTTAAAATAAAAAAAATCGAAGGAGAAATATTGATAGATAACGAAAAATTAATTCACTATAAAACTCCTTTTATATTAATTTTAAACTCCACTCATATGGGGGGATTTAAAATAAATCCAAAAAGCAATATTAATGATGGCAAATTTGATTTATTTATGACAAAACCCGAACCATTTAATGGAATATTAAGTTATTTATTTTTTAAAAAAAGATTGCAACATTATCTTGTCAATAATTTGAAAATTGATGTTAAAATTAATGATTATTGGGATATCGATGGTGAAAAAGGGCCTCAAAATAGTGTTGAAATATCCCTAATACGCGACAAATTTCGTATATATGGAAAATAAATATTTGGATTTTGCGGGTTTTTTTGGATGTAATTTCTTAAAATGCTTGCAAAATTGACTTATTTTTTAAAAATTATAGCAATTCCACTGAAATTATATTAAAATTGTTTTAGATTATATAGTAGGAGGATTTCTTATGAAAAAGGCCTTAGGTGTTTTTACAATTTTAGAGGGAATATCGCTAGTAGTTTGGATTGTAATTCTTTTGTGTACTTTTGCATTTGCGGGTACTGGTACGGATTATTTGACATCGTTAGTTGATTTCTTTAGACCATTTGGTAATGTTTTTGCCAATTTAGGATCAATAGGCAATCCGAGTGTTTATGGTACTTATGGGTATGTCACACTTGTTTTGTTTGTAATTTTCTTAGTTTTAGTTTTATTATGGATTATCTTACTTGGTGTTAAGAAAAAACCAATTTATTTATCTTTCTTACCAATTGTTTTATTAGGTCTATTTCCATTATTGTGCACTGTAGCAAACTTTGATGCATTCTTATCAATGTTTACTAATGGTATGACTCAAGAAACTATTGTTGGATTGGTAATATATTCTCTTTTATTTGCTTATGCTGTTTTAATAACTCTGTTGTTTGTAGTATTTTATATTTTGGGACTTGCCAATATTTTAAAACGTGTACCAACGAGCGAAACCAAAGAACTTCCAGTCGATGGAGATGCTGCAGTTGATGCTTCTTATCCTTATTCAACTGTTGAAGCACCCGCAATGTCTGTTGAAGAACCTACACCAGAACCTGCTCCTACATATGTTGAAGGAGTTGAACCAGAAGGCGAGCCTGCTCAACACGTTGATGAAACCAATGAACCTACACCAGAACCTGCTCCAACTCCTGCTCCGGAATCTGTTGGTATTAATGGAAATAATTTAGATGCACAGACTCTTGCACAAGCTATACGCGATGCAGTTCGTGATATAGTTAGAGATGAATTAGCACGTGCTGAATTAAATAAACCGCATTCTGTTCCAACCAATTCTAATTCCACCATCACTGGTGCTACATTTGGTGGTCCTCTAGTGGTTCAATATTTTAATGGTGGTATAAATTCTGTTCCTGCACCAGAACCAAAACCTGTTGAACAGCCTGTTCAAAAAGAAGAGAAAAAATGTGAAGAGGAAGTTAAGGAAGAAAAAGTGGAAGAGGTTAAGGAAGAACCTGTAGTTGAAGAGCCAACACCAGAACCAACACCAGAACCTGAACCTATAGTTGAACCAGAACCAATTGTTGAAGAACCTGTTGTTGAACCAGAACCCGAACCCGTGCCTGATGAACCAACACCAGAACCTGTAGTTGAAGAGCCAATTGTTGAACCTGTAGTCGAACCAGAATCAACACCAGAACCAGTTGTTGTAGAGGAAAAACCACAAAAAGTTTATGAAAGAATATCTTTCATTGATCGTATGATTGATGCTGATAAAGATATGCAGGATAATTACAATATTTTGAAAAATGAAATATTGTCATATGGTGTTAAATCTAGAGTTAGTAATTCTGGCGACACATTTAGATTACATAAGAAAACTTATGCTAAAATTACAATTGCTGGCAAATCATTAAAATTATACTTTGCACTAGATCCAAAGGATTATGAAAATTCTACCATGCCAGTTCAAGATGCTGGTCATAAAGGAATTTATGCTGAAATCCCATTAGTGTTCAAAGTTAGATCTGAATTATCTATGCGAAGATGTAAAGATTTAATTCAAACAGTTATGGAAAAAGATCACTTAGAACAAGGTGAAATACTTGATGTAAATTGGATTGAAGATTTAAAATCTATCGCCTTAGAAAAAGATAAAGAAGAGGACGATTAATTCCTCATTGAAAAGCAAATTAGTTAAGGGTGCATTGAAGTGCATCCTTTTCTTTAATAATTGGTTGCACTAGATTATACTATTTGTATGATAAACCGTAATTTTGATTTAGAACCACGTGGTGAAAATGAGCCCAAATATAATCCAAATAACAAAACTGATAAAAAATTAGTGACAATTTTATCAATAGTTGCTGGTTTGTTTGTGTTAATTGCTATCGGCTGTTTTTTGATTTACTATTTTTTATTTTATGTCAATTAATAAATATTTGAATAAACATCTTCCTTTAAATTTTGATTTATCTAATAAAATTTTTGTTATAACTGGTGCTAATTCAGGCATTGGTTATGAGTTAGCAAAATTATTTGCTAATTATAATGCTACTATCGTATTTGCGTGTCGCAATAAAGAAAAAGCAAGTAATGCTATCAATAATTTAAAAAAAATATATATGAATGCAAAATTTGCTTACTTGTATTTAGACCAAAGCAGCTTGGAAAGTGTTGATGAATTTGTTAATCAATTGTTTTTATTATATCCAAATTTTGATTCATTAATTTTAAACGCAGGCATTTTATTTGCTGATCCGGATAGTAAAACAAAAGATGGATTTTATTTAGTTAATGGAACAAATTTTATTGGTATATATTATTTGATTAATAAATTAAATCAATTAATCTCTTCAAGTAATGTATCTTGCAAACATAAAATTATTTTTCAAGGTTCTTTTATGACAATGTTTTCAAAATATAAAAAAGGAGCATTATCTAATAAAAATAGCCATGGTTTTAAAGCATATAATATTTCTAAACTTGGTGTTGAATCTATTTTTTATAATTTTGTCAAAAACAATAGTGACACGAATATGGTGTATGCATTAGCTGAACCAGGTGCTTGCAAAAGCAACATTTATCATAACTTGAATAAAATTTTAATTCCTATTGCTGATTTATTTATGTCAGTATTTTTTCATAGTACTGAAAAAGGTGCTTTGCCTGCTTTTATGTTAGCGGCAAACCCAAATATTAAAAATGGAGATATACTTATTCCTCGTGGTATATTGTCATTAAGTGGCTTTCCTAAAAAAGGTAAAGTAAGAAAAAAAGTAAAAAGAAATTACTTAACTATACTTAATGAAGCAGAAGATCTTTTAAATTCTAAATATAATTTATAAACAATATCGCATACTTCTTCAATTGTGTGATTTTCCGTATTTACTATTCCATCAGCGTTAGTTAATTTACTCATTGAAAATTCTTGTTTATCTTTAAAAATTCTTTCTTTTGCATCTTCTATTTTGTCGCCTCTAAATATCATTCTTTCATATCTTGTTTTTTCGCTTGCCAATAATACAATTGCAAAAATATTTTTATTTTTAATTTTTTTATATGCATTTAAACCTTTTGGATCGACTACGACACATTTATTATCTGCAATTTGATCTTTTCTCGACCCATAATAGTTCCCGTTATATATGGTATATTCAACAAACAAATCTTTTTTTATCATTTCTTTAAACAAATCAGAAGAAATAAAAAAATAATCTTTTCCATTGACTTCGCCTTGTCTTTTTTTGCGCGTAGTGGTGGTAATAATTTTTTTAATACCATATTTTTGCGCTAATAATTTAGCAACTTCTGTTTTTCCACTAGCACTAGCACCTACTAATACAATCATACAAATATTATCTAATATTAAAATATTTAATTAAAGGAAATAAATTATATTTTTAGTCAAATTAGATATTTCCACCTATAAGTAATTAAGGAGGGAATATGTTAGACATCAAATATGCATCTTTAAATAATAAAGAAAAAATAAAACTTATTGCCAAACAATACGGAACGAGTTATCACCGATATGCGAGCAATACTTCCACTTATTCAGACATATATTTTATAAATGTTTTAAATAAAGCATTTGATCAATTAGACGACAAAGGAAAAATGTATATTAATAACATTTATTTTTTGCAACAAAACGCCAAATGGTGGAAAAACATTTATCCAAAATCTACTTATTATAGGTTGAAAAACAAATATTTAAATCAATTTATTAAAAATGTGGAGGAAATATATGACACCTATTGTTAAAATCGCTTCTTTGTTAGCAATCTCGTTTTCTAGTTTATTTTCGCCAATTCAAGAACAAACAATTTATGTAACAGTTGATAAATTCGGGCCATTTTATCGTAATCAAGATGTTAGAGTGAATATCAAATTAGAAAGTAAAAGTCGTTATGAAGATTTGATAGTTGATTTATATTACAATATTGATGCAAACGATGACTATTTTTTAGTTGCCAGCAGCGGTTATATTGATATAGAACCAAATATTGCAACTATCACCGATATTAAGGTTCCAACATATTTGTTCCAACATTTTAATCCGATTAATTTTGAAATTAGAGTAACAAGAGATGCAACATATCAATTTCTTACAACTGTTCCTTTTAGATTGTATGAAGGCAAAGAATATCAAATCGATATACAAACATTAAAAAACTCTGAATCGATTTATAATCCACCAAGAACAACTATTAGTATATTAAATAATGAAGTTTTTTATAGAGACAGTGACCAATTAAGTTTTAAAAGATTTTCTGAAAGTTTTGTTGAAGAATATTATCATAGACTAACTTTTGGAAATAAATTTTTCTTCAATTATTATTCCAAAGCCAACATTATATATGACGATATATTTTTGATATTTAATGATAAAGAAAACTTATTTCCTTATCTTGCTGATGATACTAGAACAGTCAAAATAAGATTAAAAGCTGTTCAAAGTGGCACAAATTATATTCACACATTGGCTTTAAATGAAGAAACACTTTTTGTAGATCCTACAACTTTACAAATGTCGAGAACAAAAAGAAATAACTATGTGAAAACAAATTATTTTTACTTGCCAGTTAACGGAAAATCTCTTTTTGAAACATATGATTTAATAATATATTTTAAAGGTTTGGGTCAAGGTGGTTTCGATTATTATTATTTGACAAATTATATGGCATCAAAGTCAATTATTGGAAATTGTTCATCTTCACAATTTTGTATAGTAGGAGGTATATATGATTAACGCCTTCATAGCAATGATTGTTTGTGTCATGTCTTTTCAAATATTTACTACGACATATCAATTAAGCGGAATTAACAAGACTCTTATAAATATGCCTAAATCTATCATAGAAAATTCTATTCCATTAGAGGGTGAAGAAAATAATTTTATTCCAACAATTGATAAAACGCTATTACAAGAAAATGCAAACGAATATTTTAAGAAAAATTTATCTAGATATACAAACGAATATAAATTGCAGTACTTATTTTATGATAAAGATACAAATCGACCATGCATTATTAAAAATTGCAGTGGTGTAAGAATTACTTTGACTTGCAAAATTTTACAAATTTTTAATTATAGTCAAACAATGTATTACGAAATTATAAAAGGAGATTTATGGACAGCTTAAAAGTATATGATTTTATTAAAAATTCTTTTTTAAAACCTTTAATATTAGATGAGGATGTAACAGATATTTCTTATAATGGGAAAGATATATATTATCAAAACAATATTTTTGGTCGGAAAAAATACGATTTAGAAATAAGTTTAAATGATGTTTATGATTTTTTACGACAAATAGCAAATTTATGCGAACAATATTTTTCGATTGCACATCCTATTTTAGATATATCAATACGCAATATACGATTAAATGCGACATATTTTTCAATCGCACGAGTCGACTATGAAAAATCATTATCATTTTCAATAAGAATCGCTAGAGACAACTTAAATATTGATAGCAAAACATTTATGTCTGATATTTGCCGTCAATTCCTTGTTGATTTAGTTCAATCAAAGTCATCCATCATTATATGCGGGCAAACATCATCAGGAAAAACTCAATTACAAAAATATTTGATTCGGCACTTATTACCAAATACTAGGGCAATTATCATTGATAATGTTTTGGAATTAAATGACTTAACTCAATGCAATGAATTAGATATTACATGTTGGCAATATGATGATTTAAAAGACAATATGACACTTAAAGTACTAATAAAAAACGCTTTAAGAAATAATCCAGATTATCTTGTATTAGCGGAATCACGTGGAGAAGAAATGTTTGATATTATTAACGCTTCTTTATCTGGATGTCCTATAATTACAACAATACATAGTCATGATATTAAATCAATAATAGATAGAATGGTGTCTCTTTCTTTACTTTGTGATAAAAAAATTACAGCCGAGTACGTTAAAAACAATATCTATCAAAATATCCATTATTTTGTTTTTGTAAATGTTATAACAACAAAAAATGAAATGATTGAAAGATTTGTAGAAAAAATAGCGTACTTATCTAATGATGGATCTTTACAAATTATTTATGAAAAAAATAAAAAAGAAAATGATTTGACAAGACATAGAAAAATGTTAGGAGAATTAAGATGAAAAAAATAATACTAGTAGACATAACAATTGTTTTTGTTGTCGGATTATCTAGTTACTTATGTACAGATAATTTGTATTTAATGTGTGGTGTCATATTTATATTTGCTTTGTATTTATTTATTGTTTTTAACAGGATGTATAAAAAACAACTATCAAATATAAACCGCTACCACGAATGCTTTAATTTTATGAACGATTACATTGTGTCATTAAACACTAATCAATCTCTTTTAGGTGCATTTGCCGCTATTCAAAATAATTTTTCAAAAGAATTAGATATAGAAATTGAGGGAGTTAAAGACACTGATATTATTCAAAAAATTGAATATTTGCAGGGTTATTTTCCATTTCATGTATATTTTTTATTTTGTCAAATTATCAAAATATACGATAAACAAGGTGGCAATATTTTAAACATGTCTTCTTATTTAATTAAACAGGCTAGAAGCGTTGAAGAATATATCGATACAACTGAAAAATATAGGTCACAAAAAATAATTGAAATAATAATATTATGGTCTTGTTGCCTTTTAATTTTAATTTTTATAAGATTTGGTCTAAATCAATTTTTTAGCACCATAAAAAACAATCTTATCTATGTCATTTTCGTCGGCGCTTTTTATCTTTTCCTTCTTTTATTTATTCATATGAGTGGGTTAGTATTATTCAAATTTGATGTGCGGGGGTTTGTTAAAAATGAAAAAAATTAAAAATTATTTAGAATCATTAAACTTGTCTTTTAAGAAAGAAATTTTGCTATTTATCATTTGCAATTTATTGTGTATTGCCATTGTATTAGTGGTATCCATTATCTCTAAAAATTATTTATTTTTTATTGTCGGAATTTTGTTAAATATCGGAATAAATATTTCTTTAATAATGCGATATTCGTATATTAAAAGTAACATTATTAAAAATCATGAAAGCGAATTTGTTTACTTTATTCAATATTTAGAGATTTTTTTATCCAATAAATATAATGTTTATTCATCATTTTTAGCAGTCAAAGAATACATGAGTGATTGGATGCAAAATAGAATAGATGAGTTAATCAACGATATAGATAAAGATAAAAGCATAAATCCATACATTAATTTTGCTAAAAATTTTAAGGCTCCTGTAGTTAGTAACGTTATGATGAATATTTATCAAATGGTAAACGAAGGAGAAGACGAGATGCGTTTGCAACAATTTGATCTATTATTTGTTAAATATTTTGAAAATTATCAAGAAATTCGAATTGACAAAAGAAAGAAAAATCTTGACAATTTATCAATTTATCCACTTATAGGTGCGGGGATTATAACAATTATTTTAATTTTAGGAGTTGTAATAATTATGGAGGATATGATTAATGTCTTATAAGATATCTTTAATTTTATCAATGGTATTTGTAGCTATGTTTTTCTTGCTTGGTATTGATTTTATTGGTCTTCAATTTGCATATACTGAATTAGATCAAAAAGCTATTACTATTAGTTATTTAATAGCACAAAACGGCAATCTTTTACCAAGTTTTATTAACAGAATAGAAATTACATATGATGTTGAATTTGTTTGTAACACAAATTGTACGCCTGCTTTTGGCGATGTTGTTGAGTTTACATTAATTGATGAGTTTAATCCGATAGTGATAAGCAATGACACTATCGATGTCTCCATTAAACGAACATCAATTATTGGATATTATGATTAAAGAAGGAGGGATGCTATGTCAGAAATAAAAGGACAACTTTTGGGTATATTGCTTGTCCTTGCAATTTTTGGAACAGTAGCCGGAACATTAACCACTGTATTTTCATCTTTAGCAGAAGATGTTGAAAGTGAAGTTTCTGGTCTAAATAGTTCACTAAAAAATTCTAACGTCTTAGAAAAAGAATTATTACATTATTAAAACTTTAGGAGGATTAATCACCAAGTCCTCCTTTATTTTTTCTAGACTATTTTATTTTTTTTAATATAATTGAATTGATTTAAATAAAAAGAGGGAATTTATTTATGGAAAATGTAGCAGATAAAATTCGAAAAATAATTACAAAACATGTAGATATTACAAATGCAAAAGAGGACACACCTCTTTCAGAATTAGATATCGATTCGCTTGATTTAGTGGAAGCGATGATGGAAATCGAAGAAGAATTTAACATTGAATTTGATAATGATGAAATATTGAATTTAAAATGCTTTAACGACATTGTCAGCGTTGTTGAAAACAAATTAAAATAATTTATTCAGTTTTATTTATAAAAATGTTTGCTTTAAAAACATATATATGCTAATATTTTTGTTGCGTTAAAACGCACGCCTACTTAGCTCAGTCGGTAGAGCTATCGGCTGTTAACCGATCGGTCGTGGGTTCGAGTCCCTCAGTAGGCGCCAATTTTGGCCCGTTGGAGAAGTGGCTTAACTCATATGCCTTTCACGCATACACTCATGGGTTCGAATCCCGTACGGGTCACCATTAGAAAGATACTCGCTAGAATTGTAATGATTCTAGCGTTTTTTCATTATTCATAGGCATTTTTATTACTTTTTATAAGTTTTAAATATCTATGAAGTAGAATTTTTGACTTTAATACATATCAAAAATGCAAAAATGTGATACAATAAAAGCATTATTTAATGATAAGTTTTTATTTGAATTAACTATTGACGTTATCTTTAATATGTAATAAATGCCTGATTTCAAATAATAATTATTATTGAAGGAAAGATTGATTGACTAATTTATGACTCAAGACGAAAAATTGATATATTTAAATGAAATTGTTAAAAATAATTTTACAAGTGAATATAAGGGCCCTTTAATTTTGTATAAATATAGACCATTTGATGAGTATACTTTTGAAATGCTAGATAATGATTATATTTTCTTGTGTCCAGCCGAAAAAGAAGATGATGAAACTGAGTGCTTAACTACAACGAATCTTAATGAAATGTTAGATCCTAAGACTGGTAATTTATCAAAAAAATACTTAAATAAAATCGTTAGTTTGATAAAACCTAGTTCAACCGATAAGAATTATGAAATTGCTAAAGATAAAGTTTTTGAAATTGCTGATAAAGAAGGTACTAATCCAATAATTTTTAATAAAGATTTTGCTATAGAACTTAAAAAAATGGCACCAGAAGGTACAGATGTTGGTCCAATAATAAAGGCAATTGAAAACATACCAGAAATGCTTAATAAGCCGGAAATGAGCAAAACTCTTGAACCAGCCTTCAAATTAGCAATTGATGCAAGAAAGAAAATTGGTATATGTTCATTAGCTGAAACAAATAATATAGATTATATGTGGAAGAATTACGCTCAAGAATCTTCTGGCTATTGTATTGAATATGACTTAAATGATTATGAACTAGTAAAGAATATTTTACCTGTTATTTATCAAGATGAAAGAGAAACTAATATAATAGTTCAGTTTACAGGCACTATGCTAGGCTTACTTATATGTGCTATCAGCAAAGGATTAATACCTGCAGATGCGTCACACTTTATTAGATTATTCTTAACAAAATATAAGAAGTGGGAATATCAAAATGAGTGGAGATATATAGGTAGTGCTAATGACAAGCCTAAGGCTCCAAAAGTAAAAACAATTTACTTAGGAAAGAATGTTACTGCTGAGAACGAAATAGAAATGAGAAAATATGCAGCTTTAAAGAGCATACCAGTTATAAAACTTAATTAGGGAGGAAAGGCTATGAAAATCCATAATATTCATATACATTTTGATTTTGGAAACTGTCTTGTGATAAGAAACGATACTCCATTGCTTGATTGTTATCAAATCCAAAAAGATAATGCTAATGCAGCATTAATTGATAAAATTGAAAAAGAAACAAGTGGTAAGTTTGTATATTTCTTAATTGATATAAATCAAGCAAAGAACGTAAAAAGAAATATTTATATTGGAAAAACAAACAGCTTGATGAATCGAATTATCAGTCATAGAAAGAATAAAGACTGGTGGAATACGATTATCGTATTTGGTAACAAGTATTTATCTTCAGATGACATAGATGCTATTGAAAAGCTTCTTATTGAGGAATATGAAAATTCTGATCTTTATACAATCAAAAATGATGTGGGATCTAATGCTAAATTAAGTGAGCAACATAATGATTATAGAGAATACATTGTTGATATTATGGATTTTCTATCTTATGGAGTTACTAAAACTGTCATTACTCCTGAGACTAAAACTAATCAAGTGGTTATTCAAACAGCTGCTCAACCATTATCTAATTCTAGTAGACAAGAATCATTTAAATTTTCAATGTTAGATATAAAACCTGGTGAGATACTTTCATTTATTAACAATGATAAAGTAACTTGCGAAGTTGTTGATGATAAGAATGTTAAATATAAAGGGAAGTTATATTCTTTAAGTTCTTTGGCAAAAGAATTATTGAATACTAATGTTCCTAAAAGAGGAACTGATTATTTTTTATATAAAGGTAAGACTTTAAGAGTTTTAAGAGATGAAAAGAATGGAATACAAGTTTCTGATGTTGAAAAAACTAATAATTGGATTATTTCTTGTAATAAAGAGTTCTATGATTTAGATAATGCATTAAACGAAATGAAAATTATTGATTTTAAACAAAATGCTAATGTTGAAGCTGGTAGTAAAGTATATATTTATTCATCAGGTGAAGATAAAAAATTAGTTTATATAACTGAAGCTGTTGTAGTTAATAAACCAGAACAGACTATAAATGACGATAAATATATAAAGAATAAGAGTGGTTATGCTGATTCTAATAGATACATGGAACTTAAGCTAGTAAAAAAACTCGAATCTGATAAATTATCATTATCTGATTTAAAGAAAAATGGACTTAGAGGTAACTTGCAATGACCTTGTAGAGTCCCTGTTGAATTACAAGCATATATAGATTTTATTATTAAGTAGAAAGGTGGTGAGACGATATGTCTTTATTTAAAGAAAAACCGATATTATTTGAAACAATGTACTTCAAAGGTGGAGATTATGCAGGTGCTTTCTTTTTAAAGAATGTCGTTGACAATCTTTCTTATATTGAAACAACTTTATCTTCGTTTGATTACTCAATTAATTCTATTGAAGATTTGTTTGATTTTTTGTGGTTGTCAGACTTTATAGAGATGGCAAATGAATTAGATATATTTAAAATCGATGAGGATATTAAAACAAGAATTCGTAATCTTGCTGATTCTATATATACTAATCCAAAAGAGTTTATAAAGTTTATTAATAATGATCCTGAATTGGTTTTTACAAAACAAAATATTAATAAACCAATGTATTGGCATCTTTACTTACCGAGAATGTTAAATCTATGCTTTAACAAATATTCAACATCATTGAGACAAAATGTTTTTGACTTCATAGAAGAAAATCTATATTTGAATGTATTATCATCATTTGATGAGTACCAAAAGTATTATCTAAAACATAAAGAATCATTTAAAAAGTTATTTAATTCTTTGAAAGAAACCAGACCATTTGATGACCAGATTTATAAAAACTTTTTATTAAAAAAGAATGATATTATAGATCTCGAATTCTTAAAAGAACAAGCCACATTTATATGTGAAAGAGCATATGATGAAATAATAAAAATGGGGTTAGATTCAGAAAATAAAGAAATTATGCAAGCAGTTAATTTTTTTGATGAATATTATGAACTTGCTCGTTTTTATAAACTTAAATGTGCAAATAAATATAGTGCCTATAAACCAAAAATAGAAAAAGTGTTAAATGATTACATTGTTAAGCATGGTCAACATATGGATTTTGGTCCTATAGATTTAAAACCAGCGCTAGATATTTTTGAAAAATCAGATGATGTATATAGATTTTTTCAACTAACACATAGCATGAAAGATGATAAATACTATAACAATTTAAATAATGTATTTGAAACTACTCCGCCTGATGGTTTATCAGAATTATTTCCACCGAGAGGTAAAGTTGGTAGTGAGAATTATCCTATCTATAGACAGGATCATATTGATTTATATCTTTCGATTAATTCGAGTATTTTAAATATGATAATAGTTCATCCAAAGTTATCTGTTGATTTTTCGAATTATATCGGTGCAATCTGCTCTCATGTTCAAACTAACTATTTTGATGATCAAATCAATATTTTCAAAGAAATCGGTGGAAGTTATGAGATGATTAGTAATCTTTATATGCTTAGAACAAAGAAGCAGAGTGACTCTTTATTGTATAAAGCATTATGTAACGGATGCTGTGTAAATTTATGTGGAACCATTGAAAAGATACTAAGAAATATAATAATTAAAGAAGAATCAGACAATGTTTACATTGATGAAAGTAAACTCACATTAGGTCAAATTTTTAAAAGAACGCATAATTTATCATCAATTTCAAATGGTATTAAATACTATTTAAAATACATATTAATGACTGATGAAGAGACTTCACCAATAAAAGAAAAAAGACCAGGTAGGGATATAAGAAATTGGCAGATGCATAACGCAAATGATAAGTATGATAAAACAAGTTATCAATTATGCGTTGAACTATTCTATTTAACTATATCTCTTGTAGTTGATTTAGTTGTAGTATCGTTAAAATACGACGAGTAGTCTTGCATTTGTTTTTTATATTAATGAGGTAGAATATGAAATCATTGAATGAAATAAAGTTATCTATAATAGATGAATTATCTAAGAACAAAGCGTATGATTTACCAAATATATGTTCTGCACTAGGGTTGGAAGATGGTACTGAAAACGAAGCCTATAATAGTAAAAGAATGTATGTGAGTAAACGAATTAATCATCTTTCTAAAGTTGAAATAAATAAATTACTATATGCAATGAAAGAAAATTTTGATATTGACCTATTACCAGAAGAAAACTGTAACTTTGATAATCTAAAAAAAGTCTCTGAAGAAATAAATAGTGACTATATAAATGTACAAATAGAATTAATGAAAAAATTTCAAAAAGAAAATCCAACAGAGGCTATTGGTAAAGCGAAGGAACTTTTAGAAACTATTTGTAAAACCATTTTAAAAAGATTAAATATAGAATTCGATGAATCATGTGAAATCCAAGCCTTAGCAAAAGCAACTTATAAAGCCTTGAAATTATCTCCAGATGAAGTAAAGGATGGCCCTTTATCTCAAACAATAAAACAAATATTAGGTGGATTGAATAGTATTTCAAGTGGTTTGGCTAGTTTGAGAAACTCTTATGGAAGTGGACATGGCAAGGACGAAAGTTATAAGGGGCTTCCAGAAAGATATTCAAAGTTAGCAATTGGAAGTGTATCTACACTAGTGGTGTTTCTATGGGAAACAATGCTATATCAAATTGATAAAAATCAAGAGTAAATAATTGTAGTGATTTTATTCTTAAACTTGCATTTAGTAGAAACTAATGGAATAAGTATGTTAAAACCTGTCGTTTGGGTGAAAAAAATAACATTAGCAAATTTAAGGTCAAATAACTGTAGAGTTATTGTAGGTTCAGTAAATTGATAAAATAACTCTTTTGTTATATAATTATACCGATAATCTAAAGTACCAGAAAGTTGAGGAAGGGCTCAAAGGAGGTACTTGTGTATGGATTATCAAAAAGCCATATTAGATAAAGAAGCAACAAGTATTAAACTTAGGTCCCTTAGAATCAAAGCTAATCTAACACATGATAGACTAGCTGCATTACTTCAACTAAACACACCTCGTGTGATTTATGATTGGGAATGTGCAAAGAAGATGCCTAATGTTGAAAACTTGTATAATCTGGCTCTAATATTTAATATGAAAATGGAGGATTTACTTGTGACCAAGTAGATCCTTCTTTTTTATTTTTGAACTATAGTACATTTTTTATTCCTGGATTTATTGTTAAAATAATAACAGTATCTATGAATATGTCCGTTGATATTGAAATAAATTTCAATAATGTGATATAATTATATAAAGATACATATGCAGGTTCTGAAACAGTGGAGTAAGAACTTTACCTATATGAAATGTTGGAACAAATCCTATGGTTGGGATATACCATATGAGGAGTAAACCAATAGTTAAAAGCTAATTTTCAAGAGTGGTATTGCGTGTCTAAACAAAATAACATAATAAGAGGAAGAATGTTATTGAAGTGGCGATAGGCTAATACCTACCGTCACTTTTTTGTATATAAGGAGGTGTCAATAACATGAAAAAGAAAAGCAAAGTCATCGGTAAAGACTATGATAAATTAGAAAAAGATAATAGATTCGATCAGATTGATTATTATGGTCTTATTGCTAAAGATGGCAGAATTAAAATTGACACAAAGAGATATAAAAAATTCTTTACTATTCCTGATACTAAAATAGAAAGAAGACAATCTGTTTATTACCTTCCAACAAAGCAACATAGATCCGATTATAAATGTAATTGGTTCAGAGATTTGTTAGCAGGTTATAAACAATTGTGGTTTAGAGAATATAAAAGTTTTATTGATAGCATTAAGACACCAAAGCAAGTAGAAGATAGTGCGAGATTAGATTATTTAGCTGATGGTGTTCTTGAGTACGATGAAGCTAATGCAAAAGCATTTATTGCAGGTATGAAAAGAAGTGCTGACTATAAAGTGATTATTAAATCTTTATATGCTCAATTCTTCCATCAAATGATGTCTAGCATTGATGCTTTATGTTTAAAGATGTTAACTGCCTGTGGTTATAAAGAAGAAGATTATACTAAGAAACAATTTGATATTTATATTCAAGGTTTGCAAGGTAATAATGCATTATCATTCAGACAATACGATAATTATCAATTATATGATAGAGCATTTACTGTTTGGAACTTCCTAAAGCATAACTCTCTTAGATCATATAAGATCTTGAAGCAATGGTATCCTAAAATGGTATGGGATCCAGAAGAGAAATATCAAAATGGTGAATCTGCACTTACTGTTGTTAAATTAGATGAGAAATTCATCTTAGATTGTATTGATAACTTACATTTATTCTTTGATGAATTATGTGCGAGAGCTTTTGGTGAAAATGCTGATGATGCACAATGGGATTATGATGATTACTTCTTAGACGTCGTACAAGATGAAATAGATGTTATTGTTAATCCACTAGGTATATAGGAGGGCGGAAGAATGGCATATTTATTTCTATCTTTTACTGACAGATTGAATAATGGTTCTAATTTTAAAAGTGAATTATATAATCAATCTCTAACTGAACAATTTGAATATATCCAAAAAAGAATCCCTCTTGAAAGACAAGTTAGTAGCTTTAGATCATTTATAGAAGAATGCTTTACTACAGGAATGATGAAGAAATATTACATTTCTTGCCCTAACTTCTTAAGAGAAAAAGAATCTTCAAAAAGTGGTAAAGTGCAATATCTTGATAATGTAGTTGTACGTCCAGAATTAACTTTATCAATGAGAAAAGTGTTACCTGATAATCAAAACATAATTCTTATCGGTAAGATTGTAGAAGGTGGCAAACAAAAACATTTAGAGGTAAAAGGGATACAATTAATAGATTCCTCTATGTCTTCACCTAATGATATTGTTATTTCTGCAGCTGCATGTAATTCATTTTCTGAAGAAAAAAGAGCAAGCATGTATGGTGGTACATTTGCTGTTAACATATGGTCGGTTCCAAATGTTCCTTATGAAGATACTGTATTTACACCTAATTTTGTATATGAACTAATTCAATCATGCTGGACTGTATCTAAGCCAGAGCAAATTAGACAATCTTATGATATTTGGAATAAATACATTGAATTTAGAAAGTACTATCTTCAAGAACAATCAAAGCGTAATTTTAAATTAGATAGAGCTATGTTTGTTGAAGCATATGCCGTCAATAGAAAAGACTACAAAAAGAATGCTTCAATTTATGATGAATATCTACTTGATGGACGAGATGAGTTTAAATGGGGAGATATGATTGTTTTATCTGAAAAGATAGAAGATGCTGAAGAATTCCCACTTATTAGATTAGATATTGAAAGAAATAGAAAAGCTTTTAATGAAGCTAAAGTTACAAAACGTGGAAAATTAGTTAATGAAGAAGAACGTAAGATTCGTTCATTATCTAGTGATAATGTATTTATTACTGCTATTGATCCTGAAAGTAAATCACAGCATAACGATAGACAGGTTACTTTTGGTGAATTATTAAATGCTGGATATGCATTAGGTGATAGATTTAAAATTGTTTCTTATGATATCGAACCTACTGAGCATTTAGAAGAATTAGATCAAGTATATACAAAAGATATTGATAACTCATATAAAAATATAGATGCTAAGTTTGAAAAGATTATTAAAGAAGAAGTAAAACAAGCAGTTACTTTATATGAAAAAGAATTAAATAAACAAGCTAAAGAAAGAATTGATTCTTATAAAAATGAACTAGATAGTTCTTTAGAACAAGATGTTTTAGAAAATAAAGATAAAAATATTATTAGTTTAATTGATAAAAAGAAAAAAGAAATTGAAGCTAATGTTAAAAAGAATAATAAACAAGATAAAAAAGAAAAAGATAATGAATATGCATTAAGAATAAAAGCGTTAATTGAAGATGAAATATCTAAAATTGATGTCAAGTCATATTATGTTGAAAGAAATTCTAAATTATTACAAGATAATGCGAATAAGATTGAAGTTGAACTAAAGAGATTATTGGCACAGTATGAAGTAAAAAAGAATTCTGAAATTACTAACAAATATAAAGATGATGTTAGAAATGAAAAGATTAAATCAAAAGAAGAACTTGATGCTAAGTTAAAGTCTGATAAAGAAAAAGCAATTGAAGAAGAAACAATTATTAGATTCTCGTTATATTTTAGATTAGGTGATTCTAATAATTTTATTTCTGATAAGCAAAAAAAGGTTGTAGATTCTTGTGAATATATTGTTTATGATAATCGTGCTGAAAAGGCAAAGATATCAAGACAAGAAGCAGCTTTAGATAATTTCTATTCTGGATATGTTAAGAATCCATATCTTTCAACATATCTTTTTAATCCTGAAGAATTAGATACTGTTAAAGCTGAACCTAGCGATTGGATATGGTATTTAGATTCTCTTAATGAAAAGCAAAAAGAGGCTGTAAGAAAAGCAGTTTCAAGTAACGGTATATTCTTACTTCAAGGTCCTCCAGGAACTGGTAAAACACAAGTAATTGCTGAAACAGTAGCTCAGTTAATTAAAAAAGGTAAGAAGGTATTAATTTCATCAGAAACTCATAAGGCAATTGATAATGTATTTGAAAGATTACCTAAGATTGCTGAAATTGTACCTATTAGATTAATTCCTTCTAATAATGATAAAAAGAAAGAAAACGAATATGATCCAAAATTCCTAGTAGATAATTTCTATTTAAATATTTCTTCTAATATGAAGAAAGCTGTTAATAGATATAAGAATTTTGAAAAGAACAAAATAGAATTTGCTGAAAACTTTGATAAATTAAAGTTGGCAAAAGCCAAAATAGAAAAATCTCAAAAGGTTTTAGATAAGGCTAACGAAGAAATCAAAAAGTTTGAAGACAATGCTAAAGACATTAATTCTAAGATATCAGTATTAAATGATAAAAAGGACTTGGTCAGAATTGATATTGATATCTTAAGAAGAACTAAACGTCATATTGAAAATGATAATTTGAGACCTGATGAAGATGTAAAGGTTGACTTGATTGTTGATGTAAGAAAGAAACTAGAACCTTTATTTGAAAAAGATGTTTATATCGATGATGATTTAGGCCAATTATTAAAAAATATTAATTTAATTAAAAATGATGAAATAGAACGTGAGTTAGCAGTCATTAATCCTGAATCCAATAAAACTATTCTTGAAGTTAAGAAAAATGATTTAAAGGCTGAATTAAATAAATATGTTGATGAATTGGGAGACATTATTAATCCTAATAATGAAGAAAAAGTTGAAGAAATTAAAAATGAATTAAGAAAGGTTTTAAAAGAACTTAAGGCTGAATCAGTTGACATATCTTTAAGCGATTTAAAACTTAATAAGATTTTTAATTATTCATATTTAGTTGCTAATATTTCTCTAATTCCAGAAGTTATTAGAACTGTAAAAGATAGAATTATTGAGATTAAATCTTCAACGATAGAAGTTCTTAATAAAGAATTACGTACTATTGAAGATAAACAAGCAGAACTAGATAAAGAAATAGATTCATTAAAGCAACAAATAAAAGTAATTAATGAAAATATTATTGATATTCAAGAAAGAAATGATGTTAAAGATATTCAAGAAGCTAAATACAAGCTTGAGAATGATTTAATAAAATTCTTTAAAGATTTTGAAATTGCTGAACCATATAGAGATGTAGATGAAGGTCTAAAGATTATTAAACGTAAATGGTCTGAGCTTGAAGATGATTTCCAAGCGAAAGAACAAGAAAATAGAGAAAAAATACCTATGTATGAAAAGATCGCAAATTACATCACTAGTGAAGATGTAATTGAAGAAGATAGAAAGGTATTTACTAAAGACTTGTTTGAAAATGCTAATGTATTTGGTATTACATGTACATCTAACGATAGATTCAGTGGAAGAAATGTTGATGCATTATCTGAATATAATATCGATGAGATTGATATTAAGTCTGTAGGTATTGATGTAGTTATTATTGACGAAGTTTCTAAATCAAGTTTTATAGATTTATTGATACCTATTCTTTATGGTAAAACAGTTATTCTAGTTGGAGACCATAGACAATTACCTCCAATGTATGAATTCTCAAAATTAAGAGATGATGATTTTGAAGGATTAGATGAGACAATTATTAATAAAGAAATTAATAAAGAGTTCACTAAATTGTATGAAGAGTGTTTCTTCAAAACTCTATTTGAAAGAATACCAGATAGTTATAAAACTATGTTAGTTCAACAATATAGATGTCATGAACATATTATGAATGTATTTAACCATTTCTATAAAGGCGAATTAAAACTAGGTTTTGCAGGTCAAAACAATAATAAACATCATAATGTTAAATTACTATCAAATGGTAGAAATATTATCGAACCAGATAAACATATTTATTTTGTTGATTGTAAGCAAAATGAAACGCATGAAGCTGATTCAACATCTATGTACAATACTGGTGAAGCTAGAGTTGTAGTTGAATTAATCAGAAAATTAAATACATACTTTAAATCGCATCCTGAACTTGAAAAGTTAAGCATTGGTGTTATTTGTACTTACGGAGACCAAGCTAGAAAAGTAAAAGAATTACTTAAGAGTGAAAAGGTTAAAACTGATGCATTTAAAACTGACGTTGAAAAGATGATAGTCTCTACAGTCGATGATTTCCAAGGCGATGAAAGAGATATTATTATCTTGACTACAGTTAGAAATCCTGAGAATCCAAAAAGAAGTAATCCTGGATTCATCTTGGCTTATCAAAGAATTAATGTTGCCTTATCTAGAGCTAGAAGAATGCTTGTTATGGTAGGTAATAGAAAATACCTAGAAGAAAAAGGTGTGATAGATCTACCAGATGTCTATGGTCGTGTTGGTAAAGAGCAACGAAACTTTAGAGTTTATGAAGAAATCCTATCTACTATTGAACGATATGGTAAGGTCATTGAGGATATTGATGTATTAGATGATAAGGAGGCGAGAATAAATGGATAAGTTTAAATTAGAAACTTCTATGCAATTTCCATTCTTTAAATTGAATGAACTTGCTATATATTCAGAAGTTAAAAAGCCTAGTGGTGTAGCCTATATTTTACTAGTACTTATCAGTGAGTCAAAAAATAAAAATGATAGATTATCTAAAGTGCTAGAGAATTTTGGTATACCTAAATCTTTACATTATATTTTTGCTGATAATGTTCAATACCTTATGAATCAGGGAATACTAGAAGAATTTAACTTTTACAAAACTGAATTTGATAGTTATCTTATAGGATCATTTCAATTTACTTCAAAAGGTAAAAAAATATTTGCAGAAGAATCTATTCCTACAGGTGTTAATAAAGAATTAAAGGTTGCAGTCTTTTATGATATTGCAATGAATGCATTATCTTTAAAAATGGATGTTGATTTAGATCCTAAACCATTAATGGACTGTGCAATTACACCTGAATTTATGAATTCATTTAAATGTGAAAAGAATGTAGAAAATTTCTTAAACCTTCAAAAAGGTAAAGGAATAGGCATAAAGAAAGAAGAAATAATTACTAGCGTAGAGTTATTAAATCAAGAAAATTGGATTGGAAAATATGATTGTGACATGAATATCAAAGGCGATGATATAGAAATCAAATTTGATGAAGCGTTACTACAAAAATTCTTTGATGCTAATTACAATCAAGAAATGGTTAATTTAGCCATATCATATAAAAACAAGTTCAAGTTTAAATCTTCTTTTAAAGATAATCTAAAACTAAGTAGTTATGGTTTTGATAGAATTGCTGGAATTATTATTCCAAAAGAAATTGATGATGTGTTAAAGCAAAAAAATCAATTATTACTTACAAAAGGTAATTATAAAACTTCAAATGGTTATATGGTTACTAGTGCTGATTCACTTGCTGGATTTGATGATACAATTGAATTCATACAAGTTGATATGCATGATTCGATTTATGCATATATTCCAGGCAACTTTAATTTTAATAATAGTATATTTGGAACTATTACAATTCCTTTGGCTGTTAAAATTAAACTAACTGATGAGGAATTGAAAAATGTTATTAGACCATATGTACTTTCTTTATCTTCATATAGCGAAGATAACTTTAGAGAGCTTGTTAAGGTAACAAATATCACTGATGACTTAAAGTTAGCAAAAGAGATTATTGAAGGTTATGTTAATAAAAATGCAGAAAGCAATATTGTCTTGTTAAATGAAATGAAGCCATATGCAATATCTAATGGTGGTATTTCAAATATCTATAGAGAGCTATTAGAAAAGAACTATAACAATTATATGGATAATTTAACTGAAGACAATCTTGAAACAGCATTAAAGATAACTGCTTCAGTTCCTAAATTCCTAAATATTCCAAATAAGGACGTTTTATCTAAAATCTTTAAGAATGTAAAGGCTAGAAGTGAATTGAAGATTTATGAAACTTTAGTAAATAAAGGATTTGATAAATCACTAGTTGTTCTATATGTTAACCCAGTAAATGAAATACTTAAGTTGAGAGATTCTGAAGAGAAGAGTCTTATTGATTTAATTAATTATGATGATGCTTTGGAAGAAATGAAACGCATAACAAATATAAGTGATTATAAGAGTTATTTGTATGATGAAGAAAAGATAAATCATAATGAATTTAAAACAAATTATAACAAAGCATTCAATCTTCAAAAGAATATTTTAGTGTTTAAAAATGGCAATGAAGCATTATTTGCAAATTATGATGGTTTTATGAAGCTGTTCTCTACAATTAATGATGATATTAATATGGTTGAGTCAGCTCTTAAAAATCCTAATAATCTGAAACTAGATTTAATTGAAAAGAAAATATCTAGTGGTGAATATCAATTTGTATTTGTTAATCTATCTGCAAAATTAGAAACAATTCTTAAAAACAAGTATAAATTAGAAGGTAAATTATCTGACATGCTAAATGATGCAAGATCTAATGGTATAATCGATAAAAAGATTGTCAGTGATTTGCATGATTTTAGAGATAACAGAAATGCAAATGTTCATCCTGAAGATAGAACGTCTAACTATGATGCAAATGATCTCAGAAGATGGGCAAAAGAAATCTTTGATTTGGAGGTGAAAAAGAAATGAGCCAGCAAGTAACTGTTGATTACCAAGGTGTATCTATTCAAGTGCAAGCTAAATGTGATACAGCTGTTCATTCGCTATGTCAAATAGATAAAGTGCTTGATAGAATACATAAAACAGCAGATAAGCTAGAAACATCAAAAGTAAAAGAATATGAAGCTTATTTGCAAAAATCCAAGGAAACAATCAAAGAAAAGATTGAAGCGTTTAAGAAGACTCTAGAAAAATATAAAGAAGCTAGGGCTTATTCGGTTAATAATCATCAACCAGATTATCAACAATTCATTAATTTTACTAATAAAGTTCAAGCTGAATCACAAGAATTAATTAGAACAGTAAATGAGTTAACTGGTTCTAAACTTGCAGTAATTGATCAGATGATTGATGAAGGATTATTAAATGCTGGACAAGAAACTACTCAAGCTATGCTTGATAAATTACATGGTGTTATTTCGATTTCAGATGATGTTTTATTAAAGATTAATAGTATAGAAGATGTTTCATTAAGAGAATTAGCTTATAGAGAAATTCTTAAAAATGATAAACTTAGTTTTGATGAAGCAATTACTAAAGCACAAGAAGAATATGATGTTCTCTTAGGTAAACAAACAAAGAAAGTTATTCAAGAATATAAAGAAGAACTTACTGCTAAGGGTATTACTGTTGAAGAATTAGATAAAGCTAAATCTATTGATGAAGCTAATGCTATTGCTAATGAAGCAATTACTGATGAAACAGTAAGAAAAGAAACTTTAAAAGTTATTATTAAAGCAATCAAAGATAGAGGATTCATTGTTGATACAAAGAAGAATCTTAAAATCGATAAAGAAAGAAATATTGTTAAGCTTGTTGCATTAAAGGCATCTGGACAAATGGCTGAATTTGAAATTCAACTTAATGGTAAGTTTATGTACCACTTTGATGAATATGAAGGTCATGCATGTAAGAAAGATATAGAACCATTCTTAGAAGATTTAAAGAATATCTACGATATCAATATTCTTCATGAAGAAGTAACGTGGGAAAATCCAGATAAGATTCAAACTCAAAAATATCAATACATAAACAAAAATAAGGGTACTAATTAGGAGGTAAACATATGTCTTTACAAAATAGTTTTAATAAAATCAGAAGAAATGCTGGAATTAAAAAATGTGTCATGATTGATGGCAATGTTGGTGACGTTTATTTAAATGAAAAAAATAATATCGTCACATTAAGAGAATATCTTGAAGCAATGTTCAAAGATATGGATTATCAAGACATTGTTTACTGGGATAGAGTTGAAGGTGCAACTGGTGCAATTGATAAGCTTACTTTAACAGATGAAGTTGAAGTAGAAGGTGATGCATATGATTTAGGTGATGAAGAAGAAACACCTAAAGCACAACAAGGCTTATTTAAATCACCAGCTGAAATCTTAAATGTTGTTTATAAGAATGTAATTGATAAAAAGAAAAAAGTAGCTTTTATTATCAATTGGTCTGAATATTTATTCAGTGTTAATGGGTTAAGCGATGATGAAAGACAAAATATTACTTTATTAGGTAAAGCTCTAAAGGATAGAAAAGTAGATTATTTAAACACTGACTGCAACGAAAGTGTTGTTGTCATTATTTTAAATAAAGCGTCTGGATTACCATTATCTTTCTATCAAGGAAATCCTGAAGTTGAAATTGTAACATTACAAAAACCAGATAGAGAAGAAAGAAAACAAATGATTCAAAAGATAGAAGATTCATTTGAAGTTAGATTAAAATCTGGTACTAGCTCATTGCTTGATAATGAAAATATCGATTGTATTGATATGCTTGAAGATTTCACTAATCGTGAGATTATTCAATTATCAAGAATGTCTAGAAAAGAAGATAAGATGACTTTTGATAAGTTATTCTATTTATTCAAATATGGTGAAAAAGAAAATCCATGGGAAAAATTAGAACAATCTAGAGTTAAGAATATCAAAAAAGAATTATCTGACAGAGTTATAGGTCAAGAAGAAGCAATTGATAAAATTGAAAAGACTGTTGTTAAAGCATATATGGGTTTAACAGGCCTTCATAAAACTTCATCTAGATCAATGCCAAAAGGTGTATTCTTCTTTGTTGGTCCTACTGGTGTAGGTAAAACTGAGCTTTCAAAGGCTTTAGCTAAATTCTTATTTGGTGATGAACAAGCTTGTATTAGATTTGATATGTCTGAATATGCTCAAGAGAATAGTGATCAAAAATTAATTGGTGCAGCTCCTGGATATGTTGGATATGAAGAAGGTGGCCAATTAACTAATGCAATTAAAGAACATCCATTCTCAGTTGTATTATTTGATGAAATTGAAAAGGCTGCAAAACCTAATCCACGTATTCTAGATATTTTCTTACAAATTCTAGAAGATGGTCGTTTAACAGATTCTAAAGGTGAAACTGTATACTTCAGCGACACAATTATAGTATTCACATCTAACTTGGGTGCTAACCAAGTTCAAGCATCATCTGATAAAGAAGGTGTAGCAAAAGAATTCATTAAGATTGTAAAAGATTACTTTGATAATGAATTAAAGAGACCAGAATTATTAGGACGTATCGGATACAATAATATCGTTCCATTTAATTTCATTCAAGATAGAGATTTCCAAGTTAAGATTTGTAAGAACAAACTAAAACCAGTTATCAGGGGAATAGAAGAAAAATATAAACTTGAATTGGAATTTGAGAAAGAATTGGAAGCTATCGAATATATCTTAAAAGCTGTAGATTCATCTAAAGGTGGTCGTGATATTTTAAATGCTATCAATGATAGATTATTAGATCCACTAGCAATGTTCTTATTTGAAAATAAAGATGAATTACGTTCTTTAAAAGGAAGCAGAATTATTACAAAGGTAACAAAAGATGGATTCAGCTTTGACTTCGATTAAGTTTAATGTAGCATATATAAAATTATGTACTAAAACTGAAGGTCCATATAAGAGATGCTGTATTTGGTTTCAAGGATGTAACATTAATTGTAGAGGATGTTGTAATAACGATTTACAACCATTAGTTCCAAATCATATAGTTACATTAAAAGAACTTATCGATATAGTTAAAGAAGCTAAAGATAAGTTTGATATAGAAGGTATAACTCTTAGTGGTGGTGAACCTTCTTTACAAACTGGTTTAAAATTCTTCAATAATGAAATTCATAAATTAGGATTAGGAATTATTATGTTTTCAGGAAAAAATAAACAACTTCTTGACAAAGAACTAGTTGAATCTGTTGATTTATTAATAGATGGTCCATTTATTGAAGAACAACTTGATGATAAAAGAGTTTTATTAGGTTCTAAAAATAAACGATTATCTTTTATTACTGATAGATATAAAAAAGAAGAAAATTATTTCAATAATCCTATAGCTATAGAAGAAGTAACAGCTGAGGATTATATCTTCATAAATGGAGACTGATTATGGATAAAAAGAGAATAGAAAGTGAAATGAGAGAATTAGAACTTAAAATTCATTATCATTTCAATGACATATCTTGGCTTGCTAAAGCTATGGGTTCTATAAAAGTACCTGTTCCAGGTCAAGGAAAGAATGGTTCTGAATATTCTAATGAAGGCTTGGCTACTGTTGGTGATACTATATTAAAATCAGTTATTGCTGATAAGTTTTATAGAGAAGGAATAAGAACCAAAGGTGAGATCACAATTAAAAAGAGCGGTATAGAAGACAATGCAACAATGCATGATGTAATGATTAACGAAGGTTTAATTGATTATTCTTATAACGATTTACATTTCTTCAAAGATCCAAATATTCCTGACCATGAGCAAGTTGTGCATAAGGCACATGATCCATATATTGAAGCTATGGTTGGAGCTGTGTATTATGATTCAGGAAATTATGATACGACTAAACGCTGGATTCTAAAGTGGTTATTACCTCTTTTAGAGAAGTATAAATAGCACTAATTCTTAATTCAAATAATGTTAGTTATTTGTATCTCAAAATGACATTTAATTGAAAGTAATGGAAATACTATACTAAAACCTGTCGTTTAGGTGAAAAATTTAATTTAACAAATTTAAGGTCAAATAACTATAGAGTGATTGACACTTAAATAGATATAAAGGTAGGAGTGATTCTTACCTTTTTTTCTTTTTACAACATAGCTACTATCTAGGTCGTTAATTGAAAAGTATTATCTTAAGCAAATTATATTTACTAGATAAATCTAGTAAAATGGAAGCAATAAAAAAGGCGTGGTGGTAATTTGGATAAGAAAGAATATTTAAGTCGATATCATAATTTAATAGAAAAGATAGAAAGAAAGAAGCAGTATATTGCTTTTTGTGAAGAAAGATCACAATCAATACCTGGACAGGACTTTTCTCAAGAAAGGGTTGATTGCCTTGTGTCTACTTTCAGGTTACCACTTCATACCACTTCATACGTTAGAAGATAAATTTCAAAATAGGAAATCTGTCATAATGAAAATATGCAGCCATATACTTCGAAAAATAACAGCCATATGCTATGAAAATATGCAGCCAAATTTTACGAAAATATTAAAAAAGCTTGATATTTTCAATCATTTTTAATAATATAATAACATGAGTACAAAATATATAAATAGAATTGTTGAAAAATTAATAAAACGAAAACTTAATTCGAGTGGTGCACTATTAATTGCGGGTCCAAAAGATGTCGGTAAAACAACAACTGCAAAACAATTTGCAAACACAATTTACGCTTTTGATGAGAAATCGAAGATTGATTTTTTCAAAATTAATCTTTCTTCTACTTTACAAGGAGATAAACCCATATTAATTGATGAATGGCAAAATATTTTAGAAATATACGATTTAATTAGAATTAAGGTTGATGAAGATAGCAATTTTGGTGAATTCATTTTGACAGGCTCAATTATTCCTTTTGAAGATGAAGAAATAGAGGAAAAAATATTTCACAGTGGTGCTGGTCGTTTTTCTTTTATTGAAATGTATCCAATGAGCTTATATGAATCAAATGAATCTTTAGGCAATATTTCTTTAAGTGAATTATTTAAAAATAAAGATTTTTCATTTTCGATGTACGAATCTCCTTGTTCATTAGAAGATATAGCTTTTTATATATGTCGAGGCGGTTGGCCAATATCACTAAAAATAGAAGAAAAAGAATATGCTTTAGAAGTTGCTAGAAACTATTATGATGCAATTTTAAATACTAAAACAAATAAAGGCAAACGCTATTTTAAAAATACTAAATTAGCAGAAAAAATGTTAATTGAATATGCTAGAAATATTTCTAGTGAGGCTAGTTTGTCTAAAATGTTTGACAATTTAAAAAGCAAAAACGCTTCATTCACTAACTATACATTTAATAATTATTTAGAAAAGTTTGAAAATCTTTATATATTAAAAGATATATCGTCGTGGAATCCAAATTTGAGAAGCAAAGTTATTACAAGAGGAGCACCAATTCACCATTTTGTAGATCCTTCTTTAGGAATTGCAGCTTTAGATATTTCGCCATCTGATTTATTAAATGATTTAAACACATTCGGTTTGTTTTTTGAAGATTTAGTTATTAGAGATTTAAGAGTTTATTCTGAATATTCTTTAAATGCATCTATTAAACATTATAGAGATAAAAACGGACTTGAAGTTGATGTTATAATAACACGAAGGAACGGAGAATGGGCTGCTATTGAAATTAAACTTGGCGGAGAAGAAAATATAATGAAGGGCTTAAATTCTTTGCGTGCTTTAAAAAACAAAATCGATTATCAAAACGAAAAAGAGCCTTCTTTTTTAGCTGTTATTACTGCGATAGGGCCATCTTATAAAACTAGTGATGGTATTTATGTATTTCCTATAACTCAATTAAAAGATTAGATAAATCTATAATAATAATAATAATAATAATATATAGTTTTTTTTATTCATAATTTAAAAAAAAGTTAAATTAAATATTTACAAACATGAAATTCGACATATTTAAATAAATTTTGAACTAATCAACAATTTTTACACACCGTATATTAGTTTGTTGAAAAGAAGGTATTCTGGTTATTGATATTAAAGAATTTTTGCTAAATGAAAATAGCTTAGATATTAATAATTATATAAGAAGGAAACAAAACTTTTGATACTTCATCTTTAGATAAAAAATAGAAAATTTAAATAGTGAATCATTAATTAAAAAAGGAAACGAGTAACTTATGAAAAAATATTATTTAGCATACGGCTCAAACTTAAATCTAAATCAGATGCAATATAGGTGTCCAAACGCCATACCAGTTGGAACTTATTATTTAAAAGGTTATTCTTTAGAATTTAGATATTATTTAACAATAGTTAAAAATGAAAATGGTGTTGTACCTCTAGGCATATTTGAATTAGATGATGAAGAAGAAAAATATCCTGATAGATATGAGGGGTATCCTATTCTTTATCGCAAAGAAATATTTAAAGTTAAATTAAATGATAAAGATATCGATGCTTTAATTTATATTATGAATGATGATCAATATCCAAAAACAAAACCATCAAAAACATTATTTAGATACTTGTTTAGAGGGCTATAAAGATTTTAAATTTGATAATAAGTATTTATTAGAAGCGTTGGATAAAGTTTAATATATATCTTAAAATTTGAATCTTACAAATAGAAAAGAGAATAATACAATAAATAATATGGATAATGAATTGCCTTTAAATAACAAAATTAGGTTAGAAGTATTATTAAAGAAATTTGTTTTTAGATGCCGATGTAGATTATGGAAAATAACAATTGTAGATTCTAAATCAAATTATAATCCCGATACGGAGAGAACGTAATCACATTTTATTTGCTATTTTCTAAACTAGCAATTAAGAAATCGTAGAAGAGTTAAAGTAAGAGTAGAAGTTATGAAGAAACGAAACAAAAAAGACAATTAATTAATAATATAATTCGATTTGATTATGTCTTTGGTTTTTTAAATATGCTTTTAATATTTTGTTCATTTTATAATCCAATGCATTATTAGGACAATTACAAATACATTTTAAACATCGGATACAATTACTATTAATCACTCCATTTTTAATAGCCTTGTTTGAACAATTAATGCCACATAAATTGCATGAGATACATTTATTTTTATCTAAAACAATTTTAATGCTCAGTTGCGCTCTTAATTTAGGGAAGAAGTTATGTCCTAGCGTGGACTTACTTTTTTTAATATCAATAAATTTAGAATCTTCATTATTAAATGCGTTTAATAAAGGAATCAAATCATCATAATTTGGTTCAAATTTATCATTTTTTAAATACGAATGCTTAGTTGGAAAATAACACGCACCAATTAATGGCATTATAAACTTATAACGTAACTTAAATAAAGAATTCCCATGTTTTATTCTCCCATATGTAGCAATTACAATCATTTTATTGCATTTAATGTTTTTTAATAAATTGTAAAGATTTTTAGGTATGTCTTGACTATGAATTGGATAGACTAACAAAACATTGTTGTATTTTATATTTAGATCAACTTTTGAAGCTTCTATAAGTTTATAATTTAAGAATTGATTGCAAAAAAGAGCAACTTTTTTTGAATTAAAAGTATAAGATAAATAAATTAACACATCTATTTTTGGAAATATTTTTTCATTATTTGGCATTCTTCTACTTCTTTTAAACTAAATCCTAAATTTTCTTTTATTTCTTCTATTGCTTCTTCTTTTGAAATATTTTTATCTCGACTCGCTAACGAAATCTCTAATGCACTAAAAGGAATCATTGATGATTTCATATTATAAAAGCGTATAAATTGGCTATATTCTTTGCATTTTTCGATTTGACAAGATGTATGTAAACCTTTTGATAAACTTTCGCTAGCAACAAAACCACATTCATTTTTTAAAATATCTATAATTTTTCTCCAATTATAAACGCCATCTTTTGAAACATCATTTAAATCTACTTGAATAAAAGCAGGGATATTTCCACTCCATGAACTTCTTTTAATAGCTCGTTTTAATGGTTTTAAAATAGAAGGAACTTCCTTAATAGCGGTGCAAACATTTGTCAATAAATCATTTTTATATCCCATTATTTTTTTAAAAATATTATCTCCATAAGCAAGTTGTTTCATTGTAAGAAGTGTTTGCAATTGTCCTTTTTTAAATGGGGGATGTAAAGTTAAAATTCTTCCTAAAGAAATTAAAAAATTTAAAAATTTAAAATTAGCAAATTTATAGGCGATTTTAGGAGTCATATTATTATAGTAAAGTCCTTTTATTTGAACAGGTTCATTACCTGCGACAAAATATGGTACTTTTTCATCAACTAGAATTTCATAAAATAAAACATACGCTAAAGAAGGACAAGCACAAGTGTTTTCACTTAATTCATAAAGTTTTGAATATATTCTTTTTAAAGATTTGTTATCGATTTTTCGAGAAACAAATTCAACTTTATCTAAATTTTTCTTTGCTCCTTCTATTGACAATTTTGCGGATAAAGACATATAAGGTATTTCCCAAGTCAAAGCTAAAACTCTTAAATTTTTAATTTTGGAAAGATAATATAACAAAAATGTTGAATCCTTACCACCAGTATAAAAAACCGCCACATCAAAACGAGATTTTTTACAATGAGGAATATCATTTAATATTGGAGTAACCGCTTTCATCCATTTTGTATCATCTTTTGTTTGACACATTGGACATAAACCATTTTCATCAAATTCAATTCCTGGTATCATAAAGTCATTTGCGGCACAATTTTTGCAAAAACGAGCTTTTTTTAATGAAGTTGGGATTTTTTTGTAGTTTTTTTCTTCTACAACAGCAATATCTATAATTTTATTTCCTAAAATTCTTTTTTCTTCAATAGACAATTCTTTAGGCAATTTATTAATAACACTAAGTTGTTTTTTATTTAATTTAATAAAATTATTAAACAAATTTTCTTTATTTCTTAACCCGTAATAATGTAAAGAAGAATTTTCTATTTTATAACGTGATTGAAGTACATACATTTTCTAATAACCTTTTATTAGTTTATCATTAAATGAATTAATAAAAAACGCCAAATAAGTAAAAGCCGCTCAATTGTTAATTTTTTGAAATATTTAAAATAATTGTTGAACTTTGTTAATGCAAGCATATAAAAATAAAAAATTGAATTTATCTTAACACTATAAATATAAAGTGTGTTGTGGCTTGTTATGTTATAATACAAAGGTAATGAAATTAAGAATTTATCTTGGTATTGATTCCTTTTTACCGATGCGGGATGGAAACGCTGTAGTCGTGGATGCACTTGCTAAAGCTTTTAAAAAAAGAGGTCATGAAATATTTGTTATTACCCCAAATCGAAAAGCAAAAGCAAAAAATTTAGAATATGAAGTACTTTATTCTCCTTCATTTTTAAAAAGTAATAACTATCCAATAGCGAAACTTCATCTTTCAAATAGCATAAAGAAACATATTTTAAATAGTGATTTGCCCACTATAGTAAATATGCATTCTTCATATTTTTTATGCTATTCATTAGGAAAATTCGTAAAAAAGAATAATATTCCTTCTTTATACACACTACATACAAAACTTGCCATTGATTTTATGAATTTTACTCATTCTAGAGCCATTACAAAATTGTTAGTAAAAAAACAAGTAGGATGGATGAAAAATTATGATAGTTTAAGTTCAATTTCAAAAAAGACATATGAAAGTCTTATCCCTTACGGTTTGAATAATAAAGTAACGTGTATTACCAATGGAACTAGCATTCATTTGCCTACTGATTTTCCTTTAACTAATACTCAATTTAAAGAAAAATACGGAATTAATAAAAATGATTTTATTTTGCTTCATGTTGGTCATCTTACATGGCAAAAAGGTTTTAAAGTCATCATCGATACATTAAAACAATTAAAGGATAAACAATTTTCTTTTACATTTTTATCAGTAGGAGAAGGAAAAGATGAAAAAGAAATCAAAAAATACGCTAAAAAAGTCAATGTGTTAGATAAAATGCATTTTTATGGTCAAGTCAATGATTTATCAACATTAGGTATGTTTTATTCATATAGTGATTTATTTTTCTTCCCATCTACTTTTGATAGTTTTTCATTAGTGTCTAGAGAAGCAGCTTTTTATAAATTACCAACTCTTACGATAGAAGATTGTGATATTTCCTATCTTATGGAAGATGGAAAAAATGCCTTTTTAACAAAAGAAGATTCATCTACTTTTGCAAATAAAATAATAAAAATTGCAAATATGGATAAAAAAAATTTAAAAATAATCGGCGAAGAAGCTAAAAAGACCCTTATTGTTTCTTGGGATGATATCGCTATCGAATATGAAAAGTTATACATAGATATCATTAAATCAAAAAAAATGATACAATAAAACAAGATGAAAAAAATATTGATATTTGCTTTTATTACAATTATATCGCTAAGTAGTTGTATTAATATTTATAAACTAGATTTTACGCCTAGCAAAGTATATGGTTTTTCACGTTATCCAATTAATCACGAAGATATTAATTATGAAGAAAAAATAATTTTTGAAAACTATGAACAACTAGTAAATTTTTATAGTGATAAAAGCAAATTTTATGATACATCCACTGATGATGAAATATTTATTAAGATTCGTGATGAAGTTGATTTTAAAAATAATAATTTATTAAACATATGTCAATATGAAGGAACTAGTTCTTGTATTCATTTTATCGAAGTCAAATATAATAATATTATTGTTCATGATTTTTGTCCTGAGATGGTAACAAATGATATCACTTTTGATCACTTATTAATCCAAATTGATAAAAATATTTCTCTGGACGAGATAAATATAGAATACCAATCAGAAGTCTTAAATTATGATATGTTTAATAATTTGATTTACAGTTATAGTAGTGATTATTATTTTTGATAAGGAAAATTGAATTAGTTTTAAAGATTGATATAATTAGATTTACATGAAAAGCGATTTTATTAAGAAAAAGTTCTCGTTTATAGTAGTATTGCTAGCCGTCTTATCTTTAACTGCTTGCAATTTTAATTCTAGTAGTTCTACTAGTATTTTTAACACTTCTTCAACATCCTCGTTCGTGGATAAACCAAGCATCACAATTAATAATGGTAATGAAATTGATTTGTTAGTTGGTCAAAAAGTCCAACTCGATGTATCTTTAAATCGTATTACAGGAACAATTAAGTATAGAAGTTTAAATGAAAATGTGTGCACTATTGATGATAATGGTTTGATAAGTGCTGTTAGTGAGGGAAGAACTACTGTAATTGCTTCCGCTGGAGGATATTCAGATAGTATTGTTATAAATGTTAGCGAGAATAAATCACCTATTGTTAATATTATTACTCCAAGTCCTTTTCAAATATATCAATATAATTTGAAATTAATTGAATACGAAGTTCTTAACTATGATGGTTCTGTTGATGTAACTAGTTCACATCCTGATATTGTAAGTGTCGATGAAGTTTATTCAAATATGATAGCAGTCAGCGGCTTAAAAATTGGCTCATCAACTATTACAGTTTCACTTGATAGTGGTGAATCAGATAGCATTGTTGTAAATGTTGTAGAAGAAAGTATTGAAACGCTTTCAATATCATTTTTAGATGATGAAATTAGAGTTGGCTCATTTACTTCGTTAAATGTAAGAATTGAACCTGCTAGTTTTATAAATCGTGTTTCTTACAATGTTTTAAGTGGAAGTGATTTGATTGAATTTGAAGGCGATAGCATTTATGCAATTGGATCAGGCGAAGTAGAAATTCAAGCTGAATGTGATGGCTTAAAATCCAATATCGCCACTTTAAATATTTACGATTTTGAAATAAAGGTTGATGATCCAGTTATTAATGTTGGTGATCATGAACGAATTCGTGATAGTTTTTATCAAGGTCAATTGAAAAATTTAAAAGCAAATATCGAAGATGAAAATATTATATCTGTTACTTTTGCACAGACAGTTGTTGATGCTTTTTATGTTGATGCTTTAAGTGTTGGAACAACAAGTTTTTATTTATATGATGATGATGGATTGATTTCTAACACCTTAGAAATAGAAGTTATTGATGGAAATCCTTATGAAAATGTTGATAAAGAAGAATTTTATAATGATTATACAAGAGCAAATAGTTACACTGACGCGATGTTTAGAAGCGAATATTATTTAATGTCTGGCAGTATCGCTTTGCAAGATCAAGAACCCACTATTGCTAAAAATCAGCCTAAAGCATCTGATGGTAAATTAATTCATAATTCAAAAACACATTATTCTAATTATGGAAATACTTATACCGTTTATGATAGTAACGGAGAAGAGGCATTCCAAGTTTATTATGGTGCGGCTTATGTTTCTTTAGAAGAAGTCGCTGCTTATATTTATGCATGGGGAGATGTTCCAATTAATTATAATGAAGGAAAATCCGCTAGCCCAGCACTTTCGCCATGGGGAGAATATTTAAGATTAAATAATAGCAAATTTTCTGGAGATGTTGATAGTTATCCTTATGAACCAGTTCTTCCTGATATTTCTGGTTGTGGTGGGAATTTAATTTACTATGAAATAGATATTGGAACAACAGGAACGGATTGTGATCCAAATTATACACCCGCAATTTACAATGACGGATATTATATTACACGTGGTGCGGCTAGAATCGTATATTCCCGCTATTACGAAGATACTGGAGAACCAGTCAATTCTTACGATCGCTATGTTTTCTATACTTATAATCATTACAACGATTTCCAAGAATACCTAAATTATGAAAATGGTTGGGGAGAAATGTTTGGAAATATTACTGGTGGTGGAGTAATTTCAAGCAAAAATCCTAATTTATGCAACCCAACTCCTTACGTTGAAACTGTCAGAATGGACTTATTTTAAACAACATTAAGCAAACTGTCTATTAATTAATATAGTGTTTGTTTAAGTTATATTATTTTGTTAGAATAATTAGGCAGGATTTAAACAACATGTGGTATGAAATTTTATATCAAGTTCTCAGTGCAATTAATTATGTTGTGCTTTTAATTATTGCTATACCATTATTGGTTCAAATTCTTTATGTTTTGTTTGCTTGGGTAAAGAAAAAAACTTATCCGCATTCTGATAAAAAAGGAAAAATAGCTTATATAATTCCTGCTTGTAACGAAGAAAGTGTAATTTTTAATACTGTTAAATCTATTATCGACAAACAAAATTATCCAAGGGATTTATTTGATGTTTATGTCATCGCTAATAATTGTCAGGATAACACTGCAAAATTAGCAAAAGAAGCTGGAGCAATTGTTTGGATATACGATGACCCAAATCCTGAACATCACATTGCTGCGTATCCTTTAAAATATGGTTTTGATAAAATAATGGCAATGGAAAAATATGATATGATTATTAGAATTGACGCTGATAATCATATTAACGATGATTTTTCTAAACTAATGAATGATGCATATCAAAGCGGAGTGGATTTTGCTCGTCCATATGAAGGGGCCTTAAATGCTAAACAAAATTTTTATACGAAAGCTTGTACCTTGTTTTATACTTTTGATTCTCGTTATGGTTCAAGAGTTCGTGAACGTTTAAATATTGCCGCCCATATTAATGGAAGTGGATCAATGATGTCGACAAAAATGTTAAAAGCATGCGGAGGGTATAATACTCTTACTATTACTGAAGATGCTGAATTTAATTTTGATCGAATGTTAGAAGGATATAAAGGACACTATGTTGAAGATGCAATTATATATGAAGACATGCCGTCTTCATTTGAAGATACAAAAAATAGAAATAAAAGAATATATAGCGGCAGCATGAAACTTTTAAAAAGCAAATTATTATTGATGTTAGGCAAATTTTTTACGACTGGTAGAATATCTTATCTTGAGATGTTTATGTCTTATATTTTTATATTTTTATCTGTTATTTTATGTACTTGGATACCTTTATATTATATTTATGATTTTACTTTTATTGCATTATGTGCAAATGGAACAATACCTGTAAGTATGTTTTCACCAGGTTATTATGATAGTGTAATGTGGACCACAATTTATGCGATGATAGGAATATTATTATCTCTATTTGTATTTTTTGGAATTATACAAGGACTAGTCTTGGTTTTAATTGATTATAAAAAAATGGGTGCAGATTCTCCAAAAGAGTTAATTTCCGCGGCGTTATTATTTCCTTGTTTTTTGTTTATTTATGTGATTACTTTATGTATGGGAGCTTTTTCAAAAAAAGTCGTTTGGAAAAAAATAAAAAGGAATCCGAAAAATGAAAACTGAATACGCTTTAGTAGTAGAACATTTAGCAAAAACATATGGCAATCCTTTAATGATAAATGCTATCCCTTCTAAACAGGAAAAAAAGAAAGGAAAAAACGCTGTTGTCGCAGTGGATGATATTTCTTTTAAAGTCAAAAAAGGGTCTTTGTTTGCTTTTCTTGGTATAAATGGTGCAGGTAAATCCACAACCATAAATATCATTTGTTCAATATTAAACAAAGACCATGGCAAAATATATGTTGATGGGAAGGATTTAGATAAGGATAGTTTTGATATTAAAAATGAAATTGGTATTGTTTTTCAAACTAGTGTTTTAGATCAAGAATTAACAGTCAAAGAAAATCTTGATATCCGAACGTCTTTTTATCGTCTTAGCAAAAACGAAAAAAAAGAAAATATTGACATGATTGTTAAACTACTTAATTTGGGACCTATTTTAAATCAACCAATAAAATCATTAAGTGGCGGACAAAAAAGACGTGTTGATATTGCAAGAGCGATGGTTCATAAACCAAAGCTGTTAATTTTAGATGAACCCACTACCGGATTAGATCCTAAAACAAGATTAACTGTTTGGACATTAATTGATAAAATTCAAAAAGAAACAGGAATGACTGTCTTTTTAACTACTCACTATCTAGAAGAAGCTGATAAAGCTAGTTATGTAATTATTATGGACAAAGGTAAAATCATTGCTGAAGGAACGCCTAATGAATTAAAAAATTTGTATTCTAGCGATTATATTTTATCTTATATGGATTTAAATGAAGAATTCGAATTTTTGTTAAAAAAAGATCATGTTTCCTTTATATATGATGATGAAAAGAAAGCATATAAAGTTAATGTTGGTCAAACAAAAAAGGCTAAAGATTTTGTTAAGAAATATACAACATATATGAATGATATAGAAATATTAAAAGGCAACATGGATGATGTATTTTTAAATGTTACAGGAAAAAATCTTACACTAGAGGTTGAAAATGAAAAGAAGGATTAGCGATGCAATAAATGTTTTTTATCAACTCACAAAAAGACATTTTTTAGTATTTTTTAAAAACAAAGTTAGAGTATTTTATACAACGATGGTTCCACTTATTATCATCGCTGTTTATATAGTGTTTTTAAGATCTTTAGAACTTGGTACAGTAGAAAATATATTGCTAGAAAATAATATTAAAATTGAAGATAATAATCAACTTTGGAAAATGATAGAAGCGGTCGTAGATTCTTGGATGTTATCTGGAATATTAGTATTATCCACAATTACTATTTCCATTCAAACAAACAATATAATAATTAATGATAAAGAAAATGGTGTAAATCGTGATTTTGCAAGTTCACCAATTTCTAGAAAATTTTTAATCGGAAGTTATTTTGTTTTTAACTTTATTGTCACATTATTAATTTGTTTTATAGTTTTGATAATATGCTTTTTATACCTTGCTTTTATGAACGAATTTTATTTGACATTTACAGATGTTGTAATGATTATTGCAATATTGATATTGTCAACTATTACATCAACTTTAATGACTATTTTTATTTGTTCATTTATTAAAAAAGAATCTACACTTGGTAGTATCATCGCTGTATTTAGTGCAGTAGCAGGATTTTTAATTGGTGCGTATATGCCTCTTAGCATGTTTCCATCCGTTTTAAGAAATGTATGTTGTTTTATGCCTGGAACTTATTCGGTTGGATTAATGCGTTTTGCTTTTATGAACACCGGTTTAGAACAACTTCAAAGTATGTTGACTACTTTAAATGTTGATCCATCATTATTTGATGCTTTGACTGAAAATTTTGGATTCAGTTTAGAAGTTTTTGATTATCCATTAGAAGTAGGATATCAAGCAATTGTTAATATCGTATGCGTTTTGATTTTAGCGGTTATGAATATATTTTCCGCTAAATATCTTGCAAAAGTTACTTCTAATTAAATTTAATATTGACATAACACAACAGATAATACAGAATAAGGTATGAACTTTGTTTCTAATATACCTTTATTTTTGCAAGTCAGCGATTATTTTAAGCATCTAATTGACGTTGGGGCATATAAAGAAAATGAAATGTTACCATCTGTTAGAGAAGTTGCAAATACTTATAATATTAATCCAAATACTGTTTTTAAAGCTTATGAAATATTAGTTAAAGACGGATATATTTATAGCGTTTATAAAAAAGGTTTTTATGTTAAAAAAAGTATAGAAAATAATAACCAATTATTTTTAAAAGAAAAAATAGATGAATTATTAACGGCAAATTATAGTATTTCAGAAATTATTGAATATTGTCAGTCTCTTCAAAAGGAGAAAAATAAAAAATGATTGAAGTTAAAAATGTAACTAAAAATTTTTTTGATGTGTGTGCAATCGATGACTTGAGTTTAAAAATATCAAGAGGGATTGTTGGATTAGTGGGGCAAAATGGTTCAGGAAAATCAACATTATTAAGATTAATTGGTAATGTTATTTATCAAGACAGCGGGGAAATTTTTATCGATGGAATATCCAACAATGATAAAGAAAGCAAAGAAAAAGTTTTCTTTTTAAGTGATAATCCTTATGTTCCATATTTTTCTAATGTTGATGATTTGATTGAACTATATTCATCGTTATATAAGTTGAATAAAGATAAATTTTATTCAATTGTTAATAGTTTTTCTCTTCCAATCAATCGAAGAATATCAGGGTTTTCTAAGGGAATGAAAAGACAACTATTCATCGCTCTTACTCTTTCTATTGATGCAAAATATTATCTTTTAGATGAAGTATTTGATGGCTTAGATCCATTAGTTATGAACATTATTAAAAATGAGTTTTTAAAATTATCAGAAGAAGATAAAGTTATTGTCATTTCTTCTCATAATATAAATGCTTTACAAAGAATGGCAGATCGCTTTTTGATTTTATACAAAGGTAAAATTATTAAAGATGATGATTCTTCTAATGAAACTAAGAAAGCAGAATTTTTAAAATATCAAATTATTAGCGATAAGCCTCTGACGGAAAGCATATTAAAAGAATTACATTTTAATGTTTTATCTTTTAATAAATTAGGCAGTGTTTGTCATGCGATATTTGTTAATGAAGAAAAAGCTTCATTAGAAGAAAAAATTAATAAATATTTTACACCTAAATTTGTAGAGGAAATTCCAATAGACATGGAAGAAACCCTTTCTTTAGAAATGCTATTGGCTAAAAAGGAGGAAAAATAATATATGAAGCTTAAGTCATTTATTAAATGGCAAGTTAAGCAATGGTTGCCTTTATTTATTTTAGCCATTTTATTTATGGGTTCATTTGTTTTACTTTGGACAACTTTTGGTAATGTTATGAATTGGGTTAGCGATTTATCAAGACCACCTGTTTCTAACGATAATTATGACGGAATTATGGTATTTTTTGGCGAGACTAGTAGCTGTCTTTCAATTATGATACCGCTTTTATTTGTTATTAGTTTAATTATGCCGATGTTTGTATATAGTTATCGCTTTAATAGACGACAAACCGACACATTTATGCAAGCACCTTTTTCTAAAAATAACTTTAGAATTACAAGGATTTTGATTGGTTTAGCACTAATTTTAATTAGTTTTAGTATTGTTTATTTTTTAGGAGTTTTAATAATTGGAGTTCGTCAATTATCCTTACCTGATGTTCGTGAAGTAAATGATGGGGTATTATATTTAAAAAGATTTAATTTTGGCCATTATTTCACTGCATATTTATTTTTTATTTTAATCGCATCACTGCAATATTTTATTAATTGTATGATTGTTTCTTTTGCTGATTCAATATTAGATGCAATACTATTATTATTTTTTGTCCATTGCATATTAATTTTTGCAGAATTTGTTTTAGCATCAACGATTATTACGCTTGGTGCTAGGTATTATTTAAATGGTCCATATGTCGATAGTTATGAAATTTTAAATTTAATTTTATTTTCACCATCAATGTTATATTTCTTCTTTTTAGGATCTAATATTTTTGAACCGCTTATCACAGGAGAGTATGTCATGATGAGTATTGTTCATTGTCAAGATTATATTTATATATTGAATGGTATTATATTTGCATTATTAAGCGGCGTTAGTATTTATAAAATTTTCTTTGTTCGTGATCCAAGTGGCGAATTTGCTGGAAAAGGTGGGCCTAGAAAATATCCAATATCTTTATTAGTTCATGGTTATTTTTTAATGATTGGTCTTTTATATAGTTTTGTTGGAATTACAGGTATTTTAGTTTTAATCATATTATTTTTTGTTTGTTATTCGATTTCTTATTACGCTGTTATTGCTATATATAATAGAACGTTTAAAATTAATAAAGCACAAATAATTACTATGTCTTCTATAGCAGGAGTGTCTTTGCTATTTACAATAATTTATTCTTGTTTAGGCATCTGGTAGTTTATTAATTTTTATTTTAAGTTAAATTTATTATTAAAATAAGTTTGAATTTCATAAGAAAATGATAAAATCATTTTATGAAAGGAATGTATTATTTTTAATATGAAAAAATCTTTAATAAAAAACTACGCAAAATTAATCGTAGATGTTGGTGCAAATGTTAAGAAAGGTCAAGATGTTGTAATTTATGCATCAGTGGAAAATCCTGAATTTGTTTCTTATTTAGTGGAATATTCTTACAAAAGAAAAGCTAATAAAGTTGAAGTAAGATGGACAGATCAAAATATTGATAAACTGCATTATAAATATCAATCTTTATCCACTCTTAGCGAAGTAAGACAATGGGAGTTAGAAAGAAAAAAATCTGATTTAGAACATTTACCATGTCATATTTATATTGAAAGCGATGATCCTAATGGTTTAATGGGTATCGACCAAAATAAATTAATGTCATCATCAATGGCAAGAAGCAAAATTTTTAAACCAATAAGGGACGCTATGGATAATAAATATCAATGGGTTATAGCAGGTATTCCCTCTTTAAAATGGGCAAAAAAATTATTTCCAAATGAATCAAATAAAAAAGCAATTGATAAACTTTGGGAAGCAATTTTAAAAACTTCAAGAGCATATGATGGAAATCCAATTGAAAATTGGAAGAATCATAATGAAAACCTTGCAAAAAAGACTTCTTTTTTAAATTCTTTAAATCTAGATTATTTACATTATTATTCTAAAAATGGTACAAATTTTAAGGTTTGGTTACATGATGATGGTTTGTGGTGTGCTGGTAGTGAAAAGACCTTAAATAAAAACATTGTGTTTAATCCAAATATTCCTAGTGAAGAATGTTTTACATCTCCCGTCAAAGGAAAAGCCGAGGGTATAGTTTATTCTAGCAAACCTCTTTCTTATCAATCGCAATTGATTGAAAATTTCTCTATACTTTTTAAAGATGGAAAAGCAGTTGAAGTTCACGCTGAAAAAAACGAAGACTTATTAAAACAAATGATTAATTACGATGAAGGATCGGCATATCTTGGTGAATGTGCATTAGTTCCATTTGATTCGCCAATTAATAATACGGGTATTTTATTTTTAAGCACTCTTTATGATGAAAACGCTTGCTGCCATTTAGCGTTAGGTGCAGGCTTTAATAACTGCATTAAAAATTATGAAAAATATAGTCTTGATGAATTGCATAAAAAAGGAATAAATGATTCTTCAATGCATGTAGATTTTATGATTGGCACTAGTGATTTAAATATTGATGGTTACACTAAGGATGGTAAAAAAGTTGCTATATTTAAAGAAGGGAATTGGGCATTTTAATGGATCTTTATCACGACGACATCGAAACTTATAAAATAATATCAAAAGAAAAACATCGCCAAAAATATAATATTGAATTGATAGCTAGCGAAAATTTCGTTTCAAAAGCTGTCATGCAAGCGGTTGGATCTGTTTTAACAAACAAATACGCTGAAGGATATCCAAATAAACGATATTATGGTGGATGTAAATATGTTGATCAAGTTGAAACTTTAGCTACTGAAAGATTGAAAAAATTATTTAATGTTAAATTTGTTAATGTTCAACCACATTCTGGCTCACAAGCTAACATGGCCGTATATCGAGCGCTGTTAAATTATGGCGATGCTATTTTAGGAATGGATTTAAATGCTGGAGGTCATTTGACTCATGGCTATAAGTTATCTTTTTCTGGCCAAGATTATAAAGCGTATAGCTATGGATTAAATAGTGTAACTGAAATGCTTGATTATGAAGAAATTCGTCAACTTGCTTTAAAAATCAAACCAAAGATGATAGTAGCGGGAGCAAGTGCTTATCCTCGCAAAATCGATTTTAAAAAATTTCGTAAAATAGCAGATGAAGTCGGTGCCTATCTTTTTGTTGACATGGCACATATTGCTGGCTTAGTAGCAGCAGGTCTCCATCAAAATCCTTGCGATTGGGCAGATGTTGTATCATCAACAACCCACAAAACATTAAGAGGTCCAAGAGGTGGAATAATTTTAACTAATAATGAAGACATCGCAAAAAAAATTAATAAAGCAGTATTTCCATGTTCTCAAGGCGGACCATTAATGCATATTATTGCCGGAAAAGCTGTTTGTTTTAAAGAAGCATTAAGTGATGAATTTAAACTTTATCAACAACAAGTAATTAAAAATGCTCAGGCTTTAGCAAATCAATTAATGAAACTTGGTTACCATGTAATATCAAATGGTACTGATAACCACATTGTTTTAGTCGACGTTTATAAAACTAGTAATATTTCAGGGAAACAAGCAGAACAGCTGCTTGAAAAAGTCAATATTACTTGTAATAAAAATGCAGTTGTTAATGACACGTTACCTCCGATGGTTTCAAGCGGAATTCGTCTTGGAACACCAGCGATGACAACAAGAGGATTTAAAGAAAAAGATTTTATTAAAGTTGCAAATCTTATCGATGAAACTTTAAAAAATAAAAGATCATTAAAAGAGATAAAAAAAGATGTTATCGATATGGTAAAAGATTTGGACTTGATAATGTAATTATCACTTTAAAATAAAAAATATTTTATATATAATACTATTGTCAAAAAGGAGATATAAAAAATTATGTTAGAAATTATTGATGTTTACGCTCGTGAAGTGTTAGATTCACGCGGTAATCCAACTATTGAAGTTGAGGTTACATTAGATGATGGAACTTTTGGTCGCGCTATAGTTCCAAGTGGTGCTTCTACTGGTGAAAATGAAGCTTTAGAATTAAGAGATGGCGATAAAGCAAGATACAACGGCAAGGGCGTTTTGAAAGCAGTTGAAAATGTTAATGAAATTATTGCTCCTCACATTGTTGGTATGTATGCTGATGATCAAGTTGGGATCGATAATGCTTTGTTAGAATTAGATGGTACTCCATTTAAAAAGAATTTAGGTGCAAACGCCACATTAGGTGTTTCATTAGCGGTTGCACGTGCCGCGGCTAATAGTTATGGTATGCCACTTTATAAATATTTAGGTGGTATTAATGCGAAAGTATTGCCAACCCCAATGATGAACGTTATTAATGGTGGTGCACACGCTGATTCAACTGTTGATTTCCAAGAATTCTTTATTATTCCTGCTGGATTTAAAACATTTAAAGAAGCTTTAAGAGCAGGCGTTGAAACATTCCACGCTTTAAAATCTGTTTTAAAATCAAAAGGTTATGAAACTGGTGTTGGTGATGAAGGTGGTTTTGCACCAAGTTGCAAACACGGAAATACCGAACCATTAGATTTAATTATGGAAGCTATTGCAAAAGCAGGTTATACCCCAGGTAAAGAAATTTATTTAGGTATGGATGTTGCAAGTAGCGAATTTTATAATGCAGAAGATAAAAAATATCATCTTGTAAAATCCGGTCAAGGTGTTAAAACAAGCGAAGAAATGATTGCCTGGTATAAAGAAATGATTAAAAAATATCCAATTATTACAATCGAAGATGGTTTAAGCGAATCCGATTGGGATGGTTGGAAATTGTTGACAAAAGAATTAGGAAACGATATCCAATTAGTGGGTGACGATTTATTTGTTACAAACATTGATTTCTTAAGAAAAGGTATTGTTAATCATGTTGCAAATTCCATTTTAATTAAAGTTAATCAAATCGGTACTTTAACCGAAACATTAGATGCAATTAGAATGGCTCAAACAAATGGTTATACTTGCATGGTCAGCCATAGAAGTGGTGAAACAGAAGATACCACTATCGCTGATTTAAGTGTTGCAGTCAACGCCGGACAAATTAAAACTGGTTCTGCCTCACGTACTGATCGTATGGCTAAATACAATCAATTATTAAGAATTGAAGACGAACTTGGTGAAGAAGCCATTTTTGAAGGATTGCACGCTTTCAAAAAATATCGTTTTGAAGAATAATTATTAATTATAAGGGCTCCGTGTGATTGCGGAGCTTTTATTTTTGTACTTATTTTTGTTCATAAATTCAAAATTTATTAAAAAAATTAGATTTATGTAGTATAAAAAAAGAGAAGGACAATTTATGAAACTTGCAGCGTTTATTTTATGTTTAATCGCCACTATTGAAATGGGTATATTTTTAATTCCGCTCGCGTGGTGTATTCCAATGACTATTAGTGTCTATAAAGCATATAATGGCGAAGAATATTTAAGTGCAGGTTTTAAAGTTTGCACATTGCTATTTGTAAGTATGATAGGTGGTATACTATTACTTTGTGATAACGATTAATATTTCTTTTTTATCCCTTTTTAAACCCTGATTAATTTTAGGGTTTTTTATTTATAAACTTAATTTATAATTATTAGTAGGGAAAATTAAAATGGAAATTAAAGATATTGTTCAAAAACAAAGAGATTTTTTTAACTCACATCAAACATTTGAAGTTGAATATCGATTAATAGTTTTAAAACAATTAAAAAAATTATTAATCAAATATGAACCAAAATTTAAAGAAGCTTTTATTAAAGATTATAACAAGCATGAATTTGATTTTTTATCTACGGAATTTATGCTGGTAATGGATGAATTAAATTATATGATTAAGCATATAAAAAAATTATCAAAGCCAAAGAAAGTTAAAACATCTTTAATTAATTTTCCTAGCAAAGGGAGAATCTTGGCTGAGCCATATGGTGTTTGTCTTATAATGGCTCCTTGGAATTATCCTTTACAATTAACACTTTCTCCATTAGTGGGAGCTCTAGCAGCAGGAAATTGTGTCATATTAAAACCAGCATCATATACTAAAAATGTTTCTAACGTTTTATATGAAATGATTAATGAATTAAATTTGCATGAAATTGTTTATGTTGTTTTAGGCGGAAGAAAAGAAAATCAGGATTTATTAGATCAAAAATTTGATTATATTTTCTTTACGGGTGGCGATACAGTTGGAAAATTAGTTTTAGAAAAAGCTGCAGTTAATTTGACTCCTGTGTCATTAGAATTGGGAGGAAAGTCTCCTTGCATTGTTACAAAAGATGCGGATGTTGACTTAGCCGCTAAAAGAATTGTATGGGGCAAATTTTTAAATGCTGGTCAAACTTGTGTTGCTCCTGATTATATTTGTGTTCATAAGTCAATACACACGATTTTTGTTGATAAGGTTAAAAAATATATTTTGAAATATTATTATGATGATAAGATGAAACTTAATGATGATTTTGTTCATCTTATAAATGAAAAACATTTTAATAAAGTAACTTCACTAATTGATAAAAGCAAAGTTGTATTTGGTGGAAAAAATAATGGTTTATGTTTAGAACCTACAGTAATAGATAATGTTAAATTTTCTGATCCGATAATGAAGGAAGAAATTTTTGGACCTTTAATGCCAATTATTATTTATGATGATATTTATGATTTATTAAGAACTATAAGCAACATGGATAAGCCATTAGCGTTTTATTTATTTTCAAAAGATAAAAAATTTTCTAAAACAATATTTGAAATCATGTCTTATGGTGGTGGTTGTTATAATGATGTCATTATGCATTTGACTAATCAAAATCTTCCTTTTGGTGGTGTAGGGCGTTCTGGTATGGGAGCGTATCATGGTAAAAAAACTTTTGATACTTTTACACATTATAAAAGCATTCTTTTAAAAGGAAAAAAAGAATTAAATTTAAAATATCCGCCTAATAATAAGTCAAAAACTAATCTTCTTAAAAAAATGATTGGAATTAAATAAAAATATTATTTTCTTTTTAAAAAATAATGGAAATCAGATTGTCGCATTAAATAATCGTAATAATTGCTATTTTTATAATTTATAACTAATTCTTTAGTGGTCTTAATTTTGTAATTTACAAAATATTTATCATTAGATAAAAATCTTTTAAAAGAAATAATATCTAAAATTATTTTTTCATTTTTAATTGCATTTTTGCATTTTATATTGAAAATAATTCCACATATACATTCAAAAGATAAAACTATAAATATTATTAAAATTATAGTTATAAGCGCTACTGAATTTTGATTGAATAAATCAACAAAAAAGTTATTGTAATAATCAAATATAAAAAAGGAAAAAATAAATATAGAAATTGAATAAAATATGGCAAAAATCAAATAAATAATCCATTTTTGCTGAATTTTTAATATATTTTGATAATTTTTATAAATATTAAATTTCGTTTTATTGATTAAATTTATAATGTAATTTGCACCAAAAAATATTGTTGCTACTATTAATGAAGATAACAAATAATTAATATATTTAAAATTTGTATAATTAATCAAATTAAGACAATAAATTAAAGAAAACAACAATCCGTTTTTAAAATCAAATGGAAGAATAAAATTGTTAATATTAATTAATTTTTTATTAATAATTATCGATACAAGATTTATTAATATTGAAAATAGGAATCCTGTAAGAATTGATAATAGAAGATATAAAATAAAATCCATAAATCTTACCGCTATGACTAATTAAATATTATAATATTTATAAGGAGAACAAGATAATGATTTTAGAAGAATTAAAAAAAGAAAATATAAATGCATTAAAACAACACGATAATGTTTTAAGAGGCATTTTAAGTGTTTTATTAAACAAAATCAAATTAGCGGAAGTCGAAAAAAGAATTAAAAATGAAGAAATAGGGGACGCTGACATAATTAACATTATAATGAAAACTTGCAAAGAATTAGAAGATGAAAAAGCAGGATATGAAAGTGTTAATAATCTTCAAAAAGTAGAAGAAATTAATCGACAAAGCGAATTTATTAAACAATATTTACCAAAAATGTTAACTTATGAAGAAATTGTTAACAAAATCAATAACTTAGAAGACAAATCAATACCAATAGTAATGAAATATTTTAAAACAAATTATGCTGGTCAAGTCGATATGGCATTAGTTAATAAAGCAGTTAAAGAAATTAACAACAAATAAAATCTTGTTAAAAGCGCTAACATTTTATATAATTTATAAGCGCTTAACATATAGGGGTGTAGTACAATGGTAGTACAATGGTCTCCAAAACCACTGACGCGAGTTCGATTCTTGTCACCCCTGCCACAGAAACCAGTAATTGCTCGTTAAATCGGGCATTTTTTAATTTTAGGAGTTTTGCTAGTAGATTAAAATTTTGTTCGAACTTGCAAGATTTTAAAAATTTTGTTTTACTAGAAAATGAAAGCCTACTAGAAAAACGATACCCTATCAGAGAAGTGTATTTTATACTTCATGATAGCCGCAAGTAGTGATGAAAATTTTAGGTATTTAATAAATAATTTATAAACTTGTTTTTAAACTTTTATATAATCAAGTTGTAAGTGATGGTGTTTTATGAATTTAACAAATGAAATCGCAATTATCAGCGAGGTCCTACAAATAAACGAGTTCGATCTCTCAGGTAAATTAGGTGTCTGATAAACACATATGATGTGAAAGCATTATAGGTTTTTACCAATTTATGTTAGCTATGTCTATCCTATTTTATGGTCCTATTATAGCCATTGAAAATAATCTTTTAACTGAGATAAACAGATTGAAATTTTTAATACTTTAAATAATTAAGGCTATAAAATTTTTAAAAGTATTGGAAGTTAAAAAAGATATTTTATGAACAAAATCAGTCATAAACAGCAATTTTGATAAAGAATTATTTATGAATAAATCCGACAAGAAAGTAGCACAGTCTAATTTAATAGTGCTATTCGATTATAAAAATATAAATATATTTTTATATAAGAATATGTGTCCTATATGCATTTTATGGATTGATTTTTTTAAAATGTATGATTAAATTGTAAGGAAAACATATGAAAAATAGAATCTCAGGTTATAAAATCTTTATTTTATCTAATTTAGTTGTTTTATCTTTCTCTTTTGCTGGAAATAAAACGTTCAACAATATGACATCAGCCCGAGATTTTAATGAATTAAGTTTGCAATCTAGATCATTGAATTAAACTAATATAATCGATTTATCTTACTAATAGAATGAATATAACAACTGCGGAGTATTAATTATGGTTGAAGAAACTAAAAGGAAAACAATTAAAATTATCATCAGTGTAAGTACGTGTATTTTATCTTTAGGATTGGGTTTTGGTGTTGGCTATGGAGTCTATAAAGCAGTGAATCGAGGAGTGCCTAACGACATTGTTAAAAATTATTATGAAAATGGAGAGTATCATTTTGAATATGAGTTAGGAGAAAGGCCATCGTTTTTAAAATTAGATTCCGCTATAGAAGATGCAAGTATTACTTTAGATTCTAATATTAGTAACTATGATTTTAATATTAATAATTGGAGTAGTAATAATTATACTGGCTTATGGTACATTCAATAATTTTACTATTCCTAAAATCAATAATGCCCAAGGTGATAAATATTCTATTTTTGATGCTTTTACACCTTTTGCTTTTACTTATCAAAATGAAACTCATATTTTATGTATTTTAGGAAGAGAATATGCTTCATATGATGAAAATGGTAAAGCTTTAGGTTATTATTTATCAGTAAAATTAGAATTTTGTCATTATGATTATGATAAAGAATTTGATTATGATGATTACGCTAATACTAAATTAAAGCCGTATTACATTATAAATTTCAGACTCAACGATGAATTATATGAAGATTCCAAATGCTATGATAAAGATTATAAAAATCTATATGCAATAACAAAAGATTTTGATAAGGAGGAAAGTAATAGTGCAAATTAAAACAAAAAAAGCCTTACTAATTACTGGATGTGTTGTTTTATTGATCTTGCTTTTTGCTTTAGGTTTTTCTATGGGCATGTTATTAGGTGCTGCAACGACTCCTGCTTTTTTATAAAAAGTAGTAAATAAAATTAATAAACGCTCATCATGAGTGTTTATTTGCAACTTATAATTTATTCAAGATTAACATTTATCTTTTAACATAAAATCAGTAATATAAAATTTTAAAATCATTGATGTTATCTATAACTATGTTTATTATTTTGGATTATTCTAGAAAGATTTTATATTAAAATATTAATCTATGATTAATAAAAATTATGTTTTAAACAAATTATTTATTTTATTTAATTTACTAATATAATTGTTAGTATATTTTTATTTTTAAAGGGGAAAAAATATGAAAAAAATTTCTATTTTATCATTTGTTAGTGCAACACTTATGATATTAAGTGGCTGTGTCAGCGTAGATAATTCATCATCTTCGTTAAGCTCAAAACCAACATCTATCCTTCCGCCATTTTCTAGCCAAACTTTGTTAGAAAATTTAAGAGCAGATTTATCTATAAGTGGTACATTGACAAAAATCAATTTAACTAATAATGTTGAAACCAATAGCAATCTTAAAACATTTATTGGAAGTAATGAATTTTATTTAAATGAAACTGATAAGACCAGTGGGGAAAATATTACTAATCTTCACTATTTTAAGGACAAAGAAGGATCATTGACTACGAAAAAGATTGATAATCATAATGAAGTTGTTTCAGTAAAAATGGTTGATGAAACATCGGGCGATTTAGTGGATTTTGATGATTTGATTATCAATCCATTTTCATTATTAGATGCTGATGATTTTAATGTTTCTAGACCGGATTTTAAAAGCGTATCGGTTGATATGAATAAACTAACTTCGGACAATATTATCGCCTCTTTAATTACTGGATATGAATTTGAAATTAATGAGATGATAATTGATTTAGATGATAATTATTTGCCTAACAAAATCACTTTAAATAGTGTAAGCGAAAATGAATCGTTAACATATCAATATGTTGGTAATTTTACTAATAAACAGCAATTAAACATCGAAGAAATTAAACCATATGAGCATAGTAGCGATAACGATTTGCTAAAAGAAGCATTGGAGGCTTTAAAAAATCAAAACTACACATTAACTCTATATAGTAGTGCATATTCTTTGGAAGAACCGCATTCAAAACTTATATCAACAAAAATTGGTTATTTAGTATCTTCTGTTGGAGTTAGTAATACATATGGCATGATTCAAGAGCCAAATGGTGGAGTTGCTGCTGTTGAAGTTGAATCAAACTCTTTAGGAGATTATTTAAAAGGCGTTGAAGAAATAAATAGAGATGATTCAATATCAAATCATTTATTTAATCTTGATTTCAGTGCTGATTTGTTTAGAAAGACTGATGCAGGATATGAACTTATCGATGGATATGAATATCTCAATCTATTATTGCCTGAATGCATATATAATATGATTTACTTATATATTTCTTCTCCTTTAATTTTTACTATTGAAGAAGATTTATCAAAAATTACATACACTTATGATTTTAATTTTTTAAATCAAGGAACAATTAAAGCTGAGATTATTAGTATAGGAACAACAGTGTTCCCGTTTGATTTACTAGAACAATATGAGCCATATTTTATGCCTAAAAATTGGACAGAATATGATAGTGATTTAAAAGAAGAATGTGATGCATTATTTGGTAAAGACATGAATGAAGTAGTGCCATTTTATTTTCCTGTTGAAGAAGGAAAATATAGTTATAGCGGAGTTTGGGGAAATGAACTTCAATTAGAGATAACTACAGAAACTCAAGAAAGAGCAGATGAAATTATAGCCGAATACAAAGAGTTAGCATTAGACATGGGCTATACGTATAATCAAGAGCTCGATCAATATGAAAACGCTGATGGAATAATATTAAAAATAGAAGTAATCGATTTCTTTGGCCAAATCACTGTTAGATTTACATTTTCAATTGCTGAATAAATAAAATTAATAAACGCTCATTATGAGCGTTTTTACTAGCTAAAATTGGCTTTTAAATTTAAATCATGGCTTTTGTAAAATAAAACAATGATAAAAGATAAATAAATGTAATTGATGTAACACCGATAATATAATTAAAGTTATTGCATTTAAAAATAAGGGAATAAGATATTTAATTTTTCTTTTGAATAGCAATGATAGCATTTATACGTTATTATATATTATTTTTTAAAGTGCATATTGCACTTTGAAATTGCACTTTGAAATTGTGTTATTTATAATATATATATGAAAAAAACAAAATATCTTATTGAAACAGGAATAGGTTTACAAGATGTCGATCAACTAAGCAATTCGACATATTTTTTAAATGAAGCAAATCGATATATAAATGGTGAAATTTCATTAGATGAATTAGATAATATTGTTTCTGCATATTATGTAAATAAGTCTAGCATTGGAGATCGAACAGAAGAAGCCGACAAAATATCTATCCGTATTGCCAAACTTATTTCTGAAAATTCATTTACATTTACTGTCGGACAATTATTAACAATTCATAAAATTCTTTTTGATGGGATTTTAAAACATCCTGGTGAAATGAGAAAATATAATTTTTCTAAAAAAGAATGGGTGCTTGATGGTGCTAGTGTAGTTTATGGTGACTATCGAGAATTAGAGAGAACTCTTCAATTTGATTTTGAATTAGAAAAAAAGTTTAATTATAAGGATTTATCAATTGATGAAATTATTGAGCATCTTGCAATATTTATTTCCAACCTTTGGCAAATTCATATCTTTGAAGAAGGAAATACAAGAACTGTTACAGTATTTTTTATTAAATATTTAAAAAGTCTTGGTTTTGATACCACTAACGACACATTTGCGAAGAATTCTTGGTATTTTAGAAATGCTCTAGTTAGAGCAAATTATAGCAATATTGCGAAAGGTATCTTTCAAGATAGATTGTTTTTAATTAAATTTTTAAGAAATCTCATTTTAGGAGAAACTAATATTTTGCAAAATAAAGATCTTCATATATCGCAAATTAAAGCACAAGACAAAGATGTTTTTCGACAATCTAGAATTATAAATATGGTAAAAAATAATCCGAAAATTACCATAGAAAAACTTGCTAAAGAAATAGGCGTTTCAGTCAGAACAATAAAGTCTGTTTTAAAAGTCATGGAAAATAATCAACAAATTAAAAGAATTAACGGCAAGCGTTATGGATATTGGGAAGTTTTAAATTAATACATGATTATTTTTAGAAATCATGTAAAGCTTCGTATTAAAATTGATTAAATTAAGTTTAAAGCGTCGCAGTGTAATTTTAAAATATAGCGTATCTTTTGATAATGCAATTATGAAAATAGAATTTATATAAAATAGTTATCAAAAAATATTTTACTTTATTAAAAGTTATGTTTTTTATGATTTAATATGCTATTATTTAAATAGTTATTTAGGAAAGTAAAAAAATGAAAATATTGACACTTATAACTCTTGGTATCTCTCTTATATCGTTTAATGGATATTTAAATCAAACTCAACCAGAAAATTTAAGATCAATTTCAATATTAGAAAATGAAGAATTAGATTATGAAAATGAATTTTTTGATGATTTTGTTAACGGGATAGATCCAGATAACTGGTATATTTCTAAAAGGGTCTGGGGCGAAGTTAATGGTAGAATAAATGGTGGTGTCATCCCTCAAAATGTTGGATATTCAACTGAAAATGGTGGTTTTGCAAGATTATACGCTAGAGGTGAATATTATTTAAAAAATGAATTTAATGGTGTTGGAACTGTTAAAGATGGCTCTTTAACCGGGAGCGCTTTGATTTTAAAACAAGATACCGGTCCAGGGAGATATGAAATACGAATGAAAGTCGCACCACGTGTTGGTATTTGCAATGCTTTTTGGACATATACAGAAGATGAAAATGGCAATAATCATGAAATTGATATTGAATTACCTGGCAATGTTGATGGTCATAATAGTTTTAAAAATGTTTTGTTTACAAACTATATTGGAAAAGCAACATCAAATACGTCTATTTTGGACTTTTATTTAAATGATAATGAATATCATACTTACGGATTCGATTGGTATTATTCAAATAATAATAAGTTAATAAATTATTATATTGACGGACAATTATTAGCAACTTCTACAACTAATATTCCGTTTTTAAATACAAGATTATGGTTAGGAGTATGGATTCCAAACAATCCTGATTTTGTTGGCGAGCCATTATTTGAAACAGCTTACATGGATGTTGATTATGTTAGATATGTTCCTTTTAAAAATCAAATAAGTGTTGAAAAAACAACTTCAGTAGGGCAAGTTGCTAATCTAGATGAATATCCATCAACGCCAATTGATAATAATGATGATAATAGAATACCAAATGGTGATTTTGAATATTATCAAAATAATCCGACATACCAAGGAAGTGGTCTTTATTATACAAACGCTAAATCTATCGATAGATTATATGGAAATAATAGTTATGGACTTAGACTAATTAATGGCAGTGTATCTAGTAAAATCGATTCTTGTTATGAAGTTAATAAATTCAATTTATATATTGATTATAAGGGCGAAGGAAATATTAAAATTGAATATCATTCAAGCGAGGATATCTTGCTTAAAAGTGATGAATTCATATTAAAAGAAAACGATATTTATACCAGATTCAACACATCTTTAACATGTCCAAATAATAGTTTTTATATTATTATTAGTGTTAATACTTTATCAACAATAGATATTGATAATTGGTATTTGGGAGAAAATTTAGCCTTTGAAGAAGATGATCCAATCAATGAAGATTTAGAAAGTTATGGTGTAAATATTTCTTATAATGAAAACATTACATTTACTAATCCGTATAATGGCATCGCCCGTTTAGATTTTACTAACACTAATCAGGAGTGGGTTATCTCTAATGGTGGATATTATACGAATCAATTTCCTTTAATATTAAGCTGTGCAGAAGGAACACCATCAACGTCAAATCTTGCAAGCATTCATCTTTTAATTGGCAATAGTAAAGAAGAAATAATATTTAAAAATATTAATGATGCGATTTTAAAAGAGCCATCAATGAATAACGAACAACACTTTGTTCAAGCGATGTATATGGACTTTGATATTAAAGATTTTAATGATATCACTTTTTATATTAATGGTTATAGCGAACCAAGTGGAATTTATTATCGCAATGTTATTTTATATTCAATAGATGAAGGAAATTCATGGGAAGTTTTAAATATAAATATGGTAAAAGATAGTCAAGGACTAGCTTCTTCTTATATGGACAATTATCAAATTGTTGCAAATAAAGATGATTTAAATATAAATTCATTTAACCAAATCCGTTTTGCTTATGCTTATATTTCTTTTACTGTTGGAGGTGAAGGAGTTAGATTAAGTGGAATTTCCATTAATAGATATAATGATTTTATTAACAAAATTGATAACGACATTAATATATGCAATTATTCGTTAGGGAAACAAGATTTTTTAAAAACACAATATAACAATTTAACTAGTGAAGAATTTAATTTAATCGAAAATACAAATCGAAAAAATTCTGATAGTGAAACATATTTAAAAGGCTATGAATACTTATTAGCGTATTGGACAAACTCTGATAGTTTAAAAATAAATGATATAGCATATTCATCAAATAACAACACGAGCATAATCATAATTTCAATATGCATATTTGTGATGACTTCAAGCATTTTGACTTATGCAATTTTAAGAAAAAAAAGAATTAAAAACACCTAAAATTTATCTATTTTTTAAGTTTATAAAAAAATGCATTGATTTTCTTAAAATAATCATTGATAATAATGGCAAGATGATTAATTTTGGTACTGGTGGTTTTCGTGGTGTTATAGGCGATGACTTCACAAGAGAAAATATTGAACTTATCGCTCAAGGGTTAAGTGATATCATTAACGAAGATGGTAATGCAAAACCTATCATTATAGGATATGACAATCGTTTTATGTCTGATTTTAGTGCACGTTGGTTTGCACAAGTCTTAGCAGCGAACAATATTAAGTCTTTTATATATACAAGCAGTGTACCAACCCCATCAGTAATGTCAGCGACTCGCGATTTAGGTAATGATTATGGAGTTATGATTACCGCTAGCCATAATCCTTATTATTTCAACGGAATTAAAATATTTTTAAAACAGGGTTATGACGCTGATATAGAATTTACCAATAAATTAGAACAATATATCAAAAACGTTAAACACGTTAAAACAATGGATATAAATTTGGCAAGAAAAGAATGGCTCATTCAAGATTATTCGAATACAAATATGTATTTGAATCATATCAAAATGTTTATTGATAAAAAAACTTTAGAAAATAATAATTTAAAAGTTATATATGACAACATGAATGGCGTTGGTGTTGTTGGTTTAAAACAATTAGCTAAAGATTTAAAAATTGAACAATTTGATATTATACATGGCGAACACGACGCTTTTTTCAATTTTAATTTACCAAACCCAACAGATGAAGCTTTAAGCACTGGTTTTAAAGATATGGTTATTAATGGCCATTATGATTTTGGTTTAGCAACCGATTCTGATGGGGATAGATTAGGAGTTATTGATGAAAAAGGTTCGTATGTTTCAAATAACGAAATTCTTGCCTCATTATATTATTATTTAGTTAAAATTAGAGGATTTACCGGTGATATTGTTAAAAACTGCGCAACATCTATTTTAGTTGATAAAATTGCAAAAAAATTAGGATATAAATGTCATGAAGTAGATGTTGGTTTTAAAAACATTACTGCTGGAATGAAACAATATAACGCTTTGATGGGCGGCGAATCTAGCGGTGGATTAACACTGCGAGGTTATTTATATGGAAAAGACAGTGTTTTTTCTAGTGCGATGTTTATGGAAATGGTCGCTTATTTTAAAAAACCAGTTAGCGAAATTATAAATAACATAAAAAAAGAAGCAGACTATCATCATTATTTTTGTGAAGACTTCCTAACTTTAACCGCGGATGTTAATAAAGTTATTGATTATTTAAATAAGAATCAACCAAAATTTAGCCAAAAATTGGTGCGTTTTGAACACTTTACAAGAAATTTTAAGTTTTATTTTGATAACGAATCTTGGATGTTGATTAGACTCTCAGGCACAGAGCCAGCCTTTAGAATATTTGCTGAAATGGAAAATAAAAAAGATGCTGAAGAATGTGTTTTAGAGTTAAAAAAATATATCGAAAATGTTCAGTTAAAAATAGAAGGAGGAAAAAATTAAAATGAAAACTAAACATTTATTTTTAATGGGCATCAGTGCTGCTTTACTTTTAGCAGGATCTATTTCAAACGTTGGATTGAATATGGATAAAGTTTATGCAGCTGGTGAAGAAAACACCACTAACAATTGCTATTACGCTGTTGTTGATTATGGTTCTGATTTAATTTCCAAATATCCTACTAATTGGCAATACAAAAAAGATGTTTCAGTTAAATTTAATAATGATTTAGATTTGACATGGACAGTTTCTTTTGCAAGAAGAACATCAGGACATCAATTAGCATTAGGAAATATCAATGACATAGCTGATAACTATGAAAACGGAATCGCCATTAGTCCTGCTGAATCTACTATAACTGCTAATGAAGATCCTAATTCTGATTATTTTAAAATTTCAGAAGCCTTAGGATATGCTGGCGATACTACAAAATATGTTACCGCAGTCATTTCTGATGATTTTATTAGTGAGATTAGTGATATTAACTTTTATTTTAGTGGAGCGGAAGCTGGCTATGTTACTATTTTATATCAAGAAGAAGTTGATGGTGATTGGACAGTTGTAAGACAAGATAATGGCGAAAAATCAAATTTTGCTGGCACAAATGGAAACGTCGATGGAAGTGGTGTAGCTAATAGTTGGAATCAACACGCTGCTGTTATGACCATTTTAAATGATTGGAACTATAATAATATTAAGGATAAATCTGTTCGTATTGCATTTACTTTTGAATCTTATTCACCAGGTGCAAACAATTTGAATTTCCGTGGTATTAAAATTAACACCTTAAATAGTGCTAAACATTATTTAAATAAGTTAGCAAACGAAGAAGGTATTTGTGAAAAATTAACAAATAATACTGCTTCTTATAAAACAACACTTGAAATGATTAATTACAAAATAAGTAATGAAAATTTGCAAGCACTTGCTGATATGCCTATTATTGGTAACACTAATGAAAGTACATATTATGAATTCAATTCATATTTAAAAGAATATGTTGGTTTAGGCGAAGTTGATCCATTGGGTTTATATTTAAGTGGAAGTTTTGTTAACAACAATAATAATATGACCATTATAATTACTGTTGTTAGTTTCAGTGTTGCTGTTGCAATTAGTTTGGTTTTGTTTTTCATCATTAAAAATAAAAAACAAAAAAGCCACACAAAATAAGATTAAAAAGAAGACATAATTAATAAAAGCACTCCAAATGAGTGCTTTTTGTTTAAAAACTTTAATTTAATAAAAACTAATCTACGATTTCGATATTGATAATACCATTATCATAAGTATTTAAATCAAAAGTATCTTTTGAGTCTATGCCATTGATTTTAATTGTTCTTTTGCCTTGATATTTATTTAAATAAACGATATTTAAAAGTTTATTTCTTACTCTAATTTTTAAACTAGCATCATCGCAAGGGAAATAATTTGAAGGTGATATTTTAACTATATTATCTAAAGATACATGCAAACCAAACACATCAAAGACAATTGTTTTAATCAATGTATTTGACGCACCAGTATACCAATCATTCATTGATTCGCCATCAACTCCTATTTCAGGATTATATATATATGAATTTGGCATAACAAAAGGAGTGGAGCTTATAAAATCATGCGTAATTGGTAAAATCTTATATATTTGTTTAAACGCTAATTCACCTTCTCCTAACATAAATAATGATTTGATGGCAAAAACTGTACTATGAATGTAAGTAGCAGCGTTTTCTGCTGTTCCTTTTGGCAAATTTATAATACGTCCAACTTTATAAGCATCGCGATCAAAAAAGACATCGAATGTTTTTAATCCATATTTAGAATCTAAACAATTATAAGCATTTAAAATATCCTTTTTTAAACTCGGATTTGACTCGTATAGATTGGATATGACATAAAAAGCATTCGAAGTTAAAGAATGTCTGCTTTTATTATCGACATCTAAAAAACTACCGACATAAAAACTTCTATTTTCACCCCAACCATGGACAATTCTTTTCTCGTTATTTTTAGTTATAATACAACGTTTATTTGCACTTTCTTTTACTTTTTTAGCGATATCTAAATAATAATTAATTTTATTAGTGTCGTTATTATAATATTTAACAATTTCCGCCATTTCATTAAGATTTTTATATAAATGGAAAGTAGCCATAGAAGAAACACCATTAGAAAATTCTTTTTGGCTTAGATATGATCTTCCTAATCCATCAATAGCGTCATTCCAATCGCCATATAACGTTTTAAGACAGCCAGTATCTTCATCGATATTTAAAATCAAATAATTAATAATTTTTTCTAAATGCAAATATAAAGAATCTTTAACATTTAACATTTTTCCGCTTTTTAATCCTTCTAATTCGCAATAAGTGCAATTTTCATCTAATAATGTTTTATCATCACTAAAAGATAAATAAGTGTAAATAGTGGATATTATCCATTGTCCTTGATCAATAAATTGTCTATTGTCCATTAACACTTTTTCAGAACCATTTGGCATAGAAAATTGTCTAGGACATCGACCAGAAGGATCAATAAAGTTCATGCTGTTTAAAATTATTTTTCTTGCACTTTTTAAATCCCACATTAAAGATGCTTCAACCATTTGATAAACATCGCGAATACCTAATAGCATCAAAGATGAGTTTTTAGAATTAGCACCATAATCAACTTGCTTAATAACATAGCTTAAAAAATTATTTAATAAGTTGTTATCTAGTTGATAATCTTTGATTTTTCCAAAATGAATAGAAAAATCATTAATATTAGATGGTTCCATTTTTAATTTTAAAAAAGTAGCATCATTTTCATTTATTAAAAATGGTGTATTTTCATATAATTTTATATCTTTTTGATTAAACGCTAATTCAATTTTATAATCAACTTTTAAATAATCATTTTGTTTAATAGCAGTGCATATAATATCTGAATAAGCGGCTGTTTCAGAAAATGATGTCACTTTTTTATTTGTTGGTAACTCACCATTTAATAATGCTTTTGAATGTCCTATTGATAAATGCAAACCATCACTAAATTCCTTTCTTGAAGATGAAGCAGATATTTGTACATCATTTTTATTAATTGCTCTTTTAAGACAAGCATAATTTGTTAAATGAGTATTTCTTGAAACATCTTCAATGCCTAAAAAAGTTGCACCATTTTTGTTTAACGTACATTTTTTAAACCATTTGCTCTCCTCACTATCACATGCGTTGTGTTCCATGATAGGATTGATAAAAGATGATAAATAAACATCACATCTTTTATTAGAATTATTAATTGCATATGTGGAGAAGAGGATGTTTTTATTATTATCAATTGCTAATCTTACAGCAAATATAATGTCATCTTTTTCGTTAATATAATAACAATATTTTTTGCCATAGACACAATAAACAGGGTAATTATCATCAATATCACTTAAAACGCCTGTTATAGATGTCGGTGTATATCTATTATCTTTTTTAATTCCTCCAAAAAACGCTATTCGTGGTTCTCTTCCTTCTAAGGCAGGCGGGATAAAATAAAATGAAGATTCATTTATAGATATATAACCAGAACTATGTACCCACATTGTTAAACCATCATAAGAATAAGGATAACGACTATCGCCATCTTTTCTTGGCATAGCTAACACGTAATCATCATTTAAAAAATAACAATTGCCAGGTAAAGTTTTATCCGATGGTTTTGTTTTTATAACATTTTTAATTTGTTTTAATAAATCAAGTATTTCAATTTTAAAATCCATATTTTAAATGCCTGCTTGTCTTTTCCAATCTTCCCATTGTCTTTGTGTTTCTGTTTTTATTGTCTCAAAAGCACGATCAACAGTGGAAGTATTAGATAAAATCCCATTAAAAGGACGCATCGCAGAAGTACCCCAAATATCAATGATATTATTAAGATATAATAAACTTGATGAGAAATTTGTAAAAGTTGATGTAGTGGCATTCTTATATTCGATTAATGATTCGACAAAGGAATTTGGAGCTTCATAATTTTCATTGTTCCATTTATACGCCATTAACCCGTTAGCGGTACTAGTAAAATTTTCGCAACCCCAATCGCTAACTAATAACTTAATAAAAGATTTGGCTAATTCTGGTTTGGCAGTTGTTGCAGGTATGGCGATGTATTGGTCTTCACCAACTATATAAGAAATGTTTTCTTCGACAGCGTTATTAACTTTTGGTGTCTTCATAATTTTTAAATCAAAAGATTCTGGTAAGACGCCATTTTCCATATAACCAACTATTTCATTGTAACACCATTCGCCATTAAACATCATCGCCGAATAACCATTCAAAAAATCTTGTTGAGCTTGGTGATTAGTTTTAGAAAGTGAGCCTTCAACATAATTGCTCGAATCAGAGAAAATGTTATTCCATAAATTGACAGCTTCTTTTAAATGAATGTATGCACCATCATTATCTTCATAATCAAAAACAGAATAATCACTATAAGTTAAAAATTCATCCACTTTTTCTTTACCTGCTAATTGACCCCACCAAGTTAAAACAGTGTAATCAAAATAATCAGTATTTTGGCCTGTATAAACTAATGGTTTAACAGTTGCTTGTAAATCTCCTTCAACAGGAATACGCGCGTCTTTAATAGTATTAATTAATGTTATCAATTCATCATAAGTAGTAGGAACTTGCCAACCATTTTCTTCAAACATTGCTGCATTATAATATATACCACCAACGCCGCTTGTCCAAGGTAAACGATAAGTATGTGTTTCGCCATCTAAATTAGTAAAATAAATTGATTTTTTATATTCATCATTAACTTTATCTTTAATTTTAACGCCATCAACTTCTTCTTCGATTAAATCATCTAATGGAAGAAGGGCACCGCTAGCAGCATAGGTTCGCCAATCTGTTCCAACACTAATATATAAATCATCGGTATTATGAGAAGAAGCCATGTGGCGAGAAATCAAGCTTTTTGCATCTTCGCTTGCTTCTAAATTAATTTTATAATCAGGATTTTCATCTTCCCATTTAGCGACAGCGTTTCTAATCCAAGTATCACCATAACCTAAATTTAAACAAATAATATTTAATGTTGTGGGGTCATTTTCAGTCTTATCACAACTTACCAAAGTTGTTAAAGAAAGTAATACCGCAGGTATAAATAAGTAAATTGCACTTTTTTTCATTTTGTAAAACTCCTTTTTTTAGTTTGTAAAATAAATCCTAATGAACATTATAATATAATTAAAATTTAAAACAATAGAAAAAAATAAACAATATTTTTTCATAAAATAAAAAAATGCTTTATTTTTAAAAAAATCATATATAATTAATATAGAAAACGAGGTTTGACTATGAAACGTTTTAAATTAATAAATATTTTATTTGTAATGTCTTGTAGTTGTCTTTTGGTTGGTTGTGATAATGATAATATTTCAACAAGTCAAATTATTGATACAGATATTGAAGTAGGTGATTCCTTAAGATTATTAGGAGATGTTACTTTTGACGAATCAAAATTATTTTTTGATGATTTTACTGATGGTGTTAATTATGATAATTGGATTATTGGTAATGGCGCATGGGGAAATGGCAATGGTGGAGTTATTCCAGAAAATGTCTTTTACACTGACGATGGTGTCTTATTATTAAGAGGAAATGGCTTATATTACGCTAAAGATGAAGTTAAGGGCGTTGGAATGTTAAAAGATGGAAGAAATACTGGAGCTGCACTAATTTCAAAATTTTTAACCGGTCCTGGCCGTTATCAAATTAAGATGAAACCATTAGGTAGATTGGGTGCTTGTTCAGCGTTTTGGACTTATAACAACACAACAGATCCTTTGGGTGGCGAAAATCTTAACCATGAAATTGATATTGAATTACCAGGCGGTAAAAGTGATGGTGTCATATCTTTTAAAAATGTTTTAAATACTAACTATATAACCGAATCATATTCAACTTCAAAAGATGTTAATTTTTCTTCGATTCAAGGTGAGGAAATTTATTTAAACGACGGTCAATTCCATACTTTTGGTTTTGATTGGTACACTAATCCTGAAATTATTGTTTATCATTTGGATGGTGTTGTAACAGCGGTAAGTGATGTTTTTATTCCAACCCTATCATCAAGATTATGGCTTGGAGTTTGGTTTCCAAATAATGCAGGTTTTGTTGGAGAATCATTATTTGAAACCGACTATATGGAAGTTGATTGGGTAAAATATTTACCATTTGATAGTAGTCAATCATACGAAGAAAAAGATGCTTCTATTTCTGTTAATGCTGCTTTAGAAAGTCAATATCCGACTACTCCAACATATTATCCTGATGTTGATTTAATCGCTAATGGGGATTTTGAATATCTAGCAGATTATAATCAAGATGGTTATGGATGGTCTTATTCTAGATTGAACACTGAAGATAAAGAAGTTAGCGAAGTTTGTTATCCTTTAAGTGATGGTGGTTTTCAACAATCTTATGGTGCGGTCATAAAAGATGGCGGATATTTGTCAACAAATGTTGATTCTGTTTATGAAGGATATGAATATCAATTGTCATTTAAAGCTAAAAGCGATGGTGAAGATTCTAATGCTGTTTTAAATTTTGTTAGTGCATCATCTTCACGCGCAATAGAATCACACCCAGTCACAATTAAATCTAACGAATGGGAAACATATACTTTAAATATTACTGCACCTAAAGATTCTCATTCTATTAGATTAGAATTTTATAACACTTTAAGTGCATCTACACTTCAAATAGATAATGTAAAGTTGGTGAGAACAAAATGAGCGACATTTCTATAGAAAATAATAAAACAGAAAACAATAAAAAAGATAAGTCTTCTAGAAGAAAATTCTTTAATTTTGATTCTAAAAAGCATTTATCTAAAAAGACAAGAGATTATATTTTTGTCATTATTATGCTTTTATATCCAGTTTTACAATTTGTCATTACTTGGGCTTTTGTTAATATAAATTCTTTAATGCACGCTTTTCAATATGGGAGAATTGACGGCACATATGAATGGGCGGGATTTGATCAATTTGTTAAAATATTTGATGATTTATTTAATTCGCAGTTAAACACTACCGGTGTTAGTTGGCTAAATAATACATCAGTAATTTTATTAAATTCTTTAGGTTTTGCTGTTATTACTATTTTTATTTCTTTGCCTTTATCACTTTTATTTTCTTATTTCTTGTCAAAGAAAATGCCATTGGCAAATGTTTTTAGAGCAATATTTTTCTTACCAAATATTATTCCTGTTGTCGCTTTAACATTTGCTTTTGCTATGGGATTTGATTCTACGTATGGTTATTTATACGAGTTTATGCGTATGATTGGATTTTCTGATAACTTTTTTAGCGTTTGGCCTACATCTCAAATCATGGTCTATATTTACTGTATTTGGGCTGGTTTAGGCTATAACATCATTCTTTTATCAGGCGCGATAGGTCGTATACCAAAAGAATTATTTGAATCGGCAAAATTAGATCATGCTGGATATTTTAAAGAATTTTTCCATGTTGTAATACCTTGCATTTGGCCCACTATTGTGACATTAGTCATTTTAGGAATGACCAATGTCTTAACTTTATATTTACAACCTTTGTTGCTTACAAATGGCGAAGGAAATACTTATACAATTTCATTAGACATCTTTCTTGCTACAGCTTCTTATTCGCCTGCCCAATATTGTTCCGCTGCCGCAAAAGGTTTGCTTTGTTCTGCTATTTGGGCACCAGTTATTATGCTAGTAAGACATTTTATGTCTAAAAAATATCAAGGAGTGGATTATTGATATGGAAGATTTAAAATTAGCGTATCAAGGCGATATTAAAAAGAAAAATAAGAAAAAAATCGATTTTGGATACCATTTTGGAAAATGGTTTGTCTTTTGTTTGTTTGTAATTTATGCTGTTACTCTTTTGTTTCCTTTTCTTTGGATGTTAATAAATTCATTTAAAACTGGTGAAGAATTTATAACCGGCAATATTTTTGGTTTTCCAAAACAATGGTATGGATTAAATTTTGTTGAAATATTAACTTATGAAGTGGAAGGACAAACTGTTTGGTCAATGATACTTCTATCTTTAGTTGTCACAATATTAGGGACAGTTATTAATGTCTTTTTATCAGCGTGTGCTGCTTATTGTTTATCTAAATATAAATTTCCTGGTCGAAATATTATTTATGGTTTAGCAATTTTTACAATGGTTGTTCCTATTGTCGGTACTCTTCCTAGTCAAGTTGTTATGTTAGAAACATTTGGAATTGATGAATCTTTAATTGGCGTATTGTTTTTATACTCTGGTTGTTTTGGTTTTAATTTCATTTTGTTATATTCTTCTTTTTCTAGTATTTCTAATAGTTACATAGAAGCCGCTCAAATTGATTGTGCGGGTCGCTTTAAAACATTTTTTACTATTATGCTTCCGATGGCTAAAGGTCCATTGATTGCTTGCTCAATTTTACAAGCGATTACTTATTGGAACGATTATTCTACACCTCGACTATTTATGCCATCAGATATGACAACATTAGCGGTTGGTTTACAAAAATTACAAGAAAGTCTTGGATCTGGAAGTGGTGATTATCCGATGGTTTTCGCCTCAATGCTTATTGCCATTTTCCCAATTCTTATTTTATATCTTTGTTTTCAAAAACGAATTATTGAAAGCACAAATGCTGGAGGTCTTAAAGGATGAAAAAAAGTATTTTGTTTGGTTTATCTTTATTGATATTCCCGTTTTTAAACGGTTGTCAAAACAACAAAGCAATCACCGACCTAACTTTTTCACAAAGCGAATATACGATTAAAAATAATGATATTATTAAGGTTGATCAAGAAAATGATAATATTTTATATTCTTTTGCTAGTGATGTTCCAGTTGGAGTTAGTTTAAATAACAAAACCGGTCAAATAAGTTTTGATGATACTGTTAAAAATTATAGTCAAGTTTTATATTATGCCTATTTAGATAACAGCGATGTTAAATCTGATTATGTTGTTTTGACATTGAGTCAAGATATTCAAGAAGCGACTTTAACTTTTACTAATCCAATCGATTATATTAGTGATGGAGATTATATATTAGCCTCTAATTCCAATAATCAAGCTATTAAATATGAATTAGATGGTGAACCAATTGGTATTAGTATTGATTCTATAAGCGGTCGCGTTTCGTTTACTGACAAAGTAAGTAATGGTGAACAATTTGATGTTATTATATCTAGCTATGGTGTTTCACTTAAAAAAACATTTATTGCTGCAACAACACAATTGGCAAAAGTCGAAAATACAATCCAATCAGCGGAAATTGATAGCAAATCTCCTGTTGCGTATATTTTAGATTTTTCTGATATTACATCTTCTGAATATCAAAAAGAATTTATTGGAATTATGTATGGCAAAACTTCGATAGATTCTAGTAATTATTCTTATAATGAAACAAACAATCAAATTACTTTATCGCCAGAATTTTTAAAAACATTTACTCCTGGTGAAAATGAATTGATAATAGTAACTTCTAGAAATACCATCATTGTTAAATTATTAATCGCTAATAAATTTATTAAGACACCGCAAGATTTAGCTTCTATTGGTGAATCTCGCGATGCTTTGAAAGGATATTATATTCTTTTAAATGATATTGATTTAACAGATTATTTGTCAATGAATGGTGAAGGATATAATGATGGCAAAGGTTGGAATCCAATTGGCATTTATCATGATGTTACGGATGGGACAGCTTTATTAGATACTTTCCAAGGTACTTTTGATGGAAATGGTTACACCATTAGCGGTCTATATATAAATAGAAGTGATGAATTGGCATATAATGCTGGATTATTTGGATATGTTTCAAACATGGGTGTTATTAAAAATTTAGGTGTTAAAGGTTTGCCGGGTACCACTAATAGTGTTCGCTCCTATAGCGGTGGTTTAGTTGGATTTAATGCTGGAACAATATCAAATTGTTGGGCTGATGTTGATTTAACAAACTATTCAGGCGAAAATATTTTTAAAATTATTGGTGGCTTTGTTGGAAGAAATGAAGGCACAATTACAAATTGTTTTAGTTATGGTATGGTCAGTGGCGATGAATCTGTCGGTGCTTTTGCAGGATATAATTCTGGCACAATTAATAATTGCTATGCTTTAAAAGAAAATGGTGAATTATTTATCGGTGATGGTTTAAATAGCGATACTTCGATTTTATTTGAAACATTACAAGATTTAATTAATTATGATTATTCTGATATTTTAGATTCTACATATTGGACATTTGATAATATTAATACGCCTACTTTAAATCATTATTTAAAATATTATTTTGTTTACGATATTGAAATTTCTAATAAAGATTTAACCGCAAATAGGGGAGATGAAGTAGAAATTTTAGTCAATATTAATCCAAGTGATTTATATGATCAATATATCAACGATGTTAAATATTATGTTGATGGTGAAGGCTATTCAATTAATGAAAATATTATTAACACATATGACGCTAAAGAATATGAATTTATCGTGACAATATCTTTAACAATTGACGAACAAACTTTCACAAATAGTAAGATATTTAAATTATATGATAATGTTGAATCAGTTAGCATTTCTGAATCAGTACCATTGGTAATGGAAGCCGATCAATCTTATCAATTGTCATGTAATATTTCACCTTTAACCGCTAGACAAGATGTTGAATATCGTCTATCTCCATCTACGATTGATGGTGTTACTTTAGATGGTGATATTATTACTTTAAGCGAAGATATTGCAGTCGATTCATTTAAGCTATACGCTCGCGCGGATAATAAAAATTCATCAATGATTACTATCAGTGTTAAAAAATTCACATTCTTAGAAGAAAAATATACTTATAATCAAAACACAATTGAAAACAACATTGAATTTAAATTACCTAACAATCCTTCTTTAGATGACTTAGTTGTTTTAGAAAATAATGAAGAAATTGACTTTAAAGTTAATAATGACACTATTCTTGTTTCTTCTAATAATTTAAAGTCTAATCCTGATGTATCATTTAAATATACATTTAAAACAAGCGATGGCAATTTATATAGAGCTTATGCGACATATTTAGATCGACCTAATTACGATTTAGACTATTTAAAAGGGCAAGAATACTACACAATTAATTCAGTAGAAGATTTTTATAAATATTTTAATGTCAAAGATTATGATTCGACTCGTTATGATAAATATTATTCTAAAACATTTATTTTGACTAATGACTTAGATTTTAATAATGAAACACTATATGGCATTGGTTATGAAGGTAGGAGTTTCACTGGCAAAATATATGGTCAAGGGCATGTAATTAAAAATGTTAATATTAATGAAAACGAACAGTATTTTACTTTAGATGAAGCCGGTCAATTAGATAATTATCGTCCATCTAAATACGCTGTTGGTTTCTTTGGAGCTTTTGATGGACAAATCTATGATGTAACGTTTGAAAATATTAATGTTTATGCAAACAATTGGGTTGGAACATTTGCATGTTCTATCCTAAATAATGCCACTTTAGAAAACATTTATTTTATAAATTGTTCATCTATTGCTGATGGCGGCATTCAAGATGATATCGCTCCAACAAATAATGGTAAATTAAATGCGGTATACTATGATTTTATCGCTAGATAAGGAGTTAAATATGGACAATAAACAATTAGGCAAAGATCAGACTTATTCAAGATTATTAAACAATAGATTAGTAATTTCTAAATTACAGCAAAAAAATTATTCGGCGACAGATTTAGCAAATGAGTTGCATCTTTCTAATGCAACAATGTCTTCAATTGTTAAAGAGTTATTAAACAAAGGATTAATTAAAGTTAATAATTCTTCTTCTAAAAAGGAAATAGGCCGTAAACAAGTATTTTATACAATCAATGAAAATTATGGTCTAATCTTAGCGGTCAATATTTCAAATTATCAAGCTAAAATATCCATTTCTAATTTGAAAGAAGAAATACTATTTACCGAAATATTAGATGTTGAAAAATATGATGCGAAAACCATTTATCTTATTTTATTAAAAGCCAGTCAAATACTCATGAATGAAAAATTCAAGAGTTTTCCTTTAAAAAATATTGTGATTTCTTTACCTGGTCGTGTTAATCGCAATAGCGGGGAATTGCTTTTATCAAAACAATTTGATCCAGAACTTTTTAAAGAACAAAACTTTATTCATCATGTTTTTTCTTTACAATTTCCCAATGTTCCAATTTTTATTTCTAATGACGTTAATGTTTCAGCGTGGGCAGAAATTAAAAAAGGTGCTTTAGTTGATGTTAAAAACGCTATTTACATTTCTATTGATATCGGTATAGGCGGAGCCTTGATTTTCAATTCTTCTTTATTTGAAGGCGATAAAGGCTATGCTGGTGAATTTGGTCTTATCAAAGTATTTTATGATAATAAATACGACTATTTAGATGAAGTAGCGTCATTGCGTGTTTTAATTGATAAAGCCGAAAAAATTAGTAATGAAAATTTAAATAGATCAAGAACTAGATTAATTGAACTATATAAAGAAAATAGCAAAGTTAAAGAAGAAGTTTTAAAAAGCGCTAGTGCGGTTGGCGAAGCTTTAAGTCAATTAGTGGAATCATTAGATGTTTCAACAATTGTTATAGGTGGAAGAGCGACAGAATTAGGCGATGAATATTTAAAAGCGATTCAAGAAGCGACAAATAGTCATTTAATTTATACTCCAACAATTAAATTTTCGACTTTAGGACGCGATTCTAAGATTATAGGTGCTACCGCGGTAGGAGTAGACTATGTCTTAAATCATAGTTGTAAAAAAGATTAAAAGAGGTAACTATAATGGAATTAAAATTAATAAACGTTTCAAAAATATATAAAGGCAAAAAGAAAAACGAAGAAGTAGTTGCTGTTAAAGATTTTAATTTGTCAATTAACAAAAAAGAATTTGTTGTTTTTGTCGGTCCTTCTGGATGTGGTAAATCAACAACTTTAAGAATGATTGCAGGTCTAGAAGACATTTCTAAAGGCGAACTTTATATGGATGGCGAATTGATGAATAAAGTTGAACCAAAATTTAGAAATGTTGCCATGGTTTTCCAAAATTACGCCTTATATCCACATATGACTGCTTATCAAAATATGGCGTTTGGTTTAAAAAACATGCACATTGCTAAAGATGAAATTGATAAAAGAATTAATCAAGCAGTCAAGATTTTAGATATCGAACATCTTTTACATCGTAAGCCAAAAGCGATGAGCGGTGGTGAAAGACAAAGAGTTGCTTTGGGTCGCGCAATTGTTAGAACACCTCGTTTGTTTTTATTAGACGAACCTTTATCAAATCTTGATGCTAAATTAAGAGCACAAATGCGTGTTGAAATTACAAAATTATATGAAAAATTAGATACACCATTTATATATGTCACTCACGATCAAGTTGAAGCGATGACTATGGGCACGATCATTGTCGTTATGCGTAAGGGTATCATTCAACAAATTGATCGTCCTGAAGCCTTATATGATTTTCCAAACAATCGTTTTGTAGCCGGATTTATTGGAACACCTCAGATGAATTTTTATGAGGTTACTATTAAAAAAATTCGACAATCATTGCAAATTGTTTTGCCAGAAAATAATGTCTTGCTAGTAGCGTTAAAAGATTTAAAGAAAATTAAGGATGAATATTTAGATGGTCAAGAACATAAAGCAATACTTGGAATTCGTCCTGAACATATTCAAATTGTTGAAAATGCCGATAAAGATACTTTCCAAGTTGAAACTTCTATTTGTGAAAATTTAGGAAGTGAAACGCTGGTATACGCTGATTTTGCGTTAGGAAAAGATTTAAATATTCGTGAATCAACATCTTCTATTGTTATTAAAAGATATGAACGCGATGTTTTCTTAACAAAACAAAATATCTTTATTAAATTTGAAAAGAAAAAAATACATCTATTCTCAAATGATGAAAAAGAAGAAACAATTTATAAAACTGAAGATGGAGAAATGTCTAATAATGATAAACCATCTTTGAACGTTTTATCAGAAGAAGTAATACAAGAAACTACTAAATAAAAAAGGAAGATAATCATGAAACAATTAGACTTTAAAAAACTACATATGTATGAAGAAATTCATCAACAAGCTGATGCGGTCAAGATAACTAAGGAAATTAATTTAGATAAAATCAAATTAATTGCAAAAAAAATTAAAGAAAAAAATATTACTAATGTTGTTTTATCCGCTCGCGGTTCTAGCGATAATGTTTGTGTTTATTTTAAATATATGTGTGAAATATTCGCGGGTTTACCATGCGGATTTGCTGCACCTAGCGTATCGACGGTTTATGGTGGAAAATTAAATTATAAAAACACTTTAGTTATCGGTGTATCTCAATCAGGACAAGGTCTTGATATATTAAATGTCATTGAAGAAGCAAAAAAAGCAGGAGCTTTGACTATTGCTATTACAAATTATGAGACATCTTTATTAGCTCAAGCTGCTGATTATCATCTTTATTTAGGATGTGGTGTAGAAAAATCTGTAGCGGCAACAAAAACTTTTATTACCGAAATGTATGTTTTAGGTTTAATGTGTGCCGAAATCGCCAATAGCGACTATCTTAGAAAAAATCTTGATTTGGTTCCCTCACTTTTAAAAGAAACTTTAAAAGAAGAAGAAAATATTTTTAATTTAGCAAAATCTTGTGTTGATATGTACGATTGTTATTTTTTAGCACGTGGTATTAACTATGTTTCTGTCTTAGAATCGGCTTTAAAATTACAAGAAACTACTTACGTTAAATCAAAAGCATACTCGGTCAGCGACTTTTATCATGGACCTTTTGCGGTCGTAGATGAAACACAAAATATTTTCTTATTACATGGTTTTGGCCGTTGCAATATGAATTTATATGAGATGTTTGAAAAATTAATGGACGCGAAAGCTAATGTATATGTCATTTCAAATGATTCATATTTTACCGATTATTCAAAAACTTTGTTTGTTCCAAGATGTGAAGAATGTATCTCACCTTTTGCAATTATAGAAGCAATGCAAATATTTTCTTGTTTCCTTTCTGTTTTAAAAGGCAATAATCCTGATATACCAAGAGGTTTAAAAAAAGTAACAGTAACTCGTTAATTTTATAAAAAATATAAAGGAAGAAATTAATATGGAATTGAATAAAGGTTTTATTTATATACCCAAAAACGCAAATAAAAATAAAGTCAAATATTTATGCATAGCCGCTCATCAAGATGATGTTGAAATCATGGCGTATCATGGAATTTTAAAAGGATGGTTTTCAAAAAAATATTCTTTTAGTGCGGTTGTCACTTGTGATGGTGCTGGTTCAGCAAGAACTGGTGAATTTAAAGATTATACTGATGAAATGATGAAAAAAGTTAGAATCAAGGAACAGCAAGAAGCTAGTGAAATAGGTAAATATCATTCTTTATATATGTTAAATTACACTTCCGCGGAAGTTAAAAATAAAGATGATGATAGCGTCATTAATGACTACATTAATATCATTAAAGAATTAAGACCAGAAGTTATTTATACTCATAATTTATTAGATAAGCATCCTACTCATCTTGGTGTTGTTATTAAAGTTATCAAAGCATTAAGAAAATTAGATAAAAAATATCATCCTAAAAAAGTGTTAGGATGTGAGGTATGGCGCGATTTAGATTGGGTTGATGATGATTTAAAATATGTTTTAGATGTATCAAAAAAACCCAAACTTGCTAAAGATATATTAAATGTATATAAGTCACAAATCATAGGTGGAAAGCGTTATGATTTAGCAACAATTGGAAGACGATACGCAAATGCGACATACGCTGCTTCTCATAGTGTTGATAAAGCTAAAATGGTTAATTTTGCTATTGATTTAACACCTTTAATAAATTCTACAAATCTTGATATCAAACAATATGCACTTAATTATATTGATAAATTTTATCAAGATGTTAAAAACCAATTAACGGAATTAATATAACATTTAGCAAATATTACATTTTTATTAATAAAAATTTTAAAAATATTTTTCATATGTTTTTTGCATTAAAGTGTTACAAATTCAAAATTATTTTAATTTTATAACACATAAATGCGTTTTTTGTGATATATTATATTCGAGGCCAATAGTATGTTAATCAAAAGAAAACAATATTTAGAAAATATTAGAAGATTTTATGAATCCAATTTAATTAAAGTTTTAACTGGTGTAAGAAGATGTGGCAAAAGTGTTTTGCTAAATCAAATTAAGGAGGAATTACTAGCGGAAACTAAAATAAGAGAAGATCATATTATATCTATCAATTTTGAAGATATTAAATTTTCTAAAATTAAAAACTGTAATAAATTAAATGATTACATATTAAAAAGAATTCTTGATGAGAATAAATATTATATTTTCTTAGATGAAATTCAACATGTTAGACAATTTGAAAAAGTACTAGCGTCTCTTAAAGCAACTAAAAATGTATCTATATTTGTGACTGGTAGTAACTCAAAGCTATTATCAGGCAAACTTGCTAGTCTACTTGTTGGTAGATGCAAAGAGTTTAAGATAATGCCATTTAGTTATAGCGAATTTGTTAAATACTATGAGGAAAATGGATTAATACTTCCAAATAAACCTTTGCAAAACTACTTGCGATTTGGTGGAATGCCTCAACGTATGGATTATAATTTGGAAGAAGACATTAAAGAATATTTGAAATCTATTTATTATGGAATTATTGACAAAGATATATGTAACGCTAAGTCTAAAATAGATAAAGAGACATTTTTTACGATATCTAAATATATTATAAGCAATGCTTCTAAAGAGTTTTCGACATCTAGTGTTGTCGAATATTATAATAAAAACAACTCAGATAAGATTTATAGTGAAAATGTTTATAGATATTTAGATAAATTAGAACAAGCGTGTTTAATATCTAGAGTAAAAAGATATGATATTTCTAGCAAAAGAACATTAAAACATATCGAAAAACAATTTGTTGTTGATAATGGGTTTTTGCTTGCTTGTAATGATTCTAATAAAATATTGATATCCCATGCTTTAGAAAATCTTGTTTACAATGAATTGATATTTAGAGGATACGATGTTAAGATTGGTAAAACTTATAAAGGAGAAATTGATTTTGTTGCTATAAAAGATGGAAAAAAATGTTTTATACAAGTAGCGTATTTATTAGCAAATGATGATGTGATAAAAAGAGAATTTGGTGCTTTTGATTCTGTTCGTGATCCATCGCCAAAATATGTATTTAGTTTAGACGAATATGATATGTCTATGAAAGGAATAACACACTTTAATATTGAAGATTGGCTTTTAAATAGAGTCGATATATTTTTATCATAAGTGTTACAAATTAAAAATTATTTTAATTTTATAACACATAAATAATAGTTTTTAACTAGAAAATGCAGATAAATAATAAGTTATATTAATTAAACATCAATAAATAAAAATTGCATATATTTTTGTAACGCTGAAAACGCGTATGTTTTAGATATTATATATAATGATTTTTATAAATAGTGGAGCAAATCGCAAAATAATCTTTCCACCAACATACCAGCAGATACATCACGTATAAAATAATGTGATTAATATTCATCATTTAAAAGAAAATCCGCTAAATGGATAATTTTAATACCTTTAATATTACCTGACGCTAGTTCATCTAGAGTTATTATATATTTTTGATAATTATCTTTGATTTCAAGAAGATTATCAATTTCTCGATTCGATATTTCTGGCAATCTGCTGCATACTTGAATATAGATACGTTCGTCACGCCTTACTGCCACAAAATCAATCTCTTTTGTCTTGTTTTTTCCAATGTATACTTCATATCCTCTTCGGCGTAGTTCAAAATATACGATATTTTCTAACATGGCAGCAATGGAGGTAGGATTAAAACCCATCATACAATATTTTAAAGAAGTGTCGGCTAGATAAAATTTTTCCTGAGTTTTTAGTATGGATTTCCCTTGTAAGTCATATCTTTGACAACGATAAATTACAAATGCTTTTTCTAGCCAGCTTAAATAATTATAAATTGTTTCTATAGATAAAGATCGACCTTCACTTTTAAGAAATTTAACAATTGAATTAGCTGAAAAAGTTTTACCAACGTTTTCTATTATGTATTTAACAACGCAGTTAAACAAATCGATATTTGTGACATTGTGTCGTTTTGTTATATCGTTAGTAATCACTGAATTATAGATTCCTTCTACAATCTGATATGCGGAGTGTGCATCAAAATTACCTATTGCTACTATTGGGAATCCACCAAAACGTATGTATTCATTTAGCAAATCTTTCGGTGATTTTAAATCTTGTTTTTTAAAATCTAGATATTCTAAAAAAGACAAAGTATAGACAGGTATTGAAATATATCGTCCTGTTAAATAGGTAGATATTTCGCTAGACATTAGTTTAGAATTAGAACCAGTCACATAAATATCGCTATTAGTGTGTTCTAATAAACTATTTATTGCTTTTTCCCAACCAAAAATTTCTTGCACCTCATCTAGCAGTAAATAATAACGTTTATCGTCTATCATTTGTTTTTTGATATTATCATACATATCTTTATCAGTCATGCCATTATCAAAATCTTCTGAAGTGTATGAAACACTAATTATATGATCTAAACTAATTCCGCTTTCAACCAAATCATCACGTAGCATATCTAAAATAGTTGATTTACCGCAACGTCTAATTCCCGCTAATATCTTTACAAGCGGAACATCGCGATAGGTTTTTAACGTTTTTAAGTAGTATGGTCTTATGATCATATCAATACCTCCTCGTTTGTCATTTATAGTGTAACAAAAAACTTATGAAATTTGAATAGTTTTTACTTTTCAAACGTAAAAACTTTATAAAATTCAAAACTTTTTTATATATAGACAGAAAGATAATTAAAATTTTATGAAATATTTGTGTGTAATTAGTATTTTGATACAATTTTATATAATCTTATCACGAGTGTTATAAACTTAAAATATTGCAAACAAATAAAAATTTAGCACGGCTTATATAAATAAAATTGAATATTTTTCACTTTAACTTGCATCTTGCATATATATAATGATATTTATAGAAAATGGAGGAAATCATAAAATGAAAAAAACAATCATGTCATCATTGTTTTTGACTGTTTTGTTAGTGTTGGCTGGATGTGATAATAATCTAACCAGCTCATCATCTATTGGTAGTGGAGGAAGCACTACTAATGTTACTTCATCAGTGGGTGGAGGAGAACATGTCCATTTTGTAATAATCCAGGTTTAGAATCCTATGATATTTATTTGCCAACAAATGCTACCACTGTTAAAGCAGAAGCTATTTCACTAGCGTGGCATTGGCAAGTAACAAATATTCCTATCTTTAATATTTATATTCCAGAAGGAGTTAAAAATATTGAAAGCAAAGGTATTTATATTGGCGCTAATAGCGACAATACAATGAAACAAGACGTTATTATAAATATTAATTTAGAAGCTAACAGTATACCTTCTTCTTGGGCTAGCGATTGGTATTATTTAGATAAAGGTACAACTGACGACACATTTAATAAAACTATTATTAATGTCAGATACAATCAAACTTTTTAAGACCTAATGAAATTAAAACTATAGAATTTAAGGTGGTGTATCAATTTGGTATATCGCCTTGTTTTTTATTATATGAATTGGTGATAAAATACAATTTGTATGGACAAAAAATTAATTTTACCTTTAAATATCCATGGACCTGTTCTTATTTATGAAATAGCAGGGGACAATTTAGTTCCACATATTGCTGGTAATAAGTCTTTTTGTGGTGAATGTTTAAATGTTAACGAATTTGATGGTTTAGATTATGATGATTTTGTCAGTTGTTTTGGTTGTTTAAATAATAGAAATATTTCTTTTAAAGAATATGAAAAAGAGTGCTTAGATAAAGATAATGAATCCATAAATAAAGTCAAAGAATATTATCAAATAGCAATTAATAAACAATATTTTGATTCTACTTCTTATATCGCTAAAGAATATGTTGATGTAATTGAAAAATACGAAGAATTTTCAAAAACAGCGAAACAAAATAAAAAATTTTATAAAAACCCAATTTATTTAAATTATCGAGATTTTGTTAAAAATCATCCTCAAATCGATAACCCATTAGACATTAGATTTAATAATTTTTATAGTGAAGAATTAATAGATGATCCTAAACGTCCTAATGTTAAAATGGTATCGCATTTTTATGATGCTAATCCTAAAGTTGACTATGATACATATAAAGAATTTATCGATTATTCATATCCTTTACTTTTAAAAAGAACAAAAGAAAACACCAATTCTAATGTTAATGAAATCAAGTGTGAATTTAAAATTATTGTTAATCAAATAAAATCAATGCTTAAAGAACATGATAAAGTTGGTCTAGTTTATTTATTTAGTGATAGAGAAATGCGATATTTAGAAAAAGATTTTAAAAAAATTGACGATTTTACAATTGATGATTTTGTTAAATTACATTATCGAACGATTTATTGGTTTAATAAATAATAAAAAATTTATTTGAATGATAATTAATAATTTATAAAATTAGTATTTTAAGTCATAAAATTTGGTTTTTAATTTATTGAAATTATGACAAATAAATTCTATAATTAAATCACAATAAGGAGCAAATTATTTTATGGATGCAATTGTAAGAGAAAATTTTAAGAAATTGCGTGAACAAATTGGCCTTTCGCAAGAACAAATGGCGCAATATTTAATGTTAGAACAAAGTAGCATTAGTAAATTTGAAAATGGTTCAAGACCATTGCAAATGAATAGTCTTGAAAAAGCGTGCTCTCTTTTTGGCATCCCTGTTAATGAATTGTTTAAAAACGAATTAAAGATTAAAGTTTTAGCTCCATCATTTAGAAAAAGTGAACTTAGTAATTCATCTTTAGATGATATAGCTAAAATTAATAAAATTGCATCTAATATTATTGAAATGAAAACAATATTGGAGAAACATAATAATGGATAATGTTATTTTATTACGATATTCAAATGAAGTTAGACAAAAGCTTGGCGCTGATGATAATTCTCCAATTGATATTATTAGTTTAGCAAATTCTTATCCCGGATTGACTTTGGTTTTTTTTCCATTTGATGAAGAAATAAGTGGAATTTGTGTCAAATCAGCAAACTTAATTGCTATAAATTCAAATTCGACTTTGGGTAGACAATCTTTTTCAATTGCTCACGAACTATATCATTATTTTTTTGATAAAGAAAAAACAACGATTAGTTATATTGTCGATAAATCAAATAGCAAAGTGGAAAAAGACGCTAATACTTTTGCATCTTATTTATTAATGCCAGATTCAACATTTACACGTTTTTGTAACAAACTTACAAACAATAGACAAAATAATATTGAATTAAAACACATATTAGATTTAGAACAATATTTTAAAGTCAGCAGAAATGCTGTATTAATTCGATTAATTCAAGATGGTTACATATCAAAAGAAGAATCCGAACAATATAAGATTGATATAATTAAAAATGCTAAAAAATACGGATATGATGTTAGTTTATATTTGCCATCTGAAACAAATAAATTAATAACATATGGTTCATATTTAAAATATGCGATGCAATTAAAAAACTTAGGATTAATTTCTAATGGTAAATATGAAGAATATTTATTAGAAGCTTTTCGCGATGATATAGTGTTTGATAATAACAGCGATAAAGAAATATATGACTAAAATAATATTTTTTGATACGGATTGTATTTGTTGTTTTCTTTGGACTCAATCTGAAAATTTATTAAAACTACGTTTTAATAAAAACATGATTATTCCAAAACAAGTTTACGATGAAATTTGTTTTGTTCCATATTTAAAACAAAGAATTGATATGATGATAAACGATGGCTTTGTTTTAATAGAAGATATACCAAATGAAATTTTAAGTATTAATCTTTATTTAAATTTGACTCAACTATCATCAACATTACCATTAATTGGACGAGGTGAAGCTGCTGCGATTGTTTTAACAAAAAGGCATAAAGGGATTTTAGCAAGCAACAATTTAAAAGATGTCAAACGCTATGTCAAAATGTATAATCTTGAACATATTACAACCGCAGATATTATTCATCGATGTGTTAAAGATCAATTTATAACACAACGAAAAGCTAATATAATTTGGAAACAAATGATATCAAAAAGAAGAAAACTTCCTTTTAATACTTATTTTGAATATCTTACCAGTTTAAAAAAATGATATTAAAAATTAATTTTTTAAAGCATCACTTAATACATAGAGATATTTTTCAAAATTAACGCCATAACACAAACTATCTTCTTTGTTTTCAATTGTATCTTTAATAGATAAATCGAGAAATTTTTGTGTTATTTTTAAAGCTTTTTCATCATCGATTCCATTCATTGATAGTCCAATATAACTTGAGGCGAATAAATCACCAGTACCATGAAATAATTCATCATAGTATGGTGTATTTTCTAAAATATATTTTTTAGTTTTAGTGTTGAACACTAATGATGTCAATTCATTGTTTTTTAATTTTAATCCTGTAATTACTATTTTTTGAATATTAAACAAACTCAATTTTTCTAAAATTATAAGTATTTCATCTAAAGTAAAATTATCTTTATAAGGTGTATTTGTTAAAAAACACGCTTCGCTTATATTTGGCAATATAACATCCGCGAATTGAAGTAATTGTTTAATTGCTGATATATGGTCTTTATCAAATCCTTGATACATTTTTCCATAATCAGCAAAACAAGGATCAACATAAACTAAATTATTTTTATTTTTAAATTTTTTAAATATTTTTTTAATTATTGGTATTTAATGAGTTGGTAAATACCCAGTATATATTGCATCAAAATCATGTTTATAATCATCCCATTTATTAACCATTTCCAATAAATGATTACTTAAATCTAAACATGTCCATGATTTATATCCAGCGGTGTGATTAGATAGCAGCATTGAAGGAACGCCCAAATAATGTTATTGAAATTATTGAGGAAAATATCGATATTAATGGTTTGCAAGTTGTAAGAAAAGAACATTTTGCGCATACTTATGATCCATCAATTTCAATTAAGAAGAAAGGAGTACGTTTTAGTTCATCTTTAATACAAAAATTAATTGATGTTTATGATGTTATATTTTTAATCAATCCAATTAATATGAAACTAGTTGTAAAGCCAGCGTCGCGAGATGATAGAGATTCTGTTACTTGGGCAAGAATAGAAGCTAAAACTGGTAAAAAAGTTCCAAAAGAAAACATTGCCGCGGCTAGACTTACACAAAAAATTTATAATGATATGAATTGGGATATTAATACTTGGTATAAAATTATTGGCACTGTTGTAAATTCTAATGGTGAAATTTTAGTCGTCTTTAATCTTAAAGATGCTGAACAACATATTGTTACAAACGATAATAGAAAAGTACTTTTGCCAAAAGAATGGGGAAATAGTTATGGTTATATTTTTACTGAAAGAGATAAATATACAAGCATTGGTGTTTTAAATGATTATCAAAAAATGGAAAACATCATTAAAAGAGTTAAAAAAATAGAAAATAATGCTCCCATAAAGGAGGACTAATATAATGCAAAGAATCAATGTTACTATAAGAGCAAAAGCGCCATCATGTATAAGAATCTCAATCGGAGCACTAAAATTAATTGGATCTCCATCTTATATTAGAATATTATTTAATCCGAATACGAAAGAGATTGGTTTTCAAGCATCATCACGCGAAGACACTAAATCTTTAAAAATTGTATACAATAAATTTTATGTATTTATATGCACAAAAATGTTTTCAAATCGAATATTTGATTTATGCAAATGGGATGTAAATGGTACATATAGAATTAAAGATTGTTATATAACACCAGAAAATATTTTAATGTTCAAACTTGATTCAGCTAAAAATTATGGAAGATATTTAAATTGTTTAGATGATTAAAATTTATTGTTATGTACAATTTATTACTCTAAAACAATCCGGCATTTACACGATTTTACTAAATGATAAAATATTACCATATAAGGAATTAGTATATGCTTTCAGATAAAACAATAAAGAGAATAAATCAGTTCAATATTGATAGAGATTGGGAAAAATATCATAACGGAAAAGATTTAGCAATTTCTTTATCTTTAGAATCTGCTGAATTATTAGAAATTTTTCAGTGGAGTGGTGATAATTTAGATTGTGTAAACAAAATAGATAAAATAAAGGAAGAATTAGCAGATATTTTTATTTATGCTGTTCAAATTGCGGAAAAATATAATTTAAATATCGATGAAATTGTTAATAATAAAATATCCAAAAATTCTTTAAAATATCCTCTTGATAAGGAGAATAAATTCTAATGATTGTTTATCAAAATACTAAAGGTGGTTTTATCGATGATGTTAGAAATGGAATATTAGCGGACATTATCGAAGAAGAGATGAGCAAACATCATATTCCATATAGTCATGAAAGCGAGTATAGAGCGTGGGCAAATTCACTTCAATTCATGCGTGATGTACTTGACGATAACGACATTTCTAATTCTTGTAGATTAGCGATAGAGTATCAAATACCTTTAACTTCAAAGCGTGTTGATTTTTTAATTTCAGGTTGCGATGAAAATGATTCAAATAATGTTGTAGTAGTCGAATTAAAGCAGTGGGAAGATAGTAAACAAACTAATCGACAAGACGTTGTTTATGCTTTTACGGGTGGCGCTGAACGTTTCGTTTGCCATCCTTCGTATCAAGCTTATTCTTATGCAAAAATTATCGAAAATTTTAATGAATCTATTCAAAAAAATAATATAACTATAAAGCCATGTGCGTACTTACATAATTATCGCGAAATTAATCGTTTACACATCGATAATGATTTTTATAAAGAAGCAATTACATTGGCTCCTTTATTTTTAGGTAGAGATGAAGTTAAATTAAGAAATTTTATTAAAAAATTCATTAAGAAAAAAGATAATATCGATATTTTAATGCAAATTGAAAATGGAAAATTAAAGCCATCTAAATCTTTGCAAGACGCTATTAAAGGAATGTTTGATGGAAATAAAGAATTTTATTTGATTGATGAACAAAAAGTTGCATATGAGGTAATAAAATCTATTGTTAATAAAAGTTTAAAATCCACGAACGATTTAAAAAGTGAAAGTGGTAAATATACAATAATCGTCAAAGGCGGTCCTGGAACTGGAAAAAGTGTTATAGCAATTCAATTGCTACGCGATTTAATAATGGATAAAAAATCTGCTGTATATACTTCAAAAAATAGTGCCCCAAGAGAAGTATATTTTGAAAAATTAATGGGGAAGCAATATAAGAAACGTTACTTAAAAAATCTTTTTGTTGGTTCTGGAAGCTTTGTTAATTCTCCATTGAATCAATTTGATTGTATATTATGCGATGAAGCTCATAGATTAAATGCAAAAAGCGGCATGTATAAAAATCTTGGCGAAAATCAAATAAAAGAAATTATTCATTCTTCTAGAGTTTCTGTATTTTTCATCGATGAGGATCAAATAGTTACCGCATCAGATATTGGTTCGATTGAAGAAATTAAAAAATGGGCACATATTGAAAATAGCAAAGTGATTTATGATGATTCATTAAACCTTACTAGTCAATTTAGATGTAATGGATCTGATGGATATTTGGCTTTTTTAGATAATTTATTAGAAATTCGTAAAACCGCAAATTACGATTTTGATTTGGACTATGAAATAAGATTATTTAATAGCCCATCTAAAATGCGCAAAGAATTAGAAAAGAAAAACATTAACAACAAAGCTCGTATGCTCGCGGGATATTGTTATAATTGGATTACAAAACAAGCAATATATTCTAATGAATATGATATAAATTTAGAAGATGATTTTCATGCAAAATGGAACTTTAATAACACAACAACTTGGGCAATTGATGAAGATAGTTTTGCACAAGTTGGATGTATACATACTTCACAAGGTTTAGAATTTGATTATGTTGGTGTTATAATCGGACAAGATTTAAGATATGAAAATAACCGTGTTATTGCGGATGCATCAAAAAGAGCTAAAACCGATAAGTCGTTATATGGAATTAAATCACAACCAAATTATAAAGAAAAAGCTCAAAGAATAATAAAAGATACTTATAAAGTATTGCTATCACGAGGACAAAAAGGTTGTTATATATATTGTGAAGATAAAAAATTATTAAAACATATCAGCGAAATGACAAAAGTGGAGATTGAGTAAAAAATGCATTTATATGATAGATTAAATAATTTTATTAATTCGGATACAAAGCATGCTTTTTTGTTATACGGACCATGGGGTAGCGGTAAGACGTATTTGATGGACAAATGGCTTAAAAATTTATCAGCAGGTAACAAATATAAGAAAAAATATGAAATTATAAAATTGTCTCTATTTGGAATTTCTAATGTTTCGGAATTGAATATTCTTGCTTTAAATTCGGAAACATTTAAAAACAGATTTATCAACAAATATAAAAAATTAGATCAAAACGTATCTTTAGGTGCTTGTGGTATTACAATTCAGTTACCACTTAATGGAATAATTTCTTCTTTTCTGGAAGAAAAACACGGCAAAGATAATTATCTTTTTGTTTTGGACGATATCGAAAGGAAAGATAATAAATTAAGCATGGAAGAATTATTTGGTTTTGTGGATACTCTTCCAACTAAAAACACAAAAGTAATTTTAATTGCAAATTTGGATAAAATGATTGATAAAAATGATTTTAAAAGATTTAAGGAAAAAGTTATTCAAGATGATTATTATTTAGAGTTGCCGGAAACAAAAGCCATAGAAAACATAATTGGTAAGAAATATTCTCATTTATTTGCAAATGCAAAATTACCACCAAAAAATTTACGAACATTAATCAAATGTAAAGAAGTAATAGATAATTTGGAAAATAATGTAGAGGATAATTTGGTAATGTGTATTTATTATTGCTATTTAAATATATTGGAAGGATACTATAGCAAGGAAGATTTGATTAACAATCTAAAAGCACACGAATATTATTTGTTAGAAACATCTCTAAATCAAAATCAGAATGAAACATTAGAAAATAAAATTAATAAATATATAGGAAACTTCTCGCAAGAATGGCAATTTTTATGTGAAAATATTAGAATTTTAAATCTTTTACCAAATATTGAAGAAAACGAATTGGAAAATTTAGTTAAAAATGTTTATGTTTCATTAGTAAATTATGACTTTTCAAATTTAATGAGCATTAAGATTCATTTAAGACCAAAAGCTTTAAAAAAATGCGATGAATATGGAAATAGTGTCTTTTTTTCTAAAAATCCAAATAAAGAATATGAATCTATTATGATTAAATTTGAAGAATTATTTAAGTCAGGCGAATATAATCTTTTTGAATTATTTGCTAGGAATTTCTATGTAACAATAGAAAAGAATAAAAATTATGTTTCTATCAATTCTCGAGGAAAGAAAATAGAAAAGCGAATTATAGAGAATTGTCCACCTTTAATAGCAAAATATATTTTTTATCACCAAAATGGAAATTATCGTTCTATTTATGAGTTTATACTTTTAACAAATATTGCTGATTGGGCAATAGAAGTGAATAAAAAAACAAATTCTGAATATCTTCGTTTAATTAACTGTCATTATCTTTCGCAAAGTAAAATAAGTGAAAAAATGGATTTTGATACTTTTAAAAAAAGATTGTATGTTGCAGAAAAATATTCAAAAGAAACAAAAATCGATATCAAAGATTATATAATGGCGGATAATATTTGCAAAAATTTAATATTAAATTCCAAAAATTATTTAATGGGCGATGTCAAAATAGAGGACTTTGAATATGTAGATAACGTGTTTAGTTTAATACATGATTTTAAAATTAATAATTATGTTTTAACTAAAACACTTGACATAATTAAAAACTACGCTTCGATAAATAGCATTTTTGGAAAAAGAGTTAAATTGTTAAACAAAAAATGGTTAATATAGTATAACTTCATTCTATCTACTAATATTTACTATCTTCTGATATACTGTAGTAGCGATGAAAACATTATTTCAAAACATATTGAATGGTTATTTATCTCTTTCTAACAAAGTCGACAATACTAGCTTGTTGTATAAAGAACTTGTTAGGGAATTGCCAAAAGAAATATTTTTAAATTTGGATCAAAGAAAAGAATTTTTGGTTAAAGGTTCAATGGGTCAAGGTAATAAAACAGATTATCCTTGGGTTCTATTTTAAATAAAAATATCACGCATTCTACTCAAAATGGTATTTATGTTTGTTATTTATTTAAAAGAGATATGAAAGGATTCTATCTTGTTTTGACGCAAGGTATTACATATTTTGAAAGAGAATATGGAAGAAACAAATACAAGATCGCGGAACTTGTTTCTGATTATATAAAATCAGAAATAGACACTAATACTTTTTCAAAAGAACCTATTGATTTAAATTCTAAAAGATCTTCTTTAGGTTATGGATATGAAAAAACTACGATAATTTCAAAATATTATCAATCAAATAGATTAAACGAAGAAGAACTAATTAATGATTTAAAAGAGATTATTAAAATATATGATTTTATCTTGAACCATTTTAAAACAAATAAATATGATGAAATTATTGAAAATATTTTAGAATATGAACGATTAATTAATGGTAAAGGTTTAATGGTGGACGCTGATAAAGCAGAAAAAATAATAAAAGATAGTATAGATGAAGAAGGAATAGAACCATACGATTTAAATAGAAAATTAAATGAAGTAGAACCAAAAGTAGATAGAAGTCAAAAATTTGAAAGAATCACATCTCCTATTCCCAAGAAAATCGATTATCTTAAGAAAGCTCAAGAAGATGCAAAAACTGGATTAATTGGTGAACAGCTTGTTTTAGATTACGAAAAAGATAGATTATCTAATAACGAGTTATTGTGTGAATACGTTGATAAGATTGAATGGATATCCACAAAATCTGATTATTATGGTTATGATATTAAATCATATGATATTATCGATGGCAAGGTTAAAGAAATTCACATCGAAGTTAAAACAACAAAAAGCAAAATAGATACAAAATTCCAAGTATCAAAAGGAGAAGTAGAAGCTTCCAAAAAAGATAAAGAAATATATTTTGTCTACCGCTTATATAATATAAATTCCACAAATGTTTCGTTTTATCGTGTCAATGGTGAAATAGAGGATAATTTTGAATTAGATCCTATTACTTTTTTAGCATCATATAAAGGAAATATGACGAAAAGTATTGTTTAATTATATTTTTTCAGCATTTCTTCTGCAGCTTTTTTAATATTTTCAATCATTTCTTTTGGTGAAACGACTCTGATATGTTCGCTATATTGCATAGCCCAATAAAAGAAAGCTTTTTCATTACATTTTATTTTGGCAAATAAATGATTATCTTTTTTATATATTTTAGCGTTCGTGCCAAACCAATCATTAACATAAGTTAATGAACGTGGATTAAATACTTCAATGATTGCGTGAATGATTTTTCCACCAAAAGGATAAATGTGATCATTGATATAATCAGATATATTTTTATATGATTTAAATTCATCAACTTCATTTATAGGTATACGTTGTCTATCATCCATTTCATAAATATTTTTCATATAATCAACACGAAAGATATTAATATTTTTATATTTGTTTCTTTGTGCTAATAAATAGTAACGGCCTTGATTATTTATTAAAAAGCAAGGAGAAGCATGATATACATAATTATTAAACGCTAGTGTTTGTTTACCATCTTCATCATATGTTAAATATTGAAAACCTATCCATTTATTATTTTTAATAGCTTTTTTAATTGTTTCTATATTTAAAAATATTTCTTTATTATTAGTACGATTAATACTTTTTGACTCCATTATATAGTTATAATCTTGTTTGCTATTTTCACTTAAAGTATTTTTTAATTTATCAGCGATTTGTAAAGCATAAGAACCAGTTATTGATTTGCTTGATAACAATAAATCAATAATATATTGAACTTCGCTTTCTTCAAAAACGCGATCAATATAAGCACATCCTTTATTAGTTTTAATAATGTCATAATCTAAATCTTGTAATAATTTAATAGAAGATGAAACACTTTTTCTTTCTAACTTTAAATCATATAACGATTGTAATTTATCAATTATATCTTGCTGTGTCATCAAATGATTTTCATCACTAAATTGTTGCAAAATTTTTAATATTAGAAGTGGTGCGGATTTCTTATTCATTAATAATATTTTATATATGTAGATAGTTATAGTAAAAACAAAATATCTTCAATGTGTAAAAAAAGTCACATATTAGAGAATATATTTATTATTTTCAGTCACCAAAAAATAACAAAAAATTGTAAAAATAATGTAAAAAATATAACTAAAAAATGTAAAAAACATTAAAAAAATATAACTAAAAATTGTAAAATATGGCAAAAAAACATACCTAAAAAATGTGAAAACATTGAAAATTTTGTTTATTATGATAAAGTTATTATTGCATAGATGCTAATATTTGCAAAATGAGGTATTTAAAATATGTTAAGAAGAAAAATAGATGTATTTTTAAAGCAATGGAAAAACGACACCAATCACTTGCCGCTTATAGTTTATGGTGCAAGACAGGTAGGTAAGACAACTTCGATCTTAAAATTTGGCCAAGAAAACTATAAAAAAGTTATCGTGATTAATTTTATTGAAAATCCTGAATACAAAACCGCTTTTATTGATTTTAGCGTCAATAATATTATTAAAAGACTTACTTATATGAATCCGAATTTTAGTTTCATACCGAATGAAACTTTAATATTTTTTGATGAAATACAATCTTTTATGGATGTTATGACCTCTTTAAAATTTTTTGCAATAGATAAGAAGTACGATGTTATTTGTAGTGGTTCGGCACTTGGAATAAACAATAATCATATTTCATCGATTTCTGTTGGATATCAGCAAGAATATATTATGTATCCACTTGATTTTGAAGAATTTCTTTGGGCGGTAGGATATGGTGATGACTTTATTGATATTCTTAGAGAAAAACTTTGTAATTTAGAGCCATTAGATAAATTAATTCTAAGCATAATTAATGAAAAATTTGATGAATATATAATTTTAGGTGGCATGCCAAAAATAGTAAGCGAATATATAAAATGCAAAAATTTTTCAAAACCATATTATTTGCAAAAACAACTTAGAAAAGATTATTCGAATGATATAAAGCAATATGTTGATGATTTAGACAAATCTAAAGTTGAAAAAGTTTATAACAATATTGCTTTACAATTAGGAAAAGAAAATCACAAGTTTCAATTTACAAAATTAGGACATGGTGCTAGATTTAATAGCTATTTTGGCTGTTTTGAATGGTTAAAGAGTGCTGGAATAGTACTGGTATGTAATAATGTTATCGACATTCGTTATCCACTGCCTCTTTATGAAGAGGAAGACAATTTTCGAGCGTATTATCTTGATAGCGGTCTTTTCATTTCTTTTTTTGATACCGACACTAACAAACAACTTCGTGTAGAAAATGAATTTTCAGCATATAAAGGTGCTTTATATGAAAATGTTGTTTTAAGCGAATTATATAAATCTGGTTTTGAAAATATCTTTTTTTATCGTAGTAAAGATTCTACAATCGAACTTGATTTTTTATTGCAATATAATAGCGAAATAATACCAATCGAAGTAAAAACAAAAAAAGGCAAAACATTATCATTAAATACCGCAATTAATAAATTTGAAGAAATTAAATATTCAATCAAATTATCACGACAAAATATTGGTTATACTAATAAAATAATAACTTTGCCTTATGCTTTAACTTTTTTGTTAAAAGATTTTTTAAATAGTAATAATTATAAAAAATTAATTAATCAATAACTTCATAACCAGCGTTTTTAACCGCGGTTTTTAATTCATCTAGATTTAAATTTAGACCTTTAACTTCCGCGGATTCATTTTCTAAAGAAACATTAACTTCTTTAACTCCTTGGACGACCTTTAATGCGTTAGTGACATGCATAACACAATGTTGACACATCATACCTTTAATTTTTAATGTTAAATTTTCCATCTTTTCTTCCTCCTTTTGTTTAACATTTTCTATAATTTTGTTTTCTTTAAATTTAAATAAATTTATTGTTAAGGCATTTAAAACAACAAAAACACTAGAAATAGACATCGCTAAAGATCCAATCATTGGATTAAGTTTTAATTCAGGATTTAAAGGATAAAACATTCCAGTCGCTAATAAGACACCTATACAGTTATAAAAGAAAGCCCAAAACAAATTACCTTTAATTGTATTTAATGTTCTTTTAGATAATCTAATCGCATTAACAACACCGATAAGATCATTTTTAATTAAAACTATATCAGCACTTTCTTTTGCAATATCGCTACCTCCTCCAATAGCAATTCCTAAATCAGCGCTTGTTAAAGCTAAAGCATCATTAACACCATCACCAACCATCGCCACTAAATGTTTATTGTCTATTTTTAAAGAATTAATAATAGTGGATTTTTCAATTGGCAAAACTTCGCTATAAACTTTATCAATACCAACTTCATTAGCGATTGCTTGTGCAGTTTTTTGATTGTCTCCTGTTAACATTACAACTTTAATTTGCATATCTTTTAATAACTTAATTGCGTATTTGCTATTTTCTTTGATTTCATCTTTTAATGCTAAAATAGCTAAAACTTCTTTTTCATCAGCGACATATAATATAGTTTTGCCTTGACTAGATAATTCATCTATAGAATTTTTAATATTATCATCCAAGTCGATATCTAATCCTTTTTTATTACCAATATAATAAGTAACATTATCGATTCTAGCATATAAACCTTTTCCATCTTGAGCGATGTAATCTTCTATTTTTAAATTGTTTAAAGCATTATTTTTTTTGCAATATTCGTTAATGGCGTTAGCAAGAGGATGCTCGCTTAGTGTTTCAATGCTATAAATAATATTTAATATTTTTTTTTTGATCTTGTTTTAAATATAAAACATCAGTAACAGTGGGGGAACCATTAGTAATCGTTCCGGTTTTATCTAATACGACTGTTTTAATCAAATGAGATTTTTCTAATATTTCAGCATTTTTAATTAATAATCCATTGCTTGCTCCTTTTCCAGTCGCGACCATAATAGCGACAGGTGTAGCAAGACCTAACGCACAAGGACAAGCAATAACGACAACCGATATTGCAAAATTAAACGCTAATTCAAAATCATAACCAGCACTTAAAAATCCAATCAAAGTGGCAAGTGCAATTAATAATATCGTAGGAACAAAATATAAAGAAACTTTATCCGCTAATTTGGAAATTGGAGCCTTAGAATTACTAGCTTGTTCTACTAATTCAATAATAGTGTTAATAGAAGTATCTTTTCCAACTTTTAAAGCTTTAATTAAAATATAACCACTAGTTAATATTGTTGATGAATAAACACTATCTCCTTCTTTTTTAAAAGCAGGAATAGATTCGCCTGTAATTGTTGATTCATCTATTGAAGCACTGCCTTTAATGATTTCGCCATCAATTGGTATAGATTCGCCTTTTTTAACTACGACTATATCTTTTACTTTGACTTTTTCTATATCGACAACTTTTTCTTCCTCATTAATTAATAATATTGCTTTTTTAGGAGCTAAATCCATCATTTTTTCTACAGCTTTAGTAGTTCTTTTTTTGGCTAGTCCTTCAAAATATTTACCTAAACTTACTAAAGTTAAAATCATCGCAGCGCTTTCAAAATATAAATTGTGTGTATAATCTAAAACATCTATATTATGGCTTAAGCCATATCCGATTTGATAAATTGCATATACACCATATATTAACGATGCACACGCTCCTATCGCTATTAAACTATCCATGTTAGGTGATAATTTAAACAATCTTAAAAAACCATTTTTAAAATATTTTGCATAAATTATCAAACTTGGAATGGTTAATAAGAGTTGAGTAAATGCAAAGGCAAGTGGATTTTCTTTTGGACTTAAAAAATCTGGAAGAGGTAATCCAATCATATGTCCCATTGAAACATACATTAATATAATTAAAAAAACAAAACTAATAATTAATTTGATTAAATCCAAATCAATTTTTTTCTTTTTTGTTTCGCGTTTTGTAGAAACTAAATTATTTTCTTTCTTATCGACTATGGAAGCTTTATATCCTTGTTTTTCAACACTTGAAATTATATCTTCGACACTTAAAACATTTTCATCAAAGTCAACATTCATTGAATTAGACAAAAGATTGACATTGACCTTTTTAATTCCATTTAATTTTTCAACAGCTTTTTGAACGTGAGCTTGGCATGAAGCACAAGTCATGCCTTCAATATTAAACTTTAATTCCATTATTGAAACCTTTTAAATAAATCGGAAATTTCATCTATAACAGATTCATTTCCATTTTTAATATTTTCGATAATACATGTGTGAAGATGTCGATCTAATATTTGATTAGCTAAACTTTTAATAGCCTTATCCACTGCGGATAATTGTATTAAAATATCATCGCAATACCTATTATTTTCTATCATGTTTTTTATTCCATTTATTTGTCCTTGAATACGATTTATTCTTTTGCATAAATCTAATTTTTCTTCATCATTTCTAATTGTTGTTAAATTATGTTTTGCTTTCATTGTTATTACCTCAATTAATATAATATACCTACCTAGGGTATATATCAAATGATATGTTAATAAAATAATTGACAATCAAAAACAGATAATACAAAATATACTTAGATGAATTGGAATACAGGGGTGCATATAATTTAAGTATTTATTTAACATTAGTGGATAAAACACAATTGTTATCTGGAGAAACTATTTGTCGTTTAATAGGCGAAGATAATAATAGAAGTACTTTTATGTGATAATTTTAAGCAATTTAAAAAAAGATTAAATTTTAAGGGAAACAAATATGAAAACAATTATTATTGGTGGTGTTGCGTTAGGGGCATCCTGTGCGGCTAGATTAAAAAGATTAAGACCATTAGATGAAGTAATTATTATAGAAAAAGGAAAATATCCATCTTTTGCCAATTGCGGTCTTCCTTATTTTTTAAGCGGTGAAATAAAAGATATATCAGATTTAATAGTCACCGATGTTCAAACATTAAAAAATAAATATGGAATTGATGTAAGAATAAATCATGAAGTTATTAATATTTTTCCAAATTTAAATAAAATAAAGGTTAAAAATTTATTAACTAATGAAACATTTGAATTATCATACGATAATTTGGTTTTAGCGATGGGTGCAAAAGAGATTGATTTAGGTTTTAAAAATATTGATAATGTTTATTTTTTAAGAACTATTGAAGACGCTGCTAGGTTAAAAGATAGACTAAAAACTATAAAAGAAATCACGGTTGTCGGAGGCGGATTTATTGGTTTAGAAGCGATAGATAATATTTTAAAAATGAATGTAAAAGTTAATTTAATTGAAGCTAAAGATCATCTATCAAATTTAGATAAAGATATGGCAACATTTTTAAAGAAAATTTTAATAAATAAAGGTGTTAATTTATATTTAAATGAAAAACTTGTAAACATCACGACAAATCAGGATAAAACTTTAACAATTAAAACAAATAAATCTCTTATCAAAAGTGAAGCGGTTTTGCTATCTATTGGAGTAAAACCAAATGTTGATTTGATTAGAAATAGCGCTGTTGAATTAGATGAATTTAATGCAGTTAAAGTAAATGATAAATTACAAACTAATTTTAAAAATATTTATGCTGGGGGAGATTTGATAACTAATAAATGTGTAGTTAATGATGAATATGTTTATTCTCCTCTTGCAGGGTTTGCTAATAAACATGGACGAATTATCGCTAATAACATTGCAAATCTTGAATATTTTCGTCAAAAAGTAACTTTAGCAAGTGTTTTTAAATTTGATGAATATACTTTTGCTAGTGTTGGCTTAAACGAAGATTTGTTAAAAAGATTTAATATGAAATATCACTCTATTTATCAAAATGGAAATTCACACGCTACATATTATCCAAACGCTACCTCAGTTATTACAAAAATTTTATACGATGATAATGGTAAAATTTTAGGTGGACAATTTATTGGAAAAAATTTAGTGGATAAGCGTTTAGATGTTTTATCAAATATAATTTTAAAAGGTGGAACATATAAAGATTTAATGGAAATTGAATCTTGTTATTCTCCAATTTATAGTAGCGCAAAAGATATTTTAAATTTTTCCGGATTTATTATTGATAATATCTTAAATATGAATCTTAAAACAATTTCTCCAATAGATATAAAACAAATTGAAAATGATGTTTTCATTATTGATGTTAGAAATAAATCTATGTATGACAAGGGTCATATTGGAAACGCTATTAACATACCATTAGAAAGTCTTTTAAATAACTTGGATAAATTAGATAAAAACAAAACAATTTATATTCATTGTCAAGTCGGAATAACTTCTTATAATGCTTGCTGCAAATTAAAAGCGCTCGGTTATGATGTCTGTAATGTTATGGGTGGCTATTCTTTATATCAGTTGTTAAACGAATAATTGATAATTTACATTTTCAATAATGAAAGTATATGCCTCATCAAGAGGAATTTTAAAAGCAAAACTTACTGCTTCTTTTACTATATAACTTGCTTTTTGCAAAATTTCACCATCAGAAGATGATAAATGTTTTTTTTCTAATCGCAATTCGTGAGATTTTTTTGTTAAACAAACAATTAGATTAATTATATCCATTATATTATGAGAATGCAGGCAAGAAGTGAATAATTCTTGTCTCTCTCTTTTATTAGCGTTCCATTCTATTGTTTTTGGTTTTGTTTTTATTGCATTTAAAATTTGATCTTGGCTTAGTGTCGATAAAATATTAGAAAGTTGAGAAGGATTATCAAGGGGAACAAAAACTTTAACAGAGTTTTTTGGATTAATTGATTGAAGGGTTAAATAATCTTTACTAGATTCATCTTCGCCCATTGTTACAGTTTCTAAGACCTGGCATATTCCTAAAGAAACATAATATACATAAGATCCCATTTTAATCTCTTCTTTTTTCATGTCACACCTCCACAATATTATTTTTAAAGATCTAAGTGGGTCAAAATCAAAAGTTCTAATTTATTATACCATAGAAAATTATTTTTTTGTTTTACTAAAATTTTAAATTTAACAAAAATTAAGGACACAACAAATATTTTTTGAAGTATAATTAATATAGATTGTGAGGAAATGCATATGGATAAAAAATATGAACCATTATTTACTCCATTTAAAATCGGAAATGTCGAAATAAAAAATCGTATCGTCATGTGTCCGATGGGTGGAACATCACTTTTTGGTTGGATGGAACCAAATCATTTTGATAAGGTGGCTAGCGAATTTTTTGAAATGATTTCCAAAAATAATGTTGGTCTTATCATTCCTGGAATTGCCCCTTTAAAAGACACTATTGGTGGAAGATGGCTTTATCAAAATAAAAAGATGTTTAAACAACTAAAACCATATATGGATAAGATTCATCAGACTGGCGCAAAATTGTTTGTTCAATTAACAGCGGGATTTGGTCGTAGTTTTGCTATTACCGATGCGATGGTATTACTATTAAAAAATAAAGTTGTTGGAGCTTTAGCAAAACCTATTGTTGATGCTTCCTATCTTTGTGCAGCACCTAGTGAATTACCTTCAAGATGGGCTAACGATATTATTTGTCGTGCTTTAAAAAAAGAAGAAATTCAAGAAATGGTAGATGCTTTTGCTAAAACAGCAAAATTATGTCAAGAAGCTGGTGTTGATGGTGTAGAAGTTCACGCTGTCCACGAAGGATATTTATTGGACCAATTCACGATGGATTATACTAATAAAAGAACAGATGAATATGGTGGAAGTTTTGAAAATAGATATCGTTTTGCTTGTGATGTTGTAAAAGCAATTAAAAAAGAATGTGGTAAAGATTATCCAGTTTCATTAAGATATTCAGTTGTTTCAAAAACAAAAGATTTCTGCTATGGTGCTTTACCTGGTGAAAAATTTAAAGAAATTGGTCGCGACATGGCTGAAAGTGAAAAAGCCGCTAAATATTTGCAAGATGCTGGTTATGATATGTTAAATGCTGATAATGGAACTTATGATGCATGGTATTGGGCTCATCCACCAGCATATATGCCTAAAAATTGTAACCTAGAAGAAGTTGCAAATATTAAAAAATTTGTTGACATACCTGTTGTTTGTGCTGGTAAGATGGATCCTGTTGATGCTGCAAAAGCAATCAAAGAAGGTAAAATTGATGCGATGGGTGTTGCTCGACAATTCCTTTGCGATCCAGAATGGGTTAGCAAATTAATTGAAAATCGTTTAGAAGATATTCGTCCATGCATTGCTTGTCATAACGCCTGCTTTGTCATGGCTAAATCAAAATCAACCGCTAATTGTGCAAGTATGGAAGATGTTTCACACATGTCAAGATGTGCATTAAATCCTATGACCATGCAAGGTCATAAATATGACATTATTCCTGCTAAAAAAATTAAAAGAGTTGCCGTTGTTGGTGGCGGTATTGGCGGTATGGAAGCTGCACGTGTTGCCGCATTGCGTGGACATAAAGTTACCATTTATGAAAAGAGCGATGTTTTAGGTGGTGTATTTATAGCAGCATCTAATTTTGATTTTAAAGAAAAAGATAAACTTTTAATTAAATGGTATATTCGTCAAATTGAAAAATTGCCGATCGAAGTTAAATTAAATTATGAAGTTAAAGATGTTTCTTCTCTTGATGCTGATGAGGTAATTATTGCCACAGGTGGTAAAGCTAAACAACTTCACATTCCTGGTATTGAAAACGCTATAGAAGCTGTCGATTATTTATCTAGCAATAAAAAAGTTGGTAAAACCGTTGTCGTTATCGGTGGTGGACTGACTGGATGTGAAATTGCTTACGATTTGCATAAAAATGGTCATAATCCTATTATTGTCGAAATGTTAGATGATTTAATTGTTTCTAAAACTATCTCATTAGCGAATTCTAGTTATTTAAGAGACTATTTTAAAACTAATAATGTTGAAGTTTGTTTAAATAGTAAAGTTAATGAAATTAGTAAAAATGGTGTTAAAGTTTTAACAAACGATGGAACGGTTAAAGAAATAAAATGTGATGATGTAATAGTTTCTATTGGATATAACCCAAATCCATTAGCAAGAAAATCATTACACGTTCATCTAGTTGGTGATTGTTATGAAATAGGCAATTTAAGAAATGTCATTTGGAGAGCCTATAAAGTCGCAGAATCAATTTAACTTAGTATTAAATTTTCTTAAGAAATCGTCGTTTTGGCGATTTCTTTTTTTATTTTTATGCAAATGATTTTAAATTTATTAAAAATATGTTATAAAAACATACATGAAAATTTTGTTAGTAAATGATGATGGATATAATTCTGAAGGACTTATTTTGCTAAGAGATGAACTGAAAAAATATGGTGATGTTTATGTAGTAGCACCATATCATCATATGTCTGGAAAAAGCATTGCTTTAACAATATTTGAACCTATTAAGGTTCATAAGATTGATGAAAAATTTTATGCTTTAGAAGGAATGCCTGCAGATTGTGTTAGTTTTGGCTTAACGAGTCTTAAAATTAAATTTGATTTAGTTGTTTCAGGTATTAATAACGGGCTAAATGTTAGTTATGACACTCTTCATAGTGGTACGATTGGAGCGTGTGTGGAATCTTTAATGTATCAAACACCTGCGATTGCTTTTTCTTTAGAAAAAAATTTGAAGAAAATGATTAATTATGTTGATATGGTTATGGAGTATATTTTTAAAAATGAATTGTTAAGTAATGAATATTTTTTAAATGTTAATTTTCCTTATGGAGATGTGGTTAAAGATATCATTTTTTCTAAGTGTGGTTTTAGAAATGACAAAAGATATTTTGTTTATGATGAAAATAAAGATGTTTATATTCCACATCGAATAATTAATAACGATAATAATGATGATTTTGCAGATATTAATTTGATAAATAAGGGTTATATAAGTATTACACCTTTATATCGTAGTCTTTTTAATAAAGAACTTTATTTAAATTTAAAAAAGAATAAAAAAATATAAGCATTACTTTTTAAAATATTTTCATTTTCATTTAAAATTTAAATGGGGGTGATATTATGAACAATCGTAAAGTAGTTATTATTGGCGATGGAATGGTTGGTTCATCCATTGCTTTTAGTTTAGTTAACGACAATGTTGTTAATGAATTAGTTATAATTGATGCGAATAAAAATAAAGCCGAAGGAGACGCTTTAGATTTAATGCACGGTCTTCCATTTGTTAGTCCTAAAAAAATTAAAGCTGGTGATTATAGCGATATTAAAGACGCTCATATTGTTATTTTAAGTGCTGGTGTTGCTCAAAAAGTTGGGGAAACTAGACTTCAATTATTAAATAAGAATATTACAATTTTTGATTCTATTCTTAGCCAAATGCAACCATATTTAGATGATGAAGCTGTTGTTTTAGTTGTCACAAATCCTGTTGATATTCTTTCTTATTTTACATATAAAAAACTTAATATTTCCTCAAATCGTGTTATTGGTAGTGGAACTGTTTTAGATACCGCTAGATTTAAGACAATTATTGCTCAACATGTCAATATTGATCCAAGAAATGTTCATAGTTTTGTTTTAGGAGAACACGGAGATAGCGAGGTTGCTATTTATTCTTTAACTACAATCGGTGGGATTCCAATTGATAAATATTGTGATACTTGTAAAAAATGTGAAAACAAAAATTTGAAGTTAATGTCTTTACATAAACAAGTCAAAGACGCTGCATATGAAATAATCGCTAAAAAAGGTGCGACATATTATGCGGTCGCACTTGCGGTGAATCATATAGTTAAAGCAATTTTAAACGATTCACATTCAATACTAACAGTTTCTACATATATTAAAAACGAGTTTTCTAATCGTGTTAAAAACATTTATTTTTCATTACCTTGTGTTATAGGAAAAGAAGGTGTTATAAGATTATTAAAACCTCAATATAACGATGAAGAAATTGAAAAATTAGTGGAAAGTGGAAATATTATTTCTAACGAAATTAAATCAGTTAATTTATAATGTTTCATATGAAACAAAAAAAGTTTAAATTAACAATAAAAGAAATAATACTTATCGCATTATCTTGTTTTGTTTTAATTTGGCTTATAATTTTATTAATTTTGAAAAATTTTCCTGAGATTTGCGAAGATTATGTTTTAAATGTATCAAATCCTTTGACTAATTTTATATCGCAAATCACAAGTATTTTTCCTTTTTCTTTAACAGAAATTGCAATTTTAATTTGGATAATTATCACAATTAGTGTTATCGCTTTAACCATTTATTATATTTGCAAGAAAAAATATCGAATCTCCATTCATATTTTTGCTAGTTTTGCCTTTTATGCTTTAACGTTGTGTACATGTTATTTTGCTTTAAGCGGTTTAAATTATAATCGATTGCCAATTAATATTTCTTTATATAATGAAAAAGTTGATACGGATGAATTTGAAGAAATAGCTAATTATTTTATTAAAGATTTTAATTATTGCAGTGAACAATTAAGTTATGGTGAAGATGGTATGGTGATAATGCCATACTCTTTTGAAACTTTAAATGAAATAGTTATAAATGAATATAAACGATTAGATAATAATTCTTATTTTTCTAGTTACACACCTAAAGCAAAACAATTAATTTCTAGTTATATTTTTAGTGAGTTTCATATTGCTGGAATGTCTTTTTCTTTATTAGGAGAAGCTAATATTAATATGTTAAATGCTACGAATGACTTCCCATTTACTCTTGCACATGAACTTGCCCATCAAAAAGGAGTGATGCGCGAAGAAGATGCAAATTTGACCGCTTTATTTATTTGTCTTAGTTCTGACGATTGTTATTTAAGATATTCTGGTTATATACGTTCTATTTCTTCTATATTAATGCTTTTAAACTACAATGGTGATGAAAATAGTTATCAAGAAGTTTATGAAACAATTAATCCCAATATTCTTTTAGATATAAAAGCATCTAATGATTACATAAATAGTTTTAAATTAATAGGGGATATTGGTTCATTTTTTAATAACATTTATTTAACATTATTTGGTAATGGAGGAACAGATGCTTATATCGATAATCCAATTATTAATAACACTGGACAAGTTGACGCTGATGGAAACATCATATATGAAATTTATTTTTCTCCTTATCAAAAGTTGTATTTTGAATTTTATTTTAACAGGTAAAAATTATGAAAATTATGACGAAATTAGCGGTGAAATTAATTATACGTTTTATTGCAAGAAATGATAAAAAACGCGATAAAATGTTAATAAATAATCGAAACACAAATAAAAATTATCAATTTGATATTCCATATATTCTAGATAATAAAAAAGAGCACCTTTTTGATTTTTATAAACAAAATAAAAAGGATAACAATTTAACGTGTATCGATATTCATGGTGGTGGTTATATTTATAGTTACAAAGAAAATAATTTTTTTATTAACGATTTTTACGCAAATAACGGGATAAATGTTATAAGCACTAATTACACACTTTTTAATGGTGAAATTAATATAAAACACACTATTAAAGAAATGGCTTGTCTTTTAAAATATCTCTATTTAAATAATGATAACTATCATATTGATTTTAACAATTTAATCTTAAAAGGAGATTCAGCAGGAGGTCATATTGCTTTCCTATTGGCGTTAACAATTAATAACAAATCATTGCAAAAATATTATGATGTAGATATAGATGAAAATATTAAAGTCAAAAAACTTATTTTAAATAGTCCGGTGTATGATTATTTTATGATTTATAATTTAGCTAAAAAAGTTTTAACAAAAAATGCTTTAAAATTATTTTTTGGTAATAATTTAGATGATGAATTTATTCAAAATAATAATCCAAGTTATTTAATAATAAACAAATCTATAAATGTTGATTTTTCTATATTTGTAACTACATCGCGAAATGATTTTTTAAAAAATCATTCTTTAAAATTAAAATCAGAATTATTTGATAAAGTAATTTTAGATTTTAATTACAGTTTTGATAAAAAAATAAATCATATATATAACGTTTATAATCCATATGATAAAAGAAGTTTGTTGACTAATCAAAAAATAATAGATTATTTAAAAAACAATAACTAGGTCATTAATGTTTATGTATAATTATAGATATCTATGAATAATGATTTAGTTTTTAAAAATGTTATAAAAGTAATCAAAGGAATTAATCCCAATTGTTTGGATAAAGTTGACACTATCGATGAAAATATAAACTTAGCTAAAGATTTAGATTTTGATAGCATGGAATATTTGATGTTAGCGAGTTCGCTAGAAGAACAATTTGATTTGATTTTAAGAAAAGAAGATATATTAAACCTTAAAACAATCAAAGATGTAGTTGAATATATTAAACAGGCCAAAAACAAATAAATGCGGTTAATAAATTCATTAGTGGATAATGAATACCCAAATAACGGTATTGATCATCTAAGACGCGCAGTCAGAGCGTTAGTAATTAATCCAAAAAATAATAAAATTGCTTTTATTAAGATTAAAAAAGATGATATTTTTGGTCATCGTGATTATTACGAAATTCCTGGTGGAGGAGTTAATAAAAACGAAACTCTACAAAAAGCTTTAAAAAGAGAAATTAAAGAAGAATTAGGTTTATTAATCAATAATATTGTTCCAATCGGGAAAGTTAAAGATTTTTATAATTTAATAAAACAAGAAAACATTTCTTATTACTATCTTTGTACAATAGATAGAAAAACAAAAAGAAATTTAACAAATTTAGAAAAAACGTTGTTTGAAAAAATATGTTGGATGGATATAAATAAAGCAATAAGAAAATATCAAAAAATGACAAAAGAACCATTAGCAAGGCTAATTAAAAACCGTGAATTACCAATTTTATTGTTAGTTAAGTCGAAATACTTTGACAATTGCTAAATAAATTATTATCATAATTAGGCACGGCGGATGTGGTGAAGTGGTTAACACTCCTGGCTGTGAACCAGGCATACGTGGGTTCGATTCCCATCATTCGCCCCAAACGACAAATTATCTAGGCTCAGCCTAGGTTTTTTTTATTTTTGGGTGGAAAATGGGTGGAAATTTGGGTGGCAAAACATATTTTTAAACGTGGTAAAAAATGGAAAATGTAAAATGATATAAACTACCAAAAAAGACTATTTTTGTATGTAAATATAAATATGAATTAAGAAAAATATCCATGATTTTCCATGGTGTGAGATTTCAACTCGTAATTATAAAAAAAGCACTGATGTTGTCAGCGTTTGAATAGCGAAAAATTTTTAGAAACAGTATTTAGTTTAGTTATAATATGTCTTAGTCGAGCAATAACAGTTATTTGAATAGATTTTTAAAATTTATCTTAACTTATGTTCTATAACAATATTAAAATAACTAATATGAGCGATTTTAAAAAACCGTTAACTTTAGATGAACAGATTGTTTATATTGGTAACAATAAAAGAATTGTATTTAATGTTTTTAGCAAAGAAAAAGCCAAAGAATTCTTGCTTAGATATAACTATATTAATACAATAACACCATTTAAATATAACTTTTTTCGAAAGCACAACAACCAGCCTGTGTTTAATGATAATCATTGTCACATTTATGATAAAGATACTGATTTTGCTGAATATGTTAAATTGTATAAATCGGAACGAAAAAATTACAAAATTTTATTTGAACATATAAGTTGTTTTGAAACACAATTTAATGCGATTGTTTCTTATAATGTTTTAAACGACTATAATATCGATTCAACCGAATCTTTTGATAATTTTGTTAATGATTTGATAAATAATGCTCAAAACAAGTTAAAAGATTCTAATAGTATAAATTATGTGTTAGATTGTTTTAATCAATTCAGTGCTAAATTAAACAAATATGGTAGTCCGTTTATTGCTTTTGACCGATTTACTTTGAACGAAATATGTCAAATTTACAAGTTTGTAAATTTAAAAACAAAATCAAATATTTTTTCTACTCTCATTAAATATAATCTTACTTTTGATTATAATCAAGATAACCAATTCGATGATTTTTTAAATAGGTTGGTCAAAATTAGAAACTATGTTTATCACAATAGCAGTTTAACAATATTATTTAAATATTATAATGTTTCAACAAAAAATTTAAGAACTTCTAGCGATGAAAGAAGATATAGAACCGCCTATCGAAAAATCTTAAATTTTAAGAATACCGAATAAAACGAAAAAAACCACCATTTAGTGGTCATTTTCTAGCGCAAGCGCCCATCAGTATTTTCATTATAATAAGATTGCTTATTGTTGTAAAGTTTTATTTCTCAGAAAAGATATGTTTTGTAAATTCTTAAAACAACCTTAATTGTTCAATGTTACTTTTAATATCATCAATATTTTTATCCTCTAATCTATTAGTGGCTATATCATAATATTCTTTATCTATTTCAAAACCTATATAGTTTCTTTTCAAAGATTTACACGCTACCGCGGTAGTGTCTCGCTTCAAATAGTTATTAGAAGAACAAGACTTTAAAGCTTTAAGAGCGGAAGTTTCATCACTAAAAAATTCGATATCATCTTCTCTAGGGTCGAATTCCCAACCATATACTTCTTTAGTAGGCTTTGACCAAGAATTATTTATAAATTCTAATAATTCATCATCAGCGAATGAACCTTTAAACAATCGCCCAGTAGGTGTCAATACAAATTCTTTACGTTCCACTCCATCTTCCTCTCGTTCTAGTGAAAGTATATCACAAACAAGAAAAATAAATCTTAATCAATTTTCTAACTCACAATTTAAAAATATAATGGTTAAATAAATATCATTTAAATAATTCCTTTTGTTTGCTATGATGTTTTTAAAGCTATATGGAAGATATTAAACAATTTATAAAAAGCATAAAACAACAAAAGAAAAATCCTCATCTTTCATTGATTATTTATATTTATTGATGAATAAATATGGATTTGAAAATTCTTCAGATTTATATAATCGAGCTAATATTTCAAGGCAACTTTGGTCTTCTATAATTTCTAATAAATCAAAGCCTTCATGAAATTCTTGCTTGAAAATTGTTTTTGCCTTAAAACTTACTAATCACGAATGCAAATATCTTTTAAAAAAAGCTGGCTACACTCTAGCATCTAGCAGCAATTTCGCTCTAATAATTCGTTATGCGATTGAAAATAAAATTTATGATATTAATGATGTTAATACATTATTAGAACAAAATGGTTATAAAGAAAATTTAATTATTTAAAAATATTGGTTTTAATTAATTGTCAAATGTGATTTGACCATTTTTATGTTTGCATTTTTTATAATTACAGCAAACAAATGGAGGTCAAAAATTATGAACAATAATTTAGAAAAAATACACCAATATTTATTAAAATGTGGGTTCAAAAAAGAAGAAATATTGAATCTCTAGATACTAGCCCGGTTTATTTAGCAGCAGAGATAGCGGAATATGCACATCTAAATCAAAAAAGAGAAAATGGTGAAGATTATATAAATCATCCTATAAGATGTTTAAATAAATATCGAGAACTTCTAGGAATTACACCAGATGATTATTTTATCGGCAAAGATTTAATACATGTTTCTAACATCCCATTTCCAGGTGTGCAGGAATTATGTTTATTACATGATGTAATTGAAGATACGTCTTTTAGTTTAAATGACATTAGAAATATTTATATTGAATGTGGCTTTAAAGAATATTTTGATTGTTATATCAAAGATGCTTTGTTATGTATCACTCATGATAAAACAATAAAATACGATGAATATATTAAAAAATGTTTAACTAATCCAATCGCAGCCATAGTAAAAATGATTGATTTGCAAGATAATCTTCGCGTATTAAATCTTAATGAATTTAATAAAGCAAAATATCATCGCTCTCAAAAATATTTATACTATATCTATTTAATAAATAAGACATATCGTTTTATTGAAAATATCGATAAATATCGAAAATAATTAAAAAAATTAAATGGCAATAAGTTTTGTTACGCATGTTTATAAATAATATTTTTAGATGAAAAGTTTGTATATCTGTTATAAAAATTAATAAAAGCGAATAATATAAAAATAATGTATATTTAAAAACAAATTATTATAAATTGTTTTTGAAAAATATTATAAAAAAACTAGATTGACAGCAGATTTTTTAAAATTAATAATCGAATTATGCTTAAAGGAGAAAATTATGGAAAACACAAAAGTTATGCAAAACACAGATTTAAAAGATGAAACATCAAATTACGTTGAAAAAGTCAAAAAAAGAATGAAGCATGCTAAAAAATTATCAGATCAAAATATGAGAAGAACAAAAAAAGTATCATACGATATTATTTTTCGTCTTTCTAATCTTGAATTTCCATTTCCAATGATGAAAAAATATACGTTATTAACCTTTAGAAACATAGTATTGACTTGTATTAAAAAATATAATGTCACTATTAAAAGCAATAATGTCTATTATTACGCTGATGATTTTTTTAGAATAATAGATGATATTGATTTTAATAAATATAGTTTTAAAAATTTGTGTGACGGTATTTTTAATAAACTCCATCTATGCTTTTATAATGGAATTGATTTAAAACAACATCTTATAAGTTTATTCCCAGAATATGATTTCATTAATAATAAAGATAATACAGTTTATTTAATTGAATCGGCTTTAGATTATTTTTTGTTTATATATTCGAAACAATGTGAAGAAGAATTGCGTTCATATATAAGTTATAAGAATTTATTTAAATGTTGCTATAAGCGTCCTGGCTATTTGCTTGTTAGCAAAAATGGTCACAAAAAATTGTTATATAACTATAATATGTATGGTAGCAAATTTTCATATTTATTTTATTGTAATGAATGTATTTCAAAAGACGACATTTGTAAAATATGTAAAGTAAATCTTGATTTTTTTGATAGGCAAGATGCCATCGAGCCATTTTGTTATTTTGCCTTAGATGATGATTATTATATTCAAAGAAGTGACGATGTCGAAGAATATGTTTTTGATGATAAAAATCTTATTCCAAGAGGAGCATATGTGATGTATGCGTATGGTTGCTCATGCAATTTCTTGTTTAAACAAAATGAATGGTATTTAGTCGACCTTAATTAAATATTATTTGAATAATGAAATAAGAAAGTTGATTTTTTCAACATAGAAAATATTAAAATCATAACTTTCCAAAGAAAATGTCGCTTTCCCGTGCTTGTGCTTGAGCATGCAAGCATAAAATGTAAGCAAGCAAGCATGCGTATATGCATGCGAACAACTATTAATTTATTATTAATTAAAAAATAAACTATTTTAAATTTTCGTTGTCTTTATTAGTATCGATTTTTTCGTGTTTGTCTTTTCTTTTGTTAAAGAAATAAACAAAAAGAAATACCGCTACAGCGCACACGACAAATAATGGAATTCCAATCGATAAATCAAGCGTCATTTTATTAGAATTGCTTGGCCATATATTTGTATAAACACCATAGACATCTTTGTTATAAAAAATACTAATTATTGATCCAAATGTTAGTCCTGTAACTAAAAAGTACATATTTGTATGCCATTTGTTAAATAGCAGTGTAAAGAGTTTGCTTAATAAAAAGAAACCAACAACAAAGCCTAAAACGAAAACAAAAAAGAACAATATCCATATAGGTTGGCTAGATAATTCACTAATACTCACTGCATTCATCATAGGGGTAAAAAACCCAATTGACATTAATAATACTGTCGCTGATAATCCAGGAATTATTTGTGTTAGTGATGTTAAAATTCCAACCAAAAATCCAACAAGATGTATCCACCAGGGAAAATCGTCAAAAATTTGACTCATATCTAATTCAATAACGTTTGCAAACACTGCACTTAAAATAATAGGTATAGCAAATCCAATAATTATCAAACTTATTCTTAATGGTGTTATTTTTTCTTTTCGAATAATTTGTATTATTTCAGGTGTTGCACCTAACATCATTCCACCAAAAACACAAACCAAAATAAAAGTATAATCTTCTATAATGCTTTGTATTGCAAAAAACCCAACGCAAAATCCTATAATCATGCCTACAACAATAGGCAATAAAAATAAAAAACAAATTTTAAATTTTTTAAAAATATTACTTACAGAATATAAAATTTTATCATAAATTTTAAATAATATCGCAATAGTGGAACCGCTGATTCCAGGCAAAATTACAGCAAGTCCGAGCAAAATCCCTGCAAAACCATCTTTAAAAAATGATTTTAATGTTCTTTTTTTTATTATTGGAGTTTCTTTTAATTCGTTATCATTCATACTATTTACCTAACTATGCTGCATAATAAAACGATAAATTAATAGCAAAAAATATTAAAAATATCGTTATTATAAAAATCGTATAGTTTATAATTCTAGCAACTAGCAATACGTTAATTTTAATTTTTATTATTTTTATAAACATCAAAAAATCAAGAATTAATACAAATAATGAAGTTAAAATATTTAAAATAGAAAAAGTATATGCAATGACTCCAACATAGTTTTCATAATATAAGGACGAAGTAACTATACTAAGTGGAATTTCTTTTAAAGAATTGTCCTTAATTAAATAAAAATTTATAAATCCAATTATTATAAACACAAATGGAATAGCAAATGTTAAGATAGTCATAATCACATTAGCTAAATTATATTTGGGGTTTATTATTTTGTTATTTTCAATTTCTTGTACTTTAAAGTCTTCAACTTCGATACCAAAAAAAACCGCTAATCGATTTAAATCCGTTTCATTTGGCTTTTTAATTCCATCTTGATACATTTTTAATGTCTCTAAAGGAATTTTGGTATCATTAGAAATTTGATTAAGTGTTAATCTTTTATCGTGTATTAATTCGTTAAATTTCTCACAAAAAGTCATAAAATTTCCTCTTTGTAATTATATATGAATAATTTTGCTTATAAAATAAATTTTGGTATATTAATTAGGGTTATTGCATATGGAGTATACAAAATGACACAAAAAGAAAAAATGTTAAGCGGAATGTTGTATATTGCTAATGATGAAGAGTTAGCAAAACAAAATAACTATAAAAAAGAAATTCTTAGTAAATTTAATGATGAAACTAATACCGATACAGCAAAAAAACAAGAATTATTAAAAAAATTATTTAAAAGTATTGGAAAAAATTGTTTCATTAATTATCCTTTTCGTTGCGATTATGGTAGCAACATTATAATAGGAGATAATTTTTACGCTAATTTTGATTGCATATTTTTAGATGTAAATGAAATTATAATCGGAAATAATGTCAAATTCGGACCACGTGTCTGCTTATATACAGCTGGTCATCCTATCGATAAAGATATTCGTAATGAGTTGTTAGAATATGGATATCCAATTAAAATTGGCAATGATGTTTGGCTTGGTGGAAATGTTATCGTTAATCCTGGTGTAACAATTGGAAATAATGTTGTTATTGGTTCTGGATCAGTTGTAACACACGACATTCCAGATAATGTAATTGCAGCAGGCAACCCTTGTAAAGTAATACGAAAAATCGATATTAATGACAAAATATATTGGAATAAAGAAAAGGAAAAATATTTAAAAAATTAATTTTTATTTTTATCTTCAATATTTTTAATTAAACAATCTTTAATACATTTTAAAAAATCTTCATGATTAATTTTGTTTAATTCTAAAAATATTTCATTTATATAATTCTCTTTGGTGCTTTTTCTATTTATCAAATAATCGACACTAACCTTAAAATAATCAGCGAGTTTTATTAATTGTTCAATATTAGGATGGTAGATTTCATTTTCCCAATTTAAGATGGTTTGTCCGCTGACGCCAATTATTTTTCCTAAATCATTTTGTGTAATTCCTTTTTTTAATCTTAATTCCTTTATTCGCATAATTCACCCGTCTTTATAATCAAGTAAACCTGTATTTTTTTGCTAAAATATCAATTTTAACTTTGCAAAATATAAAAACATTCAAAGTTAATTTGATTTTTTAATGTTGAAATAAAGATATGATGAATTAGATATAATCTAATTAATATTATAACAATTTTTTTCTTTATTTATGTTTTAACAAGCAAATTTATTTCATTTTATATAATTTTCCAATAAAATGTCTTACGTATTTGTTAATAAGGTGAAAGGGTATGGATGATAAAGAACTTTTAAGTAAACTTCTAATACGCCTACAAAACGATGATATGTCAGCGTTTGATGATTTCTACAATTTAACAAAAAAAGCAGTCTATTATGCGATTTATGTTGTTTTTAGAGATGATCACATCAGTCAAGATCTCATGCAGGAGACTTACATCGATTTTTTAAATTATCGCCATAAGTTAAAAAAAGATGTTGATATCATTGCTTTTTTAGTCACAAGTGCTAAAAACAAGGCAATAAATTTCTATAAGAGACGTCGTCATGAAAAAGAATATACATTTAAGTACATTAATGATTCTTATTCAAATGATGAAAAAATTGAAAGCGATTTAATAGATAAAATTAAAGATATTCTTGATGAAAAAGAATTTATGGTCTTCATTTTAAAAGTTTTGGGCGATTATACTTTTAAAGAAATTTCTCTTTTAAAAAATATACCAGTTGGGACACTTACATGGTTATATAGTCAGGCAAAAGATAAATTGCAAATAAAATTAGGAGGTTATCAATGATGGATGAACGAAAATTACGTCAAGATATTTTAAGTAGTTTAGATTCAAATAAAGTAGAAAATCTTTCTGTACAAATTTTAAATACTTATAAGACATCTAAACACGAAAAGAAAACACCTTGGTACAAAAATAAAGCTCTATATTTTATTGGTTCTCCTATTCTTGCTAGCGGTGTTGCACTTGCCATTGTTTTGCCTTTAACTATGCATGGTAATAATTCAAATATATTGCCCCCAATAAGCGGTGATTATGTGCCAGTTACTATTCAAGGAGAAGAAAACGAAATTGCTTTTAGTGTTTTAAGTGCTTTTAATATCGTTTCAAGTGATAACAACAAAATTTCACCTTTATTAAAACGACGAATAAGTGAAAATGATTTTAAAGAAAATATAACTTTATTAAATCCTTACATGTCAACATCAGAAACAATGCTAAAAAATAATCTTGATGTTAAACCAACGATTTATCAAATTACCGACCCAGCATCAAAATGGGAATATCAAATGAGCATCGATGATCATGGTACAATCATTGAATTTTATTATAATCAAACTGATATTACTGATGTCGATGAAGACGACGATGAAAAGGAATATCGTTTAGACGGTCAATTTATTGTCAATAGCACTGTTTATCATGTCAGTGGTGGAAAAGAATTAGAAGAAGATGAATACGAATTAACATTAAAAGTAGAATTAAATAGTAATTCTTATTTGTTGATTGAACAAGAAGTTGAAACCGAACAAGACGAGCATGAAGAAAGCTATTTATATTCATTATACGAAAATAATCGTCAGCAATTTTTAGTAGAATTATCTTTTGAGCAAGAACAAAACGAAGAAAAAGTTGTTGAAGTCAAAATAGAACAAAATCGTAAAGAAAGCGAATATTGTATAATGTTTTCTCAAGATCCTAACCACGATTTTATAATGAGTTATGAAATGGATGATGAGGAAGGTTTAATCGATATCGATGTGATAGAACAATCAAATGAATCATATTATCAATATATCGAAAAAAATCTTGGATATATTATCCAATTAAAAAGAAATTAAAAAAATTCCAACAAAAATTAATTCTTAGTTGTTGAATAGGTGAAAAAGGAGAATTAAACTTATGAAACAACTTAAAATCTTACTTCCAGTATTAGCAATCGGCATGTTAACTGGCTGCCAACTCAACAATAATGATAACCTTTCAACCAACAATCAAGGTGGTGGAATTACACAAAACGATAGAAACGTTTACGCTTTTGAAGCTATCACATCTGTTGGATTATTAACTACATTAGATACAAATCAAACTGTCCAACCAATTAAAAAAGCCGCTGCAGATGAAACATTAATAAGTCAAATTAAAGACTATTTACCAACTGTAGAAGCTGCACTTTATAATCAAAGTCTAATGACTAATAGTGAAGTATTGCCTTCTGATCGCGATGAATATCAGACGAAAGTTTTAATTTCTTATACTGATATAGCAATGGCTAATCAAAGCATTACAATGTATTATAATGAAACATTAATGCAAGATTATGATGACGATGATGATTGGGATGATCAAGAAGAAGAATATCGAATTGACGGATTAATTATTGTTAATGAAAATGAATATAAAATGTTCGGCGAAAAAGAATTGGATCGCGATGAATATGAAATATCGTTTACCTATCAAGTTGATGAAGATAGTTATGTTAAAGTAGAACAAGAAATTGAAAATAATGAAAGTGAATTCAACTATACTGTTATAAACAACAGAAGAAAAGTATATGAATATAGTTTAGAAATCGAAAATGATGAAGTTGAATTAGAAGTTAAAGATCGCAATCTTGGTGTAGAAAAGATGGAATTTAAATTCATTAATCGAAATAATAAAACACTTATCATTGCTGAAATTAGAAAAGCAAGCCAAAAAAGCGAAATTGTTTTTGAAAAAGTAGTGGACGCACAAACAAATACAATTGATTATGTTGTAATTAGTAATTCTTAATAAATAAACAATATCTAACCCCACTTAGTGGGGTTTTCTTTTTGTTTTTAATAAAAACATTATAGTTGAAAAGAATTATTTTTTTATTCATAATTATCACGATACATTTTATTAAAAGAGGGTAAAAAAATGTTTGAAATCGTTGATGTCAATGAATTAATTAAAAAGCACCCAGATTTAACTAAAAAAGATTTGGCGGCGTATTTTAATGATTGCTTTAATATGATTAAAAAGGATTTAAAACTTAAAAAAATATTTAATGTTTATGATGGCGATTATCCAAATGAAGAAATATTTTATAGCGATATTAGTGAAAACAAAATGTTAATAGCGATGTATCGTGATGCGATAATAGGTGCTATATCATATGAAAAATTTGGTTTAGAAAACGAATTTTTAGATGATGAAAATCATGAGAAATATTTAACATTTTTAAAGCAAATTGATGTTGATCCAAATAACTATTATTCTTTACATCGTCTTTTTATTTTACCAGAATATCAAGGCAAAGGAGCGGGAACTTATTTATTAAAATATGTTGAAAATCTTCTTAAAAATACAACAATTGTTTTTTTAGTTTCACCATATAATATTCCTGCTTTAAAAATGTATGAAAATCTTGGCTATTTAAATTTAGGAAACTATACTTTTTTCTTTGGTGATTTTGTTGTCTTTAAAAAAGAAAATTAATTTGTTATTATTAAAACATGAAAACTAGAATACTTATAATTTTTGGCTTGTTAGCCTTACTTTCGACATCATGTCATCCTTCTGATAGTTCATCATCAACTTCTTCTAGCGGTGGTCAAACAACTATTTCCACGAGTATATCTGTCGATGATAGACCACAACTTATCGATTTTTATGCAATTAATGATTTCCATGGTCATATTCAAGAAAACACTTCCAATTTTGAACCTGGTTTAGCAAGATTGCAAACTTATTTAAAATATGAAAAAGTCAAAAACCCTGATGGATTTGTCTTTTTAAGTAGTGGTGATACTTTCCAAGAAACATATGATTCATCTATAAATAAAGGCGAAATAATGGCAAAAGCTTTACCATTATTAGAAACCGAAACGATGACTCTTGGTAATCATGAATTTGATTGGGGCTTAGATATTATTAAACAAAATCAAATTTACGCCGGAGAAACAACGTTTTTGGGTGCTAACATTTATAATTACGATGATAGTAGTGATACAATTTTAGATTTTGCTGATGATTTAGTGGACGAATATAAAATTATCGAACGAGATGGATTAAAAATCGGAATTATTGGAATTATTGGACAAGATCAAATAACATCCATCACATCTTCTATTTGGGAAGATATAATTTTCTTAGAACCAACTGAAACTGTTCTTTCTTTATCCGATGAATTAAAAGGAGAAAAGGGATGCGATATTGTTATTGTAAGCGCTCATGCTGGATATAACAATTTGAGTTCTGAATTTATTAAACAAACTACATCGATTTCTCCTGTTACAAATAAACGATATATTGATGTTTGCTTTACCGCTCATTCGCACGGCTTTGATGATGAATTGATTAACGGAGTTCCATTTATTCAATCTGGAAGCAAAGGGCAATATGTTAGCCACGTACAATTACAAGTAGTGGATGGCGAAATAAATTTATTATCGAAAAATAGCGACCCGATTATGATGAATTTACCAAAAGATGGTGAAATGGAAACATTTTTAAATACATATTTTAATGATGAATTTTACGCCGAAAAAAATGAAATTGTTGGCTATATAGAAGGGGCAACTTATCTTTCAACAAGTATGAGTGGCAATCTTTTAGCGTATGCAACATACTTAGATTTAAAAGAAGATAACATTGAAGTCGATGTTATTTTAAATAATGGAGGAAGAAATTCAATTGATTTATTCGATAATGGTGGAATTTCTATTGGCTTAATTTATGACGCTCTCCCATTTTTAAATAAAACATACGTTGCAGAAGTTTCTGGCAGTGATATTTTAAGTGAAATTCGTTACAACAATTATTACGCTCCAAAACGTCTTGAAATTGAACGCAATAAAAAATATACAGTTGCCTGTATTGATTATTTATTGCTTCATAAAAACGCTAATCGAGAATATGATTATTTTCCAAGTTATGATGGAACATATTCTCACGTAATTGATACAGTTAGCTATGAACTTGTTAATGAATATTTTTTAAAAAATCAAACAATTAGTTTAAGTCTTTTAAACAATGATCCTGGCTTTAGCAATCTCGATTAGTTTTTAAATCTAAAATTTTGTTTTTTAATAATAGAACTTGTTTATTATCTAAACCATTATTTTCTTCGTTGATAAAAATATAATCAGCGTTTAATTTGCTTGGTTCAATATATAAATCATGCATTGGCTTAACAGTTGAAATAAATTGATTAATCACACTTTCTTTGCTTCTTCCACGAAGTGCAATATCACGTTTTATTCGACGATTTAATCTAGTGTTTTCGCTAGCGTCGACATAAATATTAAAATCCGAAATTTCAAGCAAATCTTTAAAATACAGTGCAAAAATCCCATCAATTAACAATATTTCGTTATATTTAATGTGCTGGGTTTCTTGACTTCTTAAATGCATTTTAAAATCATATGTAGGAATTTCAATATCCTTATTTTGATTATATTCATTGATTTTGTTTAATAATAATTCTATTTCATAAGCTTCTGGTTTATCGTAGTTAACTTTGCATCTTTCTTCAAAAGATAGATGGGTATTATTTTTATAAAAATTATCAATATTCAATAATGAAATATTAGGAATTTCTTTCATTAATGTTTCACAAAGTAATGTTTTTCCGCTGGCACTTCCACCTCCGACCAAAACAATTAAAGGTTTCATATTTTTACAATCTCCTTTAAAATTTCTATCAATAAATTGTGTTCATTTACATTTAAAAATTCTAATACACCATGATGATTGTACGAACCTGTACCTAGATTAGGTGTTGGACAACCTTTAAAAGAAAATGTTGCACCATCAGTGCCTCCTCTAATTGGAAGGATTTTATAAGAAATATTTAATTTATCAAAAGCATTTTTAGCTTTATTAATTGCACGTGAATCTTTGTTTAAAATTTCTGCCATATTTTTATATTGATAATTAACACCAATATCTATTTTTGCGGCTTTATATTTTTTTAATAAAATATCTTTTGCATTATAAAAAGCATCAATCTTATTATTTAATTCGTCTTGATTAAAATCGCGAATGATATAGTGCATATGGGCACGGCTTTCATTACCAGACAAATCGTTTAAATGATAAAATCCTTGATAATTTTCTGTTAGTTCTGGTATTGCTTTTGCATCTAGATATGAATTTATTTGAAAAGCTAAAAGCAGTGCGTTAACCATTTTATTTTTTGCTTCGCCAGGATGAATATTAAATCCAGTAATATTTATATCCACTTCCGCGGCATTAAAGTTTTCATAACTAATTGCATAGGGTGTATCACCATCAATTGTAAAGCCATAATCTGCTTTAAAAATCAAATTATTAAAGTGATCAGCACCTCTTCCAATTTCTTCATCGCATGTAAATAATATGGAAATTGGATGATGTTTAAATGATGGATTTTCTTTTAAAAATCTAATTAAATTCATAATTATAGATATTCCAGCTTTATCATCGGCACCTAAAAGCGTCGTTCCATCTGTTGTAATTAAGGTATCACCAATGAAACTATTTAAAATCGGATATTCATTAGGAGAAATTATTTTATTATTTTTTAAAATAATATTTTTCCCATCATAATTTGAAATTATGTTAGCGGTAACATTTTTACCACTTTCTTCTAAAGCGGTATCCATATGGGCACAAAAGCCGATTGTATCAGAATTTTTTTCACCATCAATAAACAAATAAACTTGTCCAAATTCATCAATAAAGGTATTTGTATATCCAAGTTTTTTAATATCGTTATATATTTCTTTTGCCAATACTAATTGATTAAAAGTTGATGGTGTTGTTTTACTATTATCATCGCTTTGAGTATCAAAAGTTATATATTTTAAAAAATAATCCAATGTTTTTAAATTATTATTCTTTTCCATTTTTCTTATCTAGATTTAATATTTTATCGACACCAGTCAATTCGAAAAAGTAAGGCAGTGTTTCACACCACGAACAAAATACATGCCATTCTTTTAATTTATGATATCGTCGTTGCAAATACATCGTTTTTAGTTGTTGATAATTTGTTGTCATTGTTGCTCCTAAGCAGAATCCGCATGGTAAACTAGCAACAATTTTTCGCCATTGCAAAACTTTATTCGGATTGGTATCATCCAATTTTAAATAGTCATTTATCATTTCATTAATAATTTCTATTATTCGTTTATCAGTGTCTTCAACGCATTGATCTTCAACTTTAAATTTTAAAAGACAGTGCATAGTTGATTGACTAGATACAAAATCAAACCAATGATATCTTTGGGCTTGTTTCCAAAAATAAAGTGGTGCAGTTAAATCCATTTGAACAACGATCCCTTTTAAAAAATTATCATGGCCTTGACCATTTAAAGTTTGTCCTAATTTAAAAGCACGATTGAAATCTTTTTCGGTGATATCTGTTCTATCTAATATTGTACGCATTGGATTTCCAGATGCTTTGATAGCTTTATTAACGCCATACACTTCAGTATTTTCAATTTTAAATTCCATCGTTATTTTTCTCCTTTGTTAAACATATTTTTATTAAATTTTCATAAAGAGCAAGACGAGTTAGTAATCCAACCCCACCAGGAACTGGAGTTTGAAGTTGTACAGGCAAGTTTTCTTTTGCATCGCCTTTTAATCCTTCTAGTGTTCTATTGATTCCGACATCAATAATAATAGCGTCGCTTTTATAATTAAAACGTTCATCTAAAAATCCATTTTTCCCAATCGCAATAACGATTATATCAGCGTTTTCTATGTAGTTTTTTAAATCAATAAATTTGGTTTTTGAATGGCAAATAGTAACATTACAATTTTCATTTAGCAATAATTTCGCCATCGGTTTTCCAACAATGTTGCTTCTTCCTATTACTAAAGCATTTTTCCCTTCTAAAGTTATGTTTTCATGATGCAAATAATTAATTATGCCTTGTGGAGTGCAGGGATTTAATTTTCCTAATGGATGAAAACCATCGACATCTTTATCTTTTGAAATAGTAAGTTTAATAATAGATTCATCGATATGTTTTGGAAGCGGTAATTGAACAATAATGCCATCACAATTTGAATCGTTATTATATTTTTTAATTAATTCGATTAATTGTTCTTGTGTAATACTTGGTTCTAATTGAATAAGTTTAGCATCAACATTTAAAAGTGCAGCATCTTTAAGCTTTCCATTAATGTAACTTTTACTTGCTGGATCTTCATTAGCGTTAATTATTATAAGTTGTGGAACTTTTGTTAAGGTATTGACCACATCTTTTAATTGCTGTTTTCTACATGATACATATTCTTTAATTGTCATTTTATTTAATCTCGATATTTATTTTACGTCCTTGATATTTTCTTAATTTGATACCCGCTAAATCGAGCATTTTTTTGCTTGCAATAGTATTTAATTGATCTTCGTATTTATTATCTAAATAAACAACTTCTTTAATACCAACTTGAATAATTGCCTTCGCACATTCATTGCAAGGAAATAAGGTAACATAAAGTATACAATTTTTTAAAGCGGAACCATTTCTAGTATTTAAAATAGCGTTAAATTCAGCGTGGCAAACATATAAATATTTACTATCTAATCCTTCTCCTTTGTTCCACGATAAATTATCTTCATCAAGTTTTCTTGGCATGCCATTATATCCAATAGAAACAACTTTGTTGTCTTCATCAACAATACACGCTCCGACTTTAGTGTTTGGGTCTTTACTTCTAAGCGAACTTAAAAGTGCGATACCCATAAAATATTCATCCCAGTTTATATTATTTGTTTTCATGTTTTTCATTTTAACAAATTTTATTTAATAAATATACATTTAATTAATAAATTAATTAATTTTTATAGAATTTAATATATAATATCGATATGGATTTTGTTGGAATTGAAAAATTATCATTAGTGGATTTCGATGAAAAAATCAGTTGTGTTTTATTTATGCAAGGATGTAATTTCCGCTGCCCATTTTGTCATAATAGAGATTTAGCTCTTTCAAAAATCGATACCTTTATTCCTTTTCAAGATGTCTTGGATTATTTAAGTTCACGCAAAAATATAATTGATGCTGTTGTGGTAAGTGGTGGAGAACCAACATTAATGCCTGATTTAAAAGAAAAAATAACTAAAATTAAGAACATGGGTTTTTTAGTTAAGATTGACACTAATGGTACTAATTTTAATGTTTTAAAAGATTTGATAGATAATAAATTAATTGATTATGTTGCGATGGATATAAAAAACGATTTTACAAATTATCCTTTAACAGCGGGCGTATCTAATATCGATTATTCAAATATTAAAAAGAGTATTGAATATTTAATCAATGGTTCAATAGATTATGAATTTAGAACTACGTTAGTAAAAGAATTTCATAGCGAAGAATCAATAAAAAATATGTCTGTTTTATTAAAGGGTGCTAAAAAATTATTTTTACAAAAATATATCGCTAGCGATTCTTGTTTTAATAGCAAGTTAAATTTTGTCGAAAAAAAAGTATCCCAACATTACATAGAGATACTTAAAGAGAATATTGATTCGGTTGAATTAAGAGGATACTAACTAAGATATTTTACCGCATTAATTGCCGCAAGAGAACCTTCACTACAAGCATTAATGACTTGGCGAATATCTTTTTTTATTGTATCTCCCGCAGCAAATATACCTTTAGTGGATGTTTCCATATTGGAATCAACCACAATATAGCCATTATCTAATTTAACAAGATTGGAAAAACGATTATTATCTACTTGCTGACCTATAGCAATAAATACATTATTAGTTTTAACATTTACTAATTCATTTGTTTTGGTATTTTTAAATGTTAAGCCTGTTAAAGTATCATCGCCTTCAAAACTTGTTAAAGACATATTATATTTAATATCTATTTTTGGATTTGAATAAACTTTTTGTTTTAAAATCGCATCGCCAAATAAATGATCAAAAAGTGCATACATCGTAACTTTTGGACAATATGAAGAAAGCATTAAGGCATATTGCATAGCACTGTTAGCATCGCCAATAATATTAACTTCTTCACCTTTATAAAATGGACCATCACAAGTAGCACAATAACTAATACCAGAACCAATAAATTTATCTTCGTTTGGTAAATTCATTTTTTTATGATGGCATCCATTTGCAATAATGACAGCACGGCAATTAAAGACATTGTTAGTTGTTTTAACAATGAAATCTTTGTCGTTATTTTTTATAACTCCAATAACATCATCTAATTCAAATTCAACGCCAAGATTATTTATTTGTTCAAATAACTTATCGCTAAATTCTAATCCGCTTATTTTTTCAATTGAAGGGAAGTTTTCTAAACGTGGTGCGGTTGCTATTTGTCCACCAAAAGATTCTTTTTCGATTATTAAAACCTTTTTATTTTCTCTTAGTGCATATAAAGCACTGCTCATGCCAGCTGGTCCGCCACCAACAATGATGATATCATAAATCATTAAGCTCTAGCCTCAATATATCCTTTAATTTTGCTGGCGTTATCATACATTTCAAAAGAATTGCCGTGTGGAATTAAAAGAGTTGGTGCATTTTTAACATTGTATTTTAAAGCAAGTGCTTTGTTATTGTCTTCTTCGACATAAACTAGTTGATATTTGATATTTGCCTTATCTAAAAGCATTTTAGCAATTTTACAATTTGGACATGTTTTAGTGGCAAATAAGATTGGAACTTGAATATCATCACATGAAATTGTGTCGATAACTTCATCTAAACCATTTTCTTTTAAAGCGTGTGTCAATTTAGAATGCTCTAAATCGTATGTTTTGCGCATTTTAAATTCTTCTGCTTTTCCATCATTCCAATTTTGAACAGGTCGATAATAACCTGTAATTCTTGAATAAACTTCTGTTTTTTGATGGCAAATAGGGCATTCGTATTCTTCTCCAGTAATATAGCCATGTTCTTTACAAACAGAGTAAGTTGGAGAAATTGTATAGTAAGGCAAATGATAATTATCAGCAATTTTTCTAACTAAATTCATACAAGATTTCCATGATGGTAATTTTTGACCTAGGAAAGCATGAAATACCGTTCCTGAAGTATAAAGAGTTTGCAATTCATCTTGGATATCTAATGCTTTAAATATATCGTCAGTGTATCCGACAGGTAAGTGACTAGAATTAGTGTAATATGGTGTTTTATTATTTTCACTTGCAGTGATAATATTTGGATATCTTTCTTTATCGTGTTTTGCTAAACGATATGCAGTTGATTCAGCTGGTGTGGCTTCTAAATTATATAAATCACCATATAATTCTTGATAATCGCTTAAACGAGTACGCATATGATTCAAAACATTTTTTGTAAATTGTTGAGCGTCTTCATGTGTTAAATCTTTTTGAATCCAACGAGCATTTAAACACGCTTCATTCATTCCTACTAAACCAATTGTAGAGAAATGATTATTAAATGTACCTAAATATCGTTTTGTGTATGGGTATAATCCAGCATCTAATAATGCAGTAATTGTGTTTCTTTTGACTTTTAAACTACGTGCAGAAATATCCATAATTTTATCTAGACGATGATAGAAATCTTGTTCGTCGGTACTTAGATAAGCAATACGAGGCATATTGATTGTTACAACACCAATACTTCCGGTTGATTCGCCAGAACCAAAGAAACCACCGGATTTTTTTCTTAATTCACGCAAGTCAAGACGCAATCTACAACACATACTTCTTACATCGCTTGGTTCCATATCACTATTAACATAGTTGGAAAAGTATGGTGTGCCATATTTTGCAGCCATTTCAAAAAGAAGTTTGTTATTTTCTGTTTCGCTCCAATCAAATGTTTTAGTAATTGAATAGGTAGGAATTGGATATTGAAATCCTCTTCCATTAGCGTCTCCTTCTATCATGATTTCAATAAATGCTTTATTAATCATGGCCATTTCTTTAACACAGTCTTTGTATTTAAAATCCATTTCTTTTCCACCGACAATGCAATTTAATTCGGCCATATCGTTTGGAACAACCCAATCTAATGTGATGTTAGTAAATGGTGCTTGTGTACCCCATCTTGAAGGAGTATTAACACCAAATATAAAAGATTGGATGCATTGTTTAACTTCTTTATAAGTTAAATTATCTGCTTTAACAAATGGAGCTAAATAAGTATCAAAACTTGAAAATGCTTGAGCGCCAGCCCATTCGTTTTGCATGATTCCTAAAAAATTAACCATTTGATTACATAATGTTGATAAATGGCTAGCTGGAGCACTCGTAATTTTTCCAGGAACACCACCTAAACCTTCTTTTATTAATTGTTTTAAAGACCATCCAGCACAATATCCAGTGAGCATAGATAAATCATGGATATGGATATCGGCATTGCGATGAGCATTTGCAATTTCTTGATCATAAATCTCACTCAACCAGTAATTAGCGGTGACTGCACCTGAATTTGATAAAATTAAACCACCAACAGAATAAGTGACAGTGGAATTTTCTTTAACTCTCCAGTCATTAATTTTTAAATAGTTATCAACAATATTCTTATAATCGATATTAGTAGATTTAATTTGTCTTAGATTTTCGTGTTGTTTTCTATAAATAATATAGGAACGAGCTACATCGATATATCCGGCTTGAATCAATACAACCTCAACGCTATCTTGAATGTCTTCTACATCAACGATATCGTTTTTGACTTTGCTATTAAAATCAGCGGTAGTGCGTAACGCCAACATTGAAATAATATCTTGATTGTAATATTTATGTTCCGCAAGAAATGCTCTTTCAATTGCGTTTTCTATTTTTTTAATTTCAAATCCTTTTATTTGTCCATCTCTTTTCCTAACTTGTAACATAATTTCCCCTCCACATTTTTTGTAAACAAAAAATACATTTTTATTTTTTTGAAATTTTATTTATTTTATAAACACGCTAATCAATAGTGGGTTCGAGTTATATATTAGCAAATTTTATATACATGAAAAATAAAAAAATTAAAAATTTAGACAGTGTAAAGAAGTGTTATTTTTCCACTTAACAAATAAGATTAATTATGTATTGCAAAATTATGTAAAATATCTTTAAAATTAGTGTAAAATTAGTAGTATGAAAATCGATATTCAAAAAACTCTTCCTTTACAAGAATATCCAAGAATGCAATTCCAAAGAGATTCTTATCTTAATTTTAATGGATTGTGGAAATATGCATTTAAAAAAGATGAAAATTTTTATGAAAAGTTTGATGGAGATATTCGCGTTCCATATTCACCTGAGAGTAAATATTCTCTTGTGAATAGACAATTAAAAAAAGATGAATTTTTGCATTATCAAAAGTTTTTTGTTCTTCCTGATAAATTTAATATTGGAAGGGTGTTATTAAATGTTGGTGCAATTGACCAACGTTGTAAAATTTATATTAATCGTAATCTTGCATTTCAATGGTCTTTTGGTTATATCCCCTTTTGCGTAGATATAACTCCATATTTACATTTGGATGGTGAAAATGAATTATATATTATTGTTTATGATGATGCGGATAGTGAAATTTACGCTCGTGGGAAACAAAAATATAAAAGGGGAGGAATTTGGTATACTGCAATAAGTGGCATTTATCAAACCGTGTTTTTAGAATCTGTTCCTGTTAGTTATGTTAAAAATATCAAAATAACACCAAACTTTGATTGTAAAAGCGTTAGTTTTGAATTTTTGTGTGTCAACAATCCGAAAAATATTGTTTTAGAAATATATGAAAAAGATAAATTAAAGGGGAAAATGGTTTCTAAAAATGGGGAATCGATTACTTTTAATTTTAATACTTTCATACCATGGGATGTTGATAATCCATTTCTTTATGATATTTTAATTTATTATAAAAACGACAAAATTAAATCATATTTTGCTATGAGAAAAATTGCCTATCAAGATTTTTCTGGATATCGGTTGTTCACTTTAAATAATTCACCAATTTTGTTCCAAGGCGTTCTCGATCAAGGATATTATTATCCTGGAATTTACACTGTTAGAAGAGATCAAGATTTTATAAATGATATCGTATTAGCTAAAAATTTAGGCTTTAACATGTTAAGAATGCATGCAAAAGTTGAAAGCGATAGATTTTATTATCATTGTGATCGATTAGGTATGCTCGTATGTCAAGATATGGTTAATGGTGGAGCAAAATATAAAAAACGTTATATCTTTTTAGCACCATTTTTCAATTTTAATATCGATGATACTACTAGTAAAAATCTTGGGCGCAATAGTGAAAAATCACGTCTTCAATTTATGAAAGAAACAAAATTGACAATACAAACGTTATATAATCATCCTTCTATCGTCATGTGGACTATTTTTAATGAAGGCTGGGGACAATTTAATTCTTTGGAAATGACAAATTATGTTCGTGAATTAGATTCTACAAGATTAATAGATTCCACAAGCGGTTGGTTTGACCAAGATGCTGGCGATTGCAATTCGAAACATGTTTATTTTAAAACTATCTCGCTTCATAACGACCATCATCGAGTTCTCTTTTTGAGTGAATTTGGTGGTTATTCCTTGAAAATTAAAGGTCATACTTTTTCTAAAAAAAGTTTTGGATATAAACCTATGGTCGATAGTTATGAACTTAGTGATTCGATTTATAATTTATTTCTAACAGAAGTAAAAATGTCTATCTTAAAGCATGGTTTATCTGGATATGTATATACGCAGTTAAACGATGTTGAAGATGAATTAAATGGTTTTATTACATATGATAGAAAAGTAGTAAAAGTTGATGTAGAAAAAGTTAAAAGTGCAAACAAAAATATGAAAGAAACTTTTTCAAAATTTGTTTTAAATAAAATTAATCTTGAGAATAAGTGGGCGGATTTTTCTTAATTTCAAAATGCGCTAACGTGATAGGAATAAAAGTTAATAAAGCAATGCCGGCTGCAACAATAAACAAATAAAAATTTGGTGCGTATCCAGTAATTTCACCTTGCTCATAAACTAAGGTAATTGGATCGCCAAGATATTGAACGATAAAATTACCAACTAATGTTCCTAAAAACATTGGTATACAAACATAAAATATCATTCTTATTCCTTCAAATTGACTCCTCATATCTTCTGGATAAAGATTTTTAATCCAAACCATTAATGCTTGATATAGACCCATATAGCCAATTCCAACGAAGAAAATGCCGATTAATATTATAGCTATTTCTCCTCCATAAGTAACTCCTGCTAATGAACCAAAAAATAAGATAAGTAATCCTAAGATATTTGAGGCAACTGAAGCATAAAGGATAGGAATAAATTTTTGTTTATTTAAAAATCTACCAAATAAAATCACCAAAGGAACACCTAATAATAATCCACCCGCTAATAATCCGCCTGCAATAGTTTCACTAGCATCGCTACTATTAAATAAAACATTTGATAACCATTCGATAGTGGTGGAACTTCTACCATAAATAAAGTAGTTTAAAATGTGTGGAAAATAAACATTAAACGAAATGAAAAAAACCATAAACGTAAGCAAAACATATAGCAAAAGCTTATTATTTTTTAATAATTTAAAGTTGAACGGTCTTTTTAAAGAAGTAGAAAAACTTTCATTTTTTCTTGGTTTTAATGTTGGCGATTCTTTAGAAAGAAAGAAACTAACAACACCAATAATTATTATTGCAATCCCGCTTATTAAAAACATCATAAAATAGTCTAAGACGTATCCGCCTACTTCAAGATTTGAAAAGCCAGAAATAATAGCACCGAATAGTAACGAGCCAACAATAGTGGCAATAACTGGTTGAATAGCTAAAACCGTTCCAAGACTTCCGCGGTTATTTGGATTAGTCATATCAGTAGTCCAAGTTGAAAACCCACAATCGTTACCAGTTGAACCAAAAAATGACATTACAGCATCGGCAATAACAACTAAAACCGCGGCACCTGTAACACCTAACGCACCAACGGTAAATTGAGTCAGTCCAAAAATAATTGTTGAAACTCCCCACATTATATATCCAATCAAAATGAAAATTCTTCTTTTCCCAATTCGATCAGAAAATGTACCCATTAAGAAAGTGGCAAACGTTGAAACAATCGCAGAAATAGTAACCATCCAAGTAATAATATTTGGATCTGGTGCAATTTTGTCGTATACGAAAGTATTAAACCACGAATTTTCAATATTCCAAACTAATTGTCCAGCCATTCCTGCTATCCAAATTACAAGCCAAAATTTCCATCCAAGTTTATTTGATTTTATATTTACATTTTCCATATGTTTTTCCTCATTTTTATTATATATTCTTTTCTTTATAGTGCTAAATTATTTTTGCTGTTAAAATAAAATATATGGAAGGTTTAGAAATAACTGGATATGTATTTCTTGGTATATTTTTTTCATTTAGTGTTTTTCATCTAGTGGTTTGTTTTTTTGAAAACGAAAAATTACGAAAAATAACCAAAATATTTTGTTTGGTTTTATTAGCTATTGCTGCTTGTTTTTTAGCCTATCGTCATCCATTGATTTATGTTGGTGCTATTTTAGGTGCTGTTGGAGATTATTTTTTGTTAAAGAAAAATCATCTTTTATCTTTTGTTTTTGGCGTAATAAGTTTTTTTATCGGTCACGTTTTATATTTGACACAAATTATTTTCTTATTTGACTGGCCAAATTATGGATATGCAATATTTTATGGAAGTTTGATTATCTTTTTAATTATTTTTTCTATCGCATTATATCCAAAGACAAAATTACTAGCAGGGAAGGTAGCGTATTTAGGCAATGCTTATTATGGAATAATGTTTGTTAATTTTGTTGTAAGCATAGTTTTAGCTTGTTTGACTTCTTACCATTGGCAGTTATCATTATTTGCAATTGGTTATGTTTTCTTTGTTATAAGCGATTCGTTTTTGTTATACACTTCTTACATTAAGGATGTAAAAAGAAGAGATTTTTATATAATGCTATCTTATCTTGTTGCACAATCACTTATTGTTTTATCACTTGTATTTATTAACATAGGTATTTAATATATTATTCATGGAAAACAAAGGTTATTGTTCTCGTTGCTCTAATAAAAATGAGTTAGAAAGAATTTTTGTTGTTAATAGTAATGAAGAATATTGTACATGTCCAAATTGCCAAAAAACATTTTTAACAAAGGATGCTATTTTAGCGTTTAAAAATAAAATCATCTCGCTTCAAAGAAAAGCAATATATACTTTTAATTTTAAAAGCAATTACACTAAAGCATATAAAATGTTTGGTAACATTTTAAATTATGACAGCGGCAATGCAATCGGAGTATGTGGAAGAATAGAATCATTAATAATGATGTCGACATTAAGAAATGCAAAATTTAATGATGCATACGATTTACTTGACATAGCCTTATCTTTGCAATTGAAAAAAATTAAAAATTATACATGTTTTAATGCCTTTTTTGCAAAAATTGATAAAATTTTAAAAAAATACATGTTAGTTATTAAAAAGAAATTGACAACAAAAACATATTTTTATGATAGCGATTGTCTTAAATTGTATTTAATTCGCGGTTATGAAGAACTGCGTTTGTATAAATTATTTTTAAATGGTTTTTTGTATTATAAAGAACACGGTGTAAATAAATTAAATATTGATGAAACTATCGCTTACATTGAAAAGACCATCAAAGAAAAAACAACGCTTATTGAATCTGCGTACATTTGCGCAGATGGTTTATCATATAAATTAGTAAAAAATTATCAAAATAATAATTTTAATTTAGAAAATGATGGAATAAAAATAAATACAAAATTAAATTTAGCCAAATTAGAAACTCTTTATCCTAGTGAAAATAAAAAGGTAATAAAAGATAGGGTTTTTATGAATAACAAACTTAAATATTCTCTTTTCATTTTAAGTTATATTGGAATATTAACTTTTATAATCGTTGGAGTAGTTTTATTAGCCTTAAGTTTTGTCTTTGATGAATTGCTAATACCCTTTTTAAGCATATCTATTGTTTTAATAGTTCTTTGCGTTGCTTGTATTATTTCGCGTATCATCATTAAAAAAGAAATGAAAAAAACGATTCTTAAAGATGATAGTGCTTATCAAGATAATTAATCATATTTTTTAGTGCTCTTGCACGATGTGATATTTTATTTTTAGTTTTGCTAGATAATTTGGCAAAACTGTTTTTATATCCAAACGGGACAAATATCGGATCATAACCAAAAGATTTTTCATCAATCGTATTTGGCAATGTATCAATAATTTCTCCTTTACAAATTCCTTCAAAATAAAGCGGTTCTTTATCAAAATTTATCAAAACAATATTACAACAAAACTGCGCATTACGACTTTGATTTTCGATTTTCTTAAAAATAGATTTAAAAGCATTATTATAACCATGATGCAATTTGGCATAACGTGATGATTTTATACCAGGAGCAAAATTCATTGATTCTATTTCTAAACCAGAATCATCGCTCATGATTGGATAATTTGTATATTTAGCGTATACTTTGGCTTTTTTTAATGCATTTTCTTTATACGTTTTTTTATTTTCTTTAACATCAATTTCTTCTATTTTTAAATCCGACAGTGAAAGTATTTGAATAGGGTAGTTTTTTAAAATATCCTTAACTTCTTCTAATTTATGATTGTTATGTGTAGCTAATACGATTGTTAACATATAAAAACATTAATTTTCTTTCTTTTTGTGTGTAAACAAATTTAAATCATTAATTTCAAAGTCTAATCCAAAAATTTGTTTGCTTTGAGTTTTGCCAACTATTCCAGTTGAAAGGGTAATTGAATCAATATTGTTAAAACCTAAACTATGATATAAAGTTAATGCTTTAATATTCGATGGATTAACTTCAATTTGCACTCTTTCTTGGCCATTATTTAATAAAATATTTTCAATTTCTTTTAAAGCAAAAGACCCAAGACCTTTTCCACGATGTTCTTTTTTAATGTATAAATATTCAATATTATTGATGTAGCCATATTTTTCATTTACATAAATAAAACCCGCTATATTGTTATCACAAGTTATCAAATATGAAAAACATTTTGGATTTAATAAGCGTCTAATATCTTCTAAAATATCAGATTTAGTAGCATCCACTAATTGTGTTTTCCAAAAGTCTTTGAGCATTATTTCTAATTCTTTTAAATCGTCTAATTCGATTTTCTTTAATTGTTTTTCCATAAAGCATAACCTCCTTAGCAACTTTAAAATATACCATAAATTAGAAAAATTTTCATTTAGTGCTTTAGGGTTTAAAAAAATACCATCGCTGGTATATTTACTTTATTTTGCATGGAGCAGGTGACGAGAATCGAACTCGCATAATTAGCTTGGAAGGCTAATGTTCTACCACTGAACTACACCTGCATACGTGCATTAAATAATATAACTAGACAAGAACAAAATAGCAAGAAAAATTAATAATAAAATAATAAAAGTGCACTTAAAATGCACTTTATTGATTAATAAATTTTAATAATTGATTTTCAGGAAGATAACCAGTACTTCTTCTTAATTCTTTACCATTTTCTAATATTACTAATGTTGGGATTACTTGTATTGAATATTTTCTTGCGATATCTAATGCAGCATCAACATCAACTTTAATAATTTTTGCATTGGATTTATTTTCTTCATCTATTTTTTCAAGAACAGGGGATAGCATTCGGCAAGGACCACACCAAGAGGCATAAAAATCCACTAACACTAAACCATTTTGTGTTTTTTCAATAAATTCATTTAATTTTTCTACATGTTCAATCATAATTTTGACCTCCTTTAATTATCTTATCAATTTTTAAAATACATTAAAAACGATATGCTTTACAAATATCTTAAAGTAAAGATTATAAAAATTAAAAACAAATGAAGTGGGTAATATGAATAAGTAAATATTCTAAACCAACGTCTATCATATCCACGTTTTCCATTATAAAAAATAATAAATATTGCCGCACACATCATTATTAATTGTTCATTTGCATCCCAATACACTATCTCATTAGCAAATATTGTAAAGGAATAATAAATTAACGAGACAATAATTAATCCACAAAAAGATAACAAATTTAAATATAAACGATATTTTAAATCGTTTTCATAAAGATTTGGTTTCAAACCATAACTTTCCATTAAAACTGGTAATAATTTATAAGACGAATAAAATACTAAAAATAACATAATTGCTAAGATGTCATATTCTGGTCTTAAAAAATAAGGCAGCCAATAAATAGTGGTATTTTGATTTTGATATTCATATACATTAACTACAAAACCCAAAATACAATAAACAATTGGCAGTATCCCTAAAAATTTAATATATTTATTTTTATTTTCGAAAAGCCATACCATTAAAACGCCCAAAAATAATGTTATAAAAATATTTGGCTGAAGAAGTCTTTGATTATCAGAAATTATTCCTCCAATAAATAACATTTCTAAAACAAATTCAACAACAATCAAAAACAACATAACAATAGTTAATCGTAGCAAATAATTTTTTATGTTTTTAGTTTTAAGAGCACCTTCGACGGCTAAAAAGCAAAATAATGGTAAGGAAATTCTTCCAATAATTCTAAAAATATATCCAGTTATTTGCATAGGAGAATTATCATAAGGAGAATATTGCATTAAGAAAAATCCAATATGATCTAAAGTCATTGTCACTATGGCAATAATTTTAAGTATAAAATTTGATAAAAATAAACTTTTCATAATTATATTCTACTAGCAATCAAGACCGATATTAAACTTATAATATTATTCAAAACATGGGCAATAGAGGATCCTACAAATGAATAATTTTCATAAAGATAACAAAGAATTAATCCTGAAACGATATAAGATGGTAAATTTAACAATTCATCGATAATGTTGCCCGTAAACGAAAAATGAATAAATCCAAAAATTAAACTCGTCACTAAATAGGCTAACCATCTTTTGTTAAAACGATACAAAATATTAAATAAACCAACACGATAAATAAATTCCTCAACAATTGGTCCAACGATTGCAAATATTAATAGACTAGACCATGGATATGAAAGGACAATTTCATTTATAACTTGCTGATTTTGATTAGTTTCACTTATGATTGGAGAGATTAGCGTACTATAAACGACACTAAAACCAACCATTACCAAAAAGCCAACAAATCCTGCAGAAATCTTTGTAAAACTCTTATATTTTCGTAAAATATCTTTTAAATATGGAAGAGATATCATAATAACAAATATAAAAACGCCTGAATAACAAACAGCATTTATGATTAAATTTATTTTTGCTCCTGATAATAATTCGTTAATAATAGCTACACCATCTTCACTTAAACCATATTTGCTCATTAATATTGATGAGGTAACTAACGAGCATATCAAACTAAGAATTTGCAATAACAAATAGCCACCTGCACAAAGTAAAAGTTGTCTCATCAGTGGCATCCAATCCATTTCTCTTACATACTTATATTCAGGGCGAAATGAATTATTATTATGGCATTTAGGACAACGCAATTCATATTTATCAAAATTATTTTGACAATTTGGACATATAATTTTTTGTGGATTATTTCTCATTTTTTAATATCGCTTTTCGTAAATATATTATCATTAAAAAAGACAAATATCATTGTAAAATTATCTTATTTTATTTATATTAAATAAGTAACGATATGTTTGACTTTTTATTTTCAATAAATTCTTTAATTGACACTTCGACAATTCAAAATATTTTTAATATTAGTTTGATCTGTCTTTTTGTTTTCCTTATTCTTGGTTTATTACTAAGTGGAGTTGTCGGTTTTTTTAAGGGTATTTATTCAACATCGTTTAGACTTTTATTTATCTTATGTTGTACGATTCTTGCAATTTCTTTATTGCCATTATCAATTGATGCTTTTTCAAATTTTAATGTATCTAACTTTAGTGAACTTTACATCAATTTGACTTTCCAAGAGACAGGTCAAGTTATTTCAATTCAAATTACTTCTATTTTGGAAACATTAGAGAAGGTTTTAGCGGTTCTCTTAAGTAATTTTGGCTATCAAGGTTCATCATATGAACTTGCTAATTTAGTCGTTCAATTAGCAAACATGATCATAAGTTATTTAGTCATTTTGATTGATGGTATATTGATTGGAATTTTTGGAAATTTATTTGGTATTATTTTATATCAATTAATTTTTAAAAGATTTTTTACAAGAATTGGCAGGAAAATTGTTAAAATACGTTGGGCATCAGTCTTTACTGAAGTTGTTAATTATGTTGTTTGTGCTTGCCTTTTTATTTTTCCATTTACTTCGCTTGCCAATCTTGCTAATCAAACTTGGCAAAAATATTCACCTACGCAAGGGGATGAAACTGTTCAAACAATCGGATCTTTTTTGGATACGTATAATAATTCAATATTAGCTCAAACACTTTTTAATTGGACGACGAATAGCGATGGATTAACAATTGATAATCAAATTTTATCAACGATTTTGCAAACAACTGTTGGCGATGGTCAAACTTCTGTTATTGAAACTTTAAACAATTTAGGAAATATAGGCGGGGCAGTTTTAGATGGACTAACTATTGAAAATAGTCAAGTTCAATTTAATTTCACATATTTACTTGCAGAAGATACTCTTGTAAGTTTGTTTTCAACTTTAAATAGCATGGAATTATTTACGTATCTTCTGCCAATATGTGCAAATATTGCTGTCAATAGCGATATGTTAGCAAATTATGTCGATACATCTTTGCTAGATATGTCTGACATAGATTGGAATAGTGAATTAGAAAATGTTGAATTGATGCTAATTGATATAGTTAATTCGAATGTGCTTGATTATTTTTTAGATGAAGAAGGACAATTTGTTGATCCAAGCCAATTAGATACAAATGAGGTTTTAATGTCCTTATTAAAAGACGAGTCTTATTCTTATATCAACAGCGCTCTTAATCGAATTGATTCATCAAAATTACTTTCACGCGCTATTCCTGTGGTTATTAATGCTTTTAGTGAAACAAATCAAGAATTAGCTAATATTCTTCCTACCAACTGGGCGGAATTAAATTCGATTAGTTGGGGGAAAGAATTATCAATAATTTATGATAGCATCTACACATTAAACAAAGTTGATGAAACTATTATTCCTACCATTTTATCTTTTTCATCAAGTGATGAAACTGATAACAAAAATAAAAATTACTTAAACAGTAAAAATAATGACAACAAAACATCAAATGAAGAATTAATCGATGTTTTGGTTAAAAATCAAGACTCTATTAAAACTATTTTAATTGGCGAGTTTGATAAAGATGGAAATCTTATAAATTGTGATGAAAATGGTGTCAGTATTGTTTATGATTTATTCGGCAATAAAATAAACAATCGAAAATATACTTTGTTTGACACTAATTTATTTAAATATCTTGCTCCGACAGTGTTTGACGTTGTCATCGATTTATTAAACAACACATCCTTATCTGAATATACTTCTAATATTGACGCTACAATTAGTGACTTATTATCTGGAAACAATTTTAGAAAAAATGTAAAAGAAGAATTCAATTCAATTTTTAACATCATAGAAAGTGCTTCTGGAAGTGAAGAAATTATGAATTCATTTAAAGAACAAATGAATAATCCTTCTGCCGATTTAATTGAATTAGCAAATGAAAATTTAATTAACGATTTGCAAGAAGTTCTTCCTCTTATTGATAAATCAAAAATAATTACTTCCGTAATAAGACCTTTTTTAGAAGACACACTTTTAAATAATGGTGAACTTGCTGATTCATTGGCAAATGTTGGAATTAACATTGAAGATTTAAATCTTGAAGTCGATAATATCGGTCAGGAATTTGCTAATTTGTTAAATGTTTATAAGAGCAAAAATTTATTAGATGTTTTGACAGATTCAACTATTTCAGAGGATGAGTTAATTACCGCTGTTAGTGAAAATCACATTTCAATTGCTAATTTATTAGATACTATTTTTGAATCTGAGATAATTAATCCTAAAGATAAGTTTTATGATGGTGATAATGAAAATAATTATTTTGATTTGTTAAATTATTTATTCGAATCATCAAATAATGGAAACCAATTAATAGAAGGTTTTGTTTTTGATGAAGATAAAGTTGGTTTGTATCCAACAAGTAATGCAGTTGGCAATCATGCTTGGAATAACACTCGTAACAACGGTGATTATATTTTAGATGCTTATGGTCAGCCAATCTTAGATGGTGAAAATGGATATATTGCCTTAGTAATTGCATCATTTGGAAAGACTAGTGAGAACAAATCTTCTCCTTATTATGGTAAAAATCTTTTCCAAGCTATTTTAAATGAAGATGATGTCAGTGAATTAATTGGATATTTAGAAAGCGATTTTAAAATTTCACAAGTATTCAAAGCAGTGGATTCTTCTAGTGTTTTCAGTGCTTCTTTTGGACAATTTTTAGATACTACTTTATCTAGTGTTGATATTGATTTGATTAATATTGATGAAGGACGTTCGTTTACTTTAATCAAAGATTGGACCCAAGAAGGAATGAATTTTGCTAATATTTGTAACTCCATTAAAGAAGTTGGTATTTCATTAAATAATTTCGATATTACTAGTGTAAGTAATGTTCCAGCTTTAAATGTTTTGTTGCATTCTTTATCTAATTCACGGATGTTTGGCGGTGAAAGTTCCTACACTTTTAATACTTTTTTATATAAGACATTGCAAGCATCGCTTCCTGAAAATCTAGATTTATTAAGTGATCCTGACTTGGATGAAAATGGAAATAAAACATATCGTAAAGCAATGGATGATTTTAATGTTTATTTGAGCGATGATTTATATTTAAGTGACGCTAATAAGGATGAATGGTGTAACAATTTATGGATTGAAAACTACGCTTCCTTAAAAGGCGATTTATTAATTCAAACTGCTAAAAATGATCCAAATTTTTATAGTATGGATTATATATCTTACATTTGTGATTTTATTAATCAAATGAATGAATCAATTGCAAATGCTGAAGAAGAAAGCGGCGAAAATTTTGAAGATATATCCCAAGCTTTACTAAGTGGCTATGTATCCACACAAGACTTAGAAGAAATGCTTTTATCTTTAAATAGTGTTCAATGCTTAAGAATGCCTCTTTATCACGCTTTTGAATTAGTTAGAGAAAATGTCACAACAGAAACAGTTGGTTTTGATTTATCAATGATGAATAGCGAATATATTGCTTATGATTCAACTACTAAAGATGATCGGGCTAATGAAATACAATGCCTTGTTGAAATTTATGACTCGATGAATGAAATTAAAAGTTCGCTTGGTGATGTTTCGAATATTGATATCAACCAAGTTGTTAAAAATAAAGCAAATCTTATTTATTTAGATAATGTTTTAACTAATCTTAATTTTTCTTATGTTTTCCATCGAAGTGGTCCAGATGACGAACATAGTGAAACTGCTTTCCAACATATTACAAAACAATTGATTCATGTTGATGGACTTAACCAAATTTATTATAGCGACGATTTAGCAAGCAAAGATCAAATCGAAGAATATTTAATTAGTCATGGTAATTATAAAAACTTTGAAGAAAAATTAGATTACAATGTTGATAATATTTTTGCTTATTCTAGTAGTGATTATCAAAACCAAATCGATGAATGTCATAAAATAGTGGAAATATTATCTTCTTTAGTCGGTGGTTATAAAAACGTTAAAGATTTAACATTTGATGAAGATGGGAATGTTATTGGAAACATTAACGATGTTTATCTTGGATTATTGTTAGATGAACAAGGTGAAATTATTGACTTTAATAATTTAGACATTGATGTTGTTAATATTGATGCACTTAATGAAACATTAGATGTCATTAACCAATCTGATTTATTGTACGATTGTGTTAGCAACACATTAAACTATTTATTGAATAATACTGTGGTAGAAGATGATTCTGAAATTAATGCAATGATTGCAGAAGCTTTAAAAAATGCAAACCCATACTATATTTATACAATTGAATCTAGCACACCAAATTATGATGCAAGATTTGCTTTAAAAGATGAATATAATCGTAAAGATATTAACGAATTTACTATTTTATGTGATTTGTTATCTGATTTACGTGATTTAAGAAATAACACTAGCGACGCTGAAGACGATATTATTAACACGATTAGGGACAATAAGAATCTTGTTTTATTTGATAATGTATTAGAAAATTTAAACACTTCTTATGTTTTCCATCGTGGTGGTCCAAAAGATTCTGGAAAAACAGCTTTCCAACTTGGAATAGAAAAATTGTTCCAAATCGACATGTTTGAAACAACTTATTATAGTGACGATTTAGCAAGCAAAGATCAAATCGATGAATATTTAATTAGTCATGGTAATTACAAAAACTTTGAAGAAAAATTAGACTACAATGTTTATGAATTATTTGATTATAAAACCGCAGATGATCGGCAAGTTGAAGAATGTCATAAAATAGTGGAAGTCATATCTTCTTTAGTCGGTGGTTATAAAAACTTAAAAGATGCTTATATTAACGAAGAAGGTGTTGTCATTTCATCAAGCAATGAAACTTATCAAGGTTTATTTTTAAATCCCACTAATCCTGATTTGTTATTAAATTTTGAAAATGTTGATATTAATCGTGTCAATACGATTGCTTTAAATGAAACGTTAAATGCAATCAACAATTCTGATTTATTATATGATTGTGGTCCAAATGTCCTTGCTTATATTTTTGATAGTATCAACATTGATTCCGAAAACAAAATTATTAGTCAAATTCTAGATAATGCAAATCCATATTATATGTATTATTTAAATGGCTATGATAATCCTAATTATGATGCAAGGTTTGCTTTTGAAAACGAACATGATCGGAAAGATATTTTAGAAATAGAACAATTATGTAATTTCATTGAAGATATCAAACAATTAGCAATCGATGAAAACATCGACAATATTTTAAATATGTTCCTTGATAAAGATAAACTTGTTGTGTTTGATGATACGCTTGAAAATTTAAATTCTTCATATATTTTCCATCGTGGCGGACCAAAAATTATCTCAAATACTTCTTTAATTAACGGGGAAACAAGTTTTCAAAGTATAATCAAATTAATTGTAAAAAATGAAGGTGTCAGCGAATTTTATTATAGCGACGATTTAGCAAGCAAAGATCAAATCGAAGAATATTTAATTAGTCATGGTAATTATAAAAACTTCGAAGAAAAATTAGATTACAATGTTGATAATATTTTTGCTTATTCTAGTAGTGATTATCAAAACCAAATCGATGAATGTCATAAAATAGTGGAAATATTATCTTCTTTAGTTGGTGGTTATAAAAACGTTAAAGATTTAACATTTGATGAAGATGGGAATGTTTTAAATGGAGATGATATTCAAATTTATACCGGCTTATTGTTAAATAATGGCCAATTATTGGATTTAACTTCAATGCAAATAGCTAACATAAACGAAAATGCTTTATATGAGACATTAACTAATGTTAATAATTCCGATTTGCTTTATGATTGCACAAGTAATATGATGAGTTACTTGTTTGATAAATTCGAAGGAAATGATGAAATTTCTATAATGATTTCTTCTGCATTAAAAAATGCAAATCCATACTATATTTATACGATCGAATCTAGTACACCAAATTATGATGCAAGATTTGCTTTAAAAGATGAATATAATCGTAAAGACGCTGATGAAATTTCTTTACTATGTGAATTTATTGGTGATTATAATACTCTCATTAATGAATTCGCGGATGTTAATTTAAATATAATTTTCAATTTAAGTGAAAGTGAATTAGATGAAGTTGTAAGCACTTTTGATTCACTTTTGATGAAATTATCGGATTCTTATATTTTCCATAAGGCAAATTTAATGTATTTGACAAGTGACGAAATTATTAATAGAAACATCGAACAAACAACAACATTTGAATACTGTATGGACTTTATTTATGACAATATTGGTCTAACTGATTTAAATTTTGACGAAAGCCATGATGTAGAATTTATTAACGCGGAAGAAAAAATTATTACAAAAATTTATCAAATGAGCAGCATTGATAATTTGCAATTAACTAATCCAAATTTATATGGAAGTAATAACTGGAATAAAGAAATTTTTAATTTTATAAGCTTAGTAAAAGATACAAAACAAATATTACCTGATAATGAACAATACAGTAATAATTTTGGTAATTTTGATTTTGAATTAAATAATCCTAAATTATCCCCTGATAACATAAACAAAGTTTTGATAGGAATAAATAAATGTAATGTTATAAATGATGTTTTGCCAAATTATTTAAACAATAGTTTTGTTAATTTGGGATTTGAACAATATACTCAATATAACGGAAATAATTACGCACAATATTATTTTGATAATCAACAAGAAATGTATGCTAGCGAAAATGGTATCAATCTGATAAAAGATTTATTAGATAATTTTGCTATTTACAATCAATCAACAGGTGAATTTGAAGGATATATTGTATTAAATCAAGGTGACAATTTCTTCTCTAACTATTTAAGTAATGGCAAATCTACAAGCGTCATTTTAAATTTCATTGAAAATTCAATTATCTATCAAAATTATGTAGAAAGTAATAATGAAAATTTTGGTGTTGATGCACTGTTTATTTATAAAATATTTGAAGATGCTAATGTTTCTGATTTAATTTTTGGAAATACCGAAGTAGAGAAGATTTTATTGCTCAATAAATTCCTCAATGATGATCCATTTGCTTATGATCCTTATAATGAAGGACAAGCATTTGATATTATTTTTAACAATATAATTACGTTATATAAAGATGGTGCTGATTCTTTTGATGCAACAGATATTGATAATATCAAAAATGTTAAAGACATAATTGTTAAATCATTATTATGCCTAACTCATAGCGTTAATGATGATAACATTTATGCTGGCGAAGAACACAATCGTGCATATATTTCTAGTGAAATAGTTGCTTCACTTTTAGAAAATATTATCGATAATGAATTGGATAATATTTCTACGAAATTCAACTTAAATCCTTCGAATATTCGTTATTTTAGAAAAAATATTAATAATGAAAACATAACAAATTATCTCGAGATTGTCCCAACAAGTTATGATTTGCTTAGCAAAGATGAAGCACGTGGTTTAGATGGCATTTTAAGTTTATTTAAAGGTACTCAATATGATAACTTTACTGATTATATAAATGATTTAGATATTATTTCATCATCTACAAAATTATTAGAGTATGAAAATAGATTATCTAATTCTTACATCGGAAGTGTCATATATTCCTCAAGACTTCATGATATTTTTGATGATATGTTTAAAATTATACAAGGCCATATACCACCTGAAACCATAATAGTAAATGATATAAATGATTTATTTATTTATAATGGGGCTGAAGGAATTGGATTCATTGATTATGGTAATTCCATTATTGAATTAGTTAATCAATTTGGTGAATATTTAAGATAATTTATGGAAATATTTGATATATTTGAAGAACAATTTATCGAAAATAAATCTAAATTTATTTCAATACTTTTGCCATTACAAAATAAGGATGATTTTAAGGAAAAACTTATATGGTGTCAAAAAAAGTATCCTTTGGCTACACATTATTGTTACGCAATGCGATATAATGGATATGAGAAAGCAAGTGATGATAACGAGCCAAAAGGAACGGCTGGAAAACCTATTTTAAAAATTTTACAAATAAAAAATATTGATAAAGTTATTCTTGTTGTAGTTCGATATTTTGGCGGAAAAAAACTTGGAGCATCCAAATTATTAAGAACATATGTGAAAAGTGCCGCACTTGTTGTTGAAAAAGCATTAGAAAAGGAAGGTCAATGATATATGTCAGAATATGCAAATCGAAGAAAAAAATTATTTGAACTATTACCAGAAGGAAGTCTTGTTTTAATTCATAGCGGTGTTAGTAAAATTGCAAGTGAGGACGAAGAATTTCCATTTGTAGTAAATAATGACTTTTTCTATTTCACTGGAATAAATCAAGAAAATTCTATCTTATTTATGGTAAAAGAAGTAGGAGAAGAAAAAGTTTATTTATTTATTGACGAATACAATCCATTAAAAGAACGATGGACAGGAAAAAGATTAAGCATTGAACGTGCTAGTTCGATTAGTGATATAAAAAACGTTTTGACTAATAATGTTTTGGATTCAAAAATAGATTTAGCTTTACAATATGGTTCAACACATTTTGGAAAAATTAATAATGTCTATCTTGACATGGCTACCGAATTAAAAGTTTCCAGTAATATGTTTATTAGTGATTATCAAAATCATTTATTAATGTTGTATCCACATATTCAATTTCTTGATGTTAAACCTTTAATAACTACTTTAAGAATGGTTAAATCAAATTTTGAAATAGAGCAAATCCGCAAGGCCATAAATTTGACACAACATGGTATAAATCAAATGCTCATGCAATTAAAAGTTGATAAAAAAGAATATCAACTCGCTAATATTTTTAAATTTTATGGATTAGAAAATAATAAATCTCCATTAGCTTTTTCCACAATAGTGGCTTCTGGTAAAAACGCTACATGTTTACATTATCCAACCCAAGATGATCGCATTAAAGATAATGATTTAATTTTATTTGATTTGGGTTATAAATACGAAGGATATTGTGCTGATATTTCAAGAACTTACCCTGTGAATGGTACTTTTACTGAATTGCAAAGAAAAATTTATCAAACTGTCTTATTAGCAAATAAAGCAGTTATTGAATATGCTAGGGAAGGATTGACATTAAAAGATTTAAACGATAAAGTTATTGAATTTTATAAAGATGAATTGCCTCGTCTAGGTTTAATAGATGAAGGAGAAGATATTCATAAATATTATTTCCATAGCGTTAGCCATCATCTTGGTCTTGATACGCATGACGTTTCATATCGTGAAAAAGTGCTTGAGGCAGGCAATGTTATTACATGTGAACCAGGTTTGTATTTTGAAAAATATGGTATTGGTGTACGAATCGAAGATGATTTATTAATTACCAAAGATGGCTGTGAAGTTTTATCAAGACAAATCCCAAAAGAAATTGATGAGATTGAATCCTTAATAAAACAATGTAAAAATATTAAGTAGGTAAATATGTCAAAATATATCTTAGCAATTGATCAAGGCACAACGTCGACACGCGCTATTATTTTTGATCGTCAATCTGTGCCACTTTACATGGCTCAAAGAGAAGTCAAATGTTTTTATCCTAAATCTGGATGGGTTGAAAGTGATGCGTTAGAAATTTGGGTCAGCGTTATTGATGTTATAAATGAAGTTTTAGTTAAAGCTAATTTAACATTTTCTAATATTGATTCAATTGGTATTACAAACCAACGCGAAACAACAATCGTATGGGATAAAAATACAGGGATGCCAGTTTATCATGCGATAATTTGGCAATCAAGACAATCTAAATCAATTTGTGATAAGCTAGAAAACAAAAAAGATTTTATACATAAAAAAACAGGTTTATTAATTAATCCATATTTTTCTGCATCTAAAATTCGCTTTATTTTAGATAATATAAAAGATGGACAAAAAAGAGCTATTAATGGTGAATTAATGGTTGGAACGATCGATACTTGGATTATGTATAAGATGAGTCATGGTAACATTTATGCGACTGATGTTAGCAATGCGTCTCGAACACTACTTTTTAATATTTTTGAGAAAAAATGGGACAAAGATTTGTGCGATTTATTTAATATTCCAATCGAAATATTACCAGAAGTAAAGCCATCATCGTTTGAATATGGTTTTGCTTCATTTTTCTCAAATAGGGTGAAAATTTGTGGAGTAGCAGGCGATCAACAAGCCGCATTATTTGGCCAAGCGTGTTTTAAAAAAGGCGATAGTAAGAACACCTATGGAACTGGTTGCTTTATGCTCATGAATATCGGAAAAGAACCACTTCTTTCAAAAAATGGTCTATTAACAACAATTGCTTGGCAAATAGGCGATGAAACAATTTACGCTATGGAGGGATCTGTTTTTATTGGTGGTGCAGTAGTGCAATGGCTAAGAGATGAAATGAAAATGATTTCTGCATCTGCAGAAAGCGAAGACTTTGCATATAAATGTGAAGATAGCAATGGTATATATGTTGTTCCAGCTTTTGTTGGTTTAGGCACACCATATTGGCAAAACGATGTTCGTGGTTCGGTTTTTGGTCTAACTCGTGGTTCAAATCGTTATCAGTTCGTTAGAGCGTGTTTAGAATCTATTGCATATCAATCTAAAGATGTCATTGATGTTATGAAAGAAGAAACTAAATTAGATATAACTTGTTTAAAAGTTGATGGGGGAGCCACTGATAATAATTATTTAATGCAATTCCAAAGTGATATTTTACAAACAACAATATCTCTACCAAAATGTATAGAAACAACTGCCCTCGGTGTAAGTTATTTAAGCGGCCTAGCTTCAGGATATTATAAATCTTTAGACGATATACATTCCTGTTATTATAGCAAAAAGCAATTTCACCCCCTTATGAGTAAAAATAAGGCTATTGAAAAATGTGAAGGTTGGCGAAAAGCTATCAACGCTACAATTGCGTTTAAATAGAACTATAAAATGTTATAATTATGAACGATGGAAAAAATTTTTATTGCACCTAGTTCATTTAAAAAAACAATTATTACCGAATATTTAAAATCAAATATTTTTTCATCAGTTCACGTATATAGTAAAGAAGATTTAATTGATTTTTTATATCCTTGGTTTAAATCTAAATCTATAAATTTATTAATGAAAGAATTTGACTTTTCATATTTAAAAGCCAAAAACTATCTTTTTTATTTAAGATTTTTTGATATAAGTAAAGCGAGTAAAATGCCTTTGATGAATGAAATATATAGATTTTTAAAAGATAACAAAATGGTTTTATTTGACGAGTTTGCAAAACAATTAGTTATTGGAAAAACAATAGATGTTTATGGATATTATTCTGACGATAAATTCTTGCAATTTTTATTAAAAAAACTGCAAATAACACCTAATTTTATTAAAAACCACGGTATTTTGCAAAATAATAAGTGTTATATATATGACACTATCGAGGAAGAATGTCATCATTTATTTATCAATATTTTAAAATGCTACAATGATGGCGTTTCATTAAATGATATATACATTTATGGTTATTCTAATGAATATAAATTTTATTTTGACTATTATAGTAATTTATATAATTTACCTATAAATAATTTTCCTAAATTTAATTTTTATTCTTTAAATTTTGTTAAAGTTTTTTTAAAACAATTTAAAAGGACAAACAATATAGATTTGTGTTTGAATGATATAGAAAAGTTGATAAAAAACAATCATGAATTATTTATACAATTTAAAGATTTAGTGGTTTCAAATTTTGATCAAACGCTTAGCAACGCTCAACAACTTGATATTTTTAAAGAAGTATTTAAAAGCAAAAATAATATTGATGTTTTTGATAATGCAGTAACGATTATTAATGATTATACATATATTAAAAACAAGCACATTTTCTGTATCGGATTTAATCAAAACTCTTATCCAAAAATTAAATTTGATACGGATGTTATTTTTGATTCTGACAAAAGGATTTTAAATGTACCAACAAGCGAAGAAGAGAATTTAATTAACAAACTATCTCTAGTGGATTTTTTAAAAAGCGATAATACATTTTATTTTTCTTTTGCCAATAAAAGCTATACTAACAATTATTATTTGTCTTTTATTGCACTTAATAATAATTTTGAAATAATTAAAAAATGCGAAGACTTGTTTGACTATAGTAAAGTTTCTAGTTTAAATTTCGCGATGAAATCTGAAGATATATTTAATAAATATGGAAAAAAAGATAACTATTTGACTTCGTTTCGAAAATCTTTAGATTATTCTTATAATTCTTATGATAACCAATTTAAAAAATTTTCTATTTTTAATGATAAATCAAAACTTCGCTATTCATATTCATCATTAAACTCTTTTGCTAAGTGTCCATTTTCATATTATCTACAATATGTTTTAAAAATCAGTGAAAACGAAACAACATTTTCACTTCAACTTGGTAATTTTGTTCATGAAATATTTCTAATTGGTCTTAAAAATAATAATTACAATTTTGAAGAGATATTCAACACATGTCTATATAATAATAAATATCAATTTACACCAAAAGAATTATTTATAATAAATGGTCTAAAAAGCAGGATGCATCAGGTTTTTAACTTTAACAGCTCCCATAAAAACAAAATTAAAAATGCTAAATTTTATTTAGAAAAATCTTTTAGTTTTAATTTAACAGAAAATTCAATTTTTGAAGGACGAATTGATAAATTAATTGTTACAAACAATTCATTTTATTCGATAGTGGATTATAAAACTGGAAACATAAGTTTGGATATAAACATGTTTAAATATGGTCTTGATTTACAATTGATTAGTTATGGAATGCTGATTAATTATGATCAAAATTTTTCTCATCTTTCTCTTGCTGGCCTATACTATCAAACAGTTTTTAATAAAGTAAATGACGATAATGAAAAGCATTATAAACTTAATGGTTTGTCACTTTATAATCCGATATATTTAACTGACTTTGCTTACAATGAATTTGTCTTAAATAAAAAAAGTAATATGATTAGTGAAAGCGAATTTGATCAACACATCAACACTTGCTTAAATCAATACTTATCTATGGATAAAAAGATAAGAAATAATGATTTTTTAATAGCACCTCTTTGCAAAGGAAAATCTTTTGATTCATGTATTTATTGTAAATTTAAAGATATTTGTTTTGTAAAGAATAACCAAAGATTAGAAATTGGAAAAAACGTTGAAGAAGAGGAGGACTATAATGATGAATCCTTCTAAAGAACAATTACAAGCAATTCAAAGCCATCACGAAAATGTTTTAGTTAATGCTGGTGCTGGAAGTGGCAAAACATGGGTGTTAGGCGAACATGTTCTCTATTTAATGAAAAATTATAATTATCACATTCTTGATTTTCTTATTGTAACGTTTACTAATGCAGCGGCTAATGAGATGAAAACAAGAATTAAAAATATGATATCTAATGATGATAGTTTAAAAAAATATGCGGATAATGTTGAATTTGCACACATTCAAACATTCGACGCTTTTAATTTGTTTTTGGTAAAAAAATTCCATGATTTTATTAAATTACAAGACGAAATTGATATACAAGATAAATCTATTTTTAATATTGAAATTGAAAAATATATCAACGAAGAATTAGATAAATATTATGAAAGTGATAATTCTTTATTACATGAAGTTATTAATGTTTTTTGCGATAAAGATGATCAAAAAATACATATGATAATACTTGATATCATCAATTATTATGATAGTTGTATAGATGGTGATAAAGCTTTATATAATTTACTTATCAATCCTTATAAAAATGATTTTATAAATAAAGTCGTTGATACTTATTTTTTAAACATTAAAGCCCAATTTGCGGAGATTTATAACAAAATTGACTTATTTTCGCCTTATAAAGAAATTTATGAAAATTATCTTAACCAATATAATTGTCTAGATTTTTCTAGCTATGATAATTTTTTAACTAGTATCAAAGATGTTAATTTTCCTAATAAAAATTCCAAAGGAGCAAGAAAAATAAAAAATGATGATTCAGAACTTTATAATATGATAGGTGAAATAGGTGAAACGTTTAAAAAAATCAAAGAAAAAATTTATAATTTCGGCTATTTTAATGATATCGTACATCATCATATGCATTGTAAAGAATATTTAGAATTACTTATTGATATTGCAAAAAAAGTTATAAATAGATTAAAAAACTTTAAAAAAGATAATTGTATATACGATTTTAATGATATTGCTAAATTTGCACTTGAAATTTTAAGTAACGATGAATGTTTAAAAATCGTTAAAGACGAATTTAAATATATTATGATTGATGAATATCAAGACACTAACGATATTCAAGAAGCTCTTATTTCAAAATTAGAAAATTCAAATGTTTTTATGGTCGGCGACGTTAAACAATCCATATATCGATTTAGAAATGCAAATTGTGTTATTTTTCTAGATAAATATCTTGCATATAAAAATCGTAATGGTGGCAAAAAAATTGATATGACATTGAACTTTAGATCAAGAAAAGAAATCATTGATGGTATTAATTTAATGTTTGATACTTTAATGACAAAAAATACAAATTTAATCGATTATAATGATGGACATGTTTCGTTTTATGGTCAAAAATCTTACGATAAAAAAATCGAAAATTATGATTATGGAATTAATTTTTTAACTTATGATTGTGAAAAATACAAATTAAGAAAACATCAATATGAAATAATAGCAAAAGATATTATTAACAAAATATCTAAAAAAATGAAATTGTTAGACGCCTCTAAAGGAGAATTTTATGATTGTACTTATAAGGATTTTGCTATTATAGTCGATAGGAATACTAATTTCGATGAAATCATTCGTGTTTTTAATGAATATCAGATTCCTATTTTTGCTGTTGAAGATTCAAATATATTAAATAATGATATTTCTTCTTTAATTTTTAATTTGATGAATTTGGTGTACTTATCTAGTCTTGGACAATATGATAATAGTGATTTCAAACATAGTTATATAAGCGTTATAAGAAGTTTTATTTATTCATACGACGATGAAAAAATTTATAATCTATTCGATAAGGGCAATTACATAAATGATGATTTGTTTCTTATAATAAAAAATCTAACCAAACAATTAAACGAATTGTCTTTATATGATTTAGCTTGTTCGTTAATTGAAAAAACTAATCTTTTAAATAAAATTATTAATCTTAATGATTTTCATAGCATTCATCTTTGTATTAATTCTTTCCTTGATAAAATTAATGCTTTAGACAATTTAGGATACTCTTTAGAAGATTTTACTATTTATTTCAATCAGATTAAGGATAGCGGCGAAGAGTTAAAAGGCTCAAATTTTAAACTTGATGATAATGTAGTGACCTTAACGAATATTCATAAATCAAAAGGTCTAGAATATAAAGTTTGTTATTATGTGGATTTGGATAAAAAATTTAATATCAGTGATATAAAAAAGACATTTCTGATAAGTAAAGACTATGGATTAGTTTGCAATAATTACGAAAAAGGATATAATGCTAACTCGTTTTTTAAGCAATTGCAGATAGATAATTTAAAACAAGCTGATTTTGAAGAAAAATTACGTTTGCTATATGTTGCGCTGACTAGAGCAAAAGAAATGATTTATATTATTTTGCCGCTTAAAGAAAAAGACAAAATACAAATGAAATCAATTAACGATTCAAATAATTTTAGAAAAATATTGTTATTCGTTTATAAAAATTTTAAAAACATAAACGCAGATAGTCTACTCGCTGAAGATATTAAATTTAATAATTTTAATAACGAAGAAAAAGTTTTAAATTTTGATATTCTTGATAGCAAACAAATTGAGTATACAAAAATTAATAAAGTTCGAGCCTCAAAAGAAACAAGTTATGATATTGATGAAAATTTGTTAATTTTTGGAAATCGTCTCCATCATTTGCTTCAATTAACTGATTTTGTAAAAAAAGATACATCATTTATAAGCGATAATAAGTTAAAAATGTATGTTGACAATGTATTAAAACACGAACTTTTTTCTAATCTTAAAGAGGCTACTATTTTAAAAGAATATGAATTTTATGACGAGATTAATCATGTCAATGGTATTATTGATTGTTTGATTATTAAAAAAGATGAAATATTAATTATTGATTATAAAACCAAACAAATCGATGATGAATTGTATAATATTCAACTAGAGACATATAAAAATTTCATAAAACAATTGACTAATAAAAATATCCGCTTATATTTATTAAGCATTATAGATGATAAAATAAAGGAGGTTAAATGATGGATAGGATTTTAACAAAAGAACAATTTTCAAAAGTCGCTGAACCATACATCAAAAATCTTCATATTGATGTAGATTTTACATACGAGGTTTATGAATTATCGGTTGAAGCAATCAAGTCGTTAAAAGATAGCAATATTATAAAAAGCATTCAACCTATCAACTCCTTACAATTGATTTATTACATTTTTGGTGAGTTTTATTATTCAATCAATAATGTAAGTGAAGAAAATTATCAAAAATTCATTCATAATGACAAAATCAAAATGCAAATGGCTTCTGTGGTTTCTGATAAGTATATGTCTTTAGATTTTTTCAATTATAAAGAAAAAGCGCTTGGAAACAAATTTTTGCCTCCAATCTCCTCTCTTGATACATATCTAAACTTTATGATTACCACATTAAACAAAACGCCAAAGAATAATCCAAGTCAAACTTTGATTAGCGATTTATTGAGTAAATCAATTAGCATTAGCCGTTGCATTTTATATCTTTTAACTATGGGCTTTGAAACTGAAGCAATGGCTTCGTGGAGAACTCTTCACGAATGTGAATGTACATTGATTGTCTTAAAAAAATACGGTCAGCCATTAGTGGATACATATCTAAAACATATGAAATACGCTATTGCATATCGAAACGGTTTAAAAACAAAAGAAGAAACTGATGAAGTTTTTGTCGAAATAAAAGAAAAAATGAAAATGCATGATTTACGCAGTAAAGATATGAAAAAATTCATTGAATATGGTTGGTTATATGACACTGATGAATCAAAAGATTCAACCTTTAAGCTTAATTTTAGAGATGGTTTGCAATTTGTCGCAGGATTAAAATCATACAATAAAATATATGAACAATCTTCAGAAATCGTCCACTCCACACCTATGTTAATATATTCAAATAAAGCATATTATTATTTATTGACATTAATTAGTTTATATGAATCATTTTTTCGAATTGAATCAATATTTACATCATATTTTTTCATCGAAAATTTTAAACAACAAATTGGTCAATACAATAACATGCGAAAAATGTATTTTTCACAATTATTATCTATTTATAAAAAAGAAATTAGTCATTTTAAAAATGACAAAAATTAAACATCTGCGTAACAACTACCGCCAATAAATTCTCTAAATACTGAATTGCATGGCACCCATTTATCATCTAGGTCATCGAAAAATTTTAACATTCTTATCAATCTTTCAGCGATTGGGAAATATGGTGAATCACGATCGATTTTGCTAAGTAGTGGAAGAGCATATTTTTTCATAACCGATAATTCATAAACTAAGAAAGAATTAAAAACAAAATCAGCACCTTCTTGGTTATCATAAATCCATTTAAATTCGCCTTTTCTGACACTTGGCCACATTTCTAATGTTTCTAAGGCGGAAGCGTTTCTAAATTGATAGTCACGAACTATTCTTCTTAACAAACGCAAGTCTGTTAAAGACATTGGATTTTGATTATCAAAATTGATTTGAGCTTGTGGGGCAATATAAATTTTAAATTTTTGATGTCGAGGAATAGAATTTGTCAACATATCATTTAATGCGTGGATACCTTCAATAATAATTGGTTCATCTAAACCAACTTTCAAAGTTCTTCCTTTGACTCTTCTACCTAGAGTGAAATCAAATTTAGGTAATTCAACTTCATATCCTTCGATTAAATCAGAAATATTTTTGTTGAATAGTTCAATATCAAGTGCTTTTACATCTTCTAAATCTGGATCACCATTTTCATCTTTTGGTACAGCATCTTTAGGTAAATAATAGTCATCAATCGAAACTCGTATTGGACGAATTCCACGCGATAGTAATTCAATTCTTAAACGGTTAGCAAAAGTAGTTTTGCCTGAACTAGATGGGCCAGCAATACAAATTAGGCGAATAGAATCGATATCTTTTTCAATTAAATCACCAAGTTCAGCAAATTGAGCGTTATGACTATGTTCACACATGTTAATAAAATCAACCGCACCATAATTTCTTGTCATTTCATTAATTCCAGCAACTGTATCAATACCTGCGATTGAAGCCCACGCATGAGCACGTTTTAAAGTTCTTCCATATGTAGGCGCATCTTTAAATTCTGGAATCTCGCCATTACACTCGGAACGTGGGTATTGAATAATAATGCCAGGAGAATAAAATTTTAAACGCCATTTTTTGATATATCCTAATGAAGGAACCATTCTTTCATACATATAGTTTTTATAATCGCCACATGTATAAATATGAGCGTCTTTTTCTGGGCGATATTTCATCAATTTTGTTTTATCTAAAAATCCTTCTTTTTCATATATTCTTATAGCTTCTTCTTTAGAAATTTTGCATCTGACAAGAGGTAGATCTTCCTTGATTAATCGATGCATCTCTTTTTCTAATTCTAATGTCAATTTTGTAGACGCGGTTTTATTTTCATTTAGGATTTGTAAAAAAATTGAACGAGAGACATTATAAGAAAATCTAAATTGAATATTTTTTGCAATATTATGCATTGCCATAGCAACTAAATATCTTAAACTTGCTTCATATATTTTAATGGAATCGCGATCTTTGCAAGTTAATGGTTCGACAACGCAATCTTTTTCCAACATGTAAGTTAATTCTCTTACACGATTATCGATTCTTGCACAAATATATTCTTTACTATCTCCAACAACTTCTAAAACGCTGACAGGTTTGTTAAAAGTTTTTTCTTGTCCTAAAATTTTTACTTTAAATTGCATATAGTCCTCACTTTCTTGGTATATTAATTTTAGCAACTTAATATGTTATTGAAAATTGTTTTCAATTTCTTTGACTATCTTTATTATAAATAAAGAATTTGAATTTTTCTAACAAATAGTTTTTATCAACTATATTAAATGGTATCATATATATTTAGTTGAGGTCATTTATATGAAAAAAAATCTTGTTTATATCCAAAGTGGTGGTCCCACCAGTGTTATAAATTCTTCATTGTATGGTGCTATTATTGAAGCTAGAAATCATCAAGATAAAATCGAACATGTTTTAGGTTCTTTGCATGGTATTGAAGGATTAATTTATGATAATTTAGTAGTTCTTGATGAAGAAGATAATGAACAAATAGAATTATTAAAACAAACCTCTGGGGCGATTTTAGGTTCAACAAGATTAAAACTTCCAGATGATTATCACCATGATTTATATTTTAAAATTGTTGAAAATATTAAAAAGCATAACATTGGATATATATTGATTAATGGCGGTAACGATTCGATGGATACTTGCTATCGTATTTCTAAATTATGTGAAGAGTTGAAATTAGATGTTAAAGTTATGGGTGTTCCTAAAACTATTGATAACGATTTAGCTATCACTGATCACTCGTTAGGTTTTGGTTCAGCCTGTAAATATGTTATTAATACAGTCGCTCAAATTGCTATCGACGCTCGTGGATTTAAAAAAGGAAAAGTACATCTAATTGAAATTATGGGTCGAAGTGCTGGTTGGTTAACGGCAAGCTGTGATATTTTGGATGAAAGATATAGACCAGACCTTATTTATATTCCAGAAAGACATTTTGAAGTTAAGGAATTTTTAAAAGATATTAAACGTGTTTATGATAAAAAAGGTTCGGTTATTGTTGCTCTTAGCGAAGGTATTAATTTTCCAAGAAAAGTAACATCATCATCGACAGATGGATTTGGACATGTTCAATTGGAAGGTGTCGCGACAGAATTAGCATTTGATGTTGAAGACCAATTGCATCTTCCTTATCGTATTATCGAATTAAGTGTCCCGCAAAGAGCGTTCGTATCTTTAATAAGTAAGACCGATCAAGAAGAAGCGATAAACGCAGCAAAAAAAGCTTTACAATGTGCTTTAAATGGCGAAACTTCGAAAATGGTTGTTTTAAAAAGATTAAGCAATCATCCATATAGTGTTGATTATCAAGTCGAAAGTGTCCATTTAATCGCCAATGCAGTAAAAACAATTCCTGATGATTTTTTAGATAGCCAAGAGCATATGTCAAAATCATTTAAGCAATATCTTTCTCCACTAATTAAAGGCGAAACAGATGTCATTTATGATGATGGAATAATCCGATTTGCTAAATTTAAATTTATCAAAGCATAAAATGGATAAAATTAAAAAACTATCTCTAGTAAAAAAATCTTTGCTATTATCTATTTTGATTACTATTTTAGCTTTTGTTTTTACGATACCTTTATTCTTTTTTAATTTACTTGAAATACCTTTAGGTATATTATTAGGTGGTATAGGATGCATTATTTCTTTATCGTTATTCACGATAAAAGAAAACTCACTAGATAAGCATTCTTTAATGATTTTGACAATTATTAATATCGTGTTGATGAGTGTCATTCATGCTTCGTGTTTGATACTTGCTGGATGTTTATATTATTTATGTGATTTGCACATATTTAATGTATTTGCAACATTTGGGGCATCATTTATTGGATTATTGTCACTAGTCATTATCTCTTTAATTAGCAAAAAGGAATAGCAATGAATAATATTGATAAAATTGTTGAATTATTCTTACTCCCACCAAATAAGTGGAACGATGAAATTATCGGTTTTTTATTTTCTAGTGGTTGTGTTATGTTGATTATGATTATTTTAATCATAATTATTAATATAAAAGCCCGCTTTGCTGATCCTTTAAAAAAGCCAAAAGGGATCCTATTTTTATTTGAAAGCGGAGTTAAGATGTTTGATAACTTATGTTTAGATATCATGGGAAAGCATTTTGATGGTTTTGGCGGATTTATGTTTGGTATCAGCGGTTATTTATTAATAACATTTATGTTTGGTTTAACTGGTCTACCATCACCGATGACTAACCTTGCAGTTCCATTGTCTTTAGGATTAACTACATTTTTATTAATTCATATTACAGCGATTAGAACAAATAAATGGAAATATTTTAAAAGATATATCGATCCAATCCCAAAGGTGCCATTATTTTTACCAATTAATTTATTATCAATGTGGTCGCCATTAATTAGTTTAAGTTTTCGTTTATTTGGAAATGCGATTGCAGGGTGGACATTGATGAGTCTTGTTTATTATGCTTTAGAAAATTTATCAATCGCAATATTCTCATTTTTACCTGATGGTGTTAATTCGTTATTTATCGCACCTATTATCGCACCTATATTACACCTTTATTTTGACTTATTTTCAGCGTTTATTCAAACTGTAGTTTTTTGTATGTTATCAATGATGTTAATTGGTCAAGAAGGACCAGATGATGAAGAAGAAATTTCAAAAGCGACGCAAGTTAAATCACTTGCAAATTAAATTGGTTGAAATAGTTGTACTATTTTAATAAAACTAATAAGGAGGTTAAATTATGGATCTTACTGCATTAGCAGCCGGTATTGCTGTCTTATCAGGTATTGGCAACGCAATTGGTGAAGCATTTGTTTGCTCACATGCTCTTGATGGAATGACAAGAAATCCTGAAATGGCAAAAACATTGCGTAACAATATGATTTTAGGATGTGCAATTGTTGAAACAACTGGTATTTACGCCCTTGTCGTGGCAATTATGATTTTATTTGTGTAGTTATGAATTATTTAAATTATTTTATTTCTGTTTTAAGCGACACAACTAATGATTATCCTTCATTACCAAGCGGTGAAGACTTTCTTGCCAAAATAATTCCAAATATTTGGGCATTTTTAATTCAATTTCTTTCACTAATTGTTCTAGTCATCATATTTTTTGTTTTTGCTTACAAACCTGTTAGAAAAATTGTTAAAAAAAGACAAGATGCGATTGATAATGAAATCAAATCTGCTTTTGATAACAACAACAAATCTAAACAAGATTTACAAATAGCAAAGCAAACTTTAAGTGATGCTAGAAAAAACGCTGATGAAATTATCGAAAATGCAAAATTAGAAGCCAACAAGCAAAAAATTGAAATTATCAAGCAGGCTAACGAAGAAGTTCGTCAAATAAAAATTAACGCTGATGAGGATATTAAAAAGAAATATGAGTCATTAAAAGATGACATTCATAATGAAATTGTTGATGTTGCCTTATTAGCGTCAAAACAACTTTTAAAACGTAATGTTGATGACAAAGACAATCGTGAATATGTAAAAGAATTTATTAAGGAAGTGGATTTAGAAAAACATGACTAAAGACTTGTTACACTATAGCCAAGCTTTATATCTTATTGCCGATGAAACAAGCCAAGTTAAAATATATCGTCTAAATGCTATTGAATTAATAAAAATATTCAAAGACAATTCACAATTTGTTCATTTGTTAGATTGCCAGTTTGTTGAATTATCAGCCCGTTTAAAAATTGTTGATGATGTATTTTGTCAGCTTTTAGATGAAACTTTTTTGGCATTTTTAAAAATTGTTATTGAAAGTCATAAGATAAGCAAAATTGTCAGAATATTGTCTGATTTTGTTTCATTGTGCAATAAAAAATTGTCAATTCGTGAAGGAATTGTTTATTCGATATCTAAATTAGATGAAAAAACATTAAACGAAATTCAATCAGTGATGGAAACAAAAATTCAACAAGAGTTATATTTAAAAAATAGAATAGATGAAAATCTAATTGCAGGAATAAAATTAACAATCGATGGTCATGTATATGATTACAGCGTTAGTAATATTTTAAAAGATTTGCATAAAAAACTTTTAACTTCAAAGGAGAAATAAATATTATGGATATCAATACTTCAAAAATATCTTCTATTATTAAAAAAGAAATTGAAAACTTTTCATCCTCTTTAAAAGATGATGATGTTGGCACTGTTATTTCAAGTGGAGATGGCATTTGTCTTGTATATGGATTGAATCATGCGATGTTAGGAGAACTAGTCGTATTTGATGATGATATTTATGGAATGGTGATGAGTATTGAAGAAGACCATATTGGTGTTATTTTACTTGGTGACTGTAACAAAATTAAAGAAGGTGATGAAGTTAAAAGAACTAATCAAGTTATGCAAACTCCTGTTGGCGATAATCTTTTAGGAAGAGTAATTAATCCTCTTGGCGAACCACTTGACGGATTAGGACCAATCAAAACTGAAAAGTATCGACCAATTGAAAGAATTGCACCTGGTGTAATGATACGTGAACCAGTTAACAAGCCATTACAAACTGGTATTAAAGCAATTGATGCGATGATACCAATCGGAAGAGGACAAAGAGAATTAATTATTGGCGATCGACAAGTAGGGAAAACAGCGATTGCTATTGATACTATAATTAATCAAAAAGATCAAAACGTATATTGTATATACGTTGCTATTGGCCAAAAAAATTCCACGGTAGCACAAATTGTTGATAAATTAAAATATTATCATGCTTTAGACTATACAGTAGTTATTAACGCTAGTGCTAGTCAAGAAGCACCATTACTTTATATTGCACCTTTTGTTGGATGTGCAATAGCAGAAGAATGGATGGAACAAGGAAAAGATGTTTTGATTATTTATGATGATTTATCAAAACACGCTGTTAGTTATCGGGCCTTATCATTACTTTTGAAACGTTCACCTGGTCGAGAAGCTTATCCTGGCGACATTTTTTATTTGCATTCGAGATTATTGGAAAGAGCATGCAAATTAGATCAAGAACATGGTGGTGGTTCTATTACTGCTTTACCAATAGTTGAAACTCAAGCCGGTGATATTTCCGCATATATTCCAACGAATATAATATCTATTACCGATGGTCAAATATTTTTAATTACTGACTTATTCAATGCCGGACAAAGACCAGCCATCGATAGCGGTTTTTCAGTTTCTCGTGTTGGTGGTGCCGCACAAGTTAAAGCGATGAAAAAAGTATCATCATCGTTAAAAATTGATTTAGCAAATTATAATGAATTAAAGTCATTTTCTCAATTTGGTTCGGATTTAGATGATGAAACAAAACGTATTTTGCGTCATGGTGAAGTATTGTTAGAAGTTTTAAAACAAGATCAATACAACACTTATCCTCTTATCGATCAAATTTTAGAATTATTTATTGCTAAAAATTATTATCTTGATAATTTTAAAAACGATGAACTGCTTAAAATTTTAAATCGCGCTGTTAATTTCTTAAAAACAGAGCAAAAAGAATATGTATCACAAATTATTAAAACAAACGATATTTCAAAAGATTTAGAAAATAATTTGATAAATAAATTAGATGAATATTTTAAAGCGTATCAAAATTAATTAAGGATTATTTATGGCAACTAGCATTATTCAAACAAAAAAACGTATTGCTTCTATCCAATCTACTAAAAAGATAACCAAAGCCATGCAACTCGTTGCAATTGCTAAATTAAAAGGGCAATTGAGTCGTTTAAATGGTCACAATCAATATCTTGAAAAATTGGATAGTATTGTTGATAAATTGTCATTATCGAACAATGATAATTTAAATTTGCCATATTTTAAAAAAGAAGAAATAAATAAACGTCTATTTATTGTCATTAGCAGCGATTTGGGTTTGTGTGGATCTTATAATTATAATATTTATCATGTTGTTGATGATTTGATAAAAAAATATCCAAATGATGATTTTATTTTTTTGGGTAATAAAGCTGTTAGTCACTACGCAAATTCTAAAATTAATGTGAATAAAGAATTTGAAGGTGCTAATTTAAATAATGTTAATAAATTAGCTACACAATTAAAAAATTATTGTATAAGTTCTTATAAAGAAGACACATATCAAGAAATTCATTTTATTTATACAAAATATTTAAATTCTTTGACGTTTAAAGTTGAAGATTCGTTAATATTGCCGATTGATATATCGGTTGAAGAAAGCAAAGAAATTAATGAGATTTCTCCTATTGTTCAACCTGATAAAAAGAAAATAATGGAAAGTTTGATTCCTTTATATATCGAATCGAAAATATTAACAAATCTTTTAAATTCTAGTGTTTCCGAACATGCTTGTAGAAGAAATGCAATGGAAAGTGCTAGCGATAATGCAAGTGAATTATTAGAAAAATTAACATTGCAATATAACAAAGCACGTCAAGAAAATATCACAAATGAAATCATTGAAGTTGTTTCAGCTTTTAATAATATCTAGGAGGAAAAATTATGCGTAAAGGTTATGTAATTCAAGTTATGGGTCCAATCGTGGATATTCGTTTCCCTGAAGGCAATTTACCAAGCATATTAAACGCTATTAAGATTGAATTAGGAAATAATAAACATTTAATTGTTGAAGTTAGCCAACATATAGGTGATGATACAATTCGATGTATTTCTATGGGGCCAACCGAAGGTTTATACAAAGGATTAGAAGCTATTGACCTAAATAGTCCTATTAAAGTACCTGTTGGTGAAGAAACATTGGGTAGAATATTCAACGTATTAGGCGAACCAATTGACGGTTTGGAAGATAATTTTAAAGATAGTTTGCATTTATCTATTCATCGTGAACCTCCTAAATTTGAAGATCAAAATGTAAATATTGAAATATTTGAAACCGGAATTAAAGTCATCGATTTGTTATGTCCTTACATAAAGGGTGGAAAAATAGGTCTATTTGGTGGTGCTGGTGTTGGCAAAACCGTTTTGATTCAAGAATTAATGCATAATGTCGCAAATCAAAAAAACGGAATTAGTGTTTTTAGTGGAGTTGGTGAAAGATCGCGTGAAGGCAATGACTTGTACAACGAAATGAAAGCAAGCGGTGTTTTGAATAATACTGCATTAGTGTTTGGACAAATGAATGAGCCACCAGGTGCTCGTATGAGAGTCGGATTAACTGGCCTAACTATGGCGGAATATTTTAGAGATTATTTGCATAGTGATGTCTTATTGTTCATCGATAATATATTTAGATTTACACAAGCTGGTAGTGAAGTAAGTGCTCTTTTAGGAAGAATGCCAAGTGCGGTTGGATATCAGCCAACTTTGGCAACAGAAATGGGGCAGTTGCAAGAAAGAATCACATCAACAAAAGATGGTTCGATTACTTCTATACAAGCTATTTATGTTCCCGCTGATGATTTAACCGATCCTGCTCCTGCGACAGCTTTTTCACATCTTGATGCAAAAACAGTATTAGATAGAAATATTGCTTCATTAGGCATTTATCCCGCAATTGATCCATTGCAATCCTCTTCCAATGCATTGCAAGTTAATATTGTTGGAGAAAAGCATTATAAAGTTGCAATGGATGTTTTGCAAATTTTACAACGCTATAAAGAATTAAGCGATATTATTGCCATATTAGGTATGGATGAATTAAGTGAAGAAGATAAACTAATTGTTTATCGTGCAAGAAAAATTCGAAATTTCTTGTCGCAACCATTCCATGTCGCTAGTCAATTTAATGGTTTTGAAGGAAAATTCGTAAAGTTAGAAGATACAATTGAATCATTTAAAGCTATATTAGATGGAAAAGTTGATAATATTAACGAAAATTATTTCCTTTATGCTGGAACGATTGAAGATGTAATAAATAAAGTTAATAAGGATAAAAAATAAAATGAAAAATACTTTCCATCTTATTATTACTTCACCACTAGGTGTTTATTTAGAAGACGATATTGAATATTTAAACGCTTATGCTAGCGATGGTAATTTTGGTATCTTACCAAATTACACTAGTTTTATTTCTGATTTGGCTATTAGCAAATTATCCTATAAAAAAGATGGTAAAACGCTTGTATTTGCTATTTCTGGTGGGGTCTTAATGGTGGAAAATAATGTTTGTAATATCATTATTAATTCAATTGAATCAAAAGATGATATCGACTTAGATCGTGCATATAAAGCAAAAAAACGTGCTGAAGAACGACTAAACGGTGATAAAAATATTGATGTGGAAAGAGCAAAACTTGCTCTATATAAGGCGATAAATCGAATAAAGATTAAGGAAGAAAATTAATTAGCAATTGTATCAATTAATTCATCTAGTTCATCTTTATTTGTGTAATTAAAATATTTTGATGATACTTTATTATTAATAGTTTCTACATAGCAAGCCAAGGCTGTTTCAGTATATGGTAGTCCATACGCAGTATAAATATTATTTTTAGTTTCTTCATCGATATATTTTAAATCTAAAAGTAGTGATGGCATTTCACTTTCTTCTAAAAGAGGCTTGATTTGAATATTAAATATATAATTTGATGAAGGTTCAGCTTGCGAAGAATTTTTATCATCTAATGTAAATAATATAAATTCATCATATTTATCAATAAATGTGTTGATTGAAGTAATATTTGATGCGGTGTATATGTTACTTTTTAAACAAAACTCAATCATTGCAGATTCAAATAGACGATAAGAAGAATAACGCGAACTTGATAATGTCAATGACAATTCACCATCATTAAAAAACATTATTTTCGGTGTTTCGTTAAATAAATTTGGAAACGTATCTTTGATATAATATATATCGCTGCTTTCGTTAGAAAATGAATATATTAGATAATTATAATTTCTTAAAAACACATCTAAATAATTGCTAACTGTCACACAAGTAGTGCAGTAATTAGAATAAAAATATAGTATAAAATCTTCTTTATCTTCGATTTTTTTAATAAATTCATCGCCAACAATATTTTTTGGTTTGAATGTTTCACTATTTCCATTATCTACTTCATTACTTTTAATATATAAATCTAAATCATTAATGATGGTGACCTTATTTTCATCATTAACACATCCAGTAGTTGTAATACTTATTAATGGCAATAATATGGATAATAATATTTTTTTAAAACTAATTTTCATAACACAAATATTATATTACCTTATAAAAAAAGTTAAAACATAACTTTTTAATGATCATTTTTGTTTTAAAATCAAAAACATGATATATTTTAAATAAAGGAGAAAGTTTATGCACGCTTGGCACGATATTAGTCCTTTAAGAATTACAAAAGAAAAATTTTTAGCAATGATTGAAATTTCTAAAGGCTCAAAAAACAAATATGAATTAGATAAAGAAACAGGTCATTTAATGTTAGATAGAGTTTTATTTACTAGCACTCACTATCCACAAAATTATGGTTTTATACCTTTGACCTATGCTTTAGATTTTGACCCATTGGATGTTTTAATTTTATGCAGTGAAGCTATTTTGCCAATGGCGTTAGTTAACGCTAAACCAATCGGGGTTTTAATTATGGAAGATAATGGATTAAGCGATGAAAAAATTATCGCAGTTGCTTTAGATGATCCTTTTTATAACAATTACAATGATATAAGTGAAATTCCTTCGCATGTCATGGATGAAATTAAACATTTCTTTGCTGTTTATAAAACATTAGAAGGAAAATCTACAACCATTGATAAAGTTCTTGGAAAAAAAGAAGCAATGGATATTATTGATAAAGCTTTAAAAAGATACAAGGAAAAAATTCTTCCAACAATTAACGCTAGAAGAAACGCACTAAGATAATTTATCTAATTTAATATTTTCGTTTATTCGTTTTAGTTTTTCATTTTTGATATCAAGATAACATTGAAGTTTTCTATTTTTATACATCATTTGCGCCCAATAATACCATAAAATATCTTCAAATTTTATAAAATTATCGACTTTTTTTAGTTTTGATTTATTTAATTTATAGCCAAAATAAGTCTTCAAAAATAATTGTTTTTGTTGCAAATCAAGGTTATTTTCACTAATAAATGACGCTAAATCGAAATATAGATAGTTATTTCCTGCAAATTCAAAATCGATAAATGTGACATCATTATATTTAAATAGCATATTGTTTTTGACTAAATCATTATGACATAAACAAAGACTTTCATTATCTATGCTTTTCTTAATTCGATTAATTATTTTTCTTTCATAACGCCCATCTATTTTTTCATACGATTCATTTTTATATGTTTTAAACCTTTCAAACATATCAAACTTTTTAATATTATCATCGCTAATTTTATGTATTTTCTTTAATGCTTTTGCAACGCTAATAACATTGAAGTTATTCATTTCTTCTTTATAGGCTCGCCCTTGATGGACACATTTCATGATTAAAATGTTTTCTACATCATCATATAAAAAAACATTAACAACATTTTTGTTATCTTTTAACACATCTAATACATATTTTTCATTTTTAAAATCGATAAAAGGTTGAATGTATTCGCTTGGCATTTTCAAAACATAAGCGTCATTAATTAAGTACACCAAATTAGTAAAACCATCATCAAATTTAATAACCGATTTTACTTTTTTATTTGTTAGTTCAAAAAATAGTTGTTTTATTTTATTAGTTGATTTGTCCATACATTTATTATCTTATTAAAATTTTTTTGAAAAATAAATATGTATGTTTTAAATGACAAAACTATTTACATGCTGCCAAATTATCGTATTATTTTATGTATGATTAATGTCGTTTTATATCGTCCTGAAAAACCATTAAATACTGGAAATATTATGCGAACTTGCGTAGCAATAAAAGCTAAACTGCATATAATAGGTCCGCTGTCATTTTCATTAAATGAAAAGCAAATCAAACGTGCTGGATTGGATTATATTGAAGATTTAAGCATGGATTATTATGAAAATATCGAAGAATTCTATATAAAAAATGGTAATGTTGATATTTATTATGTCACAAGATATTCAAATAAAGTTTATTCTAGTTATGATTTTTCTAATCCTATAAAAGATTATTATTTTATGTTTGGAAGAGAATCAACCGGTATACCTCATGATATATTAAGAAACAATCAAAACAAGTTATTAAGAATACCAATGGTAAGCAATTGTCGAAGCTTAAATTTATCCAATTGTGTCGCAATAATTTGCTATGAAGCATTACGACAACAAAGGTATATAAATCTAGCCACTCAAGAGGAAATAAAAGGGGAAGATTTTTTAAATAAAGAGATAAACGATGAAGTTTAAATATTTAAATTTGTTATTAATGGTTTTATTGTTATCTAGTTGCAAACATGATAATTTTACAAAAATAGATTTTCCTTATGCTGAAAACGGGCAAATAATTACTATAAATGGTGAAAAATTGTACGATTTAACAATTAATGAAACTGCTTCTTTGGCGTGTATTTTTACTATTGATAATTGTGCAACTTGTCATGACGCTATTTCACAATTAGAAGTTTTGTGTAAAATTGAACATCTCAACATTTATCAAATTAATTTAACAACTATCACGCAAGAAGATTATCAATATATTGTAGATGCTACTAGTTATGCAAATGATGCATATAAATTTCCAGAATATGGAGAAACATTATCACTTCCTATCATGTACATATTTGCTTATCAAGGTGTTATTATTACTTTTCAAGATTATTTTGTTGATAATATTTTAAAATACGTTAACACTAACTAGTTTTTTGTTGCATTTTTATATAGTTGATATGTAGATGGGGCAACATCATCAATTTTAGCAATTTGGAATTTTTTTAAAATAACTTGTCCTAGTTTTGTTCCTTTTTTAACATATTTTTTTGTTGTATAAACTACTTCTGCAGCGGTTTTTTTAGATAATATTAAGCATATTTGTGCGGCGATATTCTTAATATTATCATCTTGAATTTCACCTTTAACAATGACATGTGCACCTGGATAATTATGAATATGAAAAAACATATCATTATCTTTAGCTATATGAAATGTTAAATAATCATTTTGCAAATCATTTTTTCCAAATAATATTTTGTTATTTCTAACTTTTATTTGATATGGATTGATCTTTTTTATAATTTGCTTTTCGTTTCTAGTTAAAGAAACATCTTTAATTAAATATGATTGCATCTGAAGCAAATCTTCTTCATCGCCGTTTTCAAATTGTGATAGTAAATTATTATAATAAGTAATATCTTCTTTTGCTTTTTGTAGTTGTATATTAGCGTTTTCAATTTTGCTTTTTGCTTTTTTGTAGGAAACAAAACATTTGTTTGCAAGTTTTGTCAGCGGCAATGTTTCATCATATTTTTTGTTATAATCAAGAAACATTTTTTCAATTTCATCTTTATTTAGATAATAACAAGCATTTCCTAATTCTTGATATATTAAATCTTTTTTACCATTTTCAATTTCTTCTTTTATTATTGGAACCTTTTTATTTAAAATTTTTATTTTGTGTGTAATAAAATTATATAGACGATTAAATTTATCGTATTTTCTTTTTTTGATTGCTTCATAATATAAAGTCATTGCATAATTTTTATAATCAATAGGGCTAATCTCATAATTTATGTTTTTGATATTATTATTTGACGGAAGCGAGTATGTTTGATTTATTAATAACGTTCTTTTAGATAAAATATTTTCATTTTTTAATAACAATAAAACAGTGTATTTTTCATCGCAAAGAATTAAATTTGTTTTATTAAATATAAGTTCGATAACTAAATGATATTTTTTATAATCATATTCATCAACTTTTTTTGATAAGTTGAAAACAATTATTTGGTCGTTATTTAATCTTTTCATATCGACAATATAACTATCTTTTATAAAGTGTCGAAATTTAAAAGCGATATCTTTATCTAAATTTGAAACATTTTTTTCTTTTTTAAATAAACCAATATACGGATTATTGTTTTTTAAATTAATTAAAAGATCTTCATTTCGGTTATAAGAGAAAGATAAAACAACACAGTCGAGGCTGATGAAAGTAAAATTTGTTATATGATTGCCATTTAATTTTGTTTTCAGCTCATCACAAATTAAAGAAAAATTGTTTTTTAAAAATAAATTTATTTCCACGAAATACATTTTACCAACATTTTTGAAAAAATATAGGTATATCTACGATACAAATTGTCTCTATATAATTAAGTTTGTTTGACTACTTCTAATAATACACGTATAATCTAATCAATTATTTATGAAAAAAGGTTTATTAATTATTTTAAGTGGTCCAAGCGGAGTTGGGAAAGGTACGATAAGAAAAAAAATTTTTTCTAATCGTAAATTAAATCTTGTCTATTCAATATCAATGACAACCCGCAAGCCAAGACCTAAAGAAATACCAAATGTCGATTATTATTTCGTTAGTGAAAAACAATTTTTAGATAATATTGAAAAAGATAATTTTTTAGAATATTGTCGATTTGTGGGAAATTATTATGGCACCCCAAAAGATAAAGTTGAGCAATGGTTAAATCAAGGAAAAAATGTATTATTGGAAATTGAAATAAATGGTGCAAATCAAGTGCTAAGCAAAGTTAAAGGAGACAATGTTGTTTCAATATTTCTTTTGCCTCCTTCCCTAGAAGAATTAGAAAAAAGAATTCGTTTACGAAAAAGTGAAACCGAAGATATTATCAAAGAGCGATTAGAAAAAGCACGCAAGGAAATTAATAAAACCGAAGGCTATGATTATATTGTTATTAATGATGATTTAAAGCGTACTAGTGAAGAAATTACTAATATTATTTTAAATAAAATAAAAACGTTAGATAATAAGTAGTGTATGAAGATATTACAAGTATTAATTCAACACACCGCTTTAAAACTTAATAGACCATTTACTTATGTCTATTTAGGCAATAAAAAAGTTGAGCGTGGTTTTCGTGTACTCGTAGATTTTCATAATCAAAAACTTGTTGGTTATGTTGTCGATGTTTGTAATAGCGATTTAACAAAACAAGAACTTGAAGAAAAAACCGGTTTAAAAATAAATGATATAATCGATGTTATAGATGATAACGCTTTATTAGATGGTAATCTTCTTATTTTAGCAGACAAGATTACGGATTATTATTTAGCTAGTAAAATAAGTGTCTTGCAGACGATGCTTCCGCCTACTTTAAAACCATCTTTATCATCTTTAAAAGCACCTAAAATTGCTTATGATGAATATGTTTATGTTGTGAATACTAGTGAAGAAGATTTAACACCAAAGCAAATTGAACTCTTACGATTTTTAAAAAACAATGAAGAAATTTTAAAAAAGGATGTCAAATCTAAATCTATTTTAAAAAAATTAATTGAAATTGGTAGGGTTAAAATAAAAAAAGTAGAAAAATCTCGTCATGTTTTAGATTTAAAAATAACTGGACATGAAAAGCAGTTAAATAAAGATCAACAATTAGTATTTGATGAGTTTTTTCAAAGCAACGATAAAATTTTCTTGTTACAAGGTGTTACTGGATCAGGGAAAACCGAAGTTTATTTACATATAGCAAAGCAAATCTTATCAGAAGGAAAAACAGTGTTAATATTAGTTCCAGAAATTTCATTAACACCGATGATGACCCAATATTTCTATAATAGATTTTCTAATGAAGTAGCGGTTTTACATAGCGAATTAACAAGTGCAGAAAAATACGATGAATATCGAAAAATAGTCAGCGGTAAAGCAAAAATTGTTATCGGAGCAAGAAGTGCGATTTTTGCACCTTTAAAAAAACTCGGACTCATTATTATTGACGAAGAACATTCTGAATCATATAAGCAAGATAATTTGCCTTACTATGATGCACGACAAGTGGCGATTTTTCGTAGTCAAATTGAAGAATGCCGTATTATTTTAGCAAGCGCTACTCCTAGTTTAGAATCTCGTGCAAGAGCAAGCAAAAATGTTTATCATCTTTTACGTTTGAATAAAAGAATCAATCATCAAATTTTACCAACCACGACGATTGTAAATATGTTAGATTATCACAATATTGATCGTGAATCATACATATTTTCAAAGACTTTAAGAAATGAGATAAGAAAAAGATTAGATAAAAATGAACAAATTATTTTATTAATTAATAGAAGGGGATATTCAACTAGTTTTGCTTGTCGAAATTGTGGTCATGTTTTTAAATGTCCCTCTTGTAATGTAGCGCTTACTTATCATTATGGTGACAAAATGCTTAAGTGCCATCATTGTGATTATGTTGAATTAGAGCCAAATGAGTGTCCAAAATGTGGAAAGAATCACTTTATTAAAATTGGTTTTGGCAGTGAAAAAGTTTGTGAAGAAGTAAAAAAATTGTTTCCAGGCGCGAGAATTTTACGTTTAGATAGCGATAATGCTAAAATTAAAAAAACTATTACAAAAACATTAGATAGTTTTAAAAATCATGAGGCAGATATTTTAATTGGCACACAAATGATAGCAAAAGGTCATGATTTTGAAAATGTCACTTTGGTTGGTATCGTTTTAGCGGATATTGGTTTAAACACTCCATCATATCGCAGTAGTGAAAAAACATTTCAACTAGTTACGCAGGCTATTGGAAGAAGCGGCAGAGGTAATAAAAAAGGAGATGCGATTATTCAAACTTATTCTCCAAGTCATTACGCAATAACATTCGCAGCTAGACAAAATTATGATTTATTTTATCAAAAAGAAATTCAAGTAAGAAAAGAAGGATATTATCCTCCATATTGTTACATGGCTCGTATTTCAATAAGTGGTAAAAACGAATCGACAGTTGTTGAAAATGCTTATGTTTTGTCTTTAAAATTAAAAGAAAAATTTCTTACAAATGGTGACATAATCGGACCATCGTCTCCATATATTCCAGATTTTGGAAACAATTTTACTCGAGCAATTTTAGTTAAGTATAAAGATATTAAACTTGCTAATGAGATATTTAAAGAAATTTTGATTCCTCTTATAGAAGGATCAAATTTAAAACTATCTTTAAACATCGATCCATATGATTTTTAATTTATAACATTAAATCAAACTATTATAATTGCATTATTTTTTAAAAAGTATTTTAAAAAACTTTATTAATTATATAATATTAGTGTGAGGTAGGCTATGGTAGTTATTTATGTTTATGGTTTAGATCAATTTGTTGTTGGTGATATCTCAAAAGAAATTAGCAAGAATTTAGCTAATCTATATGAAGTGGATATTGATGAGATAAATTTTGTCGCAGTTAATAATATGGTATTTCATAACGGAGTTGAACAAACAAGCTGGCATACTATTATAAGAATAGTTGCTCCTGAAGTTTGTCATGTTTTACAAGATAAAATTAAAAATTATCTTATTGAATGTTTTAAAGATTATACAATCAATATCGAGATTTATTTTGAATATTTTCATAACCACGATCATATTTTGCATATCAATGAAGATTATCCAAGATATATGAGCGAAAAAAATGTTGTTGAAATCGATGATGAATATGATGAAAGTGAAGAAGTTTTTGACGGCAACATTTTTGAAAATTTTAATAAGCATTTTCATAACGATTAGAGGTGATATTTATGGAATCATTAAATGCAGCACTGACAGTTTTGCAAGACATTATTGCAAATAAAACATCTTTTCATAGTGCGTTGAAAAAATGTTTTGACAGCATTGATAAAAATAAAATTTCCAGCGGGGATGTAAGTGCTTTATGCGGATGTTATTTACGCCATTATATTGTGTTTAATACGATATTTGATAAATATTTTTCTAATGCAAAAGACAATACAAAAATCGCTATGGGACTGTGTTTTGCAAATGCTTTGTTTTTAAAACGCTTAAATAATGATGATTGTTTAAAATTTGTTACTGATGTAGCAAAAAACGATAATTATGAATTAAACATTGATGATTTTAAAAATCTTTTGGAAAAGAAAATCAATGGCGAACCATTAATTAATCCTGAATTAAACAAAATTTCTTATGAATTTATTAGTCAAAGATATAACGTTAATGAATGGATTTGCAAAATGTGGACTAATCAATTTGGCAAAAACAAAGCAATAAAAATCGCCCGTGCAAATACCAAGACTGCACCTATTTATTTACAAGTTAATACATTGCTTTGTGATAAAAAAACTTTGTTAGAAAGCTATAAAGATGAATTTATAGATACACCAAAAAATGATTTACTAATTTATAACAAAAAAGATTCTATTAGAAGAAAACAATATATCGTCACAAATAAGGCAGTAATAATCTCTCCGATTATCAAAGAGATTTTAGATAAAATTGATATCGATGTTTTAAAACCTGTTTATTTATATTCTGGATACGCTAATGGAAATGTCTTTTTAAATTTATCTTTTAGATTTTTAAATAATCTCCATATCGATAACTTTATCACGCCGAATAAAGATTTATTTACTATCGCACCGATTGTTAATCGTTATCAGTTAAAAAATATTAACACTATTGAATGCACTCCAAGTGGACTTATAACTGCTATATCTAGCAAAACACCTTTGTTTGTAGTGATGCCTGATTCTAGTAATTTTTATCGTTTAAGAAATGAACCTGATTATTTTTTAAATTTTGATAAAAATAGTTTGGATGATTTGATTACAAAGCAAAAAGAAACCATCCAAGAATGTTCAAAGTATGTTGAAGACGACGGATTGCTAGTATATTTTGTCACCACAATTGATCGAAAAGAAGGTCAACTCATCGTCTTAGATTTTTTAAGCAAAAATAAACAATTTACCTTGTTAGATGATAGGCAATGCTTCCCATTTGAAGAAGAGGGCGATTCGATTTATTATGCAATTTTAAAAAAGGCTAAGACTAACTAATGATTAATTTATACTCACTGACAATTGATAAATTAGAAAAATTAGTTCTCGAAGATGAGCAAAAAAAATATCGAGCGACTCAATTATATATTTGGCTTTATGAAAAAAGGGCCAATAGTTTTGATATGATGAGCGATATTTCTTTGCGTTATCGTGAAGTTTTGAAAAACAAATATTGTCTTAATTTGCCAACAATAGATACAAAACAAATTGCAAGCGATGGAACTATTAAATTATTGTTAAATTTAAATGACGAAAACAAAATTGAAACAGTATTAATGCGATATAGTTATGGAAATGTCGTCTGTGTTTCTAGCCAAGTTGGTTGTAATATGGGATGCGCTTTTTGTGCTTCTGGATTATTAAAAAAGAAAAGAAATTTAACTGTCGACGAGATGGTTGGACAAGTTATGGTCATCGATAATTTGTTGAAAGAAGAAGATCCAACAAAAAGAGTTACGCATATCGTCGTGATGGGAACAGGGGAACCATTTGATAATTACGATAATGTTATGGATTTTGTACGTATTTGTAATCATCCTAAAGCATTTGCTATTGGTGCTAGGCACATAACAATCTCAACTTGCGGACTTGTTGACAAAATAATTCAATATTCAAAAGAAGGATTGCAAATCAACCTTGCGGTTAGTTTGCACGCTAGTAATGACGAAACGCGTAATAAATTGATGAAAATTAATAAAGTTTATCCTTTAAAAGAATTAATTGCTGCTTGTAAAGAATATGAAAAAAACGCTAATCGACGACTAACTTTTGAATATATTTTATTAAAAGATGTCAATGACTCTTTACAAAACGCTGATGAATTAGCAAAATTAATACATGGGATGTTAAGTTATGTTAATCTCATACCATATAATTGTGTCGATGAAAAAGATTTCAAACGAAGCGATAATAAAACTGTTAAAGCGTTTTTAGATCGTTTGATAAAAAATGGCGTTACAGCAACTATTAGAAAAGAGTTTGGTAGCGATATTGATGCAGCATGTGGACAATTGAGAGCTAAACGGTTAATAAAAGATGAAAAATAAAGCTATTGGTACATACTGTTTTAAAACAGATTTAGGGCGTATTCGTATTACAAACGAAGACCAAGCTATTGCATTAACTAACGCTCATGGCGATGTTATGCTTTTAGTTTGTGATGGAATGGGCGGACAAAATCATGGTGATCTTGCTTCCCGACTTTGCAAAGATATCATTGTTGAAGAATTTAATAAAACTAAATTTTTGAATATGCCAGCAGTTTTTGTCAAGATGTGGTTAAAAACTATTATTAAAAAAGCCAATAGTGCTGTTTATGATGAAAGTATTAGAAATCCGATTTATAAGGGAATGGGCACCACTTTAACTTTAGCTCTTGTGAGGAAAAATAGCTTAATTATCGCTCAAATTGGTGATTCGAGAGCCTATGTTTTAACAAAAGACAACAAGTTGAAACAATTGACAACCGATCAAACATATGTGGCTTATCTTTATCGAAGTGGACAAATTAAAGAAAGCGATATGAAGACACATCCAAAACGACATGTTTTATTAAATGCACTAGGCATATATCCAAGTATTAGCGTTGATATTATTACATACAAATATAACAAAGAACCTGTTTTGTTATGTAGTGATGGATTATATAACAATATTCCAGTATCAGATATTGAATCAATCATTTCATTAGATGACACACCCCAACAAAAGTGTGATGAATTAATATCGTTAGCAAACGCAAATGGAGGCAGTGATAATATCGCTATTGTGTATTGGGAGGCATCTATTCATGGCTATTAAATTTGGTAGTATTGTCGATGAAAGATATAAAATAACTAGCCGAGTTGGACATGGCGGTATGGCGGAAGTTTATGAAGGCGTTGATATTATTAATAAAAAAAGCGTCGCTATTAAGTTTATTCGTGAAGATGTTATGTCTAATCCAGTTAATTTAAAAAGATTTGAAAATGAAGCGAGTATTGTTGCTCAATTAAACGATCCTAATATTGTTAAAATATATAATCATGGTATTGTTGAAGGAAGACCTTATATCGCATATGAATTTATAAATGGGCAGTCTTTAAAAGAAGCTTTGGATTTTCGTACTAGATTTTCTTTGCAAGAATCTGTTGATATAATGTTACAACTTACTAGTGCTTTAAAATGTGCACATGATCACTTTATTATTCATCGTGACATAAAACCAGATAATATTTTTATTATGGCGGATGGGACTATTAAACTTGGAGATTTTGGAATTGCACAAGTTGACACTATTCGTTCAAATTTAACTTCCACAAATGAAGTTGTTGGCTCTGTTCATTATATGGCACCAGAAATTGCGCAAGGTAAGCCTGCGACAACAAAATCCGACATTTACGCCGCGGGAGTGACATTTTATGAATTGCTCTCTGGCCATTTACCTTTTGAAAAATCTAACCCGGTCGATGTTGCGGTCAGCCAAGTTAAAGATAAATTTCCTTCGATTAAAAAATATGTTGTCAATTGTCCAAAAGAAATTGAAAGAATAATTGATAAAGCGACAAGGAAAAATCCAAAAGATCGTTATAACGACGTGATGGAAATGCACGATGATTTATTAAAAATCAAGCAAAATCCTTCTCTTTTAAAAGAAAAAAAATCTTTTTTAAGTCGCTTATTTGGGTTTAAATAAGTATATGAAAGACATTAAGATTTCTGCATCCATTTTAAATAGCGATTTTTTAAATCTTAAACAAGAAATTAATCGCATTAAACCATATACAAGTTGGATTCATTTTGATGTGATGGATGGTCATTTTGTTGATAACATCTCGTTTGGATTTCCTGTTTTAGAATGTTTAAAAAACGATGATACAATCATAAAAGATGTTCATATTATGATTGATAATCCTCTTCATTTTTACAAAAGATTTACAAATTGTAATATTGATTATTTAACTTTTCATTACGAAGCTTTAAATTCTGACAAAGAAATATTTGATTTAATTGAAAAAATAAAAGAGGAAGATGTTAAAGTTGGTATATCAATTCGACCAAATACTAAAATTGAAAATATTAAGAAATTTTTGCCTCTTGTTGATTTGGTTTTAATTATGAGTGTGGAACCTGGTTTTGGTGGTCAACAATTCATGTCTAATTGTTTATCAAAAGTTTTATATTTAGATTATTATCGCTTGACTAATAATATGAATTTTCTCATCGAAGTTGATGGGGGAATCAACAATCAAAACATTCAATTATTAAAAGAAGTAGGGTGCGATATTGCTGTTGTTGGCTCATATTTATTTAAAAGTGATGATTTAAAAAAAACATTTGATAGTTTGAAATGATTTATAACGTTATTTTATTTTGCATAAGTTTATTATTTTTGTTTTTAGGACTTGTTTTTTTAATTTTAAATTATTTTAAAACGAAAAACGAAAAATACGATTTTAGAAATCACTACATATATGAATTGATATTGCAAAAAAAAGAAAAATATTACTACTTTGGTGTAATATCTATTGTTGTTGCTTTATTACTTCTTGTTGGAATATATATTAATTTTGCTTTTTATAAAATAAACATTGAAAATTCTAATATACTTGTTGTTTACTTTTTTTGTGTAGTCATTGGGCTTTTTTTAATTTTGCCGATTTTGTTAGTCTCGTTAATTAGCATGTATAATTACAAGCAACATTTAATAGGCGATATAATTTTATTCCTTTTATCAACTCTTTTAAGTTCATGTATCGCTATTATTGGATTTTTTTCGCTTATGCAAGGCGTTGATATTAAAAGTTTGATTATCGGTTCACTAGCGGTAATTTTTGTTATTTTAAGTTTTATTATGATATTTAATAAAAACCTTTTAACATGGTATAAGATGAGCGAAAAAATAAGTGATGATGGTACAAAAACGTATTCTAGAAAAAAATATTTTCCACTTTGTTATAGCGAATGGATTTATATTGGATTTTATTATATCAACACATTATTGTTAATTATTCTTTTTATCTAAAATAAAAAAACGACCATCGGGTCGTAATTTTTTTATCGAGTTTTATTGAGGGTTCGATAAGCGTGAGCAGACATTCTAATTGTCTGGACTTTACCATCAACTTCTACTTTAAATTTTTGTAAATTTGTATTCCATTTGCGTCTTGTCGCACGTAATGAATGGCTACGATTATTACCGCTGACGGGTCCTTTTCCTGTTACAGGGCACACTCTTGACATCTGATACACCTCCTAATTAATTCGCTTAAAGATAATACCATAGGAAGAAAATATTATCAATATTTTTCTTTTTTTGGCACCCTTAAATTTTTTATTTCACCATATTTTGCTATTAATTGTTCATAAGTTAACAGATTATGACATTTTTCTAACATAGTTTGATAGACAAGTTTTTTTGAATCAAAAACTAGATAACGAACATCTTTTTTATTTGTGACAAATAAAATCATTTTATGTTTTTCGCTATACTGTTTATCGATATAAATAATATCGTTAAAGTAGTAATACAAGACTTTTTTAAATCGATGGACAATAATACATTTGCTTTCAATGATGTAAAAATTGTATAAAATACTGATAATATAAAAAACTACACTTGAGATTAGCCAAAGAAAAATGATGATATATTGTCTAAAATCCCAAGGCCAATCAAGAAATATCGGAAACAAAAAAGAAAAAATCAACGCACCGCATAATAGCATCGCCCCGATAAATGTCAATGTTATTCTTAAAGGATTTTGTCTAATTTTCATCAAAGTAATTATAGCAATTTAAAAAAGCATAACAACAATAATATTTTCTTTCAAAAAATATTAGCAATTTGTTAAAATAAATTATAAGACAAGAGGTACATGTTATGGCTAATAAAGTTATTGCAGTAGTTTTAGCTGGTGGAAAAGGAACTCGTTTAGAATTTTTGACAAAAAAAATTGCTAAACCCGCGGTTAGTTTTGCAGCAAAATATCGAATTATTGATTTTCCATTATCAAATTGCGCTAATTCGCAAATTCCTGTTGTTGGTGTTTGCACACAATACGAATCAACTCTTTTAGATTCTTATATAGGCAATGGTGAAAAATGGGGATACAATGGTATCCATTCTTTGATGAGTACTTTAGCACCAAGGCAAACACAAGAAGGTGCTAATTGGTATCGAGGAACAGCGGATGCTATCACTCAAAATATAGATTGGATTGATAGTCAACATCCAGATGTAGTCTTGATTTTATCTGGTGATCATATTTATAAAACAACTTATGATGAAATGATAGAATTGCATAGAAAAAGCGAAGCGGAATGTACAATATCAGTTATGGAAGTTGATATTAAAGAAGCTTCTAGATTTGGTGTTTTGCAAGTTAATGAAAATGATGAAATAATTGGCTTTCAAGAAAAACCGCGCGAACCTAAATCTAATCTTGTCTCAATGGGCGTTTATGTTTTCAATTGGAAAACACTTAAAAAGTTTTTAAAAGATGATGAAAAAGATGAAAAATCTGTTCATGATTTTGGGAAAAACATCATTCCAAACATGTTATTAAAAAAGAGAAAAATGAAAGTTTATCGCTATAAAAAATATTGGAAAGATGTTGGAACTATCAAATCATTGCATGAAGCAAACATGGATTTATTAAATGATCACGATTCTTTGGGCTTGTTTTCAAATGAGAATGGCATGATTTATACCGAAGATACTCATTCTGTTCCGCATTATATTGGTCGAAAAGCTAAAATCACTCGTAGTTTAGTAAATCAAGGAGCAATCATATTAGGAAGCATTGATAATTGCGTTGTTTCTGATGAAGTAATTGTCGAACAAGGAGCGGAAGTATCTCGTTGTGTGATTATGTCTGGTTCAACAATACAAGCCGGTGTAAAAATTAAAAACGCTATTATCGCCCCTAATACAAATATTGGTGACAAAAGAGAAATTAATTTAGAGGGCGATGATGTCGTCTTAGTTAATCATTAATTTTGGAGGTAATTATGAATACTCGTCGTATACTTGGTTTTTGTGATTTGCATACTTCACCTTTGATTCCTAATTTAAATGATCGCCGCGCTCTTGGTTCGGTAACTTTTTTAGGGCGATTTGCTATTATGGATTTCACATTATCTAATTTTACAAATTCATCTATTGATACTGTTTGCATTTTAGCTCATCGTTTTCCTCATTCAGTTTTAGGTCATATTCAAAGCGGCGGTGTTTGGACAATGAATACTAAAATTGGTTTTGAAAATATATTTTTTAATGAAAATGGTTTAAATAGACCATCGTGGAACACTGATATTAACAACATAATTGCCAATTCGAATCAATTAAAAAACGTTATCGATAGTTATGATTATGTTGTTGTTGCTCCTGCTCATTATTTGAGTAGTATGGATTTCCGTCCAATCATTGATCAACACATTAATGTTAATTCAAAAATAACATCTGTTTATGTTCCTATTTTTGACGGGAAGAAAAATTTTACAAAATCAACATTAATTACTTTAAATAATGATGGCAGTATAAAATCATTTAAGCGTAATTCAAAAATAAAAGACGATATCAATGTTAGTCTAGATACATTTGTTATCTCCATAGATGTATTTTTAGATATTATTAATCGCGCACAAAAAATAAATAAGACATTTAATATCTCTGATATGGTAAACTGGTTGCTAAAAAACGAAAATATGCGTATTGATGGCTATAAATTTGAACATTATGTCATTCCAATTATGTCATTAAAAGATTATGTCAAAAATTCATTTGATCTTTTAAAATATGAAAATCGTCGAAAATTATTTAGACATGATTGGCCAATTTATACTAGAACGCATGACACCCCACCTGCAAAATATCTTGATAACGCTAATGTTAAAGATAGTATTATTTCAAACGGATGTTTGATTAATGGACGAGTTGAACATTCAATTTTATCAAGAAATGTAGTAGTGGAAAAAGGAGCAGTAGTTACTAATAGTATCATTTTTACTGACTCTATCATTTATAAAAATTGTAAAGTGAATCATATTATTACTGATAAAAACGTATCAATTTCAGCAAATATTGAAGGAAAGGAAGACGAACCAGTTTTCGTCAAAAGCGGAAACAATAATTTATGAAAATAGCAATGGTAGCAAGCGAAGCTAATCCAATCGCAAAAACCGGCGGTTTAGCGGATGTTGTATATGCTTTAAGTGAACAATTAGTCAAATTAAATCAGGAAGTTATAATCATTTTGCCTTTTTATTCCAACGCTTATAACACTATTAAATCTAAAGTTGATTATGTGACAAATTTTGTCGTTTATATGTCTTGGAGACAAGCTAATTGTGATGTTTATAAGACACAAATAAGTGGCATCACTTATTATTTGCTAGCGAATAATCAATACTTCAATCGAGGTCATTTTTATGGCGATTTTGACGATGGCGAAAGATTTGCTTTTTTTACAATGGCTAGTAAAAAATTATTAGAAGTCATTTCTTATCAACCAGATATTATTCATATTCATGATTGGCAAGTTGGAATGTTACCTCTTTTAATCAAAAAAGAAAAATTATATAACCCAAGTTTTAAAAATAGTAAATTTGTTTTAACAATACACAATCCTGCCTTTCAAGGAATGTTTCCTAAATCGATTTTAGGTGATTTTTATAATTTAAGCGATGATTATTTTAATAATGGCGATGTTGAATTTTTTGGCCAAGTTTCTACATTAAAAACAGCGATTGTCTTTTCTGATAAAATCACGACAGTTTCTCCTACACATCGTGAGGAATTATTAACAAAAGACGGTTCAAAAGGCCTTGATGTTGTATTGCGTTATAGAGAATATGATTTCTGTGGCTTTTTAAATGGAATAGACACTGTTGAATTTAATCCTAATGAAGATTTTAAAATTTCTAAGACATATAATTTGCGTTCATTTAAAAGCGGAAAATTAGCAAACAAAAAAGAATTATTAAATCGTTTCCATTTAGATGGAATTGATCGTCCGCTTTTTGTTTTGGTTTCACGTTTAACATGGCAAAAAGGAATTAATATTTTGATACCAACATGCTATCAATTAGTTGAAAATGGTGCAAACATTGTAATTCTTGGTAGTGGTGAATATGCTTTGGAACAAGATTTTGAAAGATTAAGAGGAACTTATCCTAATAATGTTGGAATTTATATTGGCTATAATGATGATTTAGCACATCAATTATACGCAGCAGGTGATTTCTTTTTAATGCCATCTTTATTTGAACCATGCGGTATTGGTCAAATGATTGCTCAAAGATATGGAACTCTTCCGATAGTTAGAAGAACTGGCGGCTTAAAAGATTCTGTCATCGGATATGATAATTATAATTTAGAAATCGCTAATGGATTTGGCTTTGATGACTATTCTTATGAGGCATTATTAAACACATGTCTTTATGCTTTAAATGTTAAAAAAGACGAGAAAGTATTTAATACTTTAATAAAAAATGCATTAAGAGTTGACCACTCCTGGCTTACTAGTGCAAAATTGTATCTGGGCTTATATCAAGATGCTTTGAAAAACAAGTAAGTAGAAGGAGTAGATGAATATGGGTTATAATCATCAACAAATAGAACAAAAATGGAAAAAAATATGGGAAGATAATAAAACATATTATTGTGATACTAAAGATTTTAGTAAACCAAAATATTATGTTTTAGATATGTTTCCTTATCCATCTGGTCAAGGATTACATGTTGGTCATCCAGAAGGTTATACTGCTTCTGATATCATGGCGAGAATGAAAAGGATGCAAGGCTATAATGTCTTGCATCCAATCGGTTGGGATGCTTTTGGCTTGCCTGCTGAACAATATTCGATAAAAATGAATCAACATCCTTATAATTTTACCAAAGCTAATATAGAAAGATTTAAAAAGCAAATTCAATCTTTTGGTTTTTCTTATGATTGGGACAAAGAAATAGCGACATGCGACCCTTCATATTATAAGTGGACACAATGGATATTTTTAAAGATGTACGAAAAAAATTTAGCATATATTGATTTTAGACCTGTTAATTTTTGTCCTGCTCTTGGAACAGTTTTAGCAAATGAAGAAGTCATAGATGGTAAAAGTGAAGTTGGTGGTTTTGAAGTAATTCGTAAATCAATGCGTCAGTGGTTATTAAAAATTACTGATTACGCTGATAAATTATTGGATGGTCTTGATGATTTAGATTGGCCAAATTCTACTTTAGAAATGCAAAAAAATTGGATTGGTAAATCAATAGGTGCAGTTGTTAATTTTAAAATTAAAGGCCATGATGATTTATCTTTTGATGTTTTTACAACTCGTGTGGATACACTTTATGGTTGCTCTTATACTTGTTTAGCACCTGAACATCCTTTATTAGACAAAATAGTTGCAAAAGAGCATTTAGAAGAAGTTAAAAAATATCAAGAAGAGGTTTTGCATAAATCTGAATTAGATCGTCAAAAGGTTAATAAGGATAAAACAGGTGTTTTTACTGGTGCTTACGCTGTTAACCCAATAAACAATGAAGAAGTTCCAATTTATGTTGCTGATTATGTTTTGCTAAGTTATGGGAGTGGTGCAGTTATGGCTGTTCCAAGCCATGACCAACGCGATTATGAATTTGCTAAACAACACAATTTAAAATTTAAAAAAGTTATTGAAAATGATTTAACCGACCAAGCCTATGTTGATGATGGTCCTCATATCAATAGCGGTCTTGCAAATGGCAAGAATATTCAACAAGCCAAAGAAATAATTTTAAATGAATTAAAAAAACTTGGATATGGAAAAGAAAAAATATCATATAAATTGCGTGACTGGCTATTTTCAAGACAACGTTATTGGGGCGAACCAATACCGATGATTATTATGGATGATGGTAGTCTTTATCCTTTGCATGAAAATGAATTGCCACTTGTTTTGCCTGAATTAGATGAATATAAACCTTCTGGAACTGGTGAATCTCCTCTTATTCACGCTAAACAATGGTTGAATGTTGTTATTGATGGAAGACACGGTTTAAGAGAAACAAATACCATGCCACAATGGGCGGGTTCTTGTTGGTATTATATTCGTTATATTGATCCACATAACGATAAAGAAATTGGTGATAAGAAGTTATTAGATCATTGGTTGCCTGTTGATTTATATATTGGTGGTGCAGAACACGCTGTGTTGCATTTACTTTACGCGAGATTTTGGCATAAATTTTTATACGATGAAGGCGTTGTTTCTTGTAAAGAACCATTTAAGAAATTATTTCATCAAGGAATGATTTTAGGCTCAAATGGTGAAAAAATGTCTAAGTCGCGAGGCAATGTCGTTAATCCTGATGAATTAATTATTCAATATGGTGCGGATGCTTTAAGACTTTATGAAATGTTTATGGGTCCATTAGAAGCATCTTTACCTTGGTCTAGCCAAGGATTAGAAGGTGCCAGAAGATATTTAGATCGCGTTTATAGAATTTATAGTGAAAAAGAATATCTAGATAAATTTTCAGACGAAAATTCCCATGAACTTGATTATTCATACAATTTTTTAGTTAAAAAAGTTACACAAGATTTTGAAAAATTGCAATTTAATACGGCAATTTCTCAAATGATGATATTTATAAATGATGTTTATAAAGCTAAAAGTTTATATCGTCCATACATGGAAGGATTTGTGAAATTATTATCATGTATTTGTCCATTTTTAGGAGAAGAAATCTATCAAAGTTTAGGTCACAAGGAGTTAATTGATTATACAAGTTGGCCTACTTATGACGAAAGTCTTATTAAACTTGATAATGTAACTATTGCTATTCAAGTAAATGGAAAGTTACGTGGAAGTGTAGAAGTTAAAAAAGATATTGAAGATGACGATTTAAAAGAAATTGTTTTCAAGTTAGATTCAATAATTAAACACACAAAGGATAAACAGATAAAAAAAGTTATAGTAGTTAAAAACAAAATAGTAAATATTGTCGCAATTTAATTAAAATAATAAGCGAAATAATTAATTCTACGATACTTTTATAGATTGTAAGGAGGGATTATTATGAATAATATTTTAATCGATATTGGAAATACAACAATTCAAGTAGCAATCTATCAAGATGTTAACTTGATAATTCGTCATATTGTATCCACAGATTTAAATAAAGCGGAAGGTGATTATTATATTACTTTTTTTAACCTTTTTAATGCTTATTTAAATAACAATATTAGCCACATTATTATTTCTAGTGTTGTTCCATCATTAAACACGACTATTAAAGCCATTTTTAAGCGATTATTTAATGTTGAACCATTAATTTTAGGTCTTGGTTTTAAAACAAAAGTTATTTTTAAAATCGACAATATTAAAGAATTAGGAAGCGATATTATTTGTGATGTATGTGGGGGAATTAAAAAATATTCTTATCCATTAATCATCGTTGATCTTGGAACAGCTTCTAAAATATTACATGTTGATCAAAACGGAGTTTTCACTGGTTGTATTATCGCTCCAGGGATTGCTATTTCAAAACAAACTTTGACAAAAAATACTGCACTTTTACCGGATATTGATTTTAATTTACCGAAAAATATAATAGGCAAAAATTCTATTGACGCTATTAAAAGCGGTGTTATATTTGGTCATGCCTTAATGATTGAAGGGTTTGTTAATAAGATTAAAGAAGAATATAAATTACCGTATAAAACAATTTTAACAGGTGGAAACGCTCGTATTGTAAAAGAAATTTTAACAAAAAAAGGCTATATATTTGATGATACTTTGCTTTTAGATGGCTTAAATGAAATATTAAAGAAAAACATATGAAAAATAAGAAAACATTGCAAATTTGTATTGACGCTAGTTTTTTAGCAATCATTATTATTTTAACTTTTGTTCCTTATCTTGGATTTATTTCTATTCCAGGGACACCGATTTCTTTTACTATTATCCACGTAGTTGTTTTGCTTGGTGCGATGTTATTTGGATTTAAAGAAGGATTGCTATTTGGTTTTATATTTGGTTTATGTTCATTAATAAAAGCAGCGACTATGCCACAGGCAATAACTGATCCATTATTTGTTAATCCGCTTATTTCTATTTTGCCTAGAATGATTTTTGGTGGGTTAAGCGGGTTATTTTTCTCACTTGTTAAAAAAACTAATAAGCCATTATTAACATATGTTTTATTTTATGTTTTGTGTGGTTTAATGACTTTATTTCATTCTTTTTTAACGTTGTCAGTTTTATATCTTTTCAATATGAACAGTCCATATTTTTCTGATGGCTATTTAATTCTTATTTCTTCTGTGATTTCAATTAATGGTATAATTGAAATAGTTTTAGCAATTGTGGTTACTCCAAACATTGCCTTAAGTTTATTTAAAGGGTTTCCACAAATTACTAATTCGCCGTTTTTAGGAGTATTATTTATGCAAAAAAAATTAAATTATAAAGTGATGTTGAAGCCATATAAAGAAGAAGCGATTTTAAATCTTAGGGATTTTATTGCAATAAATTCAACATATGATGAAAAAACTATCGATGAAAATAATCCATTTGGAAAAGGAGTTAGCGATGCTTTAAATTATATTAGTCAATTAGCTAAAAATGATGGTTTTCATGTTACGAATTATGGAAATAAAATTGTTGAAATTCTTTATGGCGAAGGAGAAAAAAATATTACGATCATGGCCCACGCGGATGTGGTTCCTGCAACTGGGAATTGGTCAAATAATCCTTTCAATATGGTTATTAAAAATGATATTTTATATGGTCGAGGTGTAAGTGATGACAAAGGTCCATTAATGTGTTGTTATTATGCTTTAAAAGCCATTAAAAATTATAATTTAGTTAAAGGCTATCAAATACGTTTTCTTGTTGGTGGCAATGAAGAAAGCGGTTCTCTTGGTATGAAATATTATTTTGAGACATTGAAGAAAAATCAACCAACATATGGTTTTTCTCCTGATGCAGATTGGCCCATTATTTTTGCTGAAAAAGCAATTATGAATTTTAATGTTACTTATTTTAAAGCTTTAAAAGATGTTATTTCAATAAGCGGAGGAGTAGTATCTAATGCGGTTATTGATAAAGTTGTTTTAAAAATTAAAGATGAAAATTTATTTAATTTTTTAAGACAAAACGAAGTTGTTGATGAATCGATTTTTAAAGATGATGTGTATCAAATTATTCATTATGGTAAATCCGCACATGGTTCCACTCCTGAATTAGGTAAAAATGCTGTACTAGAATTATTAAATGTTTTAGCAAAATATTATCAAGATGATGATTTTACTAATTTTTATAATGCGATATCACCTCTTGATGGAAAAGGTTTAAATATCGATAAAGCTAGTAAAGAAATGGGACATAATAGCTTAAATCTTGGCTTGTTTAATTATGAAAACAATAAGATGGAACTGACTTTTAATTTTAGATTTGTCGATGGTTGTGATGTTAATCTTTTAAAAGAAAATATTCGATTAAAATTAAAAGACTGTTTAATAAATTTTGACGAGCCTAGTAAACTATTATACTATCCTAAAAAATCCAAATTAATTAAGACATTATTAAAGTCTTATCAAAAAATTACAAAAGATAAAAAATCTAAGCCAATTGCAATAGGTGGTGGAACTTATGCAAAGGAAGCTGATAATGTTGTAGCGTTTGGGATGCAATTTAAAGATTTCGATACGCATATGCATGAAAGTGATGAGTGCATTCGTCTTGATGATTTTAATAAATCGATGGAAATTTATTTAGATGCGATTCTTTCACTTGGAAAGTTAATAAAAAATGAGAACTAAATATAAACAATGGGCGAATGATTTGCTTTTAGAAAGAAAAGATCTTCTTTACGATAATTTTGATAATTTTATTTATGATGATAAAAAAATAATTTTAGAAATAGGTTCTGGAAAAGGAGAATTTTTAGCAAAAATGGCTTTGAGATTTCCAAATTATTTTTTTGTTGGCGTTGAAAAAAATACAACATGTGCAGGTATTACCTTAAAAAAAATCATTAATAATCAGTTAAATAATGCTAGATTAATTTGTGATGATGTTAATAATGTGATTGCCACAATTAAAGAAAATTCAATTGAAGGTATTATCTTAAATTTTTCTGATCCTTGGCCTAAAAAAAGGCATCATAAACGAAGATTAACAAACGAAAATCTTATTTTAAAATATTATGAAATTTTAAAAAAAGGCGGATTTTTAAATTTTAAAACTGACAACAAACAGTTATTCGATGATTCTATTAAATATTTTAGCAATTCGCCATTTAAAATTTTGAAAATAGATTATGATTATAAATTTGATTCTTCTTTTGATGAAATTACTGACTATGAAATGTATTATCGTGATTTGAATCAACCTATATATAAAATTTATTTAATGAAGGAGTAAATTATGTTTAAAAAAACTGAATTTGATTTATTTAAAAAATATTGTCAAATAAATAGCGTTTCATCTTTTGAAAATAACGTTTGTAAACAATTAATTCAAGATTATAAAAAGTTAGATTTAGAATTAATTTATGATAATATTGGTAATATTTTTGCCTTAAAAAAATCAAAAAATCCTCACGCTTTTAAACTATTAATTGATGGACATATGGATGAAGTTGGTTTTATTGTAAGAAGAATATTAAAAAACGGATTAATTAATTGTCAGCCAATAGGAGGCATTTCCTTAAATGGTGTTTCTAGTCAAAGATTTTTATTAACCAATAAAGAAGGAAAGGCGTTTGTTGGTTGTGTGGATATTTTATCAATCAAAGATGATAGTAAAATTTATGATTTAAATTTTGATTTTGGTTTTAAAGATGAACAAGATGCTCAAAATAATAATATAAAAATGGGCGATATGGTTTCGTTTATTGGCGAAACAGTTTTAATTAATAATAAAGAAAGACTGATGTCAAAAGCTATCGATGACCGTTATGGAATTGTTTTAGGATTAGAAATTTTAAAATATTTCAAGGATGTCGATTTAGATTTTGATTTATATGTTGGTGGTTCGGTACAAGAAGAAGTAGGTTTAAGAGGGGCAAAAGTATCCCCAAATCATATTCAACCTGATTTAGTTATCGTCTTAGATTGTTCGCCAAGTCGTGAAACGATTCAAGATGATGGTCAACTTGGAAAAGGGGTTTTGATTAGATATCATGATGCTTCTATGATTGCAAAACCAAAACTTTTATCTTTTCAAGAAGAAGTATTAAAAAAACATCATATAAAATATCAATATTTTAAAGCTCTAGGTGGCACAAACGCGGGAGCGTATCATACTTCTTTAGAGGGTGTAAATACGCTTACACATTGTATATGTGCAAGAAATTTACATAGTGCAAATACAATTATCGATAGCGGTGATTATCAATCCGCTAAAAAAGGGTTAATTAAAATATTACTTTCGCTAAATCATGAGAAGATTGCATCATTAATACAACAACAATAAAAAATAATAAATATTGGGAATTTGCACAGTTTTTTTCAAAAATAATTGGAAAAAATTATTACATGCGTTATCATTAAAACATACGGAGGATATTTATGAAAAACATAGTTAAAGGATCAATTTTAAGTGCTGCTCTTTTATTTTCATTGACCGCTTGTGCTCCATCTGTTGACACAATGGTTGCTAATTTAAAAAACAACGAATTCGAGGTCGTTGAAACAACAGATCAATCTGAATTACTAGGTCTTACTGCTACGATAAATCTTGGCTTAACATTAGCGGGTGAAGATTTTACAGTCAAAATTGTTTATATGGCAAGTGCAGGCAAAGTAGATGATGAAGGAATGCACGCTGCTAGCATTGTGGAATTTGAAGATGGTAGTCAAGCTCAAAATGTCTATAATATTTTAGGTGCTGATGCACTTCAAGGTGAAGAGGGCGAAGAATATGATGTAGTCGTTGCAGGTGCCGCTATTGTATCTTATAACGACGATTACACCAAAGGTGTTTTAGGCTTATAATTTATCTTGAAAAGTCATTTAATAAAAAGACGGACAACCGTCTTTTTTTACTTTAAACATATAAATGTTTACTTTATTGATTTAAAAACATAAAATATAAACTGCGGATTGGTAGAAAAAAATGGAAGAATTAGAAATTAAATTAAAAGAGCAAGGCAAAATATCAAGATTAACAAATAAAACATTTAATTTTGATAAAAGATTGAAAGATGGTTTTTTCAGTGCGAACTATTTTTTAAAAACGCATCAAATTGTTTCACAAAATTTAAAAGGTCATATCGTTACTATGCAATGGTTTCAACGTCGTGATGATGTGATGCTATGCGGAATTGATGAGGCTATTGCTATTTTGCATACTTTTGCTCATAATCCTCAAGATTTAGAAATTTTAGCATTAAATGATGGCGATATTATTAATAAAAACGAACCGGTTTTAAAAGTGAGCGGTCGTTATGAAGATTTTGGTTTTTTAGAAAGCGTAATTGATGGAATTTTAGCTAGAAGAAGTTCAGTCGCTACAAATGTTTATTGGGTAAAAAAAGTTCTTGGTGATAGTCCTTGTTTTTCAATGGCGGATCGTCAAGATGATTATTTAACGCAAGTTGGTGATGGCTACGCTACTTATGTTGCAGGTATTAATAAAGTTTCCACTGATGCACAAGGTTTGTGGTGGGGAGGAAAAGGCATGGGAACAATGCCACATGCTTTGATAGAAATGTGCCAAGGCGATGTTTGTAAAGCTGCTGATTTATATCATAAAACTTTTCCAAATGAAAAAGTTACGGCTTTGATTGATTATAACAATGACGTAATAAGAGATTCTTTAAAACTTGCTAAACATTTAGGAAAAACTTTAAAAGCTGTCCGTGTCGATACTTCTTTATCTTTAATAGATCATTATTTTGATGATAAAGATACAACTGGTTTTGATCCGCATGGAGTTTGTAAAGAATTAATTTTTGCTTTAAGAAAAGCATTAGATGATAATGGATTTGATTATGTAGAAATTGTTGTATCTTCTTCTTTTACAATGGAAAAAATTAAAGAATGGAAAAAATTAAATGTTCCAGTAGATTTATATGGTGTAGGAACTTATTTTGTTAACAATTCAACATGTGGATTTACTGGTGATTTGGTTCGTCTTGATGGAAAGATGGAAGCCAAAGAAGGACGATACGATATTCCTAGTGCTAGATTAAAAAAAGTTAAATATCCGATTTATTAAAAATAATAAAAAAAGGAGAATATTATGAATAAAGTTTTAGACGATTTATTGTATCGTGGATTAATTAAAGATTTTTCTAACCAAGAATTAATGCACGAATTATTAAGCACAAAACAAACAATATATTGTGGTTTTGATCCTAGTGCCTCTAGTATGCATGTTGGAAATTATGTAATGATTTCTCTTTTAATGCGTTTACAAAGAGCAGGTCATAAGATTATTGCTCTTGTCGGTGGGGCAACTGGAATGATTGGAGATCCATCTGGAAAAAGTAAAGAAAGAAATTTGCAAGACAAAAATACTTTATATAAAAATACACAAGCTATTAAACAGCAATTAGAAAAATTTATTGATTTAAGCGATCCTAATAAAGGTATTATTTTAAATAATTACGATTGGCTTTCAAAAATATCTCTGCTTGACATGTTAAGAGATTATGGAAAATATTTTTCAATCAATTATTTATTAAGCAAAGATATAATTGCTTCAAGATTAGAAAGTGGAATATCTTTTACAGAATTTTCTTATAATATTTTACAAGCTATTGACTATTTGCACTTATATAAAAATTATGATTGTCATATTCAAATAGGTGGTTCTGATCAATGGGGCAATCTCACCAGCGGTTTAGAATTAATTAGAAAAGTCGAACCAGATGCAAAATGTTCTGTAATGACTTGTCATCTAATTACGCGTGCTGATGGAAAAAAATTTGGAAAATCAGAACAAGGCGCTTTATTTTTAAATAAAGAATTAACCTCTCCATATCAACTATATCAATATTTTTATAATGTGACGGATGATGATGCTTGTAAATATTTAAAAGTTTTCACATTTTTAGAAAAAGAAGAAATTGAAAAAATAATCAAAGAACATTTAGCAAATCTTGGTCAAAGAATTGCCCAAAAAGTTCTTGCTTACGAGATTTGTAAAGATATTCATGGAAAAGAAGAAGCCGATAACGCTGTGATGATGTCTAATGCATTATTTAGTGGAGATGTTACCAAATTAAACGAAAAACAATTATTAGAAGTTTTTAATGGCTTAACATATGAATTTGATGGCAAAAGCATTAATATTTTAGATGCTTTGTTATTGACTAAATCTGCCTCTAGCAAGCGTGAAGCTAGACAATTTTTATCAAGCAACGCTGTCAGTGTCAATTCAAATAAAATTAATGATGAAACATATACTTTAGACACAAGCAATGCTTTATATAATAAATATATAGTCATTAGACGCGGAAAAAAGGTATATTCATTGCTTTGTTTAAAATAGATATTTTATTTTAATAATAAAATAAAAAAAGTTCATCGACCGATGAACTTTTTAAAATCACATTTTTTAAAATTATAACTTACGGTTATAGTATTCAACAATTTGTGATTCAGCAATGTCTAATGGTAATTCATTACGGCTTGGTTCGCGGACAAATGTACCGGAAAAATGTTCTTTATCAACATTAACATAAGCACAACTATTAGCGATGATTTCTAAAGATTCTTTAATTGCTTTCATATTTTGATCTTTTTCTGGAATTGAAATAACATCGTTAATAGAACATAAATATGAAGGAATTGTTACCTTTTTACCATTTACTAAGACATGGCCATGATTTACTAATTGTCTTGCCGCTTTACGAGTGCGTGCAAAACCCATACGGAACACTAAGTTATCAAGTCTTGATTCTAATAATTTCATGAAAGCAAAACCAGTAACTTCTTTGCTTTTCAATGCAAGCATGAATAAACGTCTAAATTGACGTTCATTAACGCCATACATAGTTCTTAATTTTTGTTTTTCAAGCAATTGTTTGCCGTATTCACTCGCTTTTTTCTTACGATCTTTGCCGTGTTGGCCTGGACCATAAGGACGTCTTGATAATTCTTTTCCAGTTTCTAAAATAGAAAAGTTAAGATGACGAGATTTTTTCCAATCAGAACCAGTGTATCTCATTGATATTTCTCCTTTCTTTATTTGTTTTATGCAAATAATGACAGGGATTAATTCCTGCTTCGGGTGTTTAATATTCGCCTTTTAGCATTGGTTACTTATTAAATTAAACATCAGACAAGCAATATTAACCTGCTAGATTACATGCAAATGTAAATATACATATAAATATGTATTAAGTCAAATATTTTTTAATATTTTTTTCTAATAATGAAAATTTAAATATTTTTTATTTTATGTCTATAAAAATAATATAATTTTATTTAAAATTATCATCGACTAGGCTAGAATATTAATAGTATAAAGAGGAAAAAATGATACAGCCATATTTATTAGTAGATTCAAATACGTTACCTTGGATTATTGTCGGTATAGTTTTAGGTGTAGCTATATTAGCGGTAATATTATTTTTATTATTCAAATTTGTTTTCATTAGAAAAAGATATGAAAAGCAAATCAAAGAATTAGATCGTAGATATTCTTATTTAGATGCACTAATGATTGGGCAAGACGCTCAATATATTAAAAGACTTGAAATGATTAGTCGCACTAACTTGTTATATGTTGACAAATATAATGAATATCAAAAGAAATTCAAAAAAGTTTTTGAAATTGACGATAAATACGCCCAAGGTGTAATTAGACAATTAAAAACTTTAATAGAAAATAAGCAATATCGTCAATTAAAACAAGCTATCCAAGAAGGCAAAAAAGCTATTGCCGCTTTTGAAAGTAGTGCTAATCAATTGGATAGCGAATTAACCAAATTAATTAAACCAGAAGAAGAGGCACGTCAATTAGCTTTAAGACTTAAAGAAAATTTAAGAAGTGTCAAGCAAACATATGCCAATAATTTGTCTGATTTAGAATTAGTTAGCAATTCTCTTGAACGAATATTTGAAAAACTAGACAGTACTTTCAACGAATTTGACATGCATATTGATAGTGCAGAATATGATGATGCAAACGATTTGCTTCCAGTCGTGGATAAAGTTATCGAACAACTAAAGAATGTTTTAGTAGACTTACCTAAATTATGCGTTTTAGTAGGAAAAATATTGCCAGAAAAAGTCTCATCATTAGAAAACGAAAGCGATTCCTTAACAACGCAAGGTTATCCTTTACATCATTTGTTGTTAACAAAGAAATTTGAAGAATATAACAATGAATTAAATAATCTAAAAAATCGTTTGATTTCTCTTAATGTTAAAGATGTAAAAGAAGACATTGATAAATTTCAAAACGATATTGAAATCATGCATGATAATTTTAGAAAAGAAGTAGATGCTAAAATTTATTTTGATCAAAACCAAAACGACATTTATAACAAAGTATTAATATTAGAAAAAAACTTTTTACGATTAGTTTCGCTTTTACCAGAAATGAATCGTGTTTATAAAATAAGTGAAGAAGAAACAAAACGCATCAACGTTTTAAAAGATGATATTAATCAATTAGGTAGTAGCAAGAGAGTTCTTGATACTTTTGTGCATTCATCTACTCCTCAACCATATTCTATTTTGCAAGTAAAATTAGAAAAATTAATTGATGATTATAATTCTGTTAGCAAAGAAGTCAGCGATTTTAAAGTGTTTTTAGAGTCGCTAAAACTTACTTCTGAGGAAGCTTATAATCTTGTATTTTCATATTACTATCGCTTAAAACAATGTGAGTTACAATTACAAAATATTGCAATAAATGCGACAATAGAAAAATATCAACCAAAAATAGAGCAATGTTATCAACTGCTAAACGAAATAGAAGAAATTATTAAAGTTACACCCATTGATATGGAATTGATAACAAGCAAAGTTGATGAATTAAAAACTATTACCAATGATTTATTTGACAATGTCAATAATACTAGCAATGTTTCACAAATGGCGGAATCTGCGATATTATACGCTAATAGAGATCGCAAACATCAAATTGACGTTCACCAACAACTTTTATTAAGCGAACAATTATTTTTTAACGGAGAATTTGAAAAAACGTATCATGATGTTGTCTCATTATTAAAGACAAAACATGTTGAAGACGGAAATAACAATAATTAGTTATGATTTATTTTGATAATGCCGCATCAACAAAGCCAGATAAAGATATCATTGATAAATATTGTGAAATTAATAATAAATATTTTGCAAATCCTTCATCTTTAAATAGTTTTTCAAAAGAATGTGAATATTTATTTAACAAAGCAAAAAGCCAAATTTTGAATAATTTGCATCTTAAAAATTACAATATTATTTTTACAAGTGGGGCTAGTGAATCTAACTCGCTTGCCTTGATAGGTTATGTTATAAGAAATTTAAACAAGGGAAACCATATAATAGTAAGCGAAGTTGAACATGCTTCTATTTTAAACGCTGCTAAATTTTTGTCAGAAACATATAATGTTAAAGTTTCATATTTAAAAGTTAAAAATGATGGACAATTTGATATAGAACATTTTAAACAATTAATAAATGATAAGACAATTTTAGTCTCTTTAATGCAAATAAATAATGAAATAGGAACAATTTATAATTTTGATGACATTAAATCAATTTTAAAAAAATATCCAAAAGCTATTTTACATAGCGATGCTTGCCAAGGACTAGGGAAAGTTGATTGTGATTATAATATTTTTGATATGATGACTTTTTCCGCACATAAAATTCATGGTTTAAAGGGTTGTGGATGTCTCATTTTTAAAAATAATATCAAGTTATATCCTATAATTTTTGGTGGTAATCAACAATTAGAAATTAGAAGTGGGACATTAGATATTGCTAATGCGGTATGTTTTGCGATGGCTATAAGAAAAGCGTTGAATGATTTTAAGACTAATTATTCCATAATTAAAAACATTCACGATGAAATTTATGATTATTTAAAACAAAACCCCAATTTATATGAATTAAATAGTCAATTTGATGATTGTCCATATATTATTAATTTTTCTTTAAAAACAAAGAAAGCATCGGTGGTTTGTGAAGCATTATCGATGAAAGGAATTATGCTTACAACTGTCAGTGCTTGTTCTAGTCATGTTGATTCATCAAGTTATGTTGTTAAAGCATTAAATAAAAATAAAGATATTTACAATAACACTCTTAGAATTTCATTCGATAAAAACAATACAATAGAAGATGCGAAAGCATTCATAAATATTCTAGATGAAACAATTAAGGAGCTTAAAGATGCAAGATAATTTATATTTAATGGTGCATTTTGGTGAACTAAATACAAAAGGCAAAAACAAAAAAGATTTTATTCATCAATTAGCGAAAAATATTAAAAATTCGTTAAAAGATTTTGTTAATCTTTCTTATGACGTTCTTCATGATCATATTTATATAAAAGTTGATGAAATTTGCATTGATGAAATAATAGACATTTTAAAAGATATTTCAGGAATTAAAAAAATCTCGATTGTTTATAAATGCCAAAAAGAAATCAATGATATTATTGATAACGTTTTTAAATTAATAGACAACGAAAAAGATAAAACATTTAAATTAAATTGCAAACGAGCTGATAAAACATTTTTGCCGCATTCTGATGAAATAATACATCAAATCGCCACTAAAATATTAAAAAATACAAATTTGAAAGTTGATGTACATAATCCAGATAAAAACATTCATATTGAAATAAGATATGAAGCTGCATATGTATATTGTAAGTCGATTTTAGGAGCGGGTGGTTATCCATTAGGAGTCTCAGGAAAAGCATTAGTGATGTTAAGCGGTGGAATAGATTCGCCTGTCGCAGCATATATGATGATGAAAAGAGGTGTAAAAATAGAATGTATCCATTTTGCTTCACCTCCATATACACAAATTGGTGTCATTTATAAATTGTATGATTTATTGCATGTTTTAAATCGTTATCAAGAAAAAATTAATCTTTTGATTGTACCGTTTACAAAAATTCAAGATGCGATATATTCAAATTGTCCTGAAAGCTATGCGATTACAATTATGCGAAGAATGATGTATCGTATTAGCGAAGCTATTTTAAAGCAAAGAAAATGTTTAGCTATTGTTAATGGTGAATCAATTGGACAAGTTGCTAGCCAAACTCTTGTATCGATGGATACAATAAATAAAGTAACATCTAGTGTGGTTATTCGCCCGTTAGCGTGTTTTGATAAAGTTGATATTATAGATATTTCTAAAAAAATAAAAACTTATGATATTTCGATTCGTCCATATGAAGACTGCTGTACAATTTTTACTCCAAAAAATCCTAAAACATCGCCAAAAGAAGAAGATGTTATTCCTTTTGAAAAGCGTTTTGATTATCAATCATTAATTGACGAGGCTATCAAAAATACAAAATTAGAGACAATTAGTTTAGATAATGAAAATGAATTTTAAAAAAGTAAGCACAATGCTTACTTTTTATTTCAACTTAATATTTAATAATACTTATTTTGAAACTGATTTAACTAAAGCTTCAAAACCTTTAAAATCATTTATAGCCATTTCTGCTAACATCTTACGATTAATTTCAATATTATTAACTTTCAAGTTATGCATGAATTGACTATAAGAAACGTTGCACATTCTGCAAGCTGCATTTATTCTTCTAATCCATAATTTTCTAAAATCTCTTTTGATATTACGGCGATCGATATAAGCATAGCGATGTGAACGTAATACTTGTTCTTTTGCGGTTTTAAATAAAACGTGTTTGCTTCCCCAATAGCCTTTTGCTTGTTTTAAAATTTTTTTACGACGTGCGTGGGTAACAGTGCCGCCTTTAACTCTTGCCATTGCTATACCTCCTATTTCTGAATGAGAAATTTAATTCTCTTATAATCAGTATTGTGCATAACTGATGCTTTTCTTAAATGTCTTTTTTGTTTGTGAGTTTTGTGTGGTGCTAAATGTGATGTGTAAGCGGAATGTCTCACAATTTTTCCGCTGCCTGTGACTTTAATTCTTTTTGTTAAAGCCTTTTTGCTTTTCATTTTTGGCATATTTTTTCCTCCTTACTTTACTGCTTTTTTGGAGCGATTATCGCAATTAATAGACGTCCATCTAATGAAGGTTGTCTTTCAACTTGTGAAAATTCACTAGTCAAGTCAATAAATTTTAATATTGTTTCCATACCAACTTCAGGATGAGCTAATTGACGTCCGCGGAAGCGAAGTGCAATTTTTACTTTATTTCCATCTTGCAAGAAACTTATTGCCTTTTTTGCTTTGATTTGCATGTCATGAAGACCAATTTGTGGTGTTAGTTGTATTTCTTTATTTTCAACTACTTTTTGATTTTTCTTCGCCATTTTGGCCTTTTTTTGTTGCTCATAACGATACTTACCATAGTTAACAAGTTTACAAACTGGCGGATTAGAATTAGGTGAAACACAAAGTAGATCTAATTCCATTTCATTAGCTTTTAATTGGGCATCACGGCTAGACATGGTACCTAATTGTTCACCATCATTACCGATAAGTCTTACTAAAGGAAAGCGTATCTGGCTGTTTAATAAGACATTATTTTTCTTATCTGGTTTTTGTTGTTGGTTTACTTGACTGTTGTTAGTTACGATATTTATCAACTCCTTTTAAATAAAAAACGGGGCATAAGTGCACCCGTTAAATTTTAAAATATTAATTTAAGCAGCATTTTGCCAATCAATATATTTCGATCTGGCGAGAAGCGGGTGCCTCTTCTTTCTACCTCATTTCCGTTTAATACAATACCAAAAATAATAATTAATATCAAGAAGTTTTATTTATTTTTATAATGTTTTTTATTTTTAATGTCATCAGTTAATAATTGCACAAATTCATTTACACTGACGGTGTGACTTTCTTTAAAAGAATATCTTCTAAATGTAACTTGATTTTCTTTTACTTCATTATCGCCAATAACCACTGTTAATGGTATTTTTTTAACTTGTGAATTTCTTAGACGATAAGACAATTTTTCATTTGAATCATCTAAATTAACTCTAAATCCTAATTCTTTTAGCTTTTTAGTTAATTGTTTGCAATATTCAAGATGATAATTATTATTAACTGGCAAAATATCTACTTGAATTGGTGCTAGCCAAGCTGGAAAAGCACCGCCATAATGTTCAATTAATATTCCAATAAATCTTTCTAAAGATCCAAGACAAGCACGATGGAGCATAATTGGCTCAACTTTTTCGCCATTTTCATCGATGTATGACATCTCGAATCGATGTGGCAAATTCATATCTAACTGAATTGTTCCGCATTGCCAAATTCTACCCATAGAATCTTTTAATTTAAAATCTAATTTTGGTCCATAGAACGCACCATCGCCGGGATTGATTTTATATTCTTTTCCGCTTGAAATTAATGCTTGTTTTAATATTTCTTCACTTTCATTCCAAATTTCTATATCACCGATATAATCTTTTTCTGGTCGAGTGGAAAGTTCGATATGATATGGAAGTTCAAACACTTTATACATATCATCAAAAAACTTTAATAAAGTATTAATTTCACTTAATAGTTGATCTCTTCGACAATAGATATGCGCATCGTCTTGAGTGAATGTTCTCACTCTAAATAATCCGTTAAGAGCGCCACTTGCTTCATGTCGGTGAACTTTTCCTAATTCCGCCATACGGATAGGTAAATCGCGATAAGAATGCATTTCATTTTTATATACTAAAATTGAACCAGGGCAATTCATTGGTTTAACAGCAAAATCTTTTCCATCAATTTTTAAAGTATACATGTTGTCACGATAATGATCCCAATGCCCTGACGTTTCCCAAAGTTCACGAGATAAAATAATTGGGGTTTCAATAAATTGATAATCATATTTTCGATGTTGTTCGTGCCAAAAATCCACTAACGAATTTTTAATTATCATTCCATTATTAAGCCAAAATGGAAAACCAGGACCAAATTCAGAAATCATAAACAAATTTAATTGTTTTCCTAATAAGCGATGATCGTTTCTTTTTCTTTCTTCGAGAATATTTAAATAATCATCTAAATCTTGTCTATTAAAATATGATGTTCCATATATACGGGTCAACATCTTGTTTTTAGAATCGCCACGCCAATACGCACCAGCAATAGATAATAATTTAAAATGACGAATTAATTCAGTTGAAAGAAGATGTGGTCCAGCACATAAATCAATAAAGTCGCCTTGTCTAAAAATAGTAATCATTCCTTCAATTTCGTTTATTAATTCAATTTTATAAGGATTATCTTTGAATATTTCTAATGCTTGTTCTTTATTAACTTCTTCGCGAATAATTTTTTCATTTGTTTTAGCTATTTCAAGCATCTTCTTTTCAATATTAATTAAATCAGCGTCACTGATAGGCTCTTTAAAATCAATATCATAATAAAATCCTTCTTCAATCGCGGGTCCAAATCCAAATTTTGCATCAGGATATAAAATTGAAACCGCTTGGGCTAAAAGATGAGAAGTGGAGTGATTTAAAACTTCAAAAGCTTCGTGACTGTCTTTTTTAATTTCAAGAATTTCTCCTTTTTGATTAATGATTTTCATAAATACCTCCTAAATAAAATAAAAAAGGTTTCCCTAAGGACGCATATATGCGCGGTACCACCTTTATTTGTAATAACTTTTATTACACACTTAATTTCCTTTAACGACAGGTACGCTTAATTTCTTAAGAGACTAAAAAGTGGTATTAACTAGACTATTTATTAAATCTTCCACCAAATGATTTATTCTCTATCTAAAATTATCTAGTTAACATGTCTTTTATTATTGTCTATCATTACGCTAATAAATCAATAAGATGAATTAGTGGTTTATGGATGTCTCTTTCCATATTGAGAGCTTGCTCAATTGGAAGGTCGACAATGGTGTTTTTCTTCATGCCAACAACACGACCAGAAATATCGTTTGCTAACAATTCAACTGCTGCAGCACCAAATCTTGAAGCGAGAATTCTATCTTCTGCTGATGGTGTGCCACCTCTTTGCAAACGACCAAGTATTTCGGCTTTAGCTTCAAAACCAGTATGTTCGCTAACGCGTTTAGCAAACTCATTAACATCCATTAAATTCTCACTTACTATAACAATAGCGTGACTTTTTTCTTTATCATGCATTGTTTTTAATTTATCAAAAATAACTTGTTCGTTTAATTGATGGTCATAAGTGATTGTAAGTTCAGCAGCTTCTGCAATACCAGCAAAGATAGCAAGATCACCGCAATGACGTCCCATGACTTCGATAATACTGCAACGTTGATGACTAGAAGAAGTATCTTTAATTTTATCAACACAATCGCATATTGTATTTAATGCAGTGTCAAACCCAATTGTTTTGTCAGTGCTTGCAACGTCATTATCAATTGTTCCAGGTATACCGATAACTGGATAACCTAATTTTGATAAAGCTAGCAAGCCTTTATAAGTACCATCACCACCAATACCAATCAGTGCATCAATATCATTATCTTTTAAATTTTGAATAGCTCTTTTTTGATACTCAACATTTGCAAACTCAGGTAGACGGCTTGTCAAAATAATTGTTCCGCCTCGATTAATAATATCTTGAGTAAATTTTTTATCGACTTTTTTAATGTTGTTTTCACATAGACCTTTATACCCATCATATACAACATAAGGTTCTATACCATGAGCAATACAAGCACGGATAACGGCACGGACACAAGCATTCATTCCAGGTGCATCGCCGCCACTTGTTAAGACTGCAATTTTTTTAACCATAATTTTTCCCTTTCCTATAACGTTTATAAATATACCACAAATATTTAAACTTTTAGATATTTTTTTAAAATATCTTAAATTTTTTTCTTTTTTCCACATTTTTTATGCGTTGATCTATTGTTTATTAAGTCCCAGCGTTACTTTTTTAAATTAGTGATTTTCCACATTTCCACATTATTTATTTAATATTATAAATTTAAAAATTTATTTGCTATAATAGGCAAGGTAAAAAGGATAGTTATGGAAATATTGTCAAAAGATGATACTTACTCAGTGGAATATGGTTCTTTAATTTCTAATTTAGATTGTAGTCTGGTTTTAGATTTATATATGCCTATTATTGGCTATGAAGCTACAATTATTTATTTTATTTTGGAAAACGAAGCCAAAAAGAATGCTGTTTTTAAAGAAAAAAGTTTATATGATTTAACTATATTAAGTGGTTTATCTCTTGGTTCTTTTGCACAAAATAAAGAAAAATTAGAAGCTATTGGATTAATACAAACATTAAAAAAGCATCAACAAAATAACAATGCTTTTATTTTTTATGTTTATGCTCCTAAAGATCCAAAGGATTTTTTTGATGATGTATTGCTAACTGGATTATTAGAAAATAAAATCGGAAAAAGGCAAATACAAATTATTAAAAAATATTATCAAAAAAGTAAACTTCTTGATAATGATTATGTTAATACATCCGCTCATTTTGGAGAAGTTTTTAAACCAAACTATATAAGAGATTTTCAAACCGGAATTATAAAAGAAGATTTGTTTTCACATAGAAACAATAATATTGAATTAACATTTGATTACGATGAATTCATTAAAAATATAGTTAATAATAGCCAAATATCTAAAACAATTTTTACTAAAGATATCTTAAAAGAAATCAAAAGATTGGCGAATTTATACGGAATGAACGAACAAACTTGTGCAAGATATGTTATCGAATGTTTTAATCCGCTTTCAGAAGAAAAAATTAATTTTGAGAAATTGAACCGCTTATTTCAAAAAAATATCAAATTTCCTATTTTTTATGAAAACAATAAAACTGATAATTTAGAAAAAAATCTTATTTCATCAAATTCAAAATTAGCCCAAAAAATAAATTTAATGGAAACGCTTTCTTGTAAAGATTTTTTAACAATTTTGCAAAATAATGTTAGTCCAGTTCAAAGCGATTTAAATTTAATTGATGATTTAAGTCGCAATTTGCAGTTAAGGCCTTGCGTTATAAACGCTCTTATTGATTATACTTTACAAAAAAATGGTAATGTTTTATCTCGAGCGTATGTTGAAAAAGTTGGTGCTTCTTTAAAAAGAGAAAGAATTGAAACTGCATATGATGCGATGATATTTTTACTTGAAAGCAATAAAAAAACCAAAAAGAAAAAACAATATAATAGTAATAAAGAAACAAGTATATCCAATGAAGTAACAAATAATAATTTAACACAAACTAATGATAAAAATGATGACATGCTTAAAAAGCAGTGGACAGAATTGATGAAAGAATTTGATAAAGGTGAAGCAAACAATGAATAAACTAGATTTGAACTTAAAATTAGATGATGATCAAAAAATTCTAGATGAAATGTATCAAAAATATTTATCATGCCCTGAAGCGATTGATTATATGAAAAAAAATAATATAGATGATGAAATTGTTAAAAAATATATCGTTAGAGTAAATGATTTTGTTGATGATTTAATATATTGTAAGAATTGTAAAGGTGCAAAATTTTGTCAAAAAGATAATCCACTAACAATTCGAAATATCGTTTATAGAAATGGTGTTATCTCTTTAAATTTAACCCCTTGCAGAGTGTTGGAAGAAAAATTTAAAATTGAAAATAAATTTTATATTAAAGATATTCCTAGTGATTATTTAAATTGCACATTAAAAAGTGTTGATTTTAATTCTTTAAGATATCCATTGATGCAACAGTTTAGTAATTTTTTAAATAAAAATGATTCGCAATGGATTTATATTGAAGGCGTTTTAGGAACTGGAAAAACTTTTTTAGCTAGTGCTTTTATCAATCAAATAAGTCAAACAAAAGATATGACAATTTCTTTTTTAAATTGTTCAATTCGCTTTAAAGAGCTTAATGATTTATCTTATCAAGACAAAGAAGAATTTAATCGTTTGATGGATAATATTTGTAATTGCGACATCTTAGTTTTGGATGATTTTGGAAACGAATATAAAAATGATTTTATTCGCGATGGAATATTGTTTAATATAATTTCTCGCCGTTTATCGAATAAAAAATTAACGATTTTTACTAGCGAATTTACTATTAATGAAATTGAAAAATTGTATTCTTTTACTAAAGCAGGAGAAATACGTAGTAAACAACTAACAAATATGATAAGAAGAGGTTGTCAAAAAGAATTTAATTTAGGCGATCTTTCAATTTATTAATGATTGTTATTACATCTTGTTTTAATTTATCTATGTCACCATTATTTTCAATAATAAAATCTGCATCATCTTCTCTAATAATGTTATTTTTATTTATGCTTAATAAAAATTGATAATTATCAGGATTTCTTTTTTGTAAATATTCTTTTTGTTTATTGGATTTAATTAAAATTATTATATCAAATATATCTTCCATTTTTGCCGTATATAGCAGCGGAATTTCAAATACTTTATTTTGCTTAGTGGTTTTTTTAATTATTTTTAAACATTCTTGTTTTACTTTTGGATGTATTAAACGATTTAACTTATTTACATACAGAGGGTTTTTTAATATTTTTTCTTTGATTATTGCTCTATCAATATAATTATCATTTAAATCAAAAATCTTATTTATCTCATTTATTATATTTTTATCTTCGTATAATGTTTTTACAATTTCATCTGCATTAAAAGTCAAGCATCCATACTCTTTAAAAAGATTTAATATTGTTGATTTTCCAACACCAACGTCACCATAAATTGCAATGTTATATGAATCATTTTTATAAGGTTGACAATTTGGACAAAAACTAGAGCCTCTTCCATTAACTTTAATTTTTCGAATATTTCTTTGACAATTGGGGCACTTTTGATTTTTTTTATCATATATTTGTAATAAATTTTGAAAACGCCCATCAACCCCTTTACTTGGGTGATAAGATTTAATTGTACTGCCGCCTAAATTTATTGCTTTATTTAATATCTCATCAGCGTTTTTAATTAAACGATTTAATTCATTATAGTTAATATATTTAGCTTTTGTTTTTGGATTTATATTGCTTTTAAATAAAGTTTCATCAACATAAATATTTCCAAGTCCAGCAACATTTTTTTGATCGAGCAAAAAAGTTTTTATACACTCATTGCTGTTTTTAGACTTTTCAAATAGCAAATCGATGTTTATATCTTTTGGTTCGTTTGCGATATTTTTTAATAACTCATCATCTTTGTAACAATTTTTATAAGAAAGTTTTAATAAGCCAAAACATCTTAAATCATCATAAATTAAAACATTGCCATCCGATAAAGAAAAAATAACTTTTGCATATTTTGTTATCTCACCTTTTTTTAAAATATAAAATTTACCTTCCATTCGAAGATGAGAAATTATTATTTTTTCATTAGTAAGATGGAAAATTAAAAATTTACCAATTCTTGTTATATCGATAATTTTTTCATTAGTTAACTCTTTTTTAAAAACATCACTATCTCCAATGATAGTGTTTTTATATAACACTTCTATATTAGTTATTGTTAAATTTTTAAGATGGGGCAACAATGTATTTTTAATTGTTTCTACTTCAGGTAATTCTGGCATATTTTTTTCTCCTATTTAGCGTCATACCATGTTTTTCCATACCCACCAGAACAAGTTAATTTGACTTTTAAAGGATAGGCATTTTCCATTGCATTTTTTATAAGTGGGTATACTTTATCTAATTCATCTTTATAAACTTTAAAAATAAGTTCGTCATGAATTTGTAACACTAATTTACTTTTAAAATTATTTTCTTTTAAGATGTTATCAATTTTAATCATAGCTATTTTAATTATGTCTGCAGCGGAACCTTGTATAGGCGCATTCATTGCTGCGCGTTTAGCAAATTCTCTTTGTTGATAATTTAATGCATTAATTTCTCTTAAATATCTTCGACGATTACAAATTGTTTGAACATAACCATTCGTTTTGGCATTTTCAACAATTTGGTTTAAAAACTTTGCAATTTCAGGATAATTTATGAAAAAATTATTAATAATAGTGTTTGCTTCTTTAACGGAAACATTAATTTGAGTCGCTAATCCCCAATCGCTGATACCATAAACGATGCCAAAATTAACCGCTTTTGCCTTTTGACGTTGCAAATTTGTTGGATTATCGCATTTAAAGACAACTCGAGCAGTGTAGGAATGAATATCTTCATTATGATTAAAAGCGTCAATCATTAAAGGACAATTAGATAAACTCGCTAAAATGCGAAGTTCAATTTGGCTATAATCCAAAGATAGAATATAAACATCTTCATCTTTATAATAAAATGCTTTTCTTATCGTTTTAGCTTCTTCATCGCGTATAGTTATATTTTGTAAATTTGGATTTGAAGATGAAAGGCGACCAGTTGTAGTTAAAGTTTGATTAAACATTGCATGTATTTTTCCATCTTTATGAATGTGATTTAATAAACCATCAATATAAGTCGAAGTTAATTTAAAATATTTGCGATATTCAATTAATTTTCCAATAATAGGATGATATTTTTCTAGTTGATTTAATACTTCTATTGAAGTTGAATAATTTTTAGTATTTGGCAATTTTAATTTATCAAAAAGTATTTCTCCGATTTGCTTTGGGCTTGATAAATTAAATTTTTCACCTGCAAGTTTAAAAATTTCTTCTTTTAATGTTTCTTGTTTTTCTTTAAACTGATTGCCTATTTCAATTAACTTTTCTTTGTTAAGAGGAAACCCTTCAATTTCCATGTCTGCAAGAACAAAACTTAAAGGCATTTCAATGTTATAAAATAAGTCTAAGGCATTAATATTTTTTAGTTCTTCTAAAGCCTTTTCTTTAATATCCAAACAACTTTTAGCAATTTTAATTGTCTTTTTAATATTGCTAGTGGCTAATAAAGACATCTCTTCATCACTAGAAATATCAAAACCAAAACTTGTTAATACTGGATAGGGATCATTGCTTGATATACTTGCATCGATTAAATACGCAGCGATTAATACATCAAAATCAACGCCTCTTAAAACAATATTCATTTTATTTAAAATGATTAAATTGGCTTTTAAATTGTAAACGGATTTTTTAATATTATCATCTTGCATAATATTTTTAAAATGGGTATCTTTGCAAGCATCTTCATAGTCTATATAGTAATAATTATTTTCGTCATAAATTGCAAAACCATAAATCGGATCTAAAAAATAATTATCATAACTATAATCAATAGCAAAACCAATTCGATTCGAAATAGAAATATCTTTAAAGGATTTAATTGTTTCAATTTGAAAATCTTTGTCATCTAATGATGTTACTTTCCATTGTTTTGGAAGCTTATTTAAAAATTGTCGTAATTCATAGCGAAGGCAAAATGTGTTAACTTGTTCAAAATTATAACCTTTATAAATACAATCACTAACATCAAAATCGATATCAACGTCGCAATCAATGACCGCTAATTCTTTGCTAAGACGGCCTTCTTCTTGTCCTTGTTTTAATAAAAGGCCAGCTTTTCCTTTGATGTTATCAGCGTTTTTTATAATATTTTCAAAATCATGATATTGTTGAATTAATTTAATCGCGGTAATTTCTCCAATACCTTTAATTCCGCTAAGATTATCACTAGGATCACCTCTTAATCCTTTATAATCGATAATTTGTTTTGGTTCGAATCCAAATTTTTCGATAATTGTTTGAGGCGTCATGATATCAATATCAGATAATCCTTTTTTTAATAAATAAATCGATACTTTATCGCTTGCTAATTGCAAATAATCTTTATCGGAAGTATATATAACAACATTATATCCTTGTTGTTGAGCTTTTTTAGCCATAGTTCCCGCTAAATCATCAGCTTCAAATCCGTGCTTTTCATAATAAAATATTCCCAAAGATTTTAAAAATTCTCTAGCGAGAGGAAATTGTGCAATGAGTGGTTCTGGTAACGGCTTACGATTCGCTTTATATGTTTCTAATTTTTCTTTTCGAAAAGTTTGTTTATCCATATCAAAAGCTACAAATAAGCCTTCGCCTTTTTTTAATTGATATAAAATTTTATTTATCATATTAGCAAAAGCAAAAAGTGCATTAGTGTAAATGCCATCTTTTGTTTGCATTAAACTATTTTGTGAATACGCTGTTGCATAGTATGCACGAAATAGCAAAGAATTTCCATCGATTATTGTTAATTTCTTTTCCATATTTATTCCTCTAATAATTTCACATTTTTAACAACATATGATGTGTTATTGTGGAACACATTTTTATAAATATCAAAAACGACGATATTATTCTTTTTTATTATTTGAATATTATTTTGATATGTGTCACTAAAAATTGTAAGTTCCATTTCTTTTGTTTCATCAAATATTTTAACAAACGCCATAGGCTGTTGCTTTTTAGTTTGAATAATTTTTATTGATTTAATTATTCCACAGACTCGTGAATAATTTTCTTTTAGGGCTTCATTTATTGAAACAACCTTTTCTTTTAACAAAAGATCTTTTTTAAATTTTAGTGGGTTATTAGAAAGCATTATGCCCAAAACATCATATTCATTTTGCAAATTTTCGATAGGATCATCATTAATTTTAGCCATAATAGGCGGGGGTAAAAAGTCAATATTTAAAGATAATTGACCATTATTATCACAAATAATTGAAGCATATTGCATATATGATGAAATGCTTGCTTTGATTGATGCACGCGAAGGATATAAATTATCAAGACAACCAGAATCACATAATTTGGAATATTGAATCTCGCTTATTTTAAATTGATATGTTCGAATCATAAAATCTAAAAAGTCTTTATATAAGCCATTTTTATTTCTTTCATCAATAATGTTTTTACAAATATCTTTATTGACACCTTTTATTAACGTTAAAGGAAATAATAAATTGTTGTCTAAAATAATAAATGATGTGTCACTTTTATTAATATCAGGTTTTAATAAATGAATGTTATTTAGTGACATTTCTTCAACATAATCGAGAAATTTAGAATCATTTGTTGTATTAGAAAATCTTAAAATAGTTTCATAAAAACAAAGTGGATAATAGGCTTTTAAATATGCCATTTGGCAAGCGACAATTGCATAACCAACAGAATGAGATTTATTAAAACCATAACTTGCAAATTTTAAAATATGATTAAATACATCATTAGCGACATTTTTTGAATAACCATTTTTAATTGAACCATTAATAAATTTTTCTTGCATTTTTTTAATTTCATCAAAATTTTTCTTTGATATAGCACTTCTAAAAATATCCGCTTCTGCTAAAGAAAAATTAGCCATTTTTTGTGCAATTAAAATAATTTGTTCTTGATAAACAATTATTCCATACGTCTCTTTTAAAATATCTTTTAAATCATCGCTGATATAATTTATTTTTTCTATTCCTTGTTTCCTTTTTGCATAAGTAGGTATTGACTCCATAGGTCCAGGTCTAAATAAAGCAAGAAGCGCAACAACATCATTAAAACAGTTTGGTTTTAAAATTTTAATAGCGTTTTTCATTCCAGAACTTTCTAGTTGAAAAACTCCCATTGTCATATTTTGCGAAATTAATTTGAAAGTTTTTTCATCATCGAATGGTAAATTAAATTTATCTAGTTTTATATCTTTGTAAGTAGAATTGATTAAATCAACACAGTCACTTATAATAGTTAAATTTTTCAAGCCTAATAAATCCATTTTTAAATAGCCTTGTTCTTGCAAGTAGTCCATTTCATATTGACTTATATAATTGTCTTGAAAATCTTTGATAATTGGTAAAGAAAATTCAATAGGGGTATTGTTTAAAATTATACCAGCAGCGTGTAAACCGCTTTGACGAGGAAGATTTTCAATTTTAGAAGCAAGTGAAACAATATTTAAATAATAGGAATCGCTATCGACAATATCTTTGAAAACTTTGCTTGTTTTATAAGATTGTCTTAATGATAATTTTGGATTAATTAAACGAGAAGATAATAAATCAATATCATGAGTTTTAAAATTATAAATACGACCGATATCTCTTAAGGATTGTTTTGCTAATATTGTTGAAAAAGTAATAATATTTGCAACCTTATTTTTGTCATATTTCTCTTTTAAATATGCAATAACTTCATCTCTTCTTGTATCCATAAAATCGATGTCGATATCTGGCATTTTTTTACGAGATGGATTTAAAAATCTTTCAAAAAGCAAGTTGTATTTTAAAGGATCAATTTTAGTTATTTCAAGCAAATAAGAAACCAAAGATCCCGCGGCAGAGCCTCTTCCAGGACCTACTAATATCGACTTACTTCGAGCAAATTTTACATAATCGCTGACAATTAAAAAATAATCAGAAAATCCCATAGATATGATTACATCTAATTCATAATTAAGCCTTTTTAAATATTCTTGATTTTCTTCTAGATGAAGTTGTTTTAACTTTGCATAAGTTTGGTTTTTTATTTCTTCAACGGAATTTTGACATGGAAAAGAAAGCATTTCTCCACGTTTTATGTTCATTTTGAAGTGATTTTCACGAAAAATCATTTCAATCACATCTAATTCTTCTTTTTTGTATCTTTTTTCATATTCTTCAATAGTTAAAAAACAATCATTACCAAGGGATGTTTTTTCTTCGATTGTTTGATCTAAATCAATTGCAGTAACAATTTTTAAGACAATCGCATCATCTTCTTTAAAATACAAAATTTTAGGAAAAGCTATGCAAAGATACGTATAATCATTGCAAAAACCGCGTATTTTATTGACTATTGGTTCATCTTTTAAATTATTTAAATCGATTCCGATATAAAAGTTTTGTGCTAAATTAGATAAAATTTTTATTTCATTAATCAAGTCTTGTGTTATGTTTTCAAATTTACTTTTAGTATTTTCGTCGCTTGTTGATAATATAGCTATCAAACCATTATGATTGTTATTTAAATATTCAATGACCTGATTCTTTTCATTTATAAAAGAACTAATTTGACATAAGTGATGATAACCTTCTTCACTTATACAATAATAGCAGACATTAAAATCATTTATTTTAATGGTCACACCACATAAATATGGTTTATTAACTTTATCCATTTCATTAGCGAAACTTGCCAAACCATGCATTACTTCAATATCGGATAACCCCATACCAAAATAATTATATTTATCACAAGCTTTTATAATTTTTTCAATTGTTAAACCTGATTTTAAAAAAGAATATCCAGAAATAATTTGTAATGGTGCAAACATAATAATAATATATCATAAATAAAAAACATATTATAATAAAAAAATAAGACATATAGTCTTATTTATATAATATTAAGAGAGTTAAAAGATTTTATTTGTCTTCATCAATAAACAATTTATCTAATTCATCAATGAATTTATCCAAATCTTTGATGTCGTTTAACTTAGCGCCGCTTGCTTGAGCGTGACCGCCACCTTCAAACATTGTCGCAACTTGATTAATAGGTTTTTCCTTACTTCGAATAGAAATTCTCCAGCAAGGTTCTTTGCTATCTTCTGTTATACTACACCAAGCATTAATGCCTTTAATATTAGAGAAAATATTAACATTTTCTTTTCCTTGTTCGGTTGTAATTTTTAATTTATTTTGAATATCTAATGGAAGCAAGTAATAAGCCACTCCATGTTTTGAGACATGGAAGTTATTTAAAACGTAACTTGTCACGTATAAATCATCAATTTTCTTTTCATACATCGTTTGATATATTTTTGATATTTCAATGCCGCTATCTAATAATGCTTTAGCAATTGCAAAAGTATGTTTAGAAGTTGAAGAATACATAAAGCGACCAGAATCACCAACAATAGCGGTGTAAAAATATGAAGCCGCTAATTTAGACATTATATATTCACCTTTAAAAGTTAATAGCATATTGCAAACTAATTCAGCGGCAGCAGCCGTTGTTGTATCCGTAATGTCAACATTTGCGATGTCTTCTGTTTTTGGATGATGATCTAATTTAATAATAAATTTAGCTTTTTTATAACGCGGATCAGCAATTCTTGAATCGTTACCGACATCAACAATAATTGCTAAAAAAGGTTCATCAAACCATGAATCATTTAATTTATCCATCTGTGGATAAATACGTGGTGTAAACGTAACATGATTATCACCTAAAACTCTAATTTCTTTATTTTTAAAATTATCTTTTAACCATGTGGCAAGTCCCATTTGAGTACCTAACGCATCAAAATCAGGCATAATGTGGCGGAATATCGCAATTCTATCATATCTTTTGATAGCGTTTAAAATTCGAACATATTGATGGTGATGTGTTTTAGCAAAATCTTTTATTTCTTTCGATAATTTATTCATAATCACTCCTTGTCTTTTAATAACAAATTATATGTATCACGTGCAATCATCACTTCTTCATCGGTTGGAATGACACATACTTTTATCTCGCTTTTAGGTGTTGAAATTAGTCCTTCTTTTCCCTTTAATTCGTTGTTGATTTTTTCATCAATGTTGATTTTAAGCGATTCTTTGATTCCATCTATTATCATTTGACGTGTTTCTGGAGAATTTTCGCCTATACCTGCACTAAAAACGATTAAATCACATCCACCTAATCTTACAAAATATTGACCGATAAAATCACATATTCTTCTTATAAACAATTTATAAGCTAAAATTGCACGTTGATTTCCTTTTTCAATTGCACTTAAAACATCTCTTGAATCGTTAGATATTCCTGATACACCTAATAATCCTGATTTTTTATTAAATATTTGAAACATTTCTTCGGCAGTTTTATTTTCACAATAGCAGCAATATTTCATAACTGATGGATCTAAATCACCAGTTCTTGTACCCATCATAATTCCTCCAAGAGGAGTAAGCCCCATACTAGTAGCGACACATTTATAATCCTTAATAGCGGAAATAGAAGCACCAGAACCAATATGACAAGTAATGATTTTAGGATGAGAAATCCCTTTTAAATATTTTTGACTTTCTAAAGCTAAATAATGATGACTAGTGCCATGAGCGCCATATCGTCTAATATCATATTTTTCACTATATTCATATGGAATAGGAAATAAATAATCTTCTTCTTCCATGCTCATATGAAAAGCTGTATCAAATACCGCGACCGCTCCTATATCTGGTAATATTTTTTTAAAAGCGCGATAACCAATTAAATGAGCAGCATTATGAAGTGGGGCTAATGGAATTAAAGATTCGATTTTATCTTCGACATCTTTTGTAAAAATTTCTGAATGTGAAAAATATTTACCACCTTGAACTATGCGATGACCAGTAGCTTTTATTTCATCATATGATGAAATTATTTTATTTTCGATTAATTGATCTAACATTAATTTTACCGCTTCAGCATGATCTTTTATTGGTAATATTTTGTTAATTTTTTCATTGTTATGTTTTAAAGTAAAAATAGCGTCATCATGACCAATTTTTTCTACTATACCACTTGTTAAAACTTCCTCAGAAGGCATTTCATATAATTTAAATTTTAACGATGAACTTCCAGCATTGATTGCCATAACTTTTGCCATATAAATATATCCTCCAAATATCCTTATTTATTTTTTCATAAGATTTATCTTATTTCAATAATTTAGCATCGATGTTAAAATAATTTTAACTATAGGAGGAAATATTTATGTATGAGCCTAAAATGGCTTTAGATAAGGAACAACTTGATATATTAAATGGAAAACAAGGTCCCACTAAAGCAAAAATCATGGAAACTTTAGTTCGTTATGGAGACATTTTTGACGCTAAAAGATTAGTTAAAGTCACACACGGACAAGGTCATTTGGTTACTTCATTTGGTATTCCATTATTAAAACCAGTTTATAAAATCATGGATGAAATAATTGCCGCAGATTTAAAAGTAAAAGATGGTTTTAGTATGGATCCTAGACCGTTGGATTATGAAAATGTAAAATGCTCTTTATTAGAAAAATTGGTTTTCAATTTAATTTTGTATGGCAAACAAGAAGACTATGAAAACCAATTAGAAAAAATAGGTTTAACTGGTAAAAACAAATTCACTTGTGCTTGCTATTTTAAAGAAGTTGGAAATATTCCAAAAGAAGGCGATATTCTTTCTTGGGCTGAATCAAGTGCGGTTAACTACGCTAATTCGGTATTGGGTGCTAGATGTAATCGTAATTCAGGAATGATTGATATTTTTGGTTCTTTATTAGGATACGTGCCTGAATTTGGTTTGTTGACGGATGAAGGAAGAAAAGCAACTTATAAAGTTATAATTAAAACTAGTAAAAAACCAGAAGCACAAATTTTAGGAAGTGCAATTGGTATGAAAGTTATGGAAGAAGTTCCATATATTGTTGGCCTAGATAAATATTTAGGGGCAGAATTAACCGATGATGTATGTTCTTATTTAAAAGATTTTGGTGCTGCAACCGCATCAAATGGTGCAGTTGGTTTGTATCACGTTGAAAATTTAACGCCAGAAGCTAAGCGTTTAAAAGAAAAATTACTAGTCAAAGACTATAAAGAATATATTATTGATGATGAAGAATTAGAAAGAGTGTATAAATCTTATCCAATCATGTGGAAAAACAAAGATAAGAAGGGCAATATGGCATTTATTGGCTGCCCACATCTTTCTTTGGCTCAATTAAATTCTTGGACTGATAGAATTGTGAATGCTTTAAAAGAAAACAATCTTAAAAAAGTTAAAGCAAGAACAATACTTTGTACCGCACCTGATGTTAAAGAAGAATTTATGAAAACGGACAATTATCAAAAATTGTTAAGTACTGGTGCTAAACTCACTTGTATATGTCCTTTGATGTACACTAACAATCCTTTAACAAAATCTCATCGCATAATGACAAGTTCTAACAAGTTAAGAACTTATTCAATTGCTCGATATTATAAAGATGAAGAATTGCTTCAAGCAATATGTGGTAAGGAGGTTAAATAATTATGAAACAATTTAAAGGACGTGTTTTGGCAAGTGGAAATTATAAAGGAAAAGTTGTCGTATCTAGACAAGGCGTTAACACATTAGCGACTTTTCAAAAAAGTGCTTTGATGAATAAAAAAGAAGTTATTGCTTCTGATCAAAATAATTCTGATATTTTTGGTAAAAACATCACTGGTGTCGCCTTAGCTTTGCCAATGACAATTGGTTCAACAACAGGAGGTATGGTTTTGCAAGTTATTTGTTCGATGAAAATCAATCCAGCTTGTTTATTATTTAGTGAACCAATCGATTCTTTAGCGGCCGCAGGTGTTGTATTGGCAAAAGTTTGGGAAAATTCTGATATTATTGTTATTGATAAATTAGGGGAAGAATTTTTAAAAACTATTAATACGGATGATGAAATAGAAGTAAAAGAAGACGGCATAGTTACTATTTTATAATTTTAAATTCTTAAAGAGCTTTTAATTATCGTTAGATCTTAAAGCTCTTTTTTATTTGTAAACAAACCAAACTTAAAATCACTTAAAAAACATTGGTCTTTTTTTATTTTTAATATATACTTTTTGTTAGGAATTTAATAATCTGGGGGACATAAAATGGAAATAATTAATGATATTGAATTAAAGACAAATATTTTAAATGCGTATAAAAAATATATTGAAAATTATAGAGTTAGGTATCAAGCAACTAATCCAACTTACATTAATAAAATTCAATATTTTATTGATTGGTTAAAAAATTGCAGTATTGATAATCTAGTCGTAACAAAAAAAGAATTTTTTATAAAAGAAATTTCCTATAACGCTTATCTTGAATATGTTATTGGAGATTATCGATATTCGCAAAATAATTTTAAAATAACTGCTATGTTTTGCTCTGATAAAGAAATAACAGGTTATTACAATAACCTAACCTTTTCTAACGAAGCAAATAATGAATTAGTGCCTAAAGAAATACAAGAAGGTTTAGAACGCGCACTTCAAAGAAAATTATTAAAAGATCAAGGAACAGGAACTATAAGCATCGCACGTATTATCAACTATAATATGGGAGAACCAGAAAAAACTTCTGACTTGATCTGTGAATTAAATTATCCTTATAAAATTAAGAAAAAAGTTATTCAACGCAAAGTCACATTTGTTTATAACAAGGAAAACAATCGTATCATCGAGCACAATAATACTAGAGTTGATCCTTCTAATAATATCGATACCGAGCAAAAATCAACACTGCCATACCAAGACTATTCTAAAATTAGTTATTGTTATGTTGCGACATGCGTATATGGTTCATATAATTGCAAACAAGTATATACTTTAAGACGATATAGAGATTATAAATTAGCTAAATCTATTCCCGGCAAAATATTTATTAAGACATATTATTTTATTGGTTCACGAGCGGTTAAATTATTTGGCAAGTATAAATGGTTCAACCACATGTTTAAACCAATATTAGATTGTATGGTTATTAAACTTAATAAAAAAGGATATTTAGATACACCATATAACGATTAAAAATCAAAAATACAAACGTCTAATGCATTAATTTTGTAAAAAATATTTACAAATAAACTAAAAACAAATAAAATTAATAGGCGTCAATAAAAAGACGCCTTTAAAAATGCGGGCCTGTAGCTCACCTGGGAGAGCGCCTCCATGGCATGGAGGAGGTAGAGGGTTCGATCCCCTTCAGGTCCACCAAAACGCTGATTAGGTCTGACAAATTTGTCAGATTTTTATTTTATATTTGTATTTTAACGTTTTTTGTATGATTTTATTTATGATTGAAGAAAACGAAAATGTCGTTAATAATACCTATAAAAATCAATATTAAACTTAATTGTGGGTTTAATTCTAACCCGTTAGAAAAAGGCGGAATCTAGATTAAATTATATAAAAAGCGAGCAGTGTGTATGCAAGTGGTGAGCAAATTTATAATACCGTGCATATACATAGATGGAGTAGCTGATTTTGGAAACAATTGTCCATTTAGCTTGACTTGTATCATTTTTAACATTATTCATGCTAAAAATGTAATTTAATATACACTTTTTCATATGAAATTCGTGATATATCTTTGCTTTTATGTATTAATTTGGTATACTTACATTGTAAAAAGAGGTGCTCATCATGAAAAGATTAATTGAACAACGATTATATGAATGGAAAAATTCTATAAACCGTAAACCGCTTCTTATTTATGGAGCAAGACAAATTGGAAAAACCTATTCCATGTTAGCATTTGGAAAAGAACATTACATTAATGTTGTCTATTGCAACTTTGAAAATACTATGGATTTGCATGCCATTTTTGAGCGAAATCTTGATCCTGAACGAATCGTTTCTGCAATTTCTGCTATGTACAATACCGAGATTACAAAAGGTAACACGTTAATAATCTTTGATGAAATTCAAGCTTGTGAACGCGCATTGACATCTCTTAAATACTTTCAAGAACAAGCAAACGATTACCACATTGTTGGTGCTGGTAGTTTGCTAGGACTTTCTACCAATCGAGGTTTATATTCTTTTCCGGTTGGTAAAGTTGATATGCTAACTATGTATCCTCTTACCTTTGAGGAGTTTCTTCTTGCGACAGGCAATGAACAACTTATCTCCCTTATTAAAGAAGCATATATTAATTTTTCACCATTTGCATTGCATGAAAAGGCGATGGATTTATATCGTACATATCTTATTGTCGGTGGTTATCCTGCTGCTGTGCAAAAATATCTTGATACTGGTGATTTCAATGTGGTGCGTGTAGAACAAAGTTTGATTTCTAATGCCTATATTGCAGATATGGCAAAGTATGCAACGCCATCAGATATGATAAAAAGCATCGAAGTCTATAACTCGCTTTTTGCGCAGCTTTCAAAGGACAATACCAAATTTCAGTATTCTGTAATTAGTTCAAAAGCCCGCGCTAAAGATTATGAAACATCACTGGCATGGCTAAAGGCAGCTAATGTCGTACTTTATTGTCAAAGAGTGGTCGATGGAAAGTATCCTCTTTCTTTATATGAAGATCAAACTTCCTTTAAAATTTACTATTCTGATGTTGGACTTCTTACAATGCGCATGTCAGTTGCTCCAAATGCAATTTTACAGCCGTATAATCTTTCAGATAAAATGCGAGGAATGATGGCGGAAACTTTTGTAGCGGAACAACTTGTAGCAAACGGACTTTCTCTACATTATTGGACTTCAGGAAATTCTGCAGAAGTTGATTTTGTCGTTCAGCAAGATGGCCACTCTATTCCAGTAGAGGTTAAATCTTCTAATAATGTAAAAGCCAAAAGTCTACAAACATATATCAAAAAATATTCTCCTAAATACTCTATTCGAATATCTGCTAAAAACTTTGGTAATGAAAATGGAATACGTTCCATCCCGCTCTATGCTTTATTCTGTATAAAGCCTGAAACTGAATAAAATTTTCATTTATTTAATTGGTATATATATTCCTTGAATTTTATCAATCCAAAAAGTTTCCTATCATAACTAGATTTAATAAAAGTTGTCGTTGTTAGCGTTTTAAGAGTGTGCAATGTATCAAAAGTATAGGATTTTGGCAAAACGCTGATTAGGTCCGACAAATTGTCAAGCTTTTTTATTTTAGTAATAGTTTTAATGATTCAGTTATAATTTCTTTAAGCGATAAACCAATTATGGTTCCTGTTTGTTTCATTGCTTCTTTTTGGACATCAATTGGATTGGCAATTGGATAATATCCATACATCATCGTTATAAAAGAAGCGGTGATGATGTTTTCATCGCTATGACAATTACATTTTTTAATAAGTTTTTTAAACGATGTTTGAAATCTTTTTAGCTCGGTTTTTAAAACAATTAGGTTCTCTAAAGTAGTTGATCTTTCTATATCTTCAAGATTGCATGACATTATTTTTAAAATTATTATATTTTGCTCTAATAATTTGGCGATAGACTCAATTATTTCATCTTTGTTTAGATTCTTATCAACAAGAGATTCTAATCCACCGTCTAGTTCAATAAAGTGATTGTATAGGGAATCTAAAAGTATCTCCTCTTTACTTTTATAGTAAAAATAAATCGCGGTTCTAGTAATATGTGTCATTCCAGAAATGTCTTTTAGATAAATTGAATTTAATTCTTTTTTTAAATATAAAGAATCCATTGCATCTAATATCTCTTTTCTTCTTTCGTCAAATTGTTCTTTTGTTCTGGCTCTTAAATACATATTTATCACCTTTTTTAAAAATTTATAACAAAATTATATTCGATTATTGACACGATGTCAATTGGTGAGTACAATATTATTGACATGAAGTGAATTAAAGCATTAAGGAGAAGATTATGAAGCAAAATATCGGAGCAAAACTCAGTTTATATCCTAAGCTAGTTGGATGGAAGGAAGAAGATTTAGACAAAGTGAAATAAGTGAAGAAAATGTTCATAGTTGGATTGATAGTTTAAATATTAACTTTTTAGGAGGAATTTAAAATGAAAATATTAGTTAGTTATTTTTCCGCTAGTGGAGTTACTAAAAAAGTAGCCATCCAATTAGTGGACTTATTACACGCAGATTTAGAAGAAATTAGACCTATTGAAAAATACACGAATGAAGATCTAGATTGGCGAAATGGCCATTCTCGTTCGTCAATTGAGATGAAAGATGAAAGTTCAAGGCCAGAAATAGAAAAGCCACTTTATGATTTATCATCTTATGATGTGATATTTATTGGTTATCCAATTTGGTGGTATGTCGAACCTAGAATCATAGATACATATTTAGATAGTTTCAATTTGAATGGTAAGAGAATCATTCCTTTTGCGACAAGCGGTGGAAGTTCAATAAGTGGAAGTGTTAAACATCTAAGAAATTTATATAAGACCGCTAAGATTGAAGATGGCATACTTTTAAATCGTGGGATTAACGAAACTGTTATAAGAAAAATGATTGATGGAGGTAAATAAAATGAAACAAACTGCAGGAAGAAATGGTTAGGTGATTTAGCGCCTAAATTTGCCGAACTTAACGATGATGTATTATTTGGTGAAGTTTGGTCTAGAACGGACAAATTATCTTTAAGAGATAGGTGCATTATTACAGTTGTAGCTTTAGTGAGTAAAGGCATCACTGATAACTCATTAAAATATCATTTAACTAACGCTAAAAATCATGGTGTTACTAAAATTGAAATGGTAGAAATTATCACTCATATCGCTTTTTATGTTGGTTGGCCTAATGCTTGGGCAGTATTTCCGATGGTAAGAGAAGTTTATCAAGATGAAAAGATAACAAAGGAACAGATGTTTGGTTTAGGCAAACCTAACGATGCTTACGCGAAATATTTTGTCGGTCAATCATATCTAAATCCTGTTAATAAAGAAGGAATATTTATTGCTAATGTGACCTTTGAGCCGGGATGTAGAAATAATTGGCATATTCATAAAGCTAGTAAAGGTGGAGGCCAAATCTTACTTTGTACGGATGGTGAAGGATGGTATCAAGAAGAAGGAAAAGATGCAAGAAAGCTTATGCCTGGAGATGTCGTTTATATTGCTCCTAATATCAAGCATTGGCATGGTGCGACTAAAGATAGTTGGTTTTCTCATCTCTCAATTGAAGTACCAGGGGAAAATATTTCCAATGAATGGCTAGGAAAAGTAAGCGATGAAGAATACGAAAAACTATAGTTAATAGGTGAGTTATGGCTTTAACAATTAATATTTATTACACAGGTAAAAATGGAAGTGCTAGAGCATTTGCTCAAGAGATGATTGATTTTAGGTATCATCGATGAAATTAGAAAAGAAAATGGTAATCTTAGATATGAATATTTCGTCTCATTTACTAATCCTAACACAATTCTTTTAATTGATAGATGGGGTAATCAAAAAGCATTAGATGCTCATCACAATTCAAAAATAATGCAAAAAATAATTGAGTTAAGGAATAAATATGATTTATCAATGAGGGTAGAAAAGTTTGTTGATGATATTGACATTCCTAAAACTGATGAGAAATTTATTAAAAGTAATTTGTAAGTGATTGTTGTTTAATTAATTGAAATTATAGTAGAGGCCAAGGGGTAAAATCCTTGGTCTTTTTATATATTAGAATCTAGAAAATAAGCTTGCTTTCAAGTATAATTAACCTAGCTAAGAAAGCAGGTGTTTTTCATAATAAAATTTCAAGAATCTGAAACTATAGAACTTAAAAGAACATTGACTAAAGACTTTGCTAAAGAAGTTGTGGCTTTTCTTAATACTAGAAATGGAATTATATATATTGGCGTTGATGATAATGGTGATGTTTTAGGTATTTCTAATGTTGATAAAACAATGCGAGAAATAAGAAATATTATTCGTGATCAGATTCTTCCATCCACCGAAGGATTATGTGAAATAGGTTCATTATTAGTAGACGATAAAACAATTATTGTTGTTAAAGTAAGTAAAGGAACTAAACTCTACTACATTAAAAAAGAAGGAAGAAGTGCGACTGGATGTTTCTATAGAGATGGAACTTCCTCAACACCAATGAGCGAAGAGGAGATAGATAGAACATTCGTTGCTTCCTTGAATTATAAACGCACCTTGTTAAGCGAAATACCTATTAACAGAACCGATTTAAAATTTGAAACTTTAAGGGATAAACTCCGTTCGAATGATGTTCATATTAATAATGATACTTTCCTTAATAATTTTAATCTTGTAACCAACGACGGAAGATACAACTTACTAGCGGATTTATTATCAGATGAAAACAGAATATCTATAGCGGTTTGTGTTTTTAAAGGCAAAGATAAAACTGAATATTTAATGCGTAATGAATATGGTAACAAATCGCTAATACAAGCATATAAAGATGCGATAAATTACTGTGAGGCAATTAACCCTACTTATGTTGATGTTAGTAGTAGACCTCGAAAAGAAAAAAGAATGTTTGATAATAAAGCGTTTGAGGAGGCCTGGATTAATGCGTGTGTTCATAATTTATGGGATACACATATTTCACCACAAATCTATATTTTTGAAGACAGGATGGAAATAGAATCGCAAGGTGGACTTCCTTATGGTCTTACTGAAAAAGAATTTTTAGCAGGCATTTCTAAACCGGTCAATCCTGATCTAATGGACAAATTCAAATCATGTCGCATTGTTGAACGCTCTGGGCATGGGGTTCCTGAAGTGGTGAAAGTTTATGGAAAGAGTGCCTATAAGTTCTCCACCAATACTATTACTGTAACAATTCCGTTTGATAAAACAGGTTTTGGTCAAGATGGCACTGTAAATGGCACTGTAAATGGCACTGTAAATGATGATATGTTGTCCAACTCTGAAAAACTAATAATGAACGTTATCTCTTTGAATGGCAATCTTACTAGAAAAGAGATGTGTAAGCAAACAAATCTATCTCTTCGCACAGTCGCGAGAACGCTAGATTCACTTAAGAATAAAGGTTTGATTTATAGAGTCGGCTCTGATAAAAATGGCCACTGGGAAATCGTGGTCAAGGATGAACAATCCGAGAAATAATTTTTAATTTGGAGACAGCAATGTTTTTAATTGATTCAATAGATTTAGAAATTTTAAACCCTATATATATTTATTGTTTTGGAATAGCTGGAATTATCATTTATTTACTTTTGATTATTTTAGCTATCATTTTTATAAAAAAAGATGTCGATTTAAATTATGTATTTGGTTATAGAACACCATTCGCTCTTTCATCAGTAAAGAAATGGAAATGGGCAAATAATATTTTTATGAAATGTGTTTTAATTGCTGAACCTATATTTTTGATAATTCATATTGTTGTATTTACTTTATCAGCAATTTTTTCTTATTTCTTTTTATGGACAATACTTACTTTTGTTTTTGGACTTATCTACTTTATTCCTATTGTTTTATATATTGAGATATATGGGCGTATAAAATTTAAAAATGATGTAGAAAAATCTATTGAACCTCTAATAGAAAATGAGCAATCCAAAAAGCAAGGTATTGATGATTTTTGGAAATAATTTCTCAATTGCAAATTTGTAAACATTTAAATGCTGCTATTGTAAGGGTGTGCAATGTAACAAAAGCGATGTATGATAATAAAACGTTATTTTATATGTCTAGCGGATTAGTTTTTCAAGAAAACAATTTTAAAATTTAGCATATTGTTTAAAATAAAATTATTAATGAATATCTTATTAACGGCTTTCGGATTTAAAAATAACGATATAGTATTCAATAAAAATCAAATTGTCAGTACAATTAAAAATTGTCCAAAAAACATTGATTTGATTGTTTTTGGCGAATCTTTTTTGCAAGGATTTGATGCATTAACTTGGGATTTTAAAATAGATAAGAACATTGCAATATCTAAAAACGATAAAATAATTGAAGAAATTTGTTCATGTTCAAAAAAGAAAGGCGTTGCAGTTTCGTTTGGCTATTTTGAATTAGACGATGATTCAATTTATAGTAGCCAAATTGTAATCGATAAGTTTGGTAAAATTATTTTCAATTATAAAAGAGTATCAAGCGGGTGGAGAATTATAAATACTGATCATCATTATAAGGAAGGAAAAAAATTCTCTACATTTAGTTTTGAAGGCAAAAATATCACAATAGCGCTTTGCGGTGACTTATGGTATTGCGAAAACATTATTAAAATCCAAAATCTTAATCCTGATGTTGTCTTATGGCCAGTTTACACTGATTTTAATTATGAGCAGTGGAATAATTTAAAAAAATACGAATACGCTAAACAAGTTAGTGTATTGAATAGTAAAACTCTTTATGTGAATTCTTATTGTTTAGATAAAGAAGGTTTTCAAATCGCTAGAGGGGGTGCAGCATGTTTTTCTTTTGGAAAAATAATTGACGAAATACCATCAGGAAGCGAAGAAACATTAATTATTCATTTGTGATTTTTTATAATGAAATGAATTTTAATGTTAATATAAAATTAACTTATCAAACAAACAAATAAAATTGCTTTTTATCATAGATTTGTTATTAAAAATAATTTGAAAAAATATATAATATTTTAATTCAAAGAAAATATTGGGTATATTCGTTTATTAAAAAATTCTGAAAAAATTCAATTCGTTGAGAATAATACTTTAATTAATACAGCAAAAAAAGAAATTAATAAACATTTAGAAGCATATAAGGAACTTGCTAAATGATTTGGCTAACAAAAGAACAAGTCATTCACTAGTTAAAAATCATTGTTTTATAGATGGAAATAAAAGAATAGGAGCATACTGTTTGTTTATTCTTTTAGAATTAAATTCAATTGAAATTAATGTTTCCAATCAAGAAATAATAGAAACATTTTTGAAAATTGCTTCAAACAATTTAAAATACGATGATTTTTTAAAATGGTTAAACATCAAATGCAGTTTATTTTCAAAGAATAGGTAAATTGTATTGTTGCCTTATAAAGATTATTTTTGTTTGGTTCTAATTAACGCAAATATAATGATTAATACTTATTTATTAATTAGAGTTTGCTTTTTTTACCTTTTTAGTTAAAAACTACATAAAATGGTGTAGCATAAGATCTTGTTAACTAGTAATGGTGTTATTTGTAATAAAGCGATAGCTAGGAGTCAAAACGATGATTACGTAGACTAATTGTCAGTTTTAAATTGCTAATTTTTATGATTAATATTGGAAGTCTATATATATCAAATTGAAACGAAGCAATAAAGGCAAGATAACTTGCAATATTGCTTTAGGTTCTATTATTATTAAAAAAAATAAAATTAAAAATTTTATCAGCTATTTATAAACTAAAAAAATATTTTTTTTCTTTTATTAAAGATAATATTGTTGTAAATTTTAAACATAATTTTTTTAAGGAGGATTAAGCATGAAAAAATTCATATTTCCAGGACTTCTACTATTAACTTTAAGTCTTGTTAGTTGTCAAAATAATTTGACTTCATCTTCATTAAGTTCTTCATCATCTTCTTCTAGTTTATCCACTAGCAGCACAACCACAACTACTAGCAGTGTAGTTGAAACCACAGTAGATATAGATGAAGTAATATTACTTTTAACGTCTTTAACAAAAGAAAATGTTAATGGTTATTCATTTACGTATCGTAAATATCAAGACAATTTTAATGATGGTAGTATATATTCTAATTCATTAGAAAAAAGCGATTATAAAATATATCAAGAAGCCTTTGAAACTAATACATCATTTTTAGTTCCGGATGCACCAACATCTATAGAAGGCGAGTGATCTATTGATGGAAGAGGCGCAACATACATTTTAAATGATGAATATTACATCAGCGGTTTTAAGGGTGAAAACGATAATAGTCAAGATTATTATCAATATAACGAAAATAATATTTATACTGACATATTAAATCTCGGCTTATCAAATTATAATGTTTTATTAAGCAATGTTTTAAATAGTTTTGCCAATACTGATTCAATTTGGCAAACAAGCATAGGATTTATTCATGATGAATTTACCTTTGAATTAGATGAAGATAATAATTTTGTTTGTCGTATTGGTGCGGTTGCTCCTGAACAAGGTTATTATTCCCATGAAGTAGGGGAAGCAAAAGTTATTTTAAACAACAGCAAAACAGAAATTTTATCAATGAGTTTTTCAACATTATTATATGATCCAGGTTTTTCAAGTGAACCTGATCTACACGCAAATAACTACACTTATAGTCAAATAAGCAATATTAGTCTAGGCGATATTGCAAATCAAGATGTCAATCCATTTGATATTAATGATTTTGATGATTCACAAATTATTAATAAACCCGCTGAGATTGTTGAAAATATCGCTGATGGAAATATTAGTGTTGATAATATAAGAGCAATATTAAATAATTATCAGGCTTATCTTAAAGGTGTATCATCTTCAAGTGCACAAGGAAGAGTATTAGAGACATATGATGCTAATTGGAACGAATTAGGTCCTGCGAATGTTAAACAAACTAAAAATCGTTATTTAGATAACATTTTAATTACCGAAACAACATTTGATTATGACGATGAAACATTACAAGACGTCACTAATTATAGTCAATATGTTGCAGGGGAAGACGGCATCGAAATAATGCAAAGAAGTTATGGCGTATTAACTGGCTATTTAATGGATAAAGAATACATTACTTCTTTAGATAACTATTTAAGTGCATCCCCATTTAATGATGATTATTCTGCAACGAGCGTATTTAGTTTTGTTGCTAGTAATGGCTTTACAAGCGTTGATGATGGTTATGGAACAATTACAAGTGCATCATTAATAAGTGCAACAAAGCAAGATAACACTATGACAATTGATCTTACTTACACATCTACGGGTAGTTGGTCTAGTGTTGACGCTGAAATTAATATGGTAATTGTTGATAATGTTATTACCACATTTAATATGGATAACGCTGACGGAAGTTATAATCATTACACATTAGAATATGATGAATTAACTGCATTTGAAGGAGAATTAATTCCTTTTGAACCTAGTGCTATGCCTTGGTAATAAGGTATAACAATAAATATTTAAAACAATATAAAAAGCGTAGTGAAATATGACATGAGACTCAAATGTCAGGCTTGCTTCTAATATTATATTAAAAAAGGACTGTTTTCTATAAGTTAATGGAGACAGCCCTTTTGTTTTTACATTATTATTTCTTTCTTGTTTATCTAAAAAAACATAGTGAGGAAAGATATGCGACTAGTTGGAGAATGATTCGGCATTTTCTTTATTATGTTTTTGAAAAATATTCGAAGGAATTTTCTTCTCCATACAAGATGTAGCAATTAGGGGTTAAATCATTAAAAAATTACTTTAAGAATTTACGATTTAAAAATATATTTATTTTGACAGTGTTTTTGGCATACATTAATGTTAAAATTAAAATAACATATGAGGTAACTTATGAAACAGAAATTTTTGTCTATCGCTGTTCTTATTTTAATGGCGATTCCTTTAATTGGTTGTGATAATCATAGTAATGATACTTCATCAACCACGACACAAACTAGTACACAAACCACAAGTAGTGAGGTAAATGGATATGGCAATCTTCCTAATGAAATTGCATATTTAGATGAACCAGGCTTAATGATTCATTATCAAAGACCAGGACATACCGGTTATGAAGATTGGGCCTTATGGCTTTGGGAAAATAATGGTGGCGAAGGTAAAGAATATGCCTTTAACTATAGTGATTCTTTTGGCGTATTAGCGTATTATTCTTTATCTAGTTTAGGTGAAAATTTAGGCACTAATGAATTAGGTTTTATTGTTAAAAGTGTTGGTTCTTGGGATAAAAAAGATTTCGATAGTGACCGCTTTATTGATTTTAATGCCTTAGAAATTGATGATAACGATATTTATCATGTTTATTTATTATCTGGTGATGCTCATATTTATACTGATTCATCTTTAACTTTTGCCGATGAAATTGAATATGCAATGTTTAATAGTGCTCTTAATTCAATAAGTATCAAAGCAAATAAATCTATTTCAAATGTCAAAATATTAAAAAATGGTACAGAAATTGTTAATCAAAATACTTATTCAGATATCGTAACAATTTATCTAGAAGATTTTTCTTATGATATCACAGCTTCTTATGTCGCAAATGTCACGTTTAAAGAAAGCGGTACAGTTTTAAGCGAACCAGTTAGTTCCATACCATATTATAGAAGCAGTTTGTTTGCTGAAACATATCATGTTGACATGGATTATCAATTAGGTGCAGTGGTGGATACAAATACAAATAAGACCACATTCAGTGTTTGGTCACCATATGCAAGAGAAATAAAATTAAATGTATATAATAATGGTACTCCAGAAAGCGTTGATGCAACAAAAGGCGATGACACCAAATATTTAAATTTAGATATGACTAAAGCCGATAATGGAGTTTTTAGTGTGACTGTAGATGAAAAACTTTATGACAAATATTATACTTATATCGTTTATAGTGCATCTTATCCAGATGGTAAAGAAATTGTCGATCCATATGCATTAGGTGCAGGTGTGAATGGTTTAAGAGGATTAATTGTGGATTTTGATAAAACTAATCCTGACGGTTGGCAACAAATAACTCCAATCCCATATGATAGAAAAGAATTAGTGGTTTATGAAACTCATGTCAGCGATATAACTTCTTCTAATACTTGGAATGGTAGTACTGCTAATAAATATAAATTCCTTGGTTTAATTGAAGAAGGAACGACTTATAGTGAAAATGATGTTACTGTTACAACTGGATTTGATCACATTAAAGAATTAGGAGTTAACGCTGTTCAACTACTTCCAATTTTTGATCAAGCTAACGATGAGACAACAATGACCTTTAACTGGGGCTACAATCCATTAAATTATAATGTTTTAGAAGGATCATATTCTACAAATCCATATGATGGTTATGCTCGTATAAAAGAATTTAAACAAGTTGTAAAAGCTTTTAATGAAGCGGGAATTAATATTATCATGGATGTCGTTTATAACCATACAAATGGTCTAAATGGTTCAAATTTTGATGTCTTAATGCCTGGCTATTATTACCGCTACGACACATATGGTAATGTAAGCAATGGCTCTGGATGTGGAAATGAAACATCTTCTGAACTATATATGTTTAGAAAATTTATGATTGATTCAACCGAATTTTTAGCTAGCGAATACAAATTAGGCGGTTATCGTTTTGACTTGATGGGGTTACATGATATTGAAACAATGAATCAACTAGTGGAAAATCTTAAAACAGTTAATGAAAATATTGTTGTTTATGGTGAGCCATGGTCATCAGGAACAACAACATTGTCCAGTTCTAACCAAGCAATTCAAGCAAACGCTAATAGATTTGAAGGATATGGACAATTTAATGATCAAATGCGTGATGCCTTAATTAAAGGTGGATTAAGTAGCGATGATCAAATTGGCTGGGTTACTAGCAATCAACCTGGAACATCTACTGACATAAGTAAAATTGATTCTGGCATTCGCGGTATAACTCAAAGCAGTGCAATAATACTAGATCCAAATAAGACTGTTAACTATGTGACTTGTCATGATAATTATACTCTTTATGATCGAATTTTAGCAGCAGGTGTCACTGAAAACATCGATAAGATGGCAACATTAGCAAACGCGGTCGTGTTAACAAGCCAAGGCACTTCTTTTATTCTTGCTGGTGAAGAATTATTAAGAAGCAAACAAGGAGATAAAAATTCTTATGATTCTGGTTATGAAGTTAACGAGATAGATTATTCAAGAAAAATTACTTATAACGATGTATTTAATAATTATAAGAAATTAATTAACTTTAAAATCACAAGTGATGCTTTACATTTAGAACAAGATGAAATAAGCGCAAACGTTAAAGTAGAAAGTTTGAATTTAAATACTAACTTCAAAGTGACTATTAATGATACTGTTAATAATCAAGAAATCGTTATATATCATGCGAATGGATATCCGGTGTCTAATTTGTTAGATTTAGATGGATATACTATTTATTTAGATACATTGAATATGCAAGATCATACAATGTTAAATCCATATCAAACTATCATCACTTATAAAGCGTTATAAGAAGATAAATCTTAAAATCGAAGCGATTATTTCTTCTAAGTAATAAAATATAAAAGTTATATCATCAAGGCATAACTTTTGGTGTGTTTTGTTAACAATTTAAGAAGGATTATGAAAGTATATATAATCAATAGAATGTATGCTGGTTCTTATATTAATGATAAACTTGGCGGAGAGTTTATTAATCTTTTGCATGACGATAATAATAAAAATTACATTTTTATAAATCCTAGTGGATTTATCGATAAAAAATATGACAATAAAGTTGAAGCTATAATTTTAACAAGAATAGTAAAAGCTGGATGTTTTGAAATATTAGGTATTGCAAAAATTGCTAAAAATGGTCAAATTATTTTTCAAAAAGGCCATACATTAAAAGAAAAAACTAATAATGCGATTGATAAATTAAATCAATTTGTTATTGATAACAATATTAGATATGGTGGAGTTTGTTTTAAGGATATTTATTATGGAAAATTTGAAGGCGCCGCTATAACTTTTGAATCTGAAAAATTGCTTTTTCCAAAAGAAGAATTGTATCTTACAGATTCAAAAAATAAAAATTTTATATTTGATGACACAACAATTTTTAATTTAGAAGATAAAAGATTTCCTAAACAATCGCTTCATTGTTATATAACCGATAAAGATAATCCAAAATCTTTTCAAACTATTCAAAAAATAATTAATAATGATTCGCTATGGAATGTAGATAAAATAAATAATATTAATAATTATCAATTTGTTGATAGTCACTTTAATTTTTTGGATGTCATAAAAAAAGATTTTGATGAATTGGTTTATTCTAATTTGATGGTATATATTTTTAAAGAATATCCAAATATTTTTATCAAATTTGTCCACGATGTGTTAGGTGTTAGTATTTCCAATCCATACACTATAAAAAGAGAGAAAAAGAATATTGATATCCTAATAGAAGATAAAAATAATATTATAGTCATCGAAAACAAGATAAAATCCGGAATAAATGGTGTCTCATATCGACATAATTTTTCTAAAAAAGGACTCATCCAATCACAACTTTTAAAATATTACAATTACGTAGAAAAAATTAAAGGTAATAAAAAAGCATCATATTTTATTTTTGTTCCAAATTATAACAAGCTAGATTTAAAACAATACTACGGTAGTAAAAACTATAAAATAATTAGATATAATAAAATTTACGATTTCTTTGCTAGAAACAAAGTCAGAGATTTTTATTATCGTGAATTTGTCAATGCTTTATATAAGCATACAAAAGATAAAGAAAAAGATTACGCTGAAGAAATGGCAGTAAGATTTTTAAATCAAATTAAGAAAAATAAATGAAATAATATCAAATCTATAATATTTATTAAAAATAGTCTTTCGATGTTTTTTAATATTTTAAGATTAATTAAATCATTTTTTTGCTATTCGTATTGGCACTCTCTAATAATAAATTATAATAACTATGTAGGTAAACTAATTATGATTAATGATATGAATGGCTCAAGTGAGTTTATTAAAGGATATACCAAAATTATAGTTTGTGCATATTTATATAAGCAAAGTGATTATTTATATAATATTGTTAAAAATATTTTAGATGATGGGGAAGGGATAATTAAAATTACTAATCCATCCACTTTAATGGTGATGAAACAATTAGAAGAAGAAGGATTAGTAAGTTCATATATAGAAATATCTAAATTTAATCAAGCTAGAAAATATTATCAATTAACAAAAAATGGTGAAGATTTTTATTTAAACAATAAAGAATATTACTTAAATAGTTTATCTATTTTAAAAAACATGATTGGGGGCAATGAAAATGAATAAGACTGAAAATTTTATTAAACAATATACAAAAGTCGCCTTAAAAAGTAAAAACATGTTTAATCAAAATACTTTTGATGAATTAGTTAAGTCTTCTTTAGATGAATATAAGTTAAATCTTTCCAGCGGTCTTAATAATAAGCAAGCATTAAATAAGACAATATCATCAATTAATGATGCTTTAGATTTTGATCCTGGAACGATTAAAAATCCTTATAATTTTTCTTTATCAATTAGTTCATTTGCTCTTATTATAGGCGTCATTTTAATGTTATTAGGTATATTAGTCAGCGATGTTTTATATACTTTTTCTATTTTATATCCTATTTGTTTTATTATATTTCTTTTTATTTTTATTTATGTGTGTATAACACACAAAAAAAGAAATTGGTTTGATTTTTTAATAAGTGGTTTATTGTTTTTAGCAACACTTATTATATTTATAGAAACTCTTGTTTTCTTTTATCGTGCTAGAACAGGGGATTTTTATTATTCATTATTTTATGATTTTCCAGGAATTTTGCATTTCAATCGTCACATATTGGTTAATGTTGAACCTCTTGAATATGAAATATCAAATTCAATTATGCTTTTTGATCCAATATTAATTATCTCATTTATATGTTTTGCAATTAGTTTACTTTTTGTTTCATTAGAAAACGAAAATAAAAAGAAATATAGTTAAATATCTTTAATCATTTTCTTATTAAGGACAATTTTTTCGATGATATATGTTGATAAAATAGTTATTAAGATGAAAATGGCTAAAACGATTAAAGATAAAGCATAACTATATGGAAGCGGTGAAAAAGATAATAAATAAGTATTAATTAAATAATTATTAAAGGCAAAAGTAACAATAAAATAAATTATTAAAGAAATAATGTATGACACTAAACTTTTTAGCGTAGCTTCAATTATAAATGAAACACTTATATCAAAACTTGAAGTCCCAATACTTCTTAATATTCTTATTAAATCTCTTTGACTATCAATTATAAAATAAATATAGGCAATAAAATTTATAGCACTGGAAAAAAGCAATATTGAACCAATAATTACAAAAAGGTCTTTATAAAATGCAACAAATGAAGATAACGATTCAATTTCTTGTGAAAATGGATGATTATAAGAATAATTTTTCTTTAAAGTTTGATTTAAATTATTTAATTTATTAGTCAAATTATCCTGATTTAATATGTCAATTATTTCTGCATATGCTTGCTCGTTTTTATATAATTTATCGTATGATTTTTTGCTTATAAAACACGCTAAATCTAGATTGCTTGCGGATTTTATATTTGTTGTAAGTGATATATTTGTATCAAATATTCCAACAATTTTATATTCGTTATAATAATAACCACTTTTAATTAATTCCATGATGTAATTAGCGTCATTATATGTTGAAGAATCTAAATATTTTTCGGCAAATAAAATATATTTTGATAACATTATTTCATCATCATTTTTTGGCATATTTCCATATAAAACAAAATCTAATTTGTTAAACAAACCCTCATTAACACTGCCTAGATTTGTACTAGTCATCCATCCATCAACAAAAATAGTTTCATATGACATAAAATAAATTGCTTCATTTTCGTATATATTGCTTATAAGTAAAGTCTCATCATATGTTACCGCACTATTTCCGTTTACTATTTTTAAATTTAATGTAGGAATATTATTTTCTTTTAAAACATTTTTTGTAGTTTCCCCTTCATCATAACTTACTAATGACATCGTAGACATAAATATCCCTATCGATAAAAATGTTGTAAACATTGCAAATATTAATCTAACTATATTCTTTTTAAATGAATTAAGACCTAATTTAATAGATATAGATAAAGGTAGTCTTGTATCTTTTATATGATCGATATCTATATCATCATCTTTA